>JAFTGD010000009.1 GCA_017458065.1 Oscillospiraceae bacterium
CGTGGGTTCCTCATACACCCAGTTTTTCTCCGGTTCAGGGATTTCCGCCGGCTCCTGTTCTTCGATCGGCTCCTGCTGAACTTCTTCCTGCATCAATTCTGCAGCCGACACCTCTTCAGCATACAATGCGTCTTCTGCAAGCGCCCATGTCGGCAGCATGCTGAAGCACATGACCAGGCACAGTGTGATCGCCAGAACTTGTCTCATCGTCTTCATTCTTTGCCTCTCCTTCTGTGATGTTTGGACCTGTTAACAATGATTATATTCTCTCTCTTTCTTCTTGACAAGACTGAAAACTGAAAATCAGGCCGGCTTCCATCCATTTGAAAGCCGGCCTGATTACAGTATTATTTTATTATTTTTCCTTCCTCAGCTCATTGCTTTGTACAGGAAGGTCATCGCCTGGGCGCGGGTACAGGCCTTTCCGGGGCTGAACGTCGTCGCGCTCGTACCTGAGGTGATCCCGTTCTCCACCGCCCACAGCACCGGTTTGTAGTAATAGTCCCCTGTCGAAACATCCGTGAACGGATTGCTCTGAGACGCGGGTTCCGGTCTCCCCAGTGCAATCCACAGGAAGGTCATGATCTGGCCTCTCGTGCAGGCTTTCCCCGGGCTGAAAGTCGTCGCGCTCGTACCGGAGGTCACCCCCTTCTCCTTCGCCCACAGCACCGGTTTGTAGAAGTAGTCACTGTCCTTCACATCGGTGAAAGGATTGCTGGCCGGCGAGGGCTCCGGGCTGCCCATTGCCTTCCACAGGAAGGTCACGATCTGTCCGCGCGTGCAGGTCTTGTTGGGTGAGAAGGTTGTCGGGCTTGTGCCGGCCGTGATGCCTCTGTCCACTGCCCAGTAGACCGAGTCAAAATAGTAAGGAAGCGTTCCGTCTGCATAGGGCACTACATCTTTGAAAGCATGGAGCGGGACAAATGGTATATTGTATTTGATTGCATATTCATATGCGTCGCTGTCATATTCTGCATAGATTGTCGCATTCGGTGTATTGTAAAATATGATTGCATTCTGATTGGGAAAATATGTTCTGAGTGAACGTACTTCAACTCTGGAGAGGTACGAACAACTCATGAATGCATATTTCTTTAAGGTTGCAGCGCCGATGAATGAGATGCTGTTGAGCCCGCTCAAAAAGAAAGCGTTACCCTCGACGGTTGCCATCCCCCCGATTGTTATTTTGTTAATCTTGGCAAACCGAAAAGCGTATGTGTCTATGTGGATATTTCCCGGAATATGCAGTTCATCCAGATTTTCAAGAGCACCAGAAAATGCATCCTGACCGATATATTGAAGTGAATTTGGTAGTACTACCTTCTTTAGCTTCGTGAAATCTTGGAATGCATCTTGCTCAATGCTGACGATCCCTTCTTCGATAATCAGGTATTCTACTGTACTCCGTAGCTTAAGTTTCTGTTTTTTCCATTCTTGATCTGAATACGCTTTGCCCTCCATGCTGATAATTGTCCCACCAGAGCCCTTGATAAACAGATACTTACCGTCACTGCTTATACTCCAGGTAGCTCCGGGGCCGCAGGATCCTTGGTCCGTACTGTCTGCTCCCAACACGTTAAAGCTCGCCGCTGTCCTGTATGGGCCCACAGCAACCGTGATACTCACCGTTGAGCCATATTGATAAGGTCTCGTAACCGTCACTACTCCGTCTTGACTCACAGCGGCCACGCTGGGATCACTGCTGGTGTAAGTCGTTTCGTAGGGTTCAGAAAATGCGATCAAATTGCGGACCGATATTTTCTGCGACTCACCTGGAATGAGCGTCCCTGTTGACGGTGAAATCGAGATTGGATTTGAAGTAAGCTCATAAGGAATTGCATTCTTCAACGCATAACGAAAGGCCTCCGTCTCAGGATCACACACAATTGTAAGGGTCTGTCTCTTCTCAAGCGCTCCTTTTCCAATTACTTGAACATTGCTCGAGATCTTAATCCGCGTTATTCCCACACAGCCGGAAAACGCCCCATTACCTATACTGTTCAGATGATCTGGTAAGTTAACAGCGGATAGAGCAACACAATCAGCAAATGCATAATCTCCAATGCTTTTTATGTCTTTCGGAAAATCGATGCCTTTCATCTTCGTACATCCTTGAAAGGCGTAGCTTCCTACCTGTGTCAAGCCGTCAGGCAATACAATGCTCGTAATATCATTCCTGTAAGCATACCAAGGGCTGGAGGCATCGGAAAAGTCAGGTATATCCCCGGATCCCTGAATTACCAAAGCTTTGTCTGCATCCACAAACCAATGCAAATGATCTCCGCACGTTCCTTCGTCAATATTCTCTAAATAGTGCCATGTGGCATTCTTCAGAGGCTCATTGTTGGAACTGATATAGAGTGGTTCTTTTTCTGCTTTCCATGTTGGAACATCACGGTAAACATCCGTCAAAGCGCTGCATCCACTGAAAGCATATTTTTCTATCGTCTTGACATGAGCGGATAATCTGATGCTTCCGAGTTTACTGCAAAGATAGAAGCCCGTTTCACCAATTTTTGTTACGCTTTCCGGTATATCAACATGTCCAATGATTCCACACGGCGCCTGTAGGAGTGTTGTGATACTCCTGTTATAAAGGATTCCCAGGCTGTCGGAAGCAAATGCCTGATTTCCCTGTGCAACATCGATTCTGCGCAGGCTGTCACATCCTCCAAATGCGTTAGTCTCAATGCTTGAGACAGTCGCTGGGATCGTAACCTCTGTTAGTGTATCACAGTCAAAGAATGCCGACTCTTTTATTGTTGTCAACCTTGTTGGCAAAGCTATGTTCTGTAAAGCGCTGCACCCATAACAGATTGCAAAATTGATTACCGTTAGATTTTCAGGTAATGTAATGTTTTCCAGCTTCTTGCACCTGCTGAATGCGCCGCCACCAATAGAGATAACAGTATTCGGTAATTCAATACTGGTCAGGCTCTCACACCGGCAAAAAGCGGTATCCCCAATTGTTTTTAATCCAGCAGGGAGAGATATTGCCGTTATAGCTCCACAGCCAAGAAATGCATCTGCTGCAATTTCCGTTGTGGCATTCAGGACTTGTACTGTACCTTTTTTCCCGGGAGGGCAGGAAATCAGAATTTTTTGATTCTTTGAGTACAGCACCTCATCTGTTACGGAATAGGCAGTATTTTCTGCTTCAACAAAAAACGCCGTCAGGTTGCTGCAATCACTGAATTGGTTCCCTCCGATATCCGTCACAGAATTTCCGATACGAACCTTATAGACATTCTCGCAATTCCAGGGTTTGCTTCCGGTCTCATATTTCTTCATTGTGCCTGTCCCGGTCAGAAACAGCTCACCGTCTGAATATTGGGTCCAGGTCATCGATTCGCCGCAAGTTCCGCTGTTTACCGCGTGCTTTTCCCAAACAGCATAGAGGGTCTGTGTCTTCTCCAGGACATATGGATCTCCTGCCTGATATTGGGCAGTACTCGCATCTTTGCTCGTTGCCCAACCAAGAAAATCATAGAAGTCCCGTGTTGGTACGGATGTGCTGATTTGAAGCACTGTCTGATATTCAGCGGTAACACTTCCCGGTGTGCCCTGGCCACCGTTGGCATCATAGTTCAGAGAATACCTCTCTTTTTTCCAAACGGCGTACAAACTCGCATGATCATTGGCCGTATAGGTGCCTCCCGGTCCATATACAACACGAACGGCTTCGGGTGAAGTATCCCAGCCTTGGAACGAGTGGCCGGTAAACACAGGTACCGTTCTCGAAAGTGTTAATGCTTTTCCATAAGTTTTTGTCTGTGGTACTGGAGCGCCGCTTCCTCCGTTAGCATCGAAAACAACCGTAAAGGTCCTGATTTTCCATACCGCATATAGCAGAATATCATTATCGGCAGTGTAGAGATCTCCCGGAAGATATTGAGCGGATATTGCCGTCTTGGACGTTGCCCAGCCAACAAAATCGTATCCTTCGCGAACAGGAACTGCCGCAGGCAGCACCAGTTCGGCTCCATATGTTTTTGTTTGATTCTCCGGCGCGTTTGTTCCGCCATTTGCATCAAACTCCACTGAGAAAACTTTTAGTTTCCAGACTGCATAAAGCGTTAAATCCCCGTTTTTAGAAACGAATTCCTGTGGCTGGTACTCTGCTTTTTCTGCGTCCGCCTGCTCAGCCCATCCCAGGAAATCATATCCTGTGCGTACAGGCTCATCAGGGCACAGCTGCAAATCCGCCGCATAATACTTTACTTGTCTTTCCGGTGCATTCTCACCTTCGTTGCCATTGAATGAAACATAGTAGTTCTCTTCCGGATTGCCGTTAAAGTAAGCGACCCATGTGACATTTCCTCCATATGAAAGCATATCCGTTTCTGCATATGTGTCGCTTTCCCCTGGATATAATGCAGTCAGGTTTGCGCCGAGGAAGACGTTGTCGGCCAGATCGGGCATGTTATCGCTAAATACAACTTCTCCCACATTACTGCCATAAAAGATAGCCGTACCCAATTCTGTTATACTCCCGGGGATCGTAAAACGTGGCATTTGTGAGAGTCCGGCAAATGCATAGTCTCCAATTCTGCTGATTTGTTCATTCACCTGCACCGCTGTAATAATATTTTTATATTCATGCCAGGGAGCAGGTTCATTCATCGAGAAGTCCGGCATCTGACCGGAACCCCTGAGCAGCATTGTTCCATCATCCATGATAATCCAGATCAGATCGCCGCAGGAACCGTCACCAACATAATTCATGCAGTGCCAGACCGCATTTTCAAAAGGCTCATTTTCTTCGTTGACCGTGATTCTGTCGCGGTATACCTGGCTGCCATCTAAATAATAAACGTCCGTTAGAGAAGAGCAACCACCAAATGCTCCTGCCCCTACTGCGGTTATGCTGAGCGGGAGCTCAACACTTATCAGATTCGGATACCCGGAAAATGAACTTCTGCCGATTGCGGTTATTCCATCACCAATAACCACATTTCTGATCACAGCACGGTATACATCCCAAGGCCTCTCCTCGGTGAAAGAGTCCATCTCTCCGCTTCCAGAGAAAGTCAGCGTTCCTGTACTGACAGACAGATACCAGCCAATTCCGTCGCCACCACGTCCCATTGACGACAGGTGCCATACAGCATCCGAGGGAAATGCTGTTTTTACACTGTCAGAAACGGTCTCAAATGGATAGTAGATATCCGTAATTGGGCTGCCAGAAGAAGCTCCGGTTCCGATCTTATTTCCGTCTATGGAAGAATACAGACAGACTGTCGACAA
Source organism: Oscillospiraceae bacterium (assembly GCA_017458065.1). Taxonomy (GTDB): domain Bacteria; phylum Bacillota; class Clostridia; order Oscillospirales; family Oscillospiraceae; genus Limivicinus. The sequence goes on from JAFTGD010000009.1 coordinate 5,248, forward strand.
ACTGCTGCAATTACTGAAAGCGCCATCTCCTATACTTGTTACCCCAGACGGGATCGTAAGGCTGCTTATGCCTCTGCATCCTGAAAATGCATATGCTTCGATACTCGTTATGCTGTTTGGCAGCATGATGCTTGTTATGCCGCTGCACGCGGAAAAGTAGTTTGCTGGTACCGTGGTGCCCTCGGTGATCTCTACAGACTTTAAACTTGTCGGAACACTTCCGCTGCTGGTTGAAAAAAGCGTATTCAGAGTCGACCCGATGATCGGCATCCTTAGGCTCTCCAAATTATTGCAACCAGACAATATAGAGCTCTTTACATCTCCAGGCCTTCCTGCAAATTCTACTCTTTTCAGCCCTGTGCACTGGCTGAACGCAGAAAACCCGATACTCGCTACACTTCGGGGTATTTTGAATTCTGTGATCCCTTTGCAGTTGTCAAATGCCGCGGTCCCGATGCTTGTTACGGATTCGGGAATCACAATTTCTGCGAGACTTTTGCACTGTTCAAATGCATAGCTCCCGATGCTCGTTACAGTGTCCGGTATGTCCACACTTGCCAGACTGCTGCATCCATAAAACGCATAGCTCCCGATGCTCGTAATGCCGGCCGGAAATGTTATTCTAACCAGTTGATCGCATCCATAAAATGCTTTCGATATGATCCCATTAGTCCAGCCATATTCGTAATTGCTTCCGCTTCCAATCGGGCCTGCCGTCTTTATTTCCGTGCACCCGGAAAAAACCGCGCCGCCGTTTGTCTCGCCGATCGTTATTACACTGTCAGGAATTATAAGCTTTGTCAAGCTGCTGCAGTTACTGAAGGCACCATTTCCTATACTTGTTACCCCAGATGGGACCATGAGACTGCTTATACCTGTGCATCCTGAAAATGCATATGCTCCGATACTCGTGATGCTGTCTGGCAAGACAATGCTTGTTATGCCGCTACACGCGGAAAAGTAGTTTGCTGGTACCGTGGTGCCCTCAATGATTTCTACAGACTTTAAACTTGTCGGAACACTCCCGCTGTTGGTTGAAAAAAACGTATTCAGAGACGGCCCGATGATCGGCATCCTTAGGCTCTCCAAATTATTGCAGCCAGAAAATATAGAGCTTTTTACATCTCCGGGACTTCCTGCAAATTCTACTCTTTTCAGCCCTGTGCACTGACTGAACGCAGATGATCCGATACTCGCTACACTTCGGGGTATTTTGAATTCTGCGATCCCTTTGCAGTTTTCAAACACTGCGCTCCCGATGCTTGTTACGGATTCGGGAATATCTATTACTGTGAGTTTTTTGCACAGTTCAAATGCATAGCTCCCGATGCTCGTTACAGTGTCCGGTATGTCCACACTTGCCAGACTGCTGCATCCATAAAACGCATAGCTCCCGATACTCGTGATACCGGCATCAATAATAACCTTGTTTATATTCGCTCCCCATGGAGCAGTTGTTACATTTGAGCCCTGTTGATAGCTAATCATTGCCCCGGTTCCGCTAATCGTCAGTGTTCCAGAATCATCCAGTGTCCAGGTCAGATTGTCCCCACAGATACCGGATGCTGCCATCAGATCGGCAGTTTCCTCGTTCTCTGTCTCGGTCTCTTCGACCAGCAGCATGATCTCTTCTTCTGTTGGCATCATGACCAGTTCGATCTCGACGGGCTCTTCCGAGGCTTCAATCTCCAGCCTCTCTTCCTTTATCGCCGTGTATCCTTCCGCATTCAGAGAATAAAAATACTCTCCCGGCAGCAGCAGATAGCTGCCGTCTTCCTCCGCGTCAATTTTCTGCTTTTCGTTGTATTCGTTTTGGATGAAAAGAACCAGCTCTGCATTCTCCGGAGTCAAACGGAAGATCACCACCGCCAGTTCACCGTTGGTCCCATTCTGATCCGAAGCAACATTTTGGGTCGCCGTCTCCTCCTGCGGTTCTGCGCTGCCCTCGGTCAGTTCGATCTCTTCCTGCTTTATTTCACTTTCCAGCGCCAGAGGTTCAAATACTTCGGTTCCTGTTTCCTCGTTTTCTGCTTCGCTGATTACAGTCTCTTCTACCCAGATTTCCTCCTGTGGAGGCAGAGCATCTTCGACAGGATCATATTCCGGCTCTTCCACGCTCGGCTCCGCCTGCTCATACTCATAGGCTGCCTGGACCACTTCTTCCGGTTCCGGTTCTTCCCCCGACTCCTGCCAATTATCCGCAGGCTCTTCCCGCAACATTTCCGCAGCAGGTTCTTCACTGAAAGGCTCTACTGCTTCCGCATCCTCCCCCATTGCCCATGTCGGCAGCATTGTAACGCAAATCACCAGGCACAGCAGGATCGCGAGTGCTTTTCTCATCTTCTTCATCGTCATCTTTCTCCTTTTCAGGATTCTTTGAGTTTCATATTAGATATTATACCCTCTTCTCTCCGGTCCTGACAAGCGGAATTCTGAAAAAACAGGCTATCTTCCAGTTACTCGGTAGATAGCCTGTTTGCTGTCAGGATTATGTCTCTTTTCATCTGATGGTCTCTGAATATCTCATTCATTCTCCCGTTCGATCCTTCGGATGTTTTTTTCGAATTTCGCTCTCGGGCCTTCCACGATCCGTCCGCATCCGAGGCAGCGCAGACGGAAGTCCGCTCCGCTCCGTAGCACCTGCCAGCGCATCCCTCCGCAGGGGTGCGCTTTTTTCATGGTCAGCACGTCATATTCCCGGATATCCATACTCAGCGCTCCTTGACGGCATCCCAGTACTTTTTGGCCGCCTGCTCGTTCTTGTTGTCGCCGTATTCGTAGTAGCGCCGGTTCTTCAGTTCATCCGGAAGATACTGCTGTCTGACCCAGTGGCCGGGAAAATCATGCGGATAGAGGTAGCCCTGTTCCCGCTCGAAGCCCGTTCCGTCCGCGTGTACATTCTGCAGCTCTCTGGGCACGGAGCCAACATGCCCCGCCTTGACATCCGCGATCGCCTGGTCGACGGCCATGACGACACTGTTGGACTTCGGCGCCGTTGCGAGCAGGATGCAGGCCTCGGCGAGCGGGAGCTTTGCCTCCGGCAGACCGAGCTGCAGCGCGCTGTCCACACAGGCTTTCACAATCGGCACCGCCTGCGGATACGCAAGCCCGATGTCCTCGCTGGCGGAGCACAGAATTCTTCTGCAGATACCGGTGAGATCCCCCACCTCGATGGCACGGGCAAGATAATGCAGCGCCGCATCCGGATCCGAACCCCTGAGCGACTTCATCATCGCGGAGAGGATATCATAGTGTTCGTCTCCGTCCCGATCGTAGCGCATGGCGCTCTTCTGGGAGATCAGCACCGCATCCTCCAGCGTGATCGCCGTTCTGTCATAGGCCGCGGAAAAGAGCAGTTCCACCGCGTTGATGGCCTTGCGCACATCCCCGCCGCAGGCCTGTGCGACCCGGCGCACCACACCGTCCTCCACGATGAGAGGGTGTTCTCTCCTGGCATTGAGGATGCCGATCGCCCGGCTCACCGCCGCTTCCGCATCGGAGGCCGAGACGGGCTTGAACTCGAAGACGGTAGACCGGCTCAGAATGGCCCCGAACACGCAGAAATACGGGTTCTCCGTCGTAGAGGCGATCAGGGTGATCCGCCCGTCTTCGATGAACTCCAGCAGGCTCTGCTGCTGCTTCTTATTAAAATACTGGATCTCATCCAGATACAGCAGGACGCCGCCCGGCGTGAGGAAGGTGTCCAGCTCGTCTATGATCCGCTTGATATCCGCGATGCCGGCGGTCGTCGCGTTGAGCTTGCGCAGGCTCCGCTGCGTCCGGTCCGCGATGATGCGCGCCACCGTGGTTTTCCCGGTTCCTGACGGGCCGTAGAAAATCATATTGGGGGTACTGCCGCTTTCCACGATGCGCCGCAGCAGCCCGTCTTTGCCCAGAATGTGCTGCTGGCCGACGACCTCGTCCAGGTTCTTCGGTCGGATCTCATCCGCAAGCGGTTTATAGCCTGTTTCTGTCATAACACCCCTCCTGTGTGCTCTTCTCGCTCCCCGATGAAAAAGCTGCCTCTATCGGAAAGGCAGCTTTTGTTCACTCGATTTAGGGTTTTCCGCCGCTCAGTCGGTCTCTCTGTCCAGCGGCTCTTCGTCTCCCAGGGGAGGCGGCTCCAGCTGTCCGCCGATGTCAAACTCCAGCGTGGCGCCGCAGTTCGGGCACTGGATGGACCCCTCTTCGAGGGTCTCATCGCTGAAGCTGATGCTCTCTCCGCAGTTGGGGCATTCCACTTCATAGAAGACCCCGTCCGGATCGTCGTCTTCGTACGCCTCGTCCTCGTCGTCATCGTCTACGACGCGGAAGTTCCCGCCGCTGAAGGGATAGACGTCCCCGTCGTCCTCATCCTCAAAGTCTTCATAATCGTCATAGTCGTCCTGGAGCAGCTCCTCCAGATAGTCCATGCCGACTTCGACCTCTCCCAGGGAATCCGCAAGGTCCTCCTGATCTTCCCGCAGGCTCCTGAGCTCCGCGGCCATATCACCGACCAGTTCCGACAGCACATGCCAGAGCTTTCCCTCTCCGGCCTCGGGGTCAAGCCCCTGCCCCTCTACAAGGCCTCTCAGATACGCGGCCTTTTCCGTAATGGTCATATCAGAAAACCTCCTTTTTGACGGGACTGTCCGTCAGGCGGCGTCCCTCTCTGTCAGGCTCTGGAGAGATACTCTCCCGTGCGGGTGTCGACCTTGATCTTCTCGCCCGGCTCGATAAACAGCGGGACCTTGATCTCGGCGCCGGTCTCCAGGGTAGCGGGCTTGGTGGCGTTCGTCGCGGTGTTGCCGGCGAAGCCCGGGTCCGTCTCGGTGACTTCCAGCTCCACGAAGAAGGGCGGCTCGACGTTGAAGACCTTTCCCTTGTAGGAATAGATCGTGCATTCCATGTTCTCTTTGACAAACTTGAAGTTGTCGCCCAGGACGCTCTCGTCCACCGGCTCCAGCTCGTAGGTCTCGGGATTCATGAAGTAGTACAGATTGCCGTCGGCATAGCTGTATTCCATGCTCATACGGTCGACGGTCGCGTTCTCAAACTTAGCGGTGGGGTTGAAAGAAGTTTCCGTCACAGCACCGGTGATGACATTCTTCATCTTGGTACGGACAAACGCCGCACCCTTGCCGGGCTTTACATGCTGAAACTCCACGACCTGCATGACCTGGCCGTCCATCTCAAAAGTAACGCCATTTCTGAAATCGCCTGCTGTGATCATAAGAAAAACCTCCGAATTGTTGATGTATATATCGTTAGACGAATTTTGTCCTGCTTATTCTATCGTATCTGCGTCCGTTTTGCAAGCGCTTTTTCACCGCATTCGGCATTTCGCCCTTTGTGCATGTTTCATAAAAAAAGACTCTGATTTTCTACTTGCCAAGCAGCTCTATTTCCGTTATAATCCCGTCTTTGACAGCAACAAGGAAAAAAGAGCGAGAAAACCCAGTAAATGGGGGCGTTCTCGCTCTTCTTGTTGCTCCACACATGACGTAATATTTATCCTTTTTTGGTACGGGCAAATATTTTTTTCATTGCTCCGGC
>JAFTGD010000010.1 GCA_017458065.1 Oscillospiraceae bacterium
ACCAAGGAAGAAACCAAGGAAGAAACCAAGGAAGAAACCAAGGAAGAAACCAAGGAAGAAACCAAGGAAGAAACCGAGGAAGAAACCAAGGAAGAAACCAAGGAAGAAACCAAGGAAGAAACCAAGGAAGAAACCAAGGAAGAAACCAAGGAAGAAACCAAGGAAGAAACCGTTGCTGCCAACCCCACCGAACAGGCTGCCACTGATGAATCTGCCATGAAGGCCGCTGAGCAGGCTGCCGCCGAAGAAGCCGCCAGAAAGGCTGCTGAACAGGCTGCCGCCGAAGAGGCCGCCAGAAAGGCTGCTGAACAGGCTGCCGCCGAAGAAGCCGCCAGAAAGGCTGCTGAACAGGCTGCCGCCGAAGAAGCCGCCAGAAAAGCTGCTGAGGAAGAAGCCGCAAGAAAAGCTGCCGCTGAGAAGGCCGCCGCTGAGAAGGCCGCTGAACAGGCCAGAACACACTGCCCCATTGAAGGCTGTGACCAGTTCCTGGATGAAAACCACAATTGCAGCGTCCACGGTCATATTGATTAACACAAGCGTATAAAAGAACTGCTCCGAGAATACTCGGGGCAGTTCTTTTATATATTCCATTATTCTGATTTGTGTTTCCGTTCCCAACGCTTGCGCTGACGAACGCGGATGGCTTCTTCTGTTTGATCTTTTAGCTTTGGCAGGATCTCGTCTTCCATCCGGCCTTTCCAGATCTTTCCGTACTGTACAGCCAGCACGGCAAACAAAATGACCAGATAGAGCAGGGCCAACGTCCCGATCAGGCAGCAGAGGCTGGCCCAATCCTCCGTTCGCCTTGCAGCGTTCTCCCAGTAGGGCAGGACCGCGCCAGTCGTCTGTGCGCCGCGGGAGCCAAAGCTGAGTACCTGATCGATCATCTTGCCGTAATCGTAGCGCGTCGTGTTGCAAAGGATCTCACCCTTGCCAATCGGGAACTTCTCTTTCGCTACATTCAGCGCAAAGTTTTTCACCGGATCCGCCATAACAAATTCATAGCAGTTGATCTTTGCATTTTCGTCCAGCTGCAGAAGCCCGTCATAGCTTATATAAAGATCCAGGCTGTCACTGTTGGCCTTTTTGCTGGCAAAGTCCGTCTCCTGCTTCACAACACCGGCAACAACAAACGGAACACCATTGAGCTTCATGCTCATCCCTGCAAGATCCGTACCGCCAAAGAGCATCCACGCAACCTCTTCGCTGAGCAGAATGCGATCCTGCATCAGGTCCGACTGACGAATATAGTCCCCGCTCAAGAGCTGAAGCGGATGAAAGTCGAAGAAGTCGCCGCCCACCGCGATGACCGAAGCCTCGCCTCTCCCGTGTTCTCCGGAAGTGTAGAGCTTGGTCGAGGTGCTCCAGGCATCCAGCATCAGCGTCTGGTCGCCGCTGATGTCCAGGGATGCCTCCTTCAGCTTCTTCATTGCTTCGCTGCGGAAACCCGCCACTTCAAGCAGACCGATCTGCTCATCAGATGGAAGGAAACATGAGATCTGGCTGAACGGCAGCTCTCCATCGCCCTGCCAGCGTTTTGCTTCCTGCTGGGAGTCCAGCAACCCGGCAAGCCATCTCCAGGCGCCGAAGCAGAGGACGGCCAGCACGAGGATACCCCCGCACACCGAAAACAGGATTAGCCGCTGCCGTTTCGGTTTTTTCTTCTTTTGCATGTCAGGAATTGGCCAAACGGACCAAGTCGCCGTTCTTGATCGGGGCGCTGCTGGTCGTGATGACGTAATCGCCGAAACTGAGATCGGCGCTCAGCGCGGAGTTGGAGTCATCGCTGGCCAGAACCTCCACCGGAACGCGTCTTGCAATATACCGGTTCCCTAGCGGCGAACTCTTCGACTCAACCTTCAGGACGAAGGTGCCGTTCGAGTCTGTACGGACCGCGCTGCTGGGGATGATAATGTCGTAGTTTGCACTCTTCTGTCCTACTGAGAGCGTCAGCTCCGAACCGGCCGTCACATTGCCGCTGAGGTCAAAGGTCAACAGCTTATTGGTCTGCGGGTTCTTTTGGTCCACCTTGATGGAGGTCAGCGTTGCGACAATCTCGGTCCCCCAGTAGAAGTTGGATACCGTCGCAGTGTCGCCCGGGCGCAGGCGGTTGGCCTGATCATTGGTCACCGAGAAGGACAGGCTATAGCCCATGTCAGGTGCTTCGATCGTAGCGATAATGTCGTCTTTCTGCTTGGTGTCCCCAGGAGCCGCATCAATAGTCTGGATCGTACCGGAGACTCGGGCCAGGATCTGGGCTTCCTCCCCGCCGGTCAGATCGGCCAGTTTCTGTTTGGCTTTTTCAATCTGCTGCCAGGTATCCGCCAAGTCGATATTGTATCCGGCAATAGTGTTTTGGTTGCTGGATATCTTATCGTTAAGACTCTGCTTTGCGGAAAGATATGCCTCTTCAGCATACTCACGATTCGACTTAGCAGTTTTATATGCTTCACTCTGTTGAGTATTACTGTCAAGTGTCAGAACTTCTACTGCTGTCTTCCATTTTTCAACTTCCCTAACCGCCGCCTCATATGCTTCCCTCGCTTCGGTAAGGGCGGAGTCATACCAAATAGCATCTATAGATGATTGAAGATTCTGATAATCATCCAAAGCTGAATTCAGCATCACAAGTTGTGACTTTCTATAGTCTAATTCATCATAAGAAGTACTCGGCGATGGCTCTGGCTTGTTTTCATTCCCTCCACTGCTTTCACCATCATCCGAAGTAGCACTTCCTATAATTATTGTATTATCATGTATATCATAATAGTTTCCGCCAAAATTATCTTCTTCTCCTTTTCCTTCTCCAGTTTTCGATAAATCTGGGGAGTTGAACATTAATCCATCCGTATTATCTTGTTCGTTTTTTTCTTTATATTCAGGCTCAAACTCAGTTTGCTCCTCTTCAGGCTCATCTTCACCCTGAATTATCTCTGCCTTATACACCGCCTGATAATCTGCATCTTCTGTCACAGCTGTAATAGATGGAGACCATCTCTCAAATGTGTATATGTTTAATCCATCAGATTCTTTGCTTGGTTCATCATGAATAGGCATTTCACCATACTGATAGCTTGTAGAATCAATTTCAATGCCATCTTCATCCAGCCAAGTAATCGTATATTTTTTTAAACTTTCAGAGAAAACCGCTTGGTATACGGCATCTCCAGTAACATTATTTATGGTTGGATCCCATCTTTCAAATGAATATTCCTTCCCTTCAGCAGGATATGATTTACTTGGCTCTTCATGCTCTGGAGTTTCTCCATAATATAATGTTTCTTGATCTATGATGCTTCCATCATCATTTTTCCATGTAATTGTGAACTTCTGAGGCTCAGTGTTTTGTTCTGTATCTTCTCCTGTTACCGGACTTGTTAATTCATTGATTCTGTGCTGGACAAATGTGATCTGTCGATTAATTACATCTTCCCCGCTTAAAAACCCATTCCCATCTTTATAATCATATTTATATAGCTGAGTTGCAATTAGGTTTTTACCCTCATATTTCTTTTCTGTCTCAACATATTCTCCATAATGGAAGCCCTCAATATGGTATGGCATACTGTTGCTATAAAGCTCTTCTAAAATACCTTTTTGTCTCCGTTGTAAATCTTCTAAAGTCTCTTCTGTGTTGGTAGCTTTTGCATTTGACATAGCAACATTATAAGCTTGCCCCGCTGCTGTCTTTGCTTTTTCTGCAGCTTCTAATGCATCTTTTGCATTTGCAAGTTGCACAGAATTTAGAGCTGCCAGCTGGGCTGCCCTCAAGGCGGCTTCCTCCGCAATCACAGCTTCCCGATAGGCGTCTTCCAAGTGGCTAAGCCTGTTATAATCCGCTCCATAACTGAATTCCGGCATGGTCGCTGCGGTTCTGTTATAGCTGGTTTGGAGCTGACGCAGCTTGTCCTCCGCCGCCTCGATGTCTTCGCTGCTGCCTTCGCCGAGGGTGAAGAGCACGTCGCCCGCTTCCACCTGTTCGCCGACCTTGACCAGAACGCTGCGGATCACACGGGTCTTTTCCATCTTGACCTGAGTGTTGCTGTTGGCGATGACGGTACCGGTACCTCGCACGCGCGCGACAATACTCCCGTCCGTGACCCCCTGGGTCGCGACTTCGGGCAGGCTCCGGTTCATGATGGTATTGGAGAAGAAGGTGAGCACCAGAAGCACCACAAGGAAGATGATCGCGGCGTTCTTAACCCATTCTCTGTTTCTTGGTTTCTCTTGCATTCGAGTATGCTCCTTTGAATATCGGGCTGTACCCGTTACTCGGCCGGGAACCTCGTTCCCGGGATTGATTGACTTAATGCCCCGTGAGTTATGAGGCTTATATCGTTTAACCCTTCACACTGCCGGAATTGGCGATGCCCTCCACCAGATACTCCTCGCCGTGGAGGAAGAGCAGCAGAGACGGGATCATATACACCGTCGCCATCGCAAAGGCGAGACCGATTTCCCCTTTGTTGATCTGGGAGAGGAACACGGAGAGCGGCTGCGCATCGGCGTCCTGCAGCAGAATAAGCGGCTGTTCCACCATGTTCCAGTAGTCGATAAACACCAGGATCGCGATGGAATACAGCGCCGAGCGGCATTCCGGAAGGCAGATCTTTGTGAAAATATCCCACTCGCCCGCGCCGTCCACCTTCGCGGCCTCAATCAGTGAATAGGGGATCCGCCGCATGAACTTGGTCAGCAGAAAGACCGAGAAGGGCGCGAACATCCCCGGCAGAATGATGCTCCATCTGGTGTTCAGTATACCAAGCCAGCTGCTGACCAGATAGTTTGGTACCAGCGTCACCTGATAGGGCATCAGCATCAGGATCACGTAGAAGAAAAAGATGCCACTGCGGATTTTCCCTCTCCAGCGTGTGAAGCTGTAAGCCGCGACCGAAGCCACCGCTACCTGTAAAAGCACGATCGGGACCACCAGCAGGATGCTGTTCCAGAGCTTCAGCAAATAGTCCGGCGACTTGATCAGCCCGGTGATATACTGCGACAGCGTGACCTTGTCCGGGATGAACTTGAGGTTCACTGTTTTGGAGACATAGCCGCCGGTCGTGGTGTCGAAGATCATGCCGTAGTTTGCCTTGATCTCCGCTTCCGACATAAAGGAATTGGTGATCGTCAGCACTGTCGGAAGCAGGAAAAGCACCGCAAAAACAAGGCACAGCAGGAACATGACGCCCCGGGAAAAATAGCGTTTCTTCCTCATCCCTCCACGTCCTTTCCGAACCAGTCTTCCACCTTGAAGAGCAGTGCGATCAGTACCACCATCACGACGGCCATCACGACAGCCGCGGCGGAAAGCTTCTGGTAATCGAGCGAGCGGAAGGTGTTGTTCATGAAGTGCTGCAGCATGTAGAGCTTCTCATAGGGATAGTCGCCGGAGAGGAGATAGACCTCCCGGAAAACCTTGAAGGAATTGATCAGCGACAGGATCGTCACAAACAGCACCGTCGGGGAGAGATAACGCAATTTGATTTCAAAAAACTTATAAGTCTCGGACGCGCCTTCCACATCCGCCACTTCCAGCAATTCCTTCGGGATGTTGGCAAGGCCTGCCATGAACAGGATCATGTTGTAGCCAAGGTTTTTCCACAGGAAGAGGATCATAACCACCCACTGGCAGTAATCGCTCTGCAGCCAGTCGATCTTGTCCGTGCCAAACAGCATCAAAAACTCGTTTATGGTGCCGTTGTAGTTGAACAGCACCTGCCAGATCAGCACAACAGAAGCCACCGGCACCATCATCGGGCTCAGGAAAAAAGTCCGAAACTGGCTCTTCATCGGGATCCGTGCCTCCAGCATCAGCGCCAGCACGATCGCCAGTACCACCGCGAGCGGCACCGCAATCACCGAAAAATGCAGCGTGTTCCGCGCTGCCATCAGAAAAGCGGAGTTTTGAAACAGCCTGACAAAATTCTGGATCCCGATAAAGTTTTTGGATCCGACTCCGTCAATCAGAGAATAGTAAACCACAACGCCGAAAGGAATGATGAAGAATACGCCCACGCCCAGCAGGCTCGGCGAGAGGAAGCAGAGGCTCTGCGCAAAGTCCTGCCGGCGCATCCGCCGCCGTTCCCTTCTGCGCTGCGCATCTATCTGCGCGCTCTGGTTTTGCTTCCTTTTTTTCATCAATTGTTTCCTTTTTGCCGGTATTCTGACGATTTTCGTAACTTTTATCCCGTTTTCTTACGACAGTATACACCACACCGCGCCTGAAAACAAGCGCGGTGTGTGAAAGTTAAGAAATATTTCAGTCGCTGCAGTTTGAGGAATCGGGCATTCGTTCCCGCTTCACCCGCTCATGCGCTCGCAGTAGGCCTTGTACTCTTTTTTGGTCATGGCAGGCTTGTATCCCGCGATGTATTCTTTTGCGCCCTTGGCCCCGTCCTTCAGCAGACGGTAAGCGAGCAGCGCCATCATCTTCGCGGGTACAATGTGCGCAACGACCGGGTCGGTGACGGCGTAATCCACCGAATGGAGCGCCCCTGTGCTGCCGCCGAAGGTGAAGTTCATCACCGGCATGACCGAGCAGAGATCGCCCACATCCGTGCTGGCTGTGTTGCAGACTCCTGCAGGGATGCTTTTCACATTCAGCCCCTCTCCGAGGAGCGCCGCGGTCTCCTCCATCAGCGTGTTGGGCAGTATCTCCGGGCAAGGCATGTAGCCCTGGGCGTTCTGGATCTCACAGGTGCAGCCGATGGCCAGCGCTCCGCCCTGGAAGCAGCGGTCCACCTTTTCGCTGACCTCTTCGATCACCTTCTGGGTGTTCGCCCGGACCATCATATCCACGATGACCTCGCTGGGCACCACGTTGATCGCCTGTCCGCCCTCCCGGATGTACGGATGCACACGGATGCAGTCCTTCTCCCGGAAGGTCTCGCGGATCATCCCCAGCGCGGACATGCCGAGGCAGGCCGCGTTCAGGGCGTTTGCTCCCTCGTGCGGCGCGGCAGCAGCGTGGGCCGCCTTCCCGTGCATAATCACCGTCTTGCCGATAAAGCCGGTGCAGGAGCTGTTGCCGAGCATGAGGTCCGCTCCGCCCTCCCGGTCGACCATCAGGGAGTGGGTCGTGACGGCCATGTCGATATCGTCCATATCACCCCGGCGCAGCAGCTCGCACTTTCCGCCGCCGCAGTGGACATCGTGCTCCCGTCGCACTTCTTCCCGCACCGACGCAGCCTGGAACTCTTCCGCCGGAACCGCATAGAAGGTCGCCGTCCCGTCGAGCGCCGCCGCGACCTCCGGGTCCGTGAGGGCCAGCGCCGCCCCCAGCATGCACACCATCTGCGCATAATGGCCGCAGGAGTGGGCATAGCCTTTGTTCGCCGCCGGGTGGTCCGGGCAGGCCAGTCCGTCCAGCTCGCCGATCAGTGCGACGTTCGGTCCCTGCCCATTACCGACAGAGGCTCTCAGTCCCGTTATGGCAAGCCCCGTCTTCGGTTCCAGCCCAAGCTTTTTCAGATACTTTGCCGCGATGTCCGCGGTGCGGTACTCGTGGTATCCCTGCTCGGCGTGATGGAAGATGTCCTCCGCCATGGCCTGCAGTTCATCCGCGTGGGTGTCAATAATCTCTATGATTCTTTTTTCAATCTGATCCATTGATTTTACCGTTTCCTTTTCTCTTACATCATGGCCTCGGTGATCAGCGACAGGAACTTGGCGATCAGCCAGGTTGCCGCTGTCCCGAGGACGATGATCTTCAGGATATCCACAGTCTCAAACCGCCGGTGTCCGGAGAACTTGGGCCCCGCGATCCAGACGCAGAAGATCAGCGCCAGCATGCCCATTGTCGCCATCGGGCTGAGGCTCACGTCTCCCGCGCGCAGGGCCACGATCTCCGCCACCACCAGCATTACCAGCATCAGCAGTGTCAGCTGCAGCTCCACGATCCGCTGGACACGTCCCGGCGTCTCTCTGCCGCGCCGCTCGCCCAGACACAGCAGCGCTCCCGCAAGGATGCAGCAGGAGCTGACGCCCGAGAGCACCGCCGCGACGGAAGCGAGCTGCTCCCCTTTACCCAGCGCACCCAGCAGGCCGCCCAGGCCCCAGAGGACGGTCGAACCCACCGTGACATAGAGCCAGAACGCCGCCTGATTCTTCGGCTTCTTCAGCCGGAATGTTCCCTTTTCACCGGGGGACTTATTCTGCGTGCTCATTCAGATAATTCTGTGCGAAGCGGACATAGATCTCCGCTCCTTTCACCAGTACGTCCTCATCCACCAGAAAAGCCGGATGATGGTTGATGCAGTCGATGCCCTTGGAGGGGTTACGGATCCCGAGGTAGCCGTAGACGCCGGGCACGTGCTCCATGAACACGCTGAAGTCCTCCGCACCGGTGACCTTGGGCGTGGCACGGTAGGCGTCCTTTCCCATGACCTGTTCGGCCGCAGCCCGGGAGATGCGCACAAGGTCCTCGTCGTCGTTGATCAGCGGGCTCGGCCCAAAGTAATAGTCGCACTCAGCGGTGCAGCCATAGCTCCTGACGGTGTTCTCCACCACATTGCGGATGCGCTCCGGCATGGAGCTGCGAAACTCGCGGTTAAAGGCCCGTACCGTACCGACCAGCTCGACGGCGTCCGCCAGGATGTTCTGCTTGGTACCGCCGTTCATCATGCCGACGGTCACCACGAGGGAATCCAGGGGGTTATTCTGCCGGCTCGGGATGGTCTGCAGCGCCATGACGGCCGCCGCCGCGGCCACGATGGCGTCGTGTCCGAGATGCGGGGCCGAACCATGTGCCGCCGTTCCGTGGATCCGGATCGTGAAGCGGTCGGAGCAGGCCATCCGCTCCCCCGCCTCAAAATTAAAGGTTCCGGTTTCCATGGAAGGCCAGACATGCATGCCGAAGATGGCGTCCACACCCTCCAGCGCGCCGCGCTTGACATACTCCTCCGACTTGCGCCCCAGTTCCTCGCCCATCTGGAAGATGAGCTTTACCGTGCCGGGCAGGCTCTCGCGGATCTCCCAGAGCACCCGGGCGGCCCCCAGCAGCATGGCGGTGTGGCAGTCGTGGCCGCAGGCGTGCATCACACCGGCGTTCTCGCTTGTGAAGGGGACGCCGCTGTTTTCTGTGATCGGCAGCGCGTCGATGTCCGCGCGCAGCATCACGGTCGCGCCTTTTTTCCCGCCCTCGATCACCGCGATGCAGCCGGTGATGTCGTCATAGGTAATCACCGGGATCCCGATCGAACGCAGCTCAGACAGGATATAAGCGGTGGTCTCCCGTTCTTCACAGCCGAGCTCGGGGTGCTGATGCAGATGGCGGCGCATCTCGATGATGTGCCGTTCCTGTGCCGCGATGGATTCGTGTACGCTCATTCCGCTTCGCCCCCGTTCTGATCCAGATAGTCCCAGGCAAACTGCGCATACTCCGCCGCGCCGACAGGGAGAATATCCTCATTGATTTTAAAATGCTCATTATGTACCGGATAGATGCAGCCGTTCTCCTCATCCCGGCAGCCGAGGAAGACAAACAGGGAGGAGGGGATCTTCTCCATCAGGTAGGAGAAGTCCTCGCTGCCCGTCGCCCGGTCGGTGGTACGGAGAATGTCCTCCCCGTAGAGCGTCACGGCGGACTTGCGCGCGATGTCATTCAGCGCCGTGTCGGCGTTGCACACACAGGGCTCGATCCGGTCGTAGTCGAGCTCCGCCGTGCAGCCGGACATGGCCGCTGCAAGATCGACGATCTTCCGGATTGCGTTTTCCGCCACATCTTTGGTCTCCGAGGCATAGGTGCGGACCGTCCCCTCCATCACCGCCGTATCCGCGATGATGTTGAACTGCGTCCCAGACCGGATGGACCCGATGGTCACCACCAGCGGGTTCAGAGGGGTGTTCAGCCGGCTGACCACGGTCTGGAGGTTTGTGATGATGCTGCAGGCCGCCACGATGGCGTCACAGCCCTCCTCCGGGCGCGAGCCGTGCGCCGCTTTCCCATGTACCGTGAGACGGAAGTTGTCACAGCCCGCCATCAGGTACCCGTCCTGGATGGCGAGATGGCCGGACTCCACCGTTGGCCAGACGTGCATGCCCATCGCGGCGTCCACATCGCTGAGGTAGCCCTGATCCCAATAGTATCTGGCCCCGTAAAAGGCCTCCTCCCCCGCCTGGAAGAGGAGCTTGACCGTGCCGCGGATCGTCTCGCGCGCCTCCTGCAGCATCTGGGCCGCGCCAAGCAGCATCGACGCGTGGCAGTCGTGCCCGCAGGCATGCATCACGCCCGCGTTCTCACTCTCAAAGTCCACACCGCTGTTCTCGGTGATGGGCAGCGCGTCGATGTCCGCGCGCAGCATCACAGTCTTCCCCGGCAGGTCGCCGCGTACCGTCGCGATACAGCCGGTGTAGTCCGGAAAGGTCTGCACTTCCAGCCCGAGTTCCTTCAGTCTTGAAACCAGATAGGCTGTCGTCTCATACTCCTGATACGACAGCTCCGCGTGCCGGTGCAGATAATGCCGATGCTCCCGGATGGTCTCCTTCAGTTCGGCAGCCCGGTTTGAAAAGTTCATAAAACAGTTCTCCTTGTCACATGGACACGGCCCGAATTTGCAAACCAAATTCGGGCCGTTGCAGTAGATTCAATACAGCGTTCGCTGTCCGCCGGCTCAGAGATAGATACCGCCGCCGGGTCCGAGAGGAAGGTTCAGTGCGACCCAGATAATGACCTGGATGATCCACAGGATCATGAAGGTAACGGAGAAGGGCAGCATGTTGGCAATGATCGTACCCAGACCGACCTTCTCGTCATACTTGCGGGCGAAGCCCAGTACGACCGGCATGTAGGTGAACAGCGGAGACAGCGGGTTGGTGATGGAGTCGCCGATACGGTACACCACCTGAGTGATGGCCGGGTCGTAGCCCATCAGCATCATCATCGGGACAAAGACCGGCGCGAGGATCGCCCACTTGGCGGACGCGGAGCCGATGAAGATATTGACAATGCAGGAGACGAGGATCAGCCCGATCATCAGAGGTACGCCGGTGAAGCCGATGGCCTTGAGGCCGTTTGCGCCGGCAATGGCCAGGATGGTACCGAGCTTGGAAACGGAGAAGAAGTTGGTGAAGATGGAGATGAAGAAGCACATGAAGACGTAGTTGCCCATCTCGGCAAAGCCCTGGGAGATGTCCGCCCAGACGTCCTTATCGCTCTTGTACTTGCCGATCGCAACACCGTAGCACACGCCGGGCACAAACAGCGCCAGCGTGACCGTCCACACGATGCCCTTGGTGAAGGGGGCGGCGGAGTTGGTGAGAGAACCGGTCTCATCGGCGAGCACGCCCGTGAAGCAAAGCACCAGGATCACAGCCAGGAAAACCAGGAAGCCGATACCCGCTGCGCGCAGGCCCTTCTTCTGGGTCGGGGTGATGTTGGCGGCGTTCTCGTCAAAGTCGTGCTTGGCAAGCTCTTCCCTGGTGATGGGGAAGCGGTGGACCATGACCTTCTCGACCAGGATGGTACCGCCGATCGTCAGGACAATGCAGGAGACGATCAGGAAGTACCAGTTGATGGCGATGGACTGGCTGTAGTTCGGGTCGATCATCTTGGCGGCGTTCTCCGTAAAGCCGTAGGCCAGGGCATCCGAAAGGCCCAGCAGAACGTTGGCGCAGAAGCCGGCCGCCACAGAGGCAAAGCCCGTGTACACGCCCAGCAGCGGGTGACGGCCGATGGACATGAACAGGA
Organism: Oscillospiraceae bacterium; assembly: GCA_017458065.1. Lineage (GTDB taxonomy): Bacteria > Bacillota > Clostridia > Oscillospirales > Oscillospiraceae > Limivicinus. The sequence goes on from JAFTGD010000010.1 coordinate 11,687, forward strand.
TGGCTGCCAGCGGGGGCAGAACGATGAAGCCCGCGTCGCCGGCGATGTTCAGGTTGATGCCGAGGAAGATGACCACCATGGTGACCACCCAGCCCTTGGACTTGCCGAGGAAGCGCTCCATCAGCGCCACCAGGAAGCCGCTCTTCTCAGCGGCGGTGGAACCGATAACGGCAACCAGAACCATGCCAAGAGGGGCAAAGCCTGAGAAGTTGGTGATCACGTTGGACCACAGATACTGGATACCGAAGACAGAGAACAGGTTGACCGGTTCAACCGCTTCGTTGTTCGCAGGGTTGATGACACTGACATGCAGCGCGCTGCACAGCCAGGAAATCAGCACCACGATCACCGCAAGGTACAGGAACAGTGTAATCGGATCGGGCAGCTTGTTGCCGGCGCGCTCAATCGAGTCGAGCATCCGGTCAAGGCGGCTCTTCTTAACAGCTCCCTCTTGCTGTTTTGCCATAGAAATTCCTCCCTTTTCTGTTTTGGCGCCGCAGCGAATCCCCGGCACGGCACCCCTTCATGCTTTCATTCTTTAAATGAATAAAAACATGGATGTATATTACTACAGCCACGCGTAAAATGCAAGATATTTTTAATACATTATGAATATAATATGAATATTTTTCAGAAATGTAAATTTCTTTCCGTTTTTCGGCGTTGTCACGGATAGAGGAACATTTTGCCCGGAGCGCCGCTGCGCATCTTTGCAAAGCCCTCTTCAAAATCCTCCAGGGCAAATTTTCCGCCGATGACCCGATCCATGTCGTAGATGGGATCCTTCATCACCGTGGTAAAGTCGTCCCAGGTCTCCCAGATCCTTCTTCCGCAGATACCGGAAAGCCGGATCTGCCGGTAAAACAGATCCTCCGTCATGTCCATTGTCACCGGCTCGCCGGGGAGGCCGACGGAGACCAGCCGTCCGCCCGCCATCACGCTCTTGAGAGAGGCGTTCAGCGAGGCGGGACTCCCGGTGACGTCGATGGCCGCCTCCACGCCAAGGCCGTCGGTGAGCTTCAGAACCGTGGAGACCAGATCCTGCTTTTTGCTGTTGACAACGATATCCGCCCCCATCTCTTTGGCGACGGCCAGCTTCTCGTCGAACAGATCGCAGGCGATGATCTGTCTGGCGCCAAACACGCGGCAGGCCGCCACTACAGTAAGACCGATGGCCCCGCAGCCCGCGACCAGGACCGTCTTTCCGGCCACCTCCGCCTCCTCCACGCCATGCACGCCGGAACCCATCGGTTCAAAGATGCAGCCCTGCTCGTCGCTCAGCGCCTCATCCAGCACATAGGTTGCGTCCGCCCGGACCTTGGAGTATTCCGCAAAAGCCCCGTCCGTCTGGATGCCGTAGAGCGTCATATGCTGGCAGATGTGCCGGTTCCCCGCTCTGCAGTGCGGGCACGTTCCGTCCCAGATATGCGTCTCCACCGAGACTCTCTGTCCGACGAAGCGGTCCTTCACATTTTTGCCCACCTCGACAATCTCCCCGGTGGTCTCATGGCCGATGGTCCGCGGAAAAACCTTCATCCTCTTCTGTGCCCAGGAGCCCCAGTCATAGATGCCGAGGTCCGTTCCGCAGATCGACGCGCACCGGATTTTCATCAGCACCTCATCGTCTCCCGGGACAGGCACCGGCAGGTCCGTGCGATACTCCAGGCCCTTTCCTGCCGCCGCTTTTACAATTCCTCGCATATGCTTCCCCTTTCTGTTGAAAATTCCCCGGAAGAAACAGAACTTCCGGGGAATCCGTCTGCCGTTTGTTTACTTGCGGTTCGGGATATGGATGGCCTTCTTGTCGACGGCCAGGGCCGTTTCGCGCACCGCTTCCGCCACGGTCGGGTGGCAGTGGATGGTCTGTGTAAACTCTTCCAGGGTCGCCTCCAGCTTGATGGCAAGAGTCGCCTCTTCGATAAGCTCGGTCGCGCTGGGCGCCAGGATGTGCACGCCGAGAATTTCGCCGTACTGTTCGCCCGCCAGGATCTTGATCATCCCGTCGGTGTGTCCCGCCACCAGGCTGCGCCCGTTGCCGCTGGTCGGGAATCTGCCGACCTTGTAGGCGATACCGAGTTCCTTTGCCTTCTCTTCCGTATAGCCGACACCTGCGAATTCCGGTCCCACATAGGCGCAGGACGGGCTCTCCTCGGGGTAGAAGCTGCGGTCGCCGCCCATGGCGTTCTCCGCGGCCACCTCGCCCATGGCCATGGCGCCGTGGGCCAGCATCAGCTTGCCGGTGCAGTCGCCGATGGCATAGACGCCGGCGACATCGGTCTCCATCTTCTCATTGGTCTGGATGAAGCCCTTTTCCACTTTGACGCCGGTCTTCTCCAGGCCGAGTCCGTCGGTCTCGGGCCCGCGGCCCACAGCCAGCAGGACCTTCTCCGCTTCAAAGACCTTCTCGCCGTCCGGGCACTTGACCGTGACTTTTGCGCCGCGCTCGGTGTCTTCCACCTTCTGGACGGCGGATTCCGTCAGGATCTCCATTCCCTGACCGGCAAGCTTTGCCTGCAGGAGCGCGGTGAGTTCACCGTCCATGCCGGGCAGCAGCTTCGGCATCATCTCGACCACGGTGACCTTCGCGCCATAGCGCAGATACACGCTGCCCAGCTCCAGACCGATTACGCCGCCGCCGATGATCAGCAGGCTCTCGGGAACATGGTCCAGCTCCAGGCAGGCGGTGGAATCGATCACCGCTTTGCTCTCCTTCACGCCGGGGATGCCCGGGATAATGGGATGAGAGCCGGCCGCAATGATGACCTTTTCCGCTGTGTAGCTGTCGCCGCCCACAGATACGGTCTTCGGACCGGTGAACACCGCTTCGCCCATGACGACCTTGACCTTGTTGGCTTTGCAGAGCGCCTTGACGCCGGAGGTCAGCTTCTCCACGACGGAAGCGCGGAACGCCTGGACTTTTTCCCAGTCGACCCGGACATCGGCGCCGATGATGCCGATCTCTGCGCTGTGAGTGGCAGCGTCATAGATCTCAGAGGTGTGGAGCATGGCCTTTGTCGGCATACAGCCGCGGTTCAGGCAGGTGCCGCCGACCTTATCCTTCTCGATAAGGGTCACCTTTGCCCCCAGCTGGGCGGCCCGGATCGCCGCGACATATCCGCCGGGGCCGCCGCCTACCACAAGGACGCTGCCCGCCTCGCCGACAGCGGGGGCTGCCGCCGGGGCAGCTGCCGGCGCCGCGGCAGGGGCCGCAGCAGGCGCTGCATCCGGGACGGTCTCTCCGGCTGCGCCGATCCAGCCGACCGGCGTCTTGCAGGGGACGGTCTCCCCGGCCGGGACCAGGATCTTAAGCAGAACGCCGTCGGTATCCGCTTCCACATCGTTTGTCAGCTTGTCCGTCGCGACGGAATAGATGATCTCACCCTTCTGGATCGTATCGCCGACATTCTTTTTCCATTCGTCAATTGTGCCCTCGGTCATCGTCAGGCCGAGCTTCGGCATCAGCAGTTCAGTTGCCATTGTTCTTGCCGCCTCCTTATGCCAGGATCAGGGCCGGATTCTCCATCAGGCTCTTCACTCTCTGCAGGAACTGCGCCGCCACGGAGCCGTCCACAACGCGGTGGTCAGCCGTGAGGCTCAGGTTCATGATCGGACGGATGCAAATTTCGCCGTTGCGGACGACGACCTTGTCCTCCATGGTGTTGACACCGAGGATCGCAACCTCGGGCTGGTTGATGATCGGAGAGAAGCTCTCGATGCCGTACATGCCGAGATTGGTGATCGTGAAGGTTCCGCCGCTCAGCTTCTCAGGCGGCAGCTTGCCCTCGCGCGCCAGTTTTGCCAGTTCCTTGACCTCGGCGGAAATTTCCGTCAGGCTCTTCTTGTCCGCGTCAGTGATGTTCGGGACCACGAGGCCGTTGTCCAGCGCGACCGCGACGCCCATGTTCACATAGTGCTTATAGATGATCTTGTTGTCCTCGACCGAGCAGTTGAGCAGCGGGAACTCCGTCAGCGCCTTGGCGACAAACTTGACCAGCAGGTCGGTATAACTGACCTTGATCTCCTTCGCCTTAAGCTGCTCGCGGTAGCGCTTCATCTCGGTCATGTCGATACCCAGGTTGAAGGTGACGGTCGGCGAGGTCATGTGGGAATTCAGCATATTCTTCGCGATCGCCTTGCGCATGCCGCTCATGGGCTTGACTTCCTCGCGCTCTGCAGCATCCGCGCCGGCTTCCGCTTTCTCGCGGGTCTCGGAGATATACCGCAGGAGGTCTTCCGCCAGGATGCGTCCGTGAGCTGCCTTGACCTCCTTCAGGTCAATGCCCAGGTCCGCGGCCACCTTCGCCGCCAGCGGGCTCGCCTTGACCGCCTCTGCCGCAGTAGAAGCCGCAGACGGCACAAAGCCTTCCACATCGCGGGCGACAACAACGCCCTTATATCCGGTTGCGGGGATCCGGGCCAGGTCAAAGCCCTTCTCCTTTGCCAGCTTCTTGGCATAAGGCGTAGCCAGAACGTATTCGCCCTCTGCCCGCGCCGCGGGTGCAGCCGCTGCCGGAGCGGGTGCGGAAGCCGCTGCCGCCGGGGTTTCCGGCGCTGCCGCAGGAGCCGGCGCGCCGGCATCGGGAACCGCTTCGCCTGCCGCGCCGATCCAGCCGATGACGGTCTTGCAGGGCACGGTCTCCCCTTCCGGAACCAGGATTTTGAGCAGCACGCCGTCGGTATCGGCTTCCACATCGTTGGTCAGCTTGTCCGTTTCAACGGAGAGGATGATCTCACCCTTCTGTACCGTATCGCCGACATTCTTCTTCCACGAATCGATGGTGCCTTCGGTCATGGTAAGGCCAAGCTTCGGCATAAAAATTTCAGTTGCCATATCTCATTCTCCTTACCGGGCTGCCTTACAGGATGCCCTTGATGCCTTTGACCAGATCTTCGGGATAGACTCTGTACAGCTTCTCCAGCGTGGGGGCGAAGGGGATCGGCGTAAACGGAGCGCCGTAGCGCAGGATCGGCGCATCCAGATACTCCAGCGCCTCTTCCGCTACCGTTGCGGCCACTTCCGCCATTGCGCCGCCCTGCTTGACGCATTCGGAAACAAGGCAGAGCCGGTGTGTCTTCCTGACGGAATTCAGGACTGTCTCCTTGTCCCAGGGAGACAGTGTGATCAGGTCGATCACTTCTGCCGAGACGCCGTCCTTTGCCAGCGCATCGGCCGCCGCGCGGGCGTTCTTCATACCGATGGAGTAGGAGATGATGGTGACGTCCTTGCCTTCCCGCTCGACACGGGCCTTGCCGATCTCATAGGGGACCTCGTCCTCCTTTTCGGGGACTTCGGCGGCTTCCTTATACAGGACCTTGTTCTCAAAATACAGGACCGGGTCGTCGCACTCGATGGCAGCCTTCAGGACCATCTTGGCGTCATAGGGGTTGGAAGGCGCCACGACCTTGATGCCCGGGATGTGGATGAAGAAGCTCTCCACGCTCTGGGAATGCTGGGCAGCGCCGCCGCCGGCCAGTCCGTCAGGGGCACGCAGCACCAGAGGGATCTTCGCCTGGCCGCCGAACATGTAGCGGACCTTGGCCATCTGGTTGAGCACTTCGTCCATGCAGACACCGATAAAGTCGGCAAAGTGCATATCCACCACCGGACGCGCCCCGCCCAGTGCCGCGCCGACGCCGCCGCCGACGATGAAGGTCTCAGAAATCGGGGTGTCGATGACTCTGCCGGGGAACTCGGCCGGCAGGCCTTTGAACTGGCCGAAAATGCCGCCCTGACGTGCGAGATCTTCGCCCATGACAAACACTTCCGGATATTTTTCCATTTCCTCCGCCATTGCTTCGCGGGTTGCTTCAGAGAAAGTAATTTTACGCATGTTCTCGCACCTCCCTTAATCCACGTACACGTCTTTGTAGAATTCGGACTCGTCCGGATACTCGCAGCTTACAGCGTATTCCTTCGCGGCGGCGACCTTGGCGCGCGCGGCGGTCAGGATGCCGTCCAGCTCTTCCTGTGTAAACTCGATGCCCTCGGGGCACTGATCCTTGAAGAGCTTCAGCGGGTCGGTCCGATGGAAGATCTCCATGGTCTCTTCCTTCTTGCGGTAGAGTTCGGGGTCGCCGACAAAGTGGCCTTCAATGCGGTAGGTCTTGGCCTCGATGAAGGTCGGGCCCTCGCCGCGGCGGGCTCTCTCGACGGCTTCCTTCGCAGCGGCATAGACTTCAAAGACGTTCTGGCCGTCGACGATGACGCCGGGCATGTTGTAGCCGTGGGCGCGATCGGAGATGTTCTCCACAGCGGTGGTGGTGCGGTACGGGGTGGTGGAAGCCCAGCAGTTCATTTCGTTGACGAAGATGAGCGGCAGCTTCCAGGCCGCCGCAACGTTGGCCGCCTCGTGGAAGGTGCCGCGGTTGGAGGCGCCGTCGCCGAAGAAGACGACCGAGACGTTGTCGTTCTTCAGGATCATCTTGCTGGCCAGCGCCGCGCCGGTTGCCAGGTTATACCCGCCGCCGACAACGCCGTTCGCGCCCAGCATACCGACGGAGAAGTCCGCAATGTGCATGCTGCCGCCCTTGCCCTTGCAGAGGCCGTCCTTCTTTCCGAAGATCTCGGCCATCATTCTATTGACATCCGCGCCCTTGGCGATGCAGTGGCCGTGGCCGCGGTGGGTGCTCTCGATGAAATCCGTCGTCCGCAGCGCGCCGCAGATGCCGGTTCCGATGGCTTCTTCACCGATATACAGGTGGACAAAGCCGGGGATTTCGCCGTTGAGGAAGTCTTTCTTGACCGATTCCTCAAAGCAGCGGATGGTGCACATGGTTTCGTAGAACTTTCTTGCTTGCTCTTTTGTTACTTCAGGCAATGTTCTCACACCTTTCTGATAATTTAAATTTGACGCGGGGAGAGGAGGTACACGTCCATGTCCTCGTTATACTCCCGCAGCATGGATATCCCTTCTATTTCACCGAGGACAATGTCCGCGGTCATGAGGACCTCTGTTCCTTCCACAAGGTGTCCTCCGTATGCTTTTCCGTTTTTGTCGCTCATGCTGATATGGATGTGGAGGTTGATGCTGCCCTCCGCATCGCTGCAGATCACGCCGCCCGCACCGGTGAGCTCGATGGTCTCATCCAGCGCCAGGATCCTTCCGTAGCCGTATCCGCATTTTTTCTCCGGCAGCGCTTCCACGTCGCAGAAGCGCACGCGCTTCAGGCTGCCAATGGCACTGATCACCACGCCGTTATGGATCTGATACCGCTCGCAGGCTTTCTGGATTCCCTCCAGCAGGTCGGTCCCGGGCGCGAGGCGTATCACAACAACGCGTCCGAGTCTCCCTTCCGCCGCATTCAACTGTTCACTCATGGCAGTTCTCCTGATCATCTGGTCTGTTGGTCCTACCAAAGCGTCTGGGAAATATGCCCTGCAGAGGAATCCGCAGGGCATATTCATGGCTTAATCGCTCACCAATCAGTCGGCAGTGAAGACGCTGATGAGTTCGCTCATCTGATCCTCGGTGAAGCCGTAATCTTTCACGCAGGTGGCTGCCCACTCGTCGGCGACGTTCGCGGAAGCATCCTGGAACTCCTTGACCTGCTCATCGGTGAGGTAGGTGAAGGTCACGCCTTCGCTGGTCCACTTGTCGATGACCTGCTGGTCACCCTCACGCTCGAGCTGGCGCTGCTGGGCTGCGGCCCATGCACCGGCCTCGTCAACGAGAGCCTGGAGCTCGGGAGACAGGGAGTCATACAGATCCTGGTTCATGCAGAAGAAGATGCAGTCATAAACACCGGTCCAGTAGGTGCAGTACTTGTTGACGTCGCTGATGGAGCCGCCGTCTGCGGTGGGCAGGGGGTTCTCCTGGCCGTCATAGGTGCCCTGCTGCAGAGCAGTGTAGACTTCGGACCAGTTGGCGATCTGCCAGTTGGCACCCCAGTCGCCGTAGGCATAGGTCAGGACGGCGGTGTTCGGGATGCGGATCTTCATGCCGGCCATATCGGCGGGGCTGGCGATCTCTTTCTTGCTGTTGGTGACATGACGGAAGCCGTTTTCGGCAACACCCAGGAGGTGCAGGCCGAGGTTCTCAACGATGGGGGCGAGGGCTTCATAGCCGGCGCCGTCGACACCCAGAAGCGCGTCGACATCATCAGTGGACTCGAAGATGAACGGCAGAGAGACAACATTCAGTCTCTGGTCAAAGCCGGACATGATCAGGTTGGAGTGTGCGCAGAGGTCGGTGGAGCCGTCCATAACGGCCTGGATGCCTTCCTGCTGGTTGCCGGAGGTCAGGGCGTCGGAGGCATAGACGGTGACGTTGATCTTACCGTCGGTGCGGTCGGACAGATACTGGCCGAACTGACGGCCCATGTCTGCCCAGCAGGTGTTGTCCGATGCGGAGCAGGCGAAGGACCACTCCATCGGCTTGTCGACTGCAACGACATCATCGGCAAAGGCAGTGCTGCCCAGAGCGATGACCATCACGAGTGCGAGGACGATTGCTAAGAACTTTTTCATGATTTTCCTCCTGTAATTTTTATATCTGAATCACACGGCGTGTGAAATCAGCAGATTGAGTACCTGTCCCGTGTTATCTGACCAGAACCATGCTGAACCAAGGGACATAGGTGATAAGCAGCAGCGCAACGACGCAGGACAGGATCATCGGCCATACCGCGCTGGACATACTGGCGATGGTGACGCGCGTCTTGTCCTTCAGGTCGTTCATCTTGGCTGCAAGACCGATGGCGACAAAGAGGTTGACGCCGACCGGCGGCGTAACCTGGCCGATGGCAAGGTTCACCGTCGCAATGATGCCGAAGTGCACCAGGTTGATCCCCAGCTGCTGGGCGACAGGCGCCATGATCGGGATAAAGATGTACATGGCGGAGTTTGCGTCCACAAAGCAGCCCGCGATCAGGAAGATAACATTGACAATGATCAGGAACACATACTTGTTGCCGGAAACGCGGAGCAGCAGATCCTGTGCCGCTTTCGAGATGCCGCAGCGCATGCAGACATAGGAGAATACCGCCGCGGTACCGATGATGAGCATGATGGAGCCTGTGGTCTTGCCGGAATCCACCATGATCTTGACAAAGTTCTTGAGCTTGATCTCACGATAAATGAAGATACCGACAATCAGCGCATAGACCACGGAAACTGCCGCCGCTTCCGTCGGGGTGAAGATGCCGCCGTAGATGCCGCCCAGGATAATCACCGGGACCAGGAAGCCCCACAGCGCCTGCAGGAAGGTCTTGCCGCGGTGGGCCCAGGAAGAGCGCTCGCGGCTTCTGGTGATGCCGCGCTTTCTGACCTCGATCCAGACAATCACGATCAGGGCGAGGCCCATCATGATGCCGGGGATGATGCCGCCCATGAACATATCGCCGACCGAAACACCCGCGATGGAAGCATATACAACAAAGGCGATGGAGGGCGGTATGACGATGGCAATGGAGGACGCCGCTGCCATCAGCGCCGATGCAAAGGGCGCCGTAAAGCCGCCGCTGTTCACCATGGCGGGGATCAGGATAATGCCCAGGGCTGCCACCGTCGCCGGGCCGGAGCCGGAGATGGCGCCGAAGAACATGGCCACAATGACGCAGACGATCGCGATACCGCCCTTCTGGTGGCCGACACAGTCGTCAATAAAAGCGACCAGACGCTTGGAGATGCCGGCCTCGGCCATCACGTTGCCCGAGATGACGAAGAACGGGATTGCCAGCAGCAGGAACTTGGCCATGCCGTTATACACGTTGGTCGGGATGATGGAGAACTTCAGCTTCGGATCATACAGGATCGCGAGGATCGCCGAGAGACCGAGACTGCCCGCGATGGGGACATTGAGCAGAAGCAGCACAAAGAAGCTTCCGAACAGGATCAGGTTAATCATTCTGCCGCCTCCTCATTCAGTGCCTTCATGTCGGCGGTCTGTTCTGACAGGATGTCGATCAGATGCTCAATCGTGTGCAGGATCAGCAGAATGCCGCCAAGAGGCAGCGCCGCCATGAACCACCCTTCCGGAATCAGCAGAGACGCGGTCAGCTTATGCTGCTGCAGGAGCTGGGCCGTTTTCTCCCAGCCGGTATACACGATCACCGCGTAAAAAGCAATGCTGAAGATGGTGAAAATCCACGCCAGGATCTTCTTGCCTTTCTTGCCGACCGAATCATACACCAGCGACAGGCTGATAAGGCTGCCTTCACGTGCGCACAGCGCACAGCCGCACATGATCATCAGGACAAAGATATTCACGGTGAGCTCTTCCGTGTATGCCAGCTGTCCGTTGGAGAGATAACGCACACAGACATTGGCAAACGCAATCACCGTGATCACGATACCGATGATGACCTGAATGGCTGATTCGACATATCCGAGGATATCCATGATCTTCTTATATGCCTTCATTCCATCATTCCCTTCCGGAGCATCCTCCCGGATCCGAAACCAGACCCCGATGCTCAAATGGTATGTTGGTCCTACCAACTTGGATGTGCTTATTTTACAACTTTCATCCGGGTTCTTCAAGCATTATCCGTTCGGCAAAAAGGCGAAAAATGAGGTCCATTTTTGTGAAAATGCAACAAAAATCATGTGATTTATTTGTCATTCCGTTTCGTTTCTGTAAATTTCGACAATTCGCTTTACTTTCCGCCGGCTTCGTCTTATAATCGTGCGCATGAAAAAACAGGCTCAAAACAACACATACAGGCTCACTCCCGATGTGGAGCGTGAAGCCAGCAGGTTCTTCGGCAAACATGTGACCGGCCCTAAGGCCGCCGTCACGCTGGTTTTCTCCCTGCTGACCGCAGCGGCGCCGATGCTGCTCGGCATGCGTCTCTGGAATCTGATCCCCGCCATTGTCGAGACAGGTCTGGTTGACCCCAGCGGGAAAGACGATTCTTTGCCTCGCGCCGTGCTGGTTTTCGGTCTCCCCGGTCTTATGTGCGTACTGACCCTGATCTGTCACGGACAGCTCTGGCTGCATCAGAAGGCGGGCAAGATTCCGCCGACTCCGGTTCGGGTGTGCGGGCGCTGGTCCATCCCGGTGATCTCGGTGCTGCTCTGCTCCTACTGGATGATGAAGGCCGCCGGACAGGCGGTTGAGATGGCCTTCTTCCTTCCCTGCCTGCTTGCTCTCCTGCTGATCCTGCTGGGCGTGCACTTCTTCGACTGCAAGAGGGAATCCAGGGCGGCGTTTCATTTCCGCTCCATCGAGCACTGGGAAGCATCCTGGCGCAGAACTCATCGTCTCGCCGGCGTCTGCTGGATGCTGGCCGGCCTGCAGATCCTGGTGTTCTATTTTGCCATGGGCAGTCTCCCCTGGTATTCCTTCGCGCTTGCCCTCGTCCTGCTTCTTTCGGAGTTTCCCGCCGCGCACTATTATTCCCGATCATAGTCCGGCTCTTGCTCCGATCTGTCATCGGCTGACAAAAGAATTGATATAAAAATACCTCTGTCCGGGTGATTTCATTCCTATGACAGAGGTTATTTTTATTTATCTCTCGGCGCCCTCGTAATTTTCAATGATTTTCAGGTGTCTGCCCATCTCATAGACTGCCAGCTCCTCATCCCGGGCCAGGACAGCCTCATAGATTCTGCGGTGCGCCTCCGCAGTCTTGCCGTGGTATTCTTCCAGTTCAAAAAAGCGCATGCGCAGCTCCAGAATCAGACTGTTGACAAAATTCAGGACCGTGGCAAAGATCGTATTGTGGCTGGCATAAGCCAGATTGACATGGAACTCCACGTCCGCCTCGTAGTCTGTGGCGTCCGCCTCCAGCCGTTCCACCGAGCTGCGCAGCTTCTGCAGATCCTCTTCCGTCGCACGGCGGCACGCCAGCCGCGCGATCTCCCTCTCGATGGTCCGGCGGAATTCCATAAAGTCTTCAAACGTGTCCTGGGAATAGGACAGCTCAATCAATGAGCGCGCCTTGCGGAAACGGTCCGCGTTCTTCACAAGGATCTTTCTGTTGCCGCGGTTTTCCACAATGCCCATGAAGCTCATGATCGACAGACATTCCCGCAGCGAGTTGCGGGAAATGCCCAGCGCTTCCGCCAGATCGCGTTCCGGCGGCAGTTCCTCTCCCACTTTGATGGTCCCTTCCTCCATCGCTTTCAGGAGGCTGTCCATCACAAGCTCCGGAACCTTGGGTCCGTTGTTCTGGATTTTCTCAAACTGCATTGCTGTTCACACTCCTTGCCGGGTTTCACAGACGTGCCGTCGTATTCTTCATGGATTCATGGTCTCCCGGTCCATCACCGCAAGCACCTTTGCCACCCGCTCCGCCATCACACGATGACCTTCCGGGTTGAGGTGCAGACCGTCCAGATAATACTCCGTCCGCGGCATGCCTGCCCGGTCTCTGAAATCCCTTCGGAAGTCGATCATCCGCACGCCGAAGCTGCTGCAGAAGCGCTCCAGCCATTCATAATAACGGGCGATCTCCTCCGCAGCCTCCGGGAAGTCCACCAGGTCGGACCACATGGACGGGTAAGCCCCCTTTGCAATCCCCGGGCCGACGGCGATCAGCGGCATCTCGCCTTCCGCAAAGAGCTGGTGGGCCATCGCGGCCATGTTCTCCCTGGCGCCGGTACTGCTGCCCGAGAAGAAGATATCATTGCAGCCCCCCATCAGGAGAAAGCACCGTTCATCCCGGCTGCCGGTCTCTTCCCGCAGGGTCTCGCGCATCCGCGCCAGCATCCCGCCGGTGGTATCGCCGCAGACGCCGCAGTTAACCAGCGTCCAGCCGCTCATCTCAGCCGCGAGCTCTGTCCAGCACTGGGACCTGCGCACTCCGTAGCCGTAGGTCAGGCTGTCCCCGATGCAGATCATTTTCCCCATGCCGCTTTTCCTCTCCGCGGGAAGCTCGTCTCCCGCAAGGTTTTTTATCCTGATTTCAACCGGCTTCAATTATAGCCAATTCTTTCCGCTTTGGCAAGACCGTCCTACCAAAATACTTCCTCAAAAGAACTGCTCCTGCACATATGCATCGAAGAGCGGGAGAGAAAAGGTCAGCTTCCCGCGTTCCGATGTATCGACAATTCCCTTCCGGATCAAGCGCTTCCGATACGGAGAGAATTCCTGCTGGGAAAACCCGGCTTTTTCCATCACCTCACGGATTTCCCCGGTTTCCGCCAGCGCCACACCTTTTGCCAATTCCCGGTCTTTGGCAGAGAGCTCCGACCAGATCTTGTCGTAGACAAAATCCTCCAGATACTGCCGGTAAGTTGGCAGGACGGTACGAAAGGACTCTCCGCTCTGCCAGGTCAGATAGCCGAGCGCCTGAAAAGCAAAGGGATATCCTTTTGTCATTCCGGCCATCTCCGCCGCCTCGCCCCTCTCCAGATGAAAGAGGCTCCGGTATCTTGACGCAATGGCGTTCAGATTCAGGGAAGGCAGCATGATCTTAGGCGCCCGGTAGAGGAAAGTCAGGCTCTTCTCATTTTGAAGATCTTCGATGTTTTCATAGAGGCCTGTCATAAGCAGAAAAACAGGCAGCTCCTGACGAATGAAGATCTGGAAGGCGGAAACAAAAATACGCATACTCTCGGTGTTTGTGACTTCATCAATGGCCACGAGCACGCGTTTCTCTCTCTTCTTCAGGCTTTCAAGCATACGTCCAACAGTTGTTTCCAGATCGGCAACCGAGGCGCTTTCGCCCAGTTCCACCCCGACCCCCAGGAAAGACAGCGTGATTTTTGCTTTCTTGAAGATATCTGCGCACACTTCATTTCGTGCCAGTTTGGTTGCCAGCCCCTGCAGCAGGTCAGACGCCGGGTTCAGCTCAACAACAATCCAGTCGTCCTCATTCCGCAGCCTGTTTGAGATATCGGTCAGCAGCACGGTTTTTCCCGAACCTCGTACGCCCGTGATGATATAGATCTGTTGGTTGATCGGTTCTGCCGTAAAGGCCTCTACAATTTCGGACGTCTGCACCGGACGGGCGATTTCCTCCAGCGGCTTTTTCCCAAAAGAGAGTGTAAACGGATTTCCCATGGCTTCTCCTCTTTTATGTTTCTTTATGTTCTTTTATGTTTTGTCAATGTTTTTATTTTCTTTTATGTTCTTTTACTATTTTTTATTTTTCTTTATGTTATCATATGTCGGTCTTTCCGTCAAGTGAAAGAAAAGAGAAGAAGTGCAGGAAAAGCTTGAATCGCTTTTTCTTCCCACATTTGACAGTATGCCGCACCCGATATCGGGTGCGGCATACTGCAAAAGAAAGGAACCAATGAAAAAGTCAGTTTACGGAATGATCAAAATCGAATGTTTTTTGAGCGAACAACACACGAGCCCACGGGCCCAAAGAAAAGCTCCTGCACCTTCATTAGGATGCAGGAGCATGTATCACAGTTGTTCAGCTGGTCCGGAATAGGGGTGAGCTTTCGCATACTCCAGTGCATTACGATGAAATCCCCCCTGTGGTATCTCATCAAAAAACTGACGCTGCCACTTCGTATAATCAAATCTTTCCCGGATAATAATAGAGATAAACTGTTCTGCTTCTACAACACCGAGTCCTTCTGTTAGACAAGCCATGCCGCGAGTCATAACATCAAGAGTATTGGTCATCATTCTTCCCCCTCTGTTTCTGTAACAAATTCGATTGGAGTACATAAGCGGATTCCGGTTTGTTCCGAAATCCGCGGCCTTTTTATCCGTCTCCGGCTTATTCTGTTTTTCCCGTTTATCCGTTCACCGTGTGCAGGAATCTCCGGAAGGCCTCGCGGCCTGCGGCATCGCGCTTGAAGACGCCGGCATCCTCCAGCACCTTCTCAAATACCGCTCCGACCTCCTCCTGCAGGACCTGCTCGGCGTTCTCTTCGGTGAAGGCTCTCCTGGCGAGGATCCCCTCCGCCCAGTCGGCGTGGGAGGCTGTTCTCTCGTCCGCCCGCAGATCGGCGCTGCTCAGCATCGCCTGCTTCAGCGCGGCAAGCTCGCTCAGGAGGCGGGCCGGGAGCACTGCGAGACCCATGACCTCGATGAGGCCGATGTTCTCCTTCTTGATGTGGTGCAGCTCCTGATGGGGATGGTAGACGCCCAGAGGGAACTCCTCGGTCGTGATGTTGTTGCGCAGGACCAGATCCACTTCATAGTCCTCTCCGCGCCGTCTGGCAATGGGCGTAATGGTGTTGTGGGGCGTGCCCTCCGTCTCCGCAAAGACGAAAACCGACTCGTCGCTGTAGCCGCGCCAGCAGTTCAGCACCCGCTCGGCCAGGTCGATCACCCGCTTCGGGTCCGCGCCGCGCAGCCGCAGCACCGACATGGGCCAGCGGACGATCCCCGCCTTCACATCCGGATAGTCGCGGAAGCTGTATGCTTCCTCCACCTCCGCTCTCGCCATGGCGAACTCGTAGTGCCCGCCCTGGAAGTGGTCATGGCTGAGGATCGAGCCGCCCACGATGGGCAGGTCGGCATTGGACCCGACAAAGTAGTGCGGGAACTGGCTGAGGAAGCTGAACAGCTTCTCAAACGCCGCGCGGTCGATCTTCATGGGCGTGTGTCTGCTGTTGAAGACGATGCAGTGCTCGTTATAGTAGACATAGGGCGAATACTGGAAGAACCAGTCCTCCCCCGCGATCTGCAGCGGCACCAGCCGGTGGTTGGAGCGCCCCGGGTGATTCAGTCTGCCGGCGTAACCCTCGTTCTCGGCGCAGAGCTGGCACTTGGGATAGTCCGTCTGGGGCAGCAGCTTTGCCGCGGCGATGGCCCGCGGGTCCTTCTCAGGCTTGGAGAGGTTGATGGTGATGTCCAGCGCGCCGTAGGGTCCGTTATAGACCCACTTGCGGTCCCGCTTGATGCGGTCGCGGCGGATGTAGTTGGTGTTGCAGCTGAAGGCGTAAAACCAGTCCGTCGCGGCAAGGGCGCTCTCTTTGCGTTTTTCGGCAAAGGTCCTGCGCACCTCGTGCGGGAGAGGCGTCACCGCCTCCATCAGAAGGCTGTCAAAAAGGTCCCTCGTCACAACGCCGTCCGCGATCAGCCCGCGCTCCACGGCCGAGTCCGTCAGGATCCCAAGCAGCTCCGGCAGGGGCGCGTCCAGCGCCTCTTCCCCTTCGTCCGGGGCGTCCATCTGCAGCATCTGCAGCAGGCGGTTATGGCAGTATGTGCGGTCGCAGGCCTCGATCAGGCCCTTCTCTTCCGCATAGTCCAGCAGGCCCAGCAGGGCCGGGTTGACCTTGACGCTCATCACAGCACCTCCAGCAGCACGCCGCCCACCGGGCGGATCGAGAGTCTGTGGCAGCTCTTCGCATCCAGAAGACGGTCCATCTCCTCACAGAAGGCGTCCACGCGGTCCAGCGGCACGATCGCCTGGAGCGTTCCGGCAAAGCCGCCGCCGTGGACGCGGCAGGCGCCCTCGCCGTCCAGCAGGCGCTCGGCGCAGGCCAGCGCATAGCTCAGCGCCTGGGTGTTCCCCCCGCCCTCCGGGACGATGTTCTGGAGCAGCAGCTGGGACGAGCGGCCCGATTCCCGCACCTGGCGCAGATAGGTCTCCATGTCCCCGCTCTTCAGCGCGGCGCGGGCCAGCAGCACGCGCCTGTTCTCGTCGTAGATATGCATCGCGCGCAGTACCGCGCGGTCCCCGGCGGCCTTCCGCACGGCGGGGAGCTTTGCATAAAACTCGTCCTCGTCGACCTCGCGCAGGACTTTCTTCCCGAAGAAGGCGCATACCTGACCCAGTTCACCCGGGATGGCGGCATAGTCCTCCGTGAGTCCGGCATGGTCGGCGCCGCTGTCGATGACGACCAGCGCGTAACCGAAGTCTTCAAACTTGACATCGATGGTCTCGGACGCGGTCTCCTTCCCCGGGGCAAAGTCCATAAACACGATGCCGCCGGAAGCCGCGGCCGCCTGATCCAGCAGCCCGCAGGGCTTGCCGAAAAAGCGGTTCTCCGCCGCCTGACCGATCCTGGCCAGGTCCATGGCGCTGAGGCCGGCGCCCGTCAGGTTGTTCTCGATGGTGCCCAGCAGGATCTCAAACGCCGCCGAGGACGAAAGGCCGCTGCCCGCCAGGACGTTGGAGCAGACGCAGGCGTCGAAGCCCGCCGGGGCAAAGCCCTTCGCCGCGAAGCCCGCCGCCACGCCGCGGATCAGCGCCGCAGTGCTCTCCTTCTCTTCCTCGACCGGTTCGAGAACGCTCAGGTCCACATTGCACATGGGATAGCCCTCCGACAGAAGCCGGATCTTCGCATCCTCTCTGGGGCGGACAGCCGCGACCGTCTCCAGATTGATGGACGCGGCGAGAATCATGCCGCACTGGTGGTCCGTGTGGTTGCCGCAGAGCTCCGCGCGGCCGGGGGCGGAGAAAAGCAGCGTCGGCGCCTCGCCGAACACGCTGCCGAACTGTTCTTTCAAAGCTTCATACATGGCTGCATCTCCGTTTTCTGTTTGTTTCAGAATACCGGGAAAAGAATATCACAGTCCCCCTCTCCGGTCAAGCAGGTTCTTGTGTTTCCCCTGCCGTTATGGTAGAATAGCGCCATTCCAAAAGAAAGAGGAGGGCTGTATATGTCTGATTTCAGACCCTTTCAGGGCCGCGAATTCCGGGACGGCCAGTTCCGGGATGTAGGCGGCGCACCGCAGGGCGGCGCCACGCCTCCGCCGCGGCGGAACAAGCCTGATGTCAAAGCCATTGTAAAACGCGTTGTGATCGTCATTGCGGCGCTGCTGGTGCTGGGCACGCTGCTCGGCTCGTATTACAACGTCAGCGAGCAGGAGAACGCCGTCGTCACCATGTTCGGCAAGGTGGTCCGCACGGACACCGCCGGTCTCTACTTCAAGATCCCCTATCTGCAGCAGGTCCACATGGTGGATATCACCACCCACGGCACCGGCATCGGATACTCCGTCGGATCGGGCGGCCAGAACATCACAAACTCCTTTGACGGCATCATGATCACGAAGGACTTTAACCTAATCAACATCGACTTTTATATGGAGTACAAGGTCAGTGATCCCGTCGCCTATCTCTTCAACTCCCACTCGCCGGAGCTGATCCTCCACAACATCGCCCTGGCCAGCATCCGCAGCACCGTCATCAACTATACCGTCGACGAGGCCATGACCACCGGCAAAAGCGCCATCCAGTCCGATGTCAAGGAGAAGATCGTCAAGGAACTGCAGGAGCAGGACATCGGCATCCAGATCGTGAACATCACCATCCAGGACGCGGAGCCGCCCACACAGGAGATCGTCGCCGCCTTCAAGGAGGTCGAGACCGCCAAGCAGTCCGCCGAGACGAAGATCAACCAGGCCCGCAAGTACGAGAACGAGCAGATCCCCGCGGCCGAGGCCCAGGCCGACCGCATCATCCAGACCGCCGAGGCCCAGAAAGCCGCCCGTATCGCGGAGGCCGAAGGCCAGGTCGCCCGCTTCAACGCCATGTATGAGCAGTACGCCCAGAACCCGCTGATCACCAAGCAGCGCATGTTCTATGAGGCGCTGGAGAGCATCCTGCCCGATCTGAAGGTCATCATCACCGACGGCAGCACCCAGACCATGCTCCCGGTCGACAGCTTTGTCACCGAAGCCCCTGCTGACTGAGAGGAGGAACCGACATGAATAAGAAACCGACAAGAATCATCGCTCTGGTCCTCGCGGTCCTGCTGGTCGCGGTGCTCTACAATTCCCTTTACACCGTGCAGCCGAAGCAGTATGTCGCCGTCCGCCAGTTTGGGCGGATCGTGAACGTGGTCGACACCCCGGGCCTTAAGATGAAGGTCCCCTTCATCCAGACCATCCAGCGTATCTCCGCCGCCACGATCCTCTATGACATCCCCGCCTCCGACGTCATCACCAAGGACAAAAAGTCCATGATCTCCGACAACTATGTGCTTTGGCGCGTGACGAACCCGACGCTCTATATCCAGACCCTGAACGCCATCGAGGCCCGCGCCGCCGAGCGCATCGAGGCCGCGGTCTACAACAGCCTCAAGAAGATCATCTCTGGGATGACCCAGGACGAGATCATCGCCGCCCGCGGCGAGCGCCTCACTCAGCTCATCACCGACGACGCCAACGCCGACATCCAGGTCTACGGCATTGAGATTGTCCAGTCCCAGATCAAGGCGCTGGATCTCCCCGAGGACAACAAGGCCGCTGTCTTCACGCGCATGATCTCCGAGCGCGAGAACATCGCCGCCGGCTACACCGCCGAGGGCGCTGCCGAGGCCCAGAAGATCCGCAACGAGACCGATCGCAAGGTCACCGTCATGAAGGCCGAGGCCGAGAAGGAGGCCGCCACCATCCTCGCCGAGGGCGAGAGCGAGTACATGCGCATCCTGCAGGACGCCTACAACAACGAGTCGAAAGCGGAGTTCTACAACTACACCCGCTCCCTCGACGCGCTGAAAGCCTCCCTCGCCGGCGACAACAAGACCATCATGCTGGACAAGGATTCGGAACTGGCCAGGATCCTCTACGGCAGCTTTGAAGATGAAAACTGATTCTCCGCAACTTGTCAATTTGACTTTTTTATGTTATCATGAATATAGAATAAAAAAGGAGGCGATGCTGTGAATATGCAGGAAAACGCGAGACTGATCCTTGGTTTGCGTGCAAAGGGATGGACCGATACAGAAATTGCAGACTTTCTCCTGTACATCGAATCTGGTGATGAACAGTATAAGCCTGCACCGAACAAGGAAGAGTCTTGAACATGTTTCACCCCGCCGGTTTCCCGGCGGGGTGTTTCTCAAATTGCCTCCGCGTCCTCGGTGATGGCGGCGTAGTCGCCGCTGTGGTTGAGGTACCGCTCCAGGTCCGCGGTGTTCCTCGACACCGCGCCGTCGATGCTTGTCACCGCGCCGAGGCCGAAGGCCAGGACCGGCGTCCCTGCAGCGGCCTTTGTCCAGAAGAGGTCCTCCGAGCCCTCCTTCGCCCAGCGCTGTGGCAGGTACTCGTGATACCCAGCCGCGGTCAGCAACTCGGCCGCCTCTCGAAGCTGTGCTGCACATTCCTCCTCGCCCAGCAGGTCCGTCCCGCCGCATTTTTGCAGCAGCACATGACTCACCGGACGCCGGGTGGTCTCCAGCACCGAGTGCCGGAAGCCCCACTTGGAGACGGTCTTTTTCCCGTACAGCAGCACAAAGCCCATCACCGGCCGCTGGGAAGCGCGGAGAAAGCCGGAGGAGATATAGGGCAGCTGCTCCATATAGTTCAGATAATCCAGATGGATATAGTCCTGCGGCTCCAGCGAATAGAGTTCCAGATCATACCGGGTCACATGATTCCGGTTATAAAACGGCTGGTTAGCCCCGTTGATGTCCGCCGGGGAGCAGCGCATCGAAAAGCCCGCGCCTTCCGCCACGTCGTAGCGTTCCCGGATCAGGCGGCAGAGCTGGTCAAAATCGGTCCCGCTCATGATGGACGCGGTCCCGCCTCCGAGGCGGATGGCCTCGATGCGGCAGTCGGAAAACTCCTCCGCGTTGGCGGCGAGTTCCTGCGCCAGGGCAAGGACATAGCGGTGGACCAGGTCTGTCCTTCCGGTCTCGATCAGATCCCTGCCGATAAAGGACGGCTTCCTGGTGCAGAAGGGCACGTTCAGCTTCATCACAACAGACTGCTTTTCAGACATCTCTTCCTCCTCCGGGCCCGCTCCGCGCACTCGCATCAGGATGCAGCCCCTTAATGATCAGACTCTTTTTTAAGAAACCACCGGCAAAGCCGGTGGTTTCCTGTTGTTATGCTTTGCTGCGGCGATTATACCATCAGGCTGTCGCCTCTGCAAGGATATCCGCAAAGGCATCGATGACGCCCTGGCGGGAGAAGGACAGCGTCGCGGAGGTGACGGCGTCCACATCGGTGGTGCCGGCTTCCTTGATAGCCTCGGCCATGGCGTCCTTCAGGCTCTGGGGCATGAGGTCCTGATCGCCGGAGGACTTGATCTTGACATCCAGGATCTCATCCTCGGAGAAGGTGGCCTCTACAGTCACCGTGCTGTAGCCGGTGTTCTTGGAGGAGGTGTAGGTGCCGGCATAGTACTTGCCGTTTGTGGTGCGCTCGGCAGCCTCTTCGGCCGCGGCGGGAGCCTCAATGCCGTTGTCGAGGTCGACCTTCAGATACTCGGCCGCGAGGAAGCCCGTGGTAAACGCGCTGCCGCAGCTGTTGCCGGCGGTCGGGGTGTGATACTGTACGCCGTAGCGCTGTCCGCAGCAGTTGCCGACTGCATACAGGCCGGGGATCGGGCTCTTGTCGGCCTTCAGGACGCGGTACTCGCCGTCCGTGCAGACCGCAGCGTGCTGGCAGAGGCCGCCGGAGGGCTTGCCGCCGGTGACGGAGGAGGCGGCGAAGAACGGCGCCTTCTCGATCTTGAAGTGCATGAGGCTCTTGTCAGCGCCCCAGTCGCTGTCGTAACCGGCGTCGCACATCTCGTTCCAGTGCTTGATCTCATCCAGGAAGCCCTGCTTGGCATCTCCCTCATAGCCCATGATGTCGGCCAGCTCTTCCAGCGTCTCGGCGGCATACAGGGTGGTGGGGTCGTTGCCGTAGCGGGCGAAGGCCTGCACCGAGAAGCCGTCCGGACCGGTCACGTAGTTGGCCATGTCCTTGCGGACCTTCTCGATCATGTAGTCATTGCTGCGGTCCATGGCCTGGTGGTCATAGGCCTGATACTCGCAGTACTCATCCCAGTTGGCGTCGGTCACGCAGACCATCTTGAGGCCTTCCGGCATCATGTCGAGATAGCCGACAGAGCCGTGGCGGGTGATGGTCTCATTGAAGAAACGCTTACCGTCGTTGCCGAAGATGGGCCACACGCCGCCGAAGGGGAAGCTCGGGCGGTTGTTGATGCCGGCAGCCTGTCCGGCACGGGGGCCCGCCTCCATCGTGGCGCCCGCCCACAGCATCATGCGGATGCCGGAGCCGTCACGGCCCATGGAGCTGACGTTGTTGACATCCGTGCGGTCGAGGCCGTAGGACCAGGCCAGGTTGCGCAGCTGGTCGCAGAGGTCGAGGCGCATGTCCGGGTTGCCGCCGAAGTCGCCCGCCGCAACGACGACCGCCTTGGCGTTGACCTGGAAGTAGTTGCCGTCCACATCGGTGAAGATGGCGCCGGTGACCTGTCCGTTCTTATGGACCAGCGTCAGCCCCTGTGCACCGTAGATATACTCCGCGCCGAGCTCCTGCGCCTTCTGCTGGAGCAGACGGACGGTGTAGGGCCACATATTGTTGTTGGTGTTGCTGTCGGTGCCGGTGTCGCGCCACTGCGTCATGCCGACAAAGTATCTGCTGCCGCTGCAGACGCCGTCAAACTCCTTGTTGCCCTTGTAGTTGCAGGCGTGGGCGTACTTGGCGACGTAGTCCTCGGGCAGATAGGCCAGCATCCAGTCCAGCGCCTCGCCGGAGCGCTTGGCATAGTCCATGACGATCTTCTGGTTGGCGTGGCCCAGGGCCTTGTTCATATACTCGGTGAAGATGTCGTTGGGATCGTACTTCTCAGCGCCCTTGTCCAGGAAGAACCTGGAGTTGTAGGTGGTGAGGTCGCAGGCGTAGTTGTCGTACTCTTCCCAGGTCTGCACTTCGCAGCAGATGACCTTCAGGCCCTGATCCGTGCAGTGCAGCGTGGCGGAAGTGCCCGCCTGGCCGGAGCCGATGACGAGAACGTCGCAGTCCTTGGTGTAAGAGACCTTGCCGGAGAGATCCGGCTCGTCGCCCAGCCATGCCGGCTTGTTGTTCATGAACTTGTCCTCGGTGATGCCGAGGGCGCCGACCATGCCGACCATCATGGAGCCCAGGATGTCGCCGTTGCCCTTCTGGACAATGTACTCCTCCGGAGTCTCAGGGGCCTTGGCGTCGGGGTTGGAGCGGCGGTTTGCCTGGGAATAGCTGGTGGCGAAGATGTCATCCCAGGTGATGTTGGGATTGGGGGCAACTTCGGCCGCCCCGCCCGGGCCTCCGGGACCCTCTGCCTTTGCCTGGACAGACGCGCCGCCCAGCAGGCTGGTTGCTGCAAGACCCAGCGCACCTGCTGCGGTGCCCTTCAGGAACTCACGACGGGAAATGAATTTTGCCATTTTGTATCCTCCTTTTAAAATCAAATTGAGGTTTCTGCCTGTATTATAACCTGATTACACCTTGCATTTGAATACCAGATCTTTTATAATAGCATTAAACATCTTTAAATGCCCGGTTGAATTCTGCGCAAGCATTCGGCCTGTTTTGATCTCTTTGGAGGGTTGCCTGTGTATAATCAGCAGTTAAAAACATTTCTGACCGTCTGCAGCTGCGGCAGCTTCTCCAAGGCCGCGTCGCTGCTGTTCATGACGCCCAGCGCCGTCCTGCATCAGATCCGCATGCTGGAGAAGGATCTGGATACCGAGCTCTTCCTGCGCACCAGCAAGGGCGTCTCCCTCACCCCCTCCGGCCTCTATCTTGAGCAGCACGCCCTGCTCTTTGTCCAGATGGGGGACGAGATCCGGCGCGGGCTGAAGGACATCACCTCCAAGGAGCACAGCATCTGCATCGGGACCTCCATGCTGGAAAAGTGCCGCCTGCTCTATGATCTGTGGGTCCTTTTCTCAGCGGAGGAGCCGGACTGCCAGATCCAGATGTCCAATATCGACACAGAGCACAACATCCCGGAGAACACAGACCTGATCGAGAGCTTCAACAGCCAGGCCCCGTGGATGCACGGGTGGGAATTCCTCGAGATCTGCCGAGTCCCCTTCGGCTTCGCCGTCGTGAGCGACCATCCGCTTGCAAAAAAACAGGTCCTCACCCTGGATGATCTGAAAGGAGAAACCGTCCTCACCATCAACGACGGCAGCTGCGAAACCATTGCCTCGCTCCTCCGCCTGCTGCGGGAAAACGGCATCAACGTTGTATACAACTACGGAAGCGGAATGAACATGTTCTGGGAATCCGCCTTTCGCCGGGATGTCCAGCTGGTCCCTTTCTGCTTCAAGGATATCCTGATCAACATGACCGTCGTCCCCTTTGACCGGGAATTTCTCCTCCCCTACGGGATATTCTACCGGCCCAATCCCCATCCCGCCGTACAGCGCTTCCTGGATTTTGTCCGGCTGACCTATTCCTCCGGCAACGCCAGCGGCATTGTCCCGGTGCTGGAGTAAGCTTCTCCCGGCAGCGCCGTCCACACCGGCGGTTACACAGAGCATCGGCGTCCCGGTCGCCGATGCTTAATTTTTGCAAAAAAGCCTTTTCTGTCTTGCTTTTCCAGCCCGGATAGGGTACAATCCCTTCAGAAATTTGTATCTTTATTTCAGGAGGGCAAGAGGATGGCAGAACAGAAGTACAAACGGCGCTGGGGCGACCGCCGGGACGGCCGATGGGTCCGGGACGTGCCGGGGCTGCAGACCATCATGGGGCATATCCTTCCCAACCGCACGGACTGCGAGTGCTTCATGAAAGACAGCTTTGACGTCACGGAACTGCTTCCCTACCTGGAAAAGAAAAACGCGGAGCACCCGGATTACAAGACGACGGTCTTTCACGCGCTGGTCATGAGCGTTGCGCGCATGGTGCGTGAGCGGCCGAAGATGAACCGCTTCATCCAGGGCCGCCGCATGTACGAGCGCTACGACATCAGTCTCAGCTTTGTCTGCAAACGCCGTTTTCAGGACGACGGGGAAGAGGCGCTCATGTTCCTTGTCCCCAAAGAGGATGAGACTCTCGACAGCCTGAGCCTGCGCATCGTCGGCGACGTGCGGGAGACCCGCAAGAGCGAGTCCTCCACCGGCGGCATCGACGCCGTCATCGACGGCTTTGCCAAAATCCCCCGCCTGCTGCTGATGCCGATCCTGCGGATCGTCCGCTGGCTGGACTTCTGGGGCCTGAACCCGAAGGCGCTGACCGACGGCGACCCGAACTACTCCACCGTCTTCCTCTCGAACCTGGGCAGTATCCAGGCGCCCGCCGTTTACCATCACCTGAACAACTACGGCACCAACAGTCTTTTCGTGACCATCGGCACCATCCACAAGGAAGAGCGGATCATGCCCGACGGCTCCAAACAGATTCGCGACGTGGTGGATATCGGCGCTATCCTGGACGAGCGGATTGCGGACGGCTTCTACTTTGCCCGCAGCCTGAAGCTGGTGAAATACATTTTCGCCCATCCGGAGCTGCTGGACCGGCCGCTGAGCGAACCCAGCAACTTTGACTTTAACAGCAAGCTGTAAAAGATCTGTTCCCGCCCTCAGGGGCGGGAACACGCACACTTCTCAATATACATCAACAGGAGACTGAAAGATATGGAAACCATCACCGCCAAAACCCCGTGGGAAAGCGCCATGGACCAGATCCCCATGCACCTGGATTACTTTGAGGGCTCCATGGTCGACAAGGTCATGGACATCGCGTCCCGGTATCCGAACAACGTCGCGTTCGACTTTATGGGCAAGTCCACCACCTACCGCCAGATGGCCCGCGAGATCGAAAACTGCGCCAAAGCGCTCAAGACCATCGGCATCCGTGAGAACGACAAAGTCACCATCGCCATGCCCAACTGCCCCCAGGCCATCTATATGTTCTATGCCGTGAACATGGTCGGCGCCATCGCCAACATGATCCATCCGCTCTCGGCCGAGAAGGAGATCGAGTTCTATCTCAACGAGTCCGAGTCCATCACAGCCATCACCCTGGACCAGTTCTATCACAAGTTCGAGCACATCCGCGAGAACACCAAGGTCGTCAACATCATCATCGCCTCGGTCAAGGACGCGCTCTCCAAGCCGGTCCGGGCAGGCTATATGCTCACCGAAGGGCGCAAAATCAAGAAGATCCCCAAGGACGCCCCCGTCATCCGCTGGAAGGAGTTCATGCATCTCTCCCAGCACTGCTTCTATAACTACAAGGTCAGCCGCGCCTCCGACGACCCGGCGGTCATCCTCTATTCCGGCGGCACCACCGGCACCACCAAGGGCATTGTCCTGACCAACCGGAACTTCAACGCCCTGTCCCAGCAGATCGTCGCAACCAACCCCATGTTCAAGCCCGGCGACAAGATGCTGTCCGCCATGCCGCTCTTCCACGGCTTCGGCCTGGGCGTCTGCATCCACTCGATGCTGGCCCAGGGCGGGCGCTGCATTCTGGTGCCCCGCTTCACGGCCCAGAGCTATGCCAAGCTCATCACCAAGTATAAGTGCAACTTCATCGCGGGTGTCCCCACGCTCTATGAGGCGCTGCTCCGCCTGCCCAGCATGGACGGCGCGGACCTCAGCTGCCTGAAGGGCGTCTTCTCCGGCGGCGACAGCCTCTCCATCGAGCTGAAGAAGAAGTTCGACAAGTTCCTCTACGAGCACAACGCCGTCATCCAGGTCCGCGAGGGCTACGGCACCACCGAGACCGTCACGGCCTGCTGCCTCACGCCCCCCAACCGCTATAAGGAGGGCAGCATCGGCATCCCCTTCCCCGATACTTATATCAAAATCGTGGAACCGGGCACCGACCGCGAGCTGCCCTACGGCGAAGAGGGCGAGATCCTGCTGGCCGGCCCCACCGTCATGAAGGAATACATGAAGCATCCCGACGAGACCGCCCAGACTCTGCGCCGTCACGCCGACGGCCTCACCTGGGTCTATACCGGGGACCTGGGCACCCAGGACGACGAGGGCTTCATCTACTTCAAGGGCAGGGCCAAACGCATGATCATCTCGTCCGGATACAACGTCTATCCCGGCCAGCTGGAAAACATTCTGGACGCCCACGAAAAGGTCCAGATGAGCTGTGTCATCGGGGTCCCCGATCCCTACAAGATGCAGAAGGTCAAGGCCTTTGTCAAGCTGGTCCCCGGCACGCCTCAGAACGACGCCACCAAGGAAGAGCTGCTGGCCTACTGCCGCAAGCACATCGCCAAGTATGCCATGCCCTATGACATCGAGTTCAAGGACGACATGCCCAAGACCCTGGTCGGCAAGGTCGCCTACCGCGTCCTCGAAGAGGAGGAGCTGGCAAAAATCGCCGCCGCGGAAGGAAACGCGGAAGCGAAGGGCTGACACTCTATGCCTGGCTAATTGCGTTCATTCCCTTTTGGTCGAAACATAATTTGATAAATAATCCAATACCCTGGCGGAATAAATCATAGTTCGCCAGGGTATTATTTTCTCTTGATAAGCGCTTCTGCAGTACGCTCCCATCACAGAGACTGTTACAGAAGTCAACAATCATTAGGGGATCAACAATCTTCAACAGCTTAACATAATGGCTCTATGTCAGATACAGCTTCCGCACTAACTTTTCCAAATACAAAAATCGTAGAACACCGGGGTGCGGTCAGCAGGATAAACAGCTATCACGCTGCGGCAACCGCTGCCTTAACTTGCTCCTGGACATAACTATCAACTTTTCTCTCAAAATCATCATACTTTTCTTTGTTTTTAAGTACTCGGACAAGATCAAGCTCATCTTCGACTTGTACCCGCCCATTAACTCCAAGAAGTGACTGCGCGTTTAAGATATCCACAACATCAAGATTGCTCAATTTCTTCGTTAACATGTAATAGTCAAAGAGATTCTGCCGGAAATGCGCTTCTTCCAGTTCATCATATACTTTTAGGAACAATTCATAATTTGCTGGAACGTTCTGCTTCTGGAAATAATACGTCTTGACAAATTCACACAAAAGGGATGTGTATGCGGGAACCAAAGTATAGACAATTTCAAGAAGTATTTCTTCCTGTAATGCTTTGTCATTCAAGTTCAAAATCATTTCTGACAGGAAAGCTCTGATCTCAATTATCAACTTCTCTAGTTCATCAAGCTCGATTTTTGCGTTCTCCTGAAGCTTTGTTGACATCTGGTTGAAAAGCATCGTCAGTTTCTGAAAACGGGCAATGATGTTATTCTTCTGGATATTTGCAATCTGGTTAACACGAACTGATATTTTTTGAATCTCAGAGCTGAGCGTATTAAGTTTTGTTGAGATCATAGCAAATCCCGCTATATTAACGCCAAGATTTACGAGGCCCAGCCCTGCGTTAAGGTATGCAAGATTCTGAACGGATCCAACTAGCTTATAGATTTGATCAACCTGCACTGACATATTTTTGCAAGTTGTTGACAGTGTATGAAGATTCTTCCTCATAGAATTCACTGTCCCTCTGACATCTTCGAGACCATACCCGCCCAGCAGTTTTTCAGCTACTTGTTCTGCCTTCTGTGCGTCACTTCCAATAACAGCATCAATGAAAGGTTTATATTTTTTCTTTGCGGTTCTCGTAACGATTTCAATAGCCCTTCCAGGCGGCTGTAGATTCGCGAGCTGTTCTCTTGCTATCATTACAGGAACTGAAACAAATTCTTCCATCACACTACCTCCACACCTAGTAATCCGCGCTGCTTTAACACATGGCAGTACAGAATCTCGCTGACGATGAAAAGATATAGAGCCTTGTTTTTATCGTTTTCTATAATGGTCTTCTTCCGCGAAGAACGTAGTTTACGTCTTCGGTTCTCATCTTCTCCATTAGCGTTCAAGAACACCTCATCAAAGATAGTGATGTCATCAATTCCATTACTAAAGTCAACATCAGAAATGAGGGCTTCCTTGCCAATGTCACTTTGTTTGCGTACTTCCTTCATGAGACAGACGAATATCAGAACAG
Source organism: Oscillospiraceae bacterium (assembly GCA_017458065.1). GTDB lineage: Bacteria > Bacillota > Clostridia > Oscillospirales > Oscillospiraceae > Limivicinus. The sequence goes on from JAFTGD010000010.1 coordinate 40,200, forward strand.
CATCTTCCAGATCATTGATAGATGGAGGTAACGTCTTGTAAGTGACCAGCAATTCCAGCGTCCTGAGATAATATTTTTCAGCCCGCGAGGTTTTTGCACATTCTATTTTCGCCTTTACGGAGCTTTGCAAATATTGAGCATACATCAGCAAGCTCCCCTTCTCTTTCTCTTCATCGTTCAAGAGAAACAATTCCTCAAATCGGCAGAGCTGCTCTTTCAAATCCACTGGACGAATATCTGTTTCTTGCAGCACCCTATACCCAAATAAGGGGTAAAGCTGAGATACACAAAGTTTAAACGCATCTGCATTAAAGTCATCCACGATTGCCATAAGGTTTAAAGATACTGGTTCTTGTTTTATTGGCTCAGGCTTTTTTCCTCTAGCCATAATCTCTCTCCTTTATTCCACTATAAGATATGGTTGCCAAATTAATAAATCGTTAAAACCTCGCTTTCACTTATCACCATAATTGCTGGCTTTCCTTCGGATGTTCACCTTGTAGCCAATAATGGCCCCTACCGCACCACCTATGATATGTGACAGATTAGAGATACTATCAATTTCTGTAAAACCGCTTACGATTTCCCGTCCAATCCATATAACAGCAACGATGATCACAGTTACCGGGATCTCGCCTTCTTTGAAACTTGTAAATGAGGTAAGCATTACGAAAGCAAATACAATACCACTTGCACCGCACAGAATTGTGTAGGGGAAGAGGAAGTAATTGACCAAGCCGGAAACAAGCGCAGTTATGACGATGATCTCGAGGATTTTATCTCTCCCATATTTTTCTTCCAACATCGGTCCAAGGAGCAGAAACAGCGTCATGTTGCTGATATAATGATTCCAGTCAGAATGACCAAGTACATGCGTGAAAAAGCGAAGACCTGTCAGGATTGATCCCGGTGTATTATGACCTTCAGAAAACATTAGGATAGTGGATTCGCCATCAGTAATATAGCCAAGTATCAATGCGGCGAAACTAATAACTGCAAACCACACAATAGTCGGTGCGTTATTTGTAATCCTGAATTTTCTCAGACTATTCATATCTCTCCTTCTTTGTCCTGTCTTAACCACTTATTCCCTCACCATCTGCTACCGATACATTCTCTGACACAGAGGCAGAGCGTAATAGTGGATTTAGTATAAGGAAAGTTCCATCGAAACACCAACCTTTAATAAAGCTCGATGTAATGACTCCAGCTCATAAAGCTTCCTCATATTATACACATTAGCCCACCGGAACCCCTGCCCGTACAAGTCTGTCAGATCTCTGAATAGTCAATTCACAGTTTCTTCAAGCTGTGCGCTGATGTCACGTCCGCCATATATGATCCGTGCAATAGAAACCGTTTCTGTTTCGTGTCTCACAGTATAGAAAACGAGATAGCTCTTGACAGGGAAAAACCGTACTCCCTGACTATGCCACGGCTCATCTTTATAAACAGGATAGCTCTCAGGGAATTCTTCCAAAGAGCGTATATCTGCCATGATCTTCTCTGTAAGAGATTTCGCCGTGCCTGGTACAAGGAGTGTAAAAGCGATATAATCATAAATCTCCCGAAGATCTTGCCGAGCTGTATGGGTATAAACAATTTTCATGCTCATACGCCATATATACTCCTCATCTCTGCTTCAACTGCATCCGCGGAAATAACACGGCCATCGGCAATATCGTCCATGCCCTTCTGCAATTCCAGATCGAATTGTTCCCTGGTCATGCTTCCGATAGCTGGCGGAACGGCGGCAGGGAGTTTCATATCGAAAGGAATCCCTCGCTGCATAACAATCTGTTTCAGAAACATACCGATTGCATTGGACATAGGGATGCCAAGTTGATTCAAGATTGCCTCTGCCTGTTCTTTCGTCTCAGGATCAACACGAGTGAAGACATTTGCCGTCCTTGTTGCTGCTCTTGCCATTATTGCACCTCACGTTTTTTTATTAGAGTATATCACATAAGATTGCTAAAAGCAATCTTATAGCAATTTGAACAATCATTTCCCCGCCGTAATCGCTCCTCGGCCTTTCAGGCACCTAAACCTTGCTTCTTTTTATAGTCGAGAGCGATAGAATAAATCTCGGTGCAAAGAAAGGCCAGTGAAGAATAGATGATGTAGAAATCATCCGGCTTTCACCGCTCCTTTTCTATGCCGTCCAGGATGTTATATTTTTATGAGCGTTGCCCTGCAGGGCGAGCCATCTGCTCCGCCGAGGTTCAGAGGCGCTGCGTGGAGAAGATAGACGCCTTCCGGCACCGCCTCGAGCCGGATCCCCTCGAGCAGGACGATCTCCGCGCCAAGCATGATCAGATGGATTTCCATCGGGGCGTTCTCCGGCCCCACGGTCTGGGACTCATTCCCAAACAGCTTGATCCCCTCCGCTGCAAACACTTCTGCGGCCGCCCTCGTGAGGGTGGCCTTTCCTTTTATCAGAATCCGTTCCGCAGGCCGGGGGTCTGCTTCTTTGGCTGCGCGCATGATATCTCTCGCATCGTTCTCCGTAATGTCACCGTCATGCTCCGCCACATACGCATATCCGATGAACCGGTCCAGCTCGACCTGGTCGATCGTCTTCCCGTCGTTGTAGAAATGATACGGCGCATCCACATGTGTTCCGTTATGTGCGCACATGTCAAACGCGGTCAGGTTGCACGCCGCTCCCTCCGCGATACTGGACAGCGTTTCCCGATGTGGACCGGGGTCCCCCGGGAAGATGTCGCAGCCGAACACTTCCTGCGAAATATCATAAATCTCCATGCTGTCTCGCCCCTCCTTGCCGTTTCTGCTCTGATGCCAGAGTACGCCTGTTTTGGTTTTTTCGCAAGTTTTATTTTGGTTTTTTCGTTTTTATCAAGGCGGATTTAAAAAATATCCGCAAAACAGCAGAAATTGCGGATACTTTTTAGCGTGTTTAGCCTATGTGCGTGAAAAAACGCCTGTGAGATTTTCCTCACAAGCGTTTTTCATCTGTTTCTCGCAGCTTTACCGCAGGGTCCGGCCGCTCTGCAGGTCATAGGTCCGGATGAAGCGGTCCGCTTCGATCCCCTCGTCCAGGTAGCGCCGCAGAATCTCCCCGCAGGCGTGGCTGTCGCTGCCCGCGTGGTGGTGGTCCAGCTCGATGCCCAGGCAGTCGCACATGGTGTTGAGGCGGTGGTTCTCGGTCTCGGGGTGCATCTGCCGGCTCATACGCACCGTACAGGCATATCTGACTCTTGTCTGCCAGGGGATCCGGTAGGCCCGCAGGCACTTGGCCAGAACGCCGAGATCGAAGGTCGCGTTGTGCGCCACCAGAACGCCGCTGGACAGGATCGGCCCAATTTTCTCCCAGAGCTCCGGAAAAGTCGGCTCGGTCTCCACCGCCTCCGGGCTGATCCCGGTGAGCTGCACATTGAAGGCGTCGAACCAGGTCTCGGGATTCACCAGCGAGTAGAACTCCTCGGCAATCTCCCCGTCCTCAATGACGGTGATGCCGATGGCGCTCATGCGGTCGTTGCGCGCATTGGGCGTCTCGACGTCGAAGGCGACATAGCGCCCCTTCGGGCTGACCCTGGTAAAGCGCCGGAATACGGCTCCGTCCCGCTCCACCTTCTCCAGCCACATCTCCGCCGGGCGCACCCAGACGCCATGGCTCCCGTACAGGGCGCGGTAGACGACCATCGGTTCCTCGGTCTCCGAATGCCGAGCGATGTCCAGCACCTCGTACTCGTTCCCTTTGAAGTGCCGGTAGCGCCCCGGCGGGATCAGTTGTTTTGCTTCTTCGTAGGTCATGTCTGTTTCCTATGCCCCGTCCGTAACCAGATCCGCCTCGGTGAGCGAAGCCGCCCGGATCAGGTCCTGCGGCTTCAGCTCCACCTGGGCGCCGACCTTGCCCGCGCTGACACAGACCGTGTCAAAGAGCTCCGCCGTCTCGTCGATGAAGGACGGAAACGGCTTCTTCATGCCGATGGGCGAACAGCCGCCGTGGATATAGCCGGTAAGCGGCAGCAGCTCCTTCTGCTTGATCATGACGATCGCTTTCTCGCCGGAGGCCTTCGCGGCCTTCTTTAGGTCCAGCTCTTCCTTCACCGGGATGACAAAGACGTAATACTGGCCGCTCTTCCCCTGGGTCACCAGAGTCTTGAACACCTGGTCGATGTCCTCGCCCAGAAGCCGGGCCACTTCCACGCCGCTGAGGCCGGCGTCTTCCTCATAGAAGTGAGCGGTATACTCGATGCCCAGGCTGTCCAGCACACGCATCACATTGGTTTTTCCCGTGTTCTTCATACCGCTCTCCTTTCTCCCCGGTCTGCCGCCGGTCCTCTCTTGCGGCTCCGGCACTGGGGTGTCATGGCGCCGCGCGGCGCTTCTGGCGGGGTCAAACGCCTGCCAGCCTCTTGTATTTTGCGTAGCGGCGGTTTGTAAAGTCTTCCGCCTCGGCGAAAAGGATCTCCGCGCGGTCCGGGAAGGTGCGGGTCAGCGAGGCGAAGCGGTTCTCGCCCATCATGTACTCCCGCAGCTTGCCGTTGGGCTCGCCGGAATCCAGCTGGAACGGGTTCTTGCCCTCTTCCTCCAGCGCCGGGTTGTAGCGCCACAGCGGCCAGAAGCCGCACTCGACCGCTGCCTTGCCCTCGTCGATGGATTTGCCCATGCCCTTGGAGAGGCCGTGGTTGATGCAGGGCGCGTAGGCGATGACAATGGAAGGTCCGTCATAGGCGGCCGCTTCCTTCAGGCTCTTGATGAGGTGCTCGGGGTTGCCGCCGATGGACACCTGGGCCACATAGATGTAGCCGTAGGTGGAGAGGATCATGCCGAGGTCCTTCTTCGGCGTGCCCTTGCCGGCTGCCGCGAACTGGACCGAAGCGCCCGTCGGAGTCGCCTTGGAGGCCTGTCCGCCGGTATTGGCGTAGAGCTCGTTGTCCATGACGAGAACATTGAGGTTCCGGCCTGTCGCAAGGACGTGGTCCAGACCGCCGTAACCGATGTCGTAAGCCCAGCCGTCGCCGCCGACCATCCAAACCGCTTTCTTCGTCAGGGCATCCTGCCGCTCACGGATGAAGGCGATATCCGCGTTCTCTTCCGTCGTCTGTTTCAGCGCGTCGCGTACCGCGTCGGAGAGCTCCACCGTGCGGTCCATGTCGTCCCCGTCGGCAAGCCACGCCGTCAGCGCCGCCTTCAGCGCTGCGTCTTCCGTGGCCTCGGCCAGGGCGGAAGCGTGCATCTTGACCTGATCGCGCATCTGCTCGGCCGAGATGCTGATGCCGAGGGCAAATTCTGCGTTGTTCTCAAACAGCGAGTTCGAGAACGCCGGGCCGAAACCGCGCTTGGTCACGGTCTGCGGATAGCTGGGGGTATAGAAGCCATAGGCCTGCGAGCAGCCTGTTGCGTTGGCCACATACAGCCTGTCGCCGAAGAGCTGGGTCAGCAGCTTGATGTAGGGCGTCTCGCCGCAGCCGGGGCAGGCGCCGGAGAACTCGTACAGGGGCTGTTCGTACTGGCTGCCCTTGGCGGAGAAGCGGGTCATCGGGTTTGCCTTCTCGCTCAGCGTCAGGCAGTGATCCCAATTCTTCTGCTCGTCCAGCACGTCGTCCAGCGGGACCATCTTCAGGGCCTTCTCCTTGGCCGGGCAGACATTGGCGCAGCTGCCGCAGCCCTGGCAGTCGAGCACGTCGACCTGGATGCGGTAACGCAGGCCCTCAAAGCCCTTGCCGACCGCCTTCTTGGTGACGCAGGTCTCGGGCGCCGCGGCGGCCTCTTCTTCCGTGAACAGGAAGGGGCGGATGGCAGCGTGCGGGCAGACCAGCGAGCAGCGGTTGCAGCCGATGCACTTGTCGGCGTCCCAGACGGGGACATTATCCGCCACGCCGCGCTTCTCGAAGCGGGCCGTATCCGTGGGCATGATGCCGTCGGAATACTTCTGGAAGGCGCTCACCGGCAGCAGGTCGCCTTCCGCCCGGTTCATCGGGATGAGGATCTCGCGCACGAACTCGGGCAGGCTCTCGTCCACGGGACGCACGTCGTCCTTCAGGTCGGCCCACTCGGCCGGGATCTCGATCTTGACCGCGTCGGTCAGGCCGCGCTCAATGGCGGCAAGGTTCATGCTGACGATCTTCTCGCCCTTCTTGGAGAAGGTCTTGATGGCAGCGTCCTTCATGTACTGCTCGGCCTCATCGATGGGCAGCACGCCGGACAGCTTGAAGAAGGCCGCCTGCAGCACGGTGCTGGTGCGGTTGCCGAGGCCGATCTCGGCCGCGATGTCGGTGGCGTCGATGACATAGAAGTTAATGTTCCGCTCCGCCATCAGGCGCTTGGCCCGGTTCGGCAGGTTCTGGAACAGCTGCTCGCCCTTCCAGCGGGTGTTCAGCAGGAAGATGCCGCCGGGCTTGACCTCATTCACGATGTCATAGGTGTGCATATAGCTCTGCTTGTGGCAGGCCACGAAGTCCGCCATCGTGACGTAATAGGTGGAGAGGATCGGCTCATGCCCGAAGCGCAGGTGGCTTCTTGTGAGGCCGCCGGACTTCTTGCTGTCATACTGGAAGTAGGCCTGGACGTACTGGTCGGTGTTGTCGCCGATGATCTTGCAGCTGTTCTTGTTGGCGCCCACCGTGCCGTCTGAGCCGAGGCCCCAGAACTTGCAGGAGATGATCGACTTGCCGCTGGTCACGATGTTCTCGCCCACGGGTAGCGAATGGAAGGTCACGTCGTCGACGATGCCGACGGTGAAGTGGTTCTTCTGCTCGCCGGCCATGTTGTCGAACACGGCCTTGATCTGGGCCGGGGTGGTGTCCTTCGAGCTCAGGCCGCAGCGTCCGCCCAGCACCGGCAGGTGGATCCCCGCCTCCATCAGCGCGGTCGAGACATCCTCAAAGAGCGGCTCGCCCAGGGCGCCGGGTTCCTTGGTGCGGTCGAGGACGGTGAGGATCTTGCAGCTCTCGGGGATCGCCGCCGTGAAGTGCTTCAGCGAGAAGGGCCTGTACAGATGGACCTGGATAAAGCCGACCTTTTCGCCTTTCGCGGTCAGGTAGTCCACGACCTCGCGCACCGTGTCGCTGACCGAGCCCATGGCCACGATGACCCGCTCGGCATCCGGGGCGCCGAAGTAGTTGAAGAGCTTGTACTCTCTGCCCGTGAGGGCCGAGATTTTCTCCATATACTCCTCCACCACATCCGGGAAGGCCGCATACGCGGTGTTGACCGTCTCGCGGTGCTGGAAGAAGGTGTCGTCATTCTCGCCGGTGTTGCGGATGGTGGGGTGCTCGGGGTTCAGCGCATGATCGCGGAACTTCTTGAGCTCGGCATAGTCCACCAGCTTCGCCATGTCGTCAAAGTCCAGGACCTCGATCTTCTGGATCTCGTGGCTGGTGCGGAAGCCGTCGAAGAAATGCTGCACCGGCAGATGCCCCTTGATGGCGCTGAGGTGCGCCACCGCGCCGATATCCATACACTCCTGCACGCTGGACGAGGCCATCTGTGCCCAGCCGGTCTGCCGACATGCCATGACGTCGGAATGGTCGCCGAAGATGGAGATGGAATGCGTGCCGACGGAACGCGCCGCCACGTGCATCACGCCGGGCAGCTGCAGACCGGCAATGCGGTACATCGGCGGGATCATCAGCATCAGGCCCTGGGACGAGGTATAGGTGGTCGCCAGAGACCCCGCCTCCAGCATGCCCTGCAGGGCGCCGCAGGCGCCGGCCTCGGCCTGCATCTCGACGATATGGACCTGGGTGCCGAAGATGTTCTTCAGGCCGTTGGCCGCCCACTCGTCCACGTGGGTCGCCATGGGGCTGGACGGCGTGATGGGAAAGATCGCCGCAGTCTCGGTAAACGCATAGGAGATATACGAGGCGGCTTCGTTGCCGTCCATGGATTTAAAAACTTTTTTGTCCGACATATTGTCTTGCTCCTTTGCAGTTTTATTTTTGTTTTGCACACTGTTATTTTAATCGTTCCGAGCGGAATTGTCCATGCCAAATATTGAAATATTCTCTGTTTTTGCCGCGGGCCTTTTCCCCTTGCGGGAATCGCCAAAGCGTTGTATGATGGAGAACACTATAACTCAGCACTGTCTGGAAGGAGGCTGGATCCCATGTCGCGTATGAGCCCGGATATTACCGGGGCGCTTCTTTCGCTTCTGCACCCGGGCGAGACCGTCCTGGATGTGGGCAGCGGAGACGCGTCTCTGCTGCAGGCGCTCTCCGGGAGAGGACTGACGCTTTGCGGCATCGACCCCTCTTACCGGGACGGACAGTGTCCAGCGCTTCCCCCGGATGTCAGCCTGCAGGCAGGAAGCGGCGAGGCTCTGCCCTTCCGGGACAGCGTCTTCGATGCCGTTGTCCTCCAGTGCGTGTTCTCCCTGTGCAAGCCGGAGGAGACCGTGCGGGAGATCCTCCGTGTGCTGAAGCCGGGCGGCCGTCTGATCCTCTCGGATCTGTTCACGGATTCTCCGGCTGCGGAGACCGTCTTTACCGGCAGCCCGCTCCTCTCCCGGCTTTATCTGAGGCAGCATCTGGAGCGCTTTTTCTCTTCCGGATTCCGGCCCGTCTCCTTTCAGGACATGACGGACGCCCTCCGGGAACTGATCATCGAGGTCATCTGGGACGGAGAGGACTGCGCCTCCTGCGGCGATCTCGCCGCGCTCCGCGGGGCCAAAGCCCGCTACGGGCTTTGGGTCTGGCAAAAATCAGATTCTCTTTAAAAACTTACGCATCCCCTGAACCGGTCGGCCGGTCCGGGGGATGCGTTTGTTAGGTCTTATTTTGCGTGGGGATTACTTCTCCGTCTTCAGCTCCTCAATGCGGGTAAGGATCATCTTCTCATTGTAGAGGAAGAAGAGGCAGGCGCCGATCAGGCAGGTGACAGTCGCCACCACCGCGGTGCTGCGGTAGCTGGCAGGGGTCTTGGCCACCGTCATGGAGGTGAACACCACCATGGCGAGGGCCTGGCCCATCTTGAAGGCGAAGGTGCGCGCGGCAAAGAACATGCCGCTGCGGTCCTCGCCGGTCTCCAGACGGCTGAGCTCCGCCACGTCGGCCACGCAGGCCTGGGGCAGGATGCCCAGGATGGCCATAGGCACCGAGGCGCAGACTGCCACGATGAAGCCCCAGTAGAGGCCCTTTCCGCAGACGGAGGTGATCAGAAAGACCAGCGCGTAGGCGAAGAAGCCCGTGATGATCAGCTTCTTTTTGCCGAGCTTCGGCGCCAGCTTGTTCACGATCGGATATTGCAGCACGCTGAGGAAGGTCATCGTCGCCGTCAGGACAAAGGTCCAGGTGTCCTCAATCTCCATGAGCTTGGTCTCATAGAAGGCCAGGCCGGTCTGGAACAGGGTCAGCGCGAAGAAATAGATCACGTCGCTGTAGACAAAGCGGCGGAACTGCCCGTTGGAGAAGGTCTTGAGCAGCGAGCGGAAGGCCTTGGTCTCGCTGGGCTTCGAGTCGATATAGTCCCGCTCTTTGATATAGAAGGACGGGATCAGCATTGCGATGCAGGCAATGGCCGACATGATCGCCACGGCGAGCCGGATGGACCCGGCCTGCCCGGCAGCGCCCTCCAGGAACCCTGCCACGTTCGGCAGCATGAAGGAGATGCTCTGGCCGGCGATGAAGGTAAAGGAGATATAGGTGGAGACGTTGATGCGGTGCTCCTGGGTGTCGCCCAGCTCGGCGATCAGGGCGTTGTACGGCGTGCAGAAGATGGTCATCACCAGGTAGAACATCAGCAGCAGCACAAACAGCATCGCGTCGTTGGCCGCGATGCTTGCGGTCTGCGGCACGGTGAAGAGGCCGATGGTCACCAGCGCAAAGGGAACCGCAATCGCCCGCATGAAGGGGATGCGGCGTCCGCCCTTGTAATTGCTGCGGTCTGACCAGCCCGCGATCAGCGGGTCGGTGATGGCGTCAAAGATACGCCCCACCGCCAGCACAAGGCCGAACAGCGTGAGCTTAAAGAGAATCGGGTTCTGGGTGATGCCGGAGGCAAAGATGCCGGTGTTGGGGTTCTGTGCATCCGGGCTGCCGGTGTAGTAATACACCATCCAGTTGGTGACAATGCCGGACAGCAGGCTCCAGCCAAACTGCCCGACGGCGAAGATCCAGAGCAGCTTGTTGGTGATCGGTTTCAGCTTTCTTGTGTTCATGGCGAGGCTCTCCCTTTCCTGATTTGTCGCGCAGAATTTGTTGCACAGTACTCACCGACTCATTGTAACGGTCCGCCATGAAAAAGTCAATGCGCTTTTCAGTTCTTTCAGTGTACCTATTCAGGATGATTTTTGTTTTTGCTCGGGCATCCGTTTCTTCTCTTTCCGCCGGCGGGTGCAGCGGTCCTTATTCGTAGTCGGCCACGTTGGTCCATCTGAGCAGGAAGTCCCGCTCCTCCAGATTTCCCTTGACGGACTGGGACGCCGCCACGATGGGCATCCATTTCTGGACATAGCGCTTGTCCGTCCCGCTCTTTTCACAGAAGAGATTCAGATACTTTTCCGCGGTCGCCGCATCCCCCGACAGATGGAAGGTCAGATAAGTACGGGCGACATCCGCGGATGCGTTGCCCTGGGTCGCATGGGCCCAGTCGATGATGAAGGGCTTTCCGTCCGGCGTCAGCAGCACATTCGACGGGCAGAAGTCGCCGTGGCAGAGCTTGTCATGCGTGGGCAGCCCCTCCAGACGGATCAGCAGTTCGTAGCGCGTTACCGGGTCCAGGTCTGCGGAGAGGATCTTCCGGTTCATCTTATCCTTCAGACGGCTCAGAAGCGGGCTGTGCTTGGAGTGGATCTGCATCTGGGTCTCCACCAGCAGGTCCAGATATTCGTCCTTCTTTTCCGGGTTGTCACGCATCAGATGGCTCAGCGTGGTCCCCTCAATGTACTCGGACACGATGGCCCACTTGCCGTCAATGGTGGTGACTTCCAGGATCTTCGGCACATACAGGCCCACATCCTCTACGCGGGCGTTATTCAGCGCCTCGTTCAGGATGTCCGCCTTGGAGTAGGTGCTGTTGAAGACCTTGATGCAGCAGTCTCCGTCGCGATAGATGGTTTTTGTCTTTCTTTCCGCAATCACATTATCCAGTTTCATATACTCAGCTCCTCTCCAACTGCGTGGTATCTGGGGTTTTCCTCTCTTCGAAGGTGTTCCCGTAATAGGCGTTCAGATACATCTGACGGATTTCGCTCATCAGCGGATACCGGGGATTTGCTCCGGTGCACTGATCGTCAAAGGCCTGTTCCGTCATCTCGTCCAGCGTCGCAAGGAATGCCTCCTCATCCGGCACATAATCACGGATGGTGGGCTTGATGCCGATCTGCCGCTTGAGCTCGTCGATTTTTTCGATCAGCGCAGCGACCAGTTCCTCATCGCTCGCCCCTCTGCAGCCCAGCCAGGCGGCGATCTCCGCATACCTGGCCATGGTGTGCGGGTGGTCATACTGTGGGAAGCTCCCCATCTTGGTCGGCACCTCGGCCGAGTTGAAGCGGATTACCTCATCCATCATCAGGGCGTTGGCCAGACCGTGAGCGATGTGATGGAAGGCGCCCAGCTTGTGCGCCATGGAGTGCATCACGCCGAGGAAGGCGTTGGCGAAGGCCATACCGGCCATCGTGGCGGCATTGGCGACCTTCTCTCTGGCCTCGAGATCCGTCTGACCGTTCTCATAGGCACGGGGCAGATAGGTGAACAGGGTCTTCAACGCTTTCAGCGCCAGCGCGTCGGTATAATCGGTGGCCATCACCGAGGCATAGGCTTCCAGCGCGTGGGACACCGCGTCGATGCCGGAGGCCGCCGTGAGTCCCTTGGGTGCGCTCATGTGAAGGTCGGTGTCTACGATCGCCATGTTCGGCATCAGCTCATAGTCCGCCAGCGGATACTTGATGCCGCTGGTCTCGTCCGTGATGACGGCGAAAGGCGTGGCCTCGCTGCCGGTTCCGGCGGAGGTAGGAATCGCGACAAAGTATGCCTTCTCTCCCATCTTCGGGAACTTGTAGATTCTCTTCCGGATATCCGAGAAGCGCATCGCCATGTCGGCGAAGTCCGCCTCCGGATGCTCATACAGCACCCACATGATCTTGGCCGCGTCCATAGGGGACCCGCCGCCCAGGGCGAGGATGACGTCGGGCTTGAAGCTCAGCATCTGGGCCGCGCCGCGTCTGGCGCATTCCAGCGTGGGGTCGTTCGGCACGTCGAAGAAGCAGGTGTACTGGATGCCCATTTTCTCCAGCTGCTCGAAGATCGGCGCGGCCGCGCCGGACTTGTACAGATGCGGACCGGTAACCACGAAGGCACGGGTCTTTCCCATCTCGCCAAGTTCAGCCAGAGCGGTCGGCAGGCAGCCCCGTTTGGTATAGATCTTTTCAGGTGCGCGGAACCACAGCATGTTCTCCCTTCTTTCCACGACGGTTTTGATGTTCAGCAGGTGCTTGACCCCGACGTTCTCGGAGACGGAGTTTCCGCCCCAGGAGCCGCAGCCCAGCGTCAGGGACGGCGTCAGTGCAAAGTTGTACAGATCGCCCAGACCGCCGTGAGACGAGGGGGTGTTCACCACGATGCGGCAGGTCTTCATCCGGTCCTGGAACTCCGCCAGCTTTTCCTGTCCGGTGACCGTATCCAGATAGATGGAGGAGGTATGGCCGCGGCCGCCGTCCTCGATCAGGCGCTCAGCCTTGCTGAAGGCGTCCTGCAGGTCCGCCGCGCGGTACATCGCCAGCACCGGCGAGAGTTTTTCGTGCGCAAATTCCTCGCTCAGATCCACCGAATCGACCTCGCCGATCAGGATCTTGCTCCCTTCCGGAACGGTCACGCCGGCCAGCGCCGCGATGGTTGCCGCCGGCTGTCCGACGATCTTCGCGTTCAGAGAACCGTTGATGAGGATCGTCTTGCGGACCTTGTCCAGCTCGTCTTCCTTTAGGAAGTAGCAGCCCCTTGCCGCAAACTCCCGCCGCACCGCGTCATAGACGTTTGTATGCACGATGACCGACTGCTCCGAGGCGCAGATCATGCCGTTGTCGAAGGTCTTGGAGTGGATGATGGAGTTAACGGCCAGCAGAATATCCGCTGTCTCGTCGATAATCGCCGGGGTGTTCCCTGCGCCGACGCCCAGCGCCGGGGTGCCGGAGGAGTAAGCCGCGTTGACCATATTCGGTCCGCCGGTAGCGAGGATGATGTCCGACTTCTTCATCAGCAGTCCCGTCATATCGCGGGAGGGCATATCGATCCAGCCGATGATGTCTTCCGGGGCGCCGGCCGCTACCGCCGCTTCCAGGACGACCTTCGCCGCCTCCACCGTGCAGGCCTTTGCCCGGTGATGCGGGCTGATGATAATGCCGTTGCGGGTCTTCAGCGCCAGAAGCGTCTTGAAGACGGCCGTAGAGGTTGGGTTCGTCGTCGGGATGATGGCGCAGACCAGTCCCAGCGGCTCCGCGATCTTCCGCATGCCGTATTCTTTGTTTTCTTCAATCACGCCGCAGGTTCTGGTGTTCCGATAGGCATTGTAGATATATTCGGAAGCAAAGTGATTCTTGATCACCTTGTCCTCCACGATCCCCATCCCGGTCTCGGCCACGGCAGCCTTGGCCAGGGGAATACGTGCCTTGTTGGCCGCAGTCGCTGCGGCCAGGAAAATTCTGTCCACCTGCTCCTGTGAGAAGTGCGCATAGATCGCCTGGGCCTTTTTGACCCGCTGGATCTCCTGTTCCAGCTTCTCAACAGAATCGATGAATTCATACTCTTTGCTCATGTTGATCGCCTCCTTATATCGTCAACAAAATAACAAATTTCGAATACTTTGTCAATAGGTTAACAAACTTTCGGATACATGCATAATTTTGTCGGTCCGCTGAATTCTAGCCCTTCCATGTTTTGGTTAAGCTGCACAATTAACTTTGCTCATTTTCATACAGTTTACACAGTTTTCCAGCTTCATTCCGTTCTTTCCTGCTTTTCCCACAGATATCTCTCCCCGCTGTCGGGGCGACTCTCCTCTCCCGAATCACTCTGTCGTTATCACCTCTCCAGGTGCTTTTTCTGCTCCGCATAACTCGGGCGATTGTTCATTGAATCTTCATTGCAACACTCTGGCTTTTCTGTTAAGATGAAGGCAACGAATCAACGGGAGGTTTTACCATGATCAAAATCATCGCCAAACGCCTTGTCCGCGAAGAGTGTCTGGAGGACTATATCCGCCTCACGGAAGAGCTGGTCGCCGCCTCGCAGGCGGAGCCGGGCTGTGTCACCTATACGCTGAACCGCTGCACTGAGAATCCCCGGCTTTTCTCCTTCATTGAGATCTGGAAGGATCAGGCGGCCATCGACGCGCACAACGCCAGCGAGCACTTTACCCGCATTGTGCCTCAGCTTGGCAAACTGCTGGAAATCAATTATCCTGTTGAACATTACACGGAGGTATGGGGATGAAAACAGCTAAAAAAATTCTTTCTGTCCTGCTGGTCCTTGTCATCGTGCTGAGCCTCAGCGGCTGCAGCCCGATCACGATCACAAAGGCCGCCAAGAAAATGTCCGATTTGAAGAGTCTGCGGGCGGACCTGGATCTCGATCTCGATCTCAGCATGAATATGATGGACGAGGCGTCCGACCTCGACGTCAAGGTAACCGGTCCCTTCGACATCGACCTTGCCGGCGGGAAGGGCAAAGGCGAGCTCAGCGTCAACATGATGGGCGAAGTGCTCCCGATCCTCTTCTACTATGAGGATACGGAGGACAGCTATCACTTCTACGTCTCGCCGGACGGCGGCGCCACCTGGACCAAGAACGATGCCCCCAAGAGCGAGGACAGCCAGACCAAGAGCAGCGGCTCGACGCTCAAGTCCATTGTGGAGCTGACCAAGTTTGCAGCCTCCTTTGAGGAGGCCGGCACCGAGACCGTAAAGGGTACCGAGGCCGTCCTCTACACCGGCCGGCTGCAGTGGTCGGAGCTGATCGGGGATGCGGACCTCTCCGGGGCGCTTGCATCCGCCGGGAGCGCGGCCGGCACGGATCTGGACCTCAGCGGGCTGGACCTCAGCAACCTCGGCAGCATCCCCGTCACCATCGGCTTTGACGAGGCCAACAGCAGGGTCGTGAAGGCCTCGATGGATCTCACAGAGACCGTCAACACCCTTGTCCCCATGGTGATGAAAGCCGTCATGAAGTCCGTCCTGGAAGAGAGCGGCATGAGTCCGGAAGAGATGGGCGAATTTGACCTCAGCATGCTTGGCATTGAGCTGGATGTTCACACGCTGACTCTCGCGGCGGAGCTCTATGACTTTGACGCCGTCGGCGAGATCGTGATCCCGCAGGAAGCCCTTAACGCCGAGGCAATGCCTGTCGGCGCGGCGGCCTGATTTCACTTTTCTGTCCGCGCTGCGGATGCAGAAGGGAGGCGGCCGCATGAGTGCCGTTTCACAAAAACCAAAACTGACCGCGGTGAGCATCCTCCACTACATTCGCCTGGTCTATCGCGCGCTGCTGTTCCTCGGCTTTCTCGGCCTGTACATCTACAGCCGGCTGCGCAGCACGCCGGATATCGCCGCTATTCTGGAGAGCCGGCCTTTGATTCTCTCGCTCATCTGGATCGTCTTTACCGTTGAGATGGTCTTTCGCTTCTTCCCTTCCCGGCTGGAGAGCCCCGGCTGCCAGAAGCAGTTTGCCCGCAACTATGTCAAGACCGGCAAAACGAACATCGACATTCAGGACAACAACGGCGTCGTCCTGGTCGCCCTGATCTGGATCGCCTTTAACGGGGTGTTCGGCGCGCTGCACATGTCCGGCATCCTGGACGACGGCATCATGATTCTGCTGTGCCTCGCGTATTCGGTCTGCGACATGATCTGCATTCTGTTCTTCTGTCCCTTCCAGTCCTGGTTTCTGAAGAACAAATGCTGCTGCACCTGCCGGATCTACAACTGGGACTACGCCATGATGTTCACGCCGCTGTTTTTTGTGCGCAAGTCCTATACCTGGAGTCTGCTGGTGCTGTCCGTGGCCCTGCTGGCCCGGTGGGAGATCACCTTCTACAAGTACCCGGAGCGCTTCTCCGAGGCCACCAACGGCTATCTCGGATGTAAAAACTGCTCCGAAAAGCTCTGTGCCCACAAGAACCAGCTGAACCGCCTCTGGGCCCAGATCGCAGCCTTCACCGAACAGCGCCTGCGCAGGCTTCGGGGTTAAAAAAAGAATCGACAGAAGTCATCCCGGAAACGGGCGCTTCTGTCGGTTCTTTTTTATATCCTGTCAGGGGTTCTCACGGCTCCGGGGTCGGCGGGACAGTCTGGACGTATCCGCTGCTCCGCCCTGGCCAGAGCGGCCCATCGGCCGAGATGCAGGTGACAAAGAGGTTTTCTTCCGTCACCTGGGTGCCATAACATGAGAAGGCGATGCGGTGGTCGCAGAAGGTCTCGCCAAAGACACAGTCGCCGAATTCCGCGAGGTCCGCCTGGGCAACCGTTGTCCGGAAAGCCTCACTGAAGGTGGTGTTCATAAACTCCTCATCCATCGAGAGGATCAGGAACTGTTCCCTGCTTGGAATGGTAAAACCCCGTCCTTTGGCAAAGACCGGCAAGGGATAGCTCAATTTGTCAGCCAGGGCTTCCCAGTCGCCGTCGGCAATGGCCTGCTGAACCGCGGCGGCGAAAACCGCCTGCGGGAAGCCTGCCTGGTAGTGGTGTGTGGGTTCATCCGCGAAGGGGTTGACCAAGTCTTCCACCGAGCCGAGGAATTCCCTCTCCTCTGTCTCCGCTTCATACACGAAGGGTACCAGGGTTCCGTCCGCGCCCACGTCATACTCGCTCTCCCAGCCCGTGACCGGCTCGCCGTTCCAGGTCTTGTCGCCGCACTGGGTAAAGCGGAAGGCCGGCGAGGGCACATCGTGCACGTCGCATTCGACAAAGCGGATGCCGTCCGTCTGGAAGAACTGGCCTGCGCCCTGGCTGCATTCATAGATCTCGGTCCGCAGCACCGAGAGCCCGCTGCCGTACGAGCTCTGGATCCCCAGAATGCCGCAGCCGTAGAGCCGCATGCTGTCCAGCGTGATATTGTTGCAGGACTGCAGGTTCAGCACGCCGCCGGAGCAGGCGCCGGGCTCTTTGGTGTGGCCGGCCGTGAAGCCAATCAGCGTCACGTTTTCACAGTCGCGCAGGTTGAGCACATTTGCGTAGCGCGGGATGGCGGCCAGGGTGACCGCTTCGGGCGCCTCCGCTTTCCCGGCAACGGTGAGCCCGGACACATCATGGATCACCAGCTCCGGTCCGTCGTTGCTCTGATGCCAGAAGTAATATTCACCGCCGACGCTGCCGTAATCCGCCGCTGTCGAGAGGTCAAAGACTTCACCGTCCAGCACGATGGTGCGGTCCGGCCCGATGGCCGAGAGGAATTCATCCACGGTCTTTACCGGTACCGTCGCGCCGCTCTCCACCGCCATGGCCGGCGCCGCCGCGGTCGGCTCGGCGAAGGCCGAGAGGTCCAGAAGCTCCGGCGTCATGCTCGCGAGGGCGTTTCCGTCCAGCAGGTTCCCGTCTTTGTCGTTGGCAAAAATCCCCGTTCCCAGGTACCAGCTGCCCTCATGCATGCTGTTGTCCGTAAAGCTGCAGCCGTCCACGGTCGCGCCGTACTGCTGGAAGCCAAACACATAGGCCGCGACAGCATTGCCGCTCACGTCGTTGGACAGGAAGCTTACGCCTTTGGTGTAATCGCAGTTTAAGATGTACTGGACGTTGTTGTCGTGGATCCGGCTGCGGTACACCGTGAAGCCCTCGGAATACGAGGCGCTGAGCAAGCTCATGGCGCTGCCCTGACCGGCCTTCACGCCGTGGTCCCGGATATCACAGTCCTCCACCAGCACCTCGCGGCAGGAGCGGACCTCCACCGCGCTGTAGCTACATTCGTAGATGTCGCTGCCCCGCACCATGAGACCGATGCAGTCCCTCGCCTGGACCCCGACGGTGCCGCAGCCGTACAGGCCGCAGGCGTCCACCATGATATCCCGGCAGACGTCAAACAGCAGCACGCCCCCGGAGCAGAAGCCGGGTTCCTGCGTGTGCCCCGCTGTCAGGTCCGACACCGTCACGCCCTCACAGCCGGAGAACTTCATGACGTTTGCATACCGGGGCACCGCGGCGATGACGGTCTCCCCCATTCCCGCGCCGCGGATGGTCAGGTTCTCCAGATTCTGCAGCACCAGCTCCGCCTGAACGGATCTGTCTTCCTCAAAAACCCTGTTCCAGACATAATAGGGGCTCTCCGTCGTCCCGCCGTAGCCTTCGGCCGTCGACAGGTCATAGGTCCCCGCCGCAAGCTCGATCACCCGGTTGGGGCCGATCGCGTCCAGAAACTCATCCACCGTCGAAACACGGATCACATCCCTATTCTCCGTCTCGTCGGTCATCACAACTTCCGCCCTGTCTCCGTACGCCGCCGCGCGGATCCCCGCGCCCGCCGGCCCGGCGGTGACTCCGCATGCCAGCAGGAGCACCAGCGTCAGCACAGCGGCCAGGATCCGGGTCCTGCTCTTCCGGTAATGCATGATCTGTTCCAGCCGCTCCTTCAGGTTTTTCTTCTCGGTGGAGAAGCTGGTCGCAACCACGCCGGCCGGGAGGGCGGAACTCGCTACCATGTTCAGAAGGGTATTGCCGTAGGACTGTTTCTCAGCCCGGGTCATGGAGCGCAGCAGCATCTCGTCACAACTCAGTTCGCAGGCGCGGTTGATCTCCCTCCGGGCAAGCCATGCAATGGGATTGAACCAGTGGAGTGAGAGCACCGCAACCGACACCCACTTATACAGCGTGTCCCCGCGCCGATAGTGCGTCAGCTCGTGCCGCAGGATGTTCGTGAGAAGCTCCTCGTCGTAATCCCGGACCGGCAGGATGATGCGGGGATGCATCAGGCCGCACATAAGCGGCGTCTTGAGATAGCGGCACCCGTATAATTTGGGCTTTCTCCCCGGGATGTCCTCATACACGCCGCGTGCAGAGGGATCCGCCTCCTGCAGGTTCTGTCCAAGCTTCCGCGTAAAGCGCAGGTACGACGCCACCGTGTATCCGAAGCAGACCACAGCCCCGGCGGCCCAGACCGTAAGCCAGAGCGCGGGCGACCTCCAGTGGAAGGTTCCGCTCTGCCGGCCGGCCGGTTCCGCCGCCCCGCTCTGCTCCGTCAGAGCGCTGTCCGCATCCTGTTCCGTGATGCCGCCCGCTTCCTGTACCGGTAAACCGCTTGGAAGCCGCGGGCTAAGGTCAGTGCCCGTCCCGCGGGTATCCTGCACCGCAGGCACGCTGTAGGCGGCTGGCGCCGGCGCGGAGGCCGGTTCCGTCCCGCCGAACAAAGCAGGGACAAAGCCGGGCAGCGGCAGCGCAAAGCGCAGCAGCACCAGCAGCCAGGCGTAATAATAGACCGTGCTCGGCATCTTCTTCAGAATCAGATACCGCAGGGCCAGAAGCAGCAGCGCAAGCGCGCTGCCGCTGAGGGTAAGAGTGAATACCGTCGTCATCCGTCATTCCTCCACCCGGAACATCTCGCGCAGCTCCTCGATGTCGTCCTTCGTCAGGCCGTCAGACCGGACCAGCGCTGCCACCAGATTCCGCGCGCTGCCGTTATACAGACGGCTGATCAGGTGTTCTGTCGCCCACGCGTGATACTGCTCCTCATCGACAAGGGGAGAATAGTAGTAAACCTTCCGTTTTTCCTGAAGCACAACGCCCTTGGACACCAGCCGCGCGATCAGCGTCTTGATCGTGGCAGGCTCCCAGCCGATGGACTCCTGCAGGCTCTCGCGGATCACCATGACCGGCAGCGCTTCCCCTGCCTGCCAGAGCAGCTTCATGATCTCTAATTCGGAATCGGAGATTTTTCCGCACAGTTCGTTGTTCATGGATACTCCTCCTCTTTGGAGTTTACAATTGTAGCTCGAGCACTGTCAATATAACACCTCAGTCTACAGTTGTCAACTGTGCAATTCTTAATTTATTTTCAGCAATGGTTCCGCAGCACTGCACTGTGCTGCCCCAGAGAAGTGGAAAACCCGACAGCGGCCGTCTCGGAAAGACGGTTTCTGTCGGGTTTTTGTATCTTGCTCTTTGCTTTGCTGTCAGCCTTCCCAGCCGTAGAAGCGGTCGAAGATCTCATGCAGCGGCAGGTATTTGTCCGCTGTCATGCCCTGTACCGCGCCGAGTTCCATCACTTCGGCGCCGGTCTCGCTCGGGCTCCACTTTGGGAGCCCCTCTCCGTTGGGATCTCCGGTACGGATAAAGTTGACAAAATAGTCTGAGAACAGGTCCGCCAGTTCCCGGTCGCTCTCGTCATAGAGCCCGGAATCCGCCGGGATGTTGTTGTAGCAGTAGATCTCTTCCCCGCTGTGCCAGGTGCCGAGGCGGCCGTTCTCCTTGGTGAAGAAATATTCATACGCCGGGAAGCCGTTTGCAACCGCCTGCCTGCTCCAGCAGTAATGCCCATAGGTGAAGAAGACGCCGCTGTAGATATCCGTCCACATGGTCCTGGCCTCCGCATCCGTGGCCGCGGGGTAGAGCGCCAGGACCTCATCGGCGTAATCGCCGAAATAGGCCCTCACCTTCTGTTCATAATTCTTCATGTTTGCCTGGGCAAAGAGGATAAAGGGCGTCCCCTCCTCGGCGTTGAAGCCCTGCAGGCAGGCCTCTTCGTTGTGGATGCCTTTCCGGTACGAGTCATACGGCAGCTCTTCCAGCACGTATCCGTCCACGGTGATGTGGTGGTTGACATCGGTGGCGGCCACCAGGGTCCCGGCATCCACCTTGCGGAGCTCGTCAATGCCGGCGGCGCCGAAGCGCTGCAGGGTCTCATCCCCCACGGCAAAGGCCTCATCCAGCAGGCGGAAGGAGTGGGTCGGCGCGGGCGCCGAGACTGTGGAGCTCTCCCCGATGGCACGGCGGAACAGCCCCTTTGCCAGCGGCGAGGTGCATAGCGCGCTCACACAGGCGGAACCGGCGGACTCGCCCGCAATCGTCACGTTGTCCGGGTCACCGCCAAAGGCCTCGATGTTCTCCTGCACCCACTGCAGCGCCTTGATCTGATCGAGCAGGCCGTAATTGCCCGTGGTCCCGCTGGGGGATTCCGCCGCCAGCTCCTGCGTTGCGAGAAAGCCGAACACGCCGAGGCGGTAGCCCATGTTCACCACCAGCACGCCCTTGCGCGCGAGGCCCTCGCCGCTGTAATCGGCGTACCAGGGCTGCCCAGTCTGCAGAGCGCCGCCGTGGATGTATACCAGCACGGGCAGCTTCTCCTGCTCACCGGCCGGCTTCCAGATATTCAGATACAGCGCGTCTTCGGAGTTGGCCTCCCGATAATTGTCGCTCAGGGAGATTTTATAATCGTGGTATCCGACGATCTGCGCCAGCGAGTTGTAGATCACAGAGTTCTGGGGCTGCATCGACATCGGGGCGAAGCTGTCCGCTGCGAGCACGCCCTCCCAGGGGGCCGGGTCCTGAGGCTCACGCCAGCGCAGCTCCCCCACGGGCGGCGCTGCATAGGGGATGCCGGCATAGACTTCCACCGCCTTGTCTGCGGTGTAAACGCCGGTGAGATCCCCGTCCTTCACGGTGACGACATCTGTGGTGCCGCCGTTTTTGCCCTCCACCGCCGGGTGCAGCTTGGTGGGGCCGACGGTGCCGAACAGCACCCCTGCAAGCGCTGCCAGCAGCACCGCAAACAGGAGAAACCGAAGGATGCCCTTTTGCTTTAGAAGCAGCCTTTTCCTCAATACGGCATACAGTACCAGCAGCACCAGCGCTGCGCACCAGCCGATCAGGGTGTTCTTGTTCAGCTCCAGCAGCGCCAGATACAGCAGGCTGAATATCGTGAAAAAGATCCGGAATCCGATCCCCTTTTTCTTCGTTTTCTGCTCCATTTGTCTCGCCTCCGTCTCACGGGTTCTGCACCGGATCATACCAAAGAGAGCAAGCCCTGTCAACCGTCCCGGCAATCACGCCTGAAGAACGGAGGATATTTTCGCATCTGTTCCAGCACAATGCGTTCAACATGGTCCAATATTTCTGCTGAGTAATAATCCCTCAATTCTGCGAGAATACCAGCAAGATCTTTCCTGGTAAAATGCAGTTTCAGCTGCGGATGGTACAGCTGCTCAGCTGCTTCCGCCTGTTCATCAAAGTTCCTGTCGAACGGCTTTGCCTGTACTCTTGAAATAGACTGATAGATATCCTGATCTATCGGATAGTCGTTCCAGTCTGACAGCAGAGAAAGCCCGTTATCGTAGACGGGACATAGCCGAAACTGCTGCGTTTTCTCATTCCTGATTACGGCAATATTATTTGTATGCCGATCCTCATTCAAAAAAAGGCTGTCCAGTTCCAGAATTATCGTCAGGTATGCGCCAAAGTTTTTCAGATCAGTTGTTTTTTCCACAAAATCCACCGTATAACTTATCTTGTTCGGCAACTCCATTCTTGCAATCTGTTGTGCCAAACCTCGTCCGCAATAGGCTCGGTGTAAACGTTCAATCGGTATCAGAATCTCGTCCTGTGTTTTGAAATTATCGCTACAGCATCCCGGCACTCTTTTCCCGTCGAACTCAATCAGAACAGGCTCATACTCCACATATTCCGGTACATTCGACTTCCTCAGCAGTTTGGAGATCAGTACTTCTGCCAAGCCTTCGTAACCCATGTGATCTGCTTTATACCACTTTCCAGCCGAGAGCCATTTCGGCTGGTTTCCTTTTGACGAATGCCCTTCTGTCTCTTCTCTTCCGGTTTCGTTAAAGCTAACTCGCTGCACGTTCCTGCTCCTCTCTGTTCAGGTACCTGATTTTGAGCCAAAGATCATCCTCGGCCATGCGCCCCTGTGTCTTTTCAACAATCTGCAGCGGATCATAGTCGTTGAGTCCAAGCTGTTTCAGGATACTTTTACAGTTCCCTCTCATTCGAGGAAAACACCTGTCCTCCAAAAAGTACTCAAAATCTGCCCATGTCGGATTCTCGACTATGCCGAAAGCCCGGTGAAGAAGGTCCTTCGTTTTATTCTGAATATAGATTTTCCGTTTCAAGAAGTCCACGTCGATTACCGTACAGGGGTGCTGGCGGTACATATAGATCATCCTCATCGTGCAGCCCTCCGGTGGTTGCTCCGTAAGCCAACGGCTGACCATCTGTCTGGAAGTGCCATAGTTTTCCGCGATTTTCTCCAGTGGCATTCCAGCGTCCCGCAACCTCTCCATCTCATGAATATCCGAATCGCTGAACCTTCTTTTTCTCCCCGCTTTCCGGGGATTGCGCTCATTCACTTTCCTGGCTATCTCTTGCAATTTCTCTACATCGTCCGTCCCAAAGAGCTCCAGGCAAAGCGCCCGATAATCTGTGCTCATCTCACAGCTCCTTCCATTAATAGCAATTTATTTAATTTAGTTGCATTATATCAAAGTACCTGTAAGTTGTCAATCGATTTGGTGTAACCTTTCTCATCTGCCATGAACTTAAAAAGAGCAATCGGCGATGCACGTCAAATGCAGTCCGATTGCTCTCTTTCATGCGGTTTTGTCTTTTTTGCCCTGCGCCCTCTTCTCAGCGGGACTTCAACACAACCTCGCCCGCGGTGCCGCCGAGGTAGCTGCCGTTTTCCAGCACGGGAGTGCCGTTGACATAGACATGGACGATGCCGCCCGGCTTGGCGTCGGGCTTCTTTTCGTTGACGGAAATACTCTCCAGATCAATGACCGTGAGATCCGCCTTGTATCCGGGGCGGAGATAGCCGCGCTCCTTGATCCCGAAGCGGTCGACGGTCGCGCCGGTCATCTTGCGGACGATCTTCTCGACCGGGATGCGATAGCGCTTGGACAGCTCAAAGAACTGCGGGAAGGTCTGGAAGGCTGCGATGTTCTGCAGGCCCTTCTCCTCTACCCAGGCATCGGTCATGAAGATGGAGAGTTCGTCTTCCATCAGGCGGCGGACGATCTCGTCGTTATAATACTTGCCGAGATAGATGCTGCCCTTGCGGTCGGAGAGCTCTACCATCTTCAGATAGGCGTCCATCTCGGAGAGGCCCTCTTCCGCGGCAATCTCCGGGATGGTCTTTCCCTCATACTCGGGGTGCTCATCCGAGATATACGCCACTACCATATCGTCCCAGTCGATGCCCAGCACCTTGCGATACATCAGGATCGTGAGGGAAAGCTTCATCCGGTTAACCGGCTTTGCCGCCTCTTCTTTGGAGAGCTCGGCATACCAGGCCGGGAAAACCACCGTGATGACGGAGGCGCCATAGTGGAAGGCATAGTTGTCGTAGGCGATCTGATAGCCCTTCTTCCGCTCGCGGTAGAAGGTGGCCAGCATCTTATCCAGAAGCTTCCAGCTTCTCTCGCCGGTGAAGATCAGGTGGCTGTATTCCAGCTTGCAGCCGGCCTTCTCCATGATGTCCACAGCCTCGTCCAGACCCAGCTCCAAGTGGGACTTCTTTGTGAGGAGCGGATAGTCCGCGCTGACGATGGAGCAGGCGCGGGGATGGATGGTAATAATGCCGT
This sequence comes from Oscillospiraceae bacterium, assembly GCA_017458065.1. Lineage (GTDB taxonomy): Bacteria > Bacillota > Clostridia > Oscillospirales > Oscillospiraceae > Limivicinus. The sequence continues at coordinate 64,671 of JAFTGD010000010.1, forward strand.
TGTACCTCGCGATTTCCTTCGCAAAGGCCTGGATCTCATCTTCCTTGGCATAGCGGCTTGGCTCGTACATGAAGCCGAAGGACCCGCCGAACGCGCCGCCCTCCATGGCCTCGCGCACATAGGCAAGCTCCTTGTCGATCTGTTCCCGGGTGAGGGGCGCCGGATCGTAGCCCGCAATGCCTGCGCGGACGGAGCCCTGGCCGATCAGCGGCACAAGATTCACATACAGTCTGCCTTTTGCCCGGTCCTTGAAGGCCTGAAAGCTGCCCGGATGCATTGCATCGAAAAGGCCCCCTCCGATCTTGTCCTGATAAGGCGTGTCCTCATCCATGCCAAAGGGAGAGAAGCTGCAGTTGCCGGTGATCTGTGTGGTGATGCCCTGCTCAATAAAGGGCTTGTAGAACTTCTCTGCGTCGTCGCGGTCGTAGAAAAAGTCGTTGTGGGAATGCGCGTCGATCAGCCCCGGGCAGAGCTGGTACCCGGTCAGATTCACAACCTTGTCGGCCTCGGCAGTGATGGTCCCGCCGACCTCGACGATGCGGTCATCCTCGATCAGGAGATCGCCGACATAGGGCGCTTCCCCGCTGCCGTCCACGATCGTGCCGTTTTTGAATAATGTCGTCATATCCTCTTCCCCCTGTCATCTGTTCGGAATTGCTGTTATTATTTTATCGCGACAAGTCTGTGCCGTCAACCTGAATCGAGAAAGTAATTCAAAAACTTTAAATATTTTTTGTCTTCACAAAAACAGACGGCCGGAGGACATTGCTGTCCACCCAGTGCCGTCTGTCGGTTTTCTCTGTTTTCTGCGATGGGTCCCGTCCCCCGCCGGAGGCGGGGGACGACTCTTTCATATTCTTATGCTTCTTCGTCTTTCTCGCCGGAGAGCATCAGGTTGGTCAGGATGCCAAGGATCAGCGCGCAGGCAACGGTGCGGATTTCGACCGCGCCGAAGGAGACGACCATGCCGCCGACACCGACGATGAAGATCACGGAGGCCACAAAGAGGTTGCGGTTCTTGTTCAGGTCAACCGGCTGCAGCATCTTAAGGCCGCTTGCGGAGATGAAGCCGTAGAGGGCAACGCACACGCCGCCCATGACGCAGCTGGGGATAGTCTCGAGGAAGGCTACCAGCGGGGTGATCAGGGAGAAGATGATGCAGGCGACGGCCGCACCCCAGATGCTGACGGTGGAGGCGTTGCGGGTGATGGCGACGGTCGCGATGGATTCGCCGTAAGTGGTGTTGGCGCAGCCGCCGAAGAAGGCGCCGACGAGCGAACCAATTCCGTCGCCCAGCAGGGTGTTGGTCAGGCCGGGGTTCTCGAGGAGGTTGACACCGACGATAGAGCTCAGGTTCTTGTGGTCGGCCAGGTGCTCGGCAAAAACAACGAAGGCCACCGGCGCATAAGCCACAAAGACGGTCAGCAGATAGGAGCTGGTCACGCCGCCCCAGTCCGCCTTGGTGAAGGAGAACTCCGGCAGGGAGACGAACGAGCCGACATTGTGCAGAGCCTCATAGTTGATGACAACAAGGGCGTCGTTGCCGGTGTTCTTGCCGACCAGGGCGAAGATAGAGGCCACAAGATAGCCGGCGAGAATACCGATGATAAAGGGAATCAGTTTGATCATGTGCTTGCCGTAGGTGGAGCAGAGCATGGTGACGGCCAGGGTCACAAGACCGCAGACCAGCGCCACATAGACCGAACCGCCCTCCACATTGCTCTTCATCAGATCGCCGATGGCGTTGCCTGCGAGGCTCAGACCGATGATGGCGACGGTGGGTCCGATGATGACGGGCGGCATCAGCTTGTCGATCCACTTCACGCCGCAGAATTTGACGATAATGGCAATGACCACATACACGAGACCGGCAATCAGAGCGCCGATGATGAGGCCGGCATAGCCGATGGACACGGAGGCGGCGCCGCCGAAGGCGGAGAACATGGAGCCGATAAACGCGAAGGACGAACCGAGGAACACCGGGCTGGAGCTCTTGGTAAAGAGCAGATACACGATGGAGCCGACGCCTGCGCCGAAGAGGGCCGCGGAGGCGCTCATGCCGTTGCCGACAACGGCGGGCACCGCGATCGTCGCCGCCATGATGGCGAGCAGCTGCTGCAGAGCAAAGAGGACTACCTGGCCGAATTTCGGCTTATCCTTGATTCCGTACACAAGATTCATACTGTTTTCTCCTTCTCTTTTCTGTCTGTTGGATACGATCTATAGAAAACGGCGTTCACCGTTCACTATCCTTCTTCGGTGCTTTCCGGTTCTGTCAGTTCAGATCCATCAAAAACACGCCCGTCTCCCCGTCGAACTCCGGCAGCCGAACTTCTACCAACTCGGAGTGCGAGGTCGGGAGGTTTTTGCCCACATAGTCGGCACGGATCGGCAGCTCCCGATGTCCCCGGTCCACGAGGATCGCAAGCTGGATGGTCTTCGGCCGGCCGCAGCTGAACACCGCTTCAATGGCCGCCCGGGCTGTCCGCCCGGTATAAAGCACATCGTCAAACAAAACAACATCCCTGCCGTTTACATCAAACGGGAGGGAGGCTCTCTTGACCTCGGGGTTCTCCGACACGGTGGTCAGGTCGTCCCGATAGAACTTGATATCAATGCTGCCGCAGGGGACTGTGATCCCCTCGATGGCAAACACGTTTTCGCAGACGCGCTCGGCAATGGGTTCTCCGCGGCGGCGGATCCCGACAAAAACGAGATTGGCCGCGCCCTTGTTCTTCTCCACGATTTCGTGAGAGAGACGCATCAGCGCGCGCTTTACGGCGTTTTCATCCATGATCTGGGCCTTCTGATGCATGCCTGCTCTCCCCTTTCATGAAAAAAATCCTGCCGTTTCCGGCAAGATCTCGCATTCTCACGCAGACGCAATTTCGGTGCGTCTGAATCTATACACGATTTTGCCGGCATCACGGTACCGAAGCTTAAAAACCTTCTTTTCGTGCGGCATTATACATCCCGTACCGCAAAAAAGCAAGCTCTTTTTCCCTGCTCGCTCACAGTTTGTGGGATTCCATAAACCCGCACACCCCTACATCTTGATATTTGGTATACTCTGCTGTATCACATCTGTATCAACCCCATATCTTTTTGCTATGCAGCCTCCGGACTGCGAAAACAGGAGCTGCGCAATGCGCAGCTCCTGTCCGGAAATATGCTGTTTTTACAAGGATTACTCGTAGAGGCCTTTCAGCTTCATCAGGTGCTCGTAACGGGCCTTGGCATTCTCTTCGTTTGCCTCGAAGAGTCTGTCGGCACGATCCGGGAACTCGCGGGTCAGACGGCTGTAACGCGCTTCGTTCATCAGGAACTCGCGGTAACCGCCGGCCGGCTCCTTGCTGTCGAGAGCGAAGGGCTTCTCGGCATCCGGGTTGAAGCGGAAGAGGTTCCAGTAACCGCACTTGACGGCCTTGTCCATTTCCTTCTGGCAGTTCTCCATGCCGCCCTTGATGCTGTGCATCTCGCAGGGCGCATAGCCGATGATGAGAGACGGGCCCTTGTGGGCTTCAGCCTCGGCGATCGCCTTCAGGGTCTGGACCTTGTTGGCGCCCATAGCAACCTGTGCGACATAGACATAACCGTAGGTCATGGCCATCTCGGCGAGGCTCTTGCTCTTCAGTTCCTTACCGGCGGATGCAAACTGTGCAACCTGGCCGATGTTGGAAGCCTTGGAGGCCTGTCCGCCGGTGTTGGAGTAAACCTCGGTGTTGAAGACGAAGATATTGACGTCTTCACCGGAGGCCAGAACATGGTCGACACCGCCGTAGCCGATATCGTATGCCCAGCCGTCGCCGCCGAAGATCCACATGGACTTCTTGTTGAGGTAATCCTTCTTGGCAAGGATCTCGCAGGCGAGCTCGCAGGCCTGGCAGGTGCAGGTCGTGCCGCCGGCAGCCTTCTTCGCCTCAGCGGCGGCCAAAGCCGCAGGCTGATTCTCGCCGTAGATCTGCTTGCCCATGTCGGAGCCGAGGAACGCGATGCAGTCGTCAATCGGGGTGATGCTCTCTTCAAGCGCGGCAATCAGCGCCTTGGCCGGGGCCTGGTTCTTGTTGCCGTCGTCGTAGGTGTCAAGCCATGCCTGGGCGGCATCCTTGAGCTCCTGGCAGCAGCTGGGCGCGGCCATCATCGCTTCGACCTTGGCCTTCAGATCATCTCGGATCTTCTTCTGGCCGAGGTAGACGCCGAGTCCGTGCTCTGCGTTGTCCTCAAAGAGGGAGTTGGCCCATGCGGGGCCCTTGCCCGCCTTGTTGACGGTGTAGGGAGAGGTGGCAGCCGGTCCGCCCCAGATGGAGGAGCAGCCCGTCGCATTGGAGATGAGCATGTGGTCGCCGAAGAGCTGGGTGACGAGACGGGCATAGCTGGTCTCGGCGCAGCCCGCGCAGGATCCGGAGAACTCCAGATACGGCTGGGCAAACTGGCTGAACTTGACATTGTCGGCCACGAACAGCTCGGGCTTCTCGGTGACGTTGGCAACCATGTAATCGAAGACTTCCTGCTGCTCGACCTGGCTCTCCATCGGGACCATCTCGATGGCATGCACGCCGCACTGGCTGATGCAAACGCCGCAGCCCATGCAGTCGAGCGGGGAGACCGCCATGGTGAACTTATAGACGCCCTTGCCCTTGCCAGGCTTGAAGTCGGCGATCTTGGTCTGCGCGGGAGCGGCAGCGGCCTCTTCCTCGGTCAGAGCGAAGGGACGGATGGTCGCGTGCGGGCAGACAAACGCGCACTGGTTGCACTGGATGCACTTCTCGGCATCCCACTTGGGGACGGAGACGGCAATGCCGCGCTTCTCGTAGGCGGAGGCGCCCAGCTCGAAGGTACCGTCGGCATGATCGACAAAAGCGGAGACAGGCAGGCTGTCGCCGTCCATCTTGTCGACCGGGTCGAGGATGGTGGTGACCATCTTGACGGTCTTCTCACGGCCGGCCTTCGCAGCGACTTCCTTGGTGTCGACAGCGTCGGCCCAGGAGGCGGGAATGTCAACCTTGACATAGGCGGTGGCGCCGGCATCGATGGCGGCATAGTTCATGTCGACGATGTCCTGGCCCTTCTTCAGGTAGGAGTGGAGGGCGGCGTCCTTCATGTACTGGATGGCCTCTGCCTCGGGCATGACCTTTGCCAGGGAGAAGAAAGCGCTCTGCAGGATGGTGTTGGTGCGCTTGCCCATGCCGATCTTCTTCGCCAGGTCAATGGCGTTTATCATGTAGAGCTGGATGTTGTTCTTGGCGATGTAGCGCTTGGAGGCCGCATCCAGATGATGCTCGAGCTCTGCAAAATCCCACTGGCAGTTCACGAGGAACACGCCGCCGGGCTTGACGTCACGGACGATCGGGAAGCCCTTGGTGATGTAGGAAGGAACATGGCAGGCGACGAAGTCGGCCTTGTTGATGTAGTACGGGCTCTTGATGACCTTGTCGCCGAAGCGCAGGTGGCTGATGGTGACACCGCCGGTCTTCTTGGAGTCATACTGGAAATAGGCCTGAACGTACTTGTCGGTGTGGTCGCCGATGATCTTGATGGAGTTCTTGTTGGCGCCGACGGTACCGTCACCGCCGAGACCCCAGAACTTGCACTCGATGGTGCCTTCGGCAGCGGTGTTGGGGGCGTGGCTCTCGTCGAGGGAGAGGTTGGTCACATCGTCCACGATGCCGAGGGTGAACATACGCTTGGCGTCTTCCTTCTTCAGCTCGTTGTACACGGCGAAGACGGAGGCGGGAGGCGTATCCTTGGAGCCGAGGCCGTAGCGGCCGCCGATGACCTTGATATCGGTCTTGCCGGCGTTGGCAAGCGCGGTGACGACATCCAGATAGAGAGGCTCGCCCTGGGCGCCGGGCTCCTTGGTGCGGTCGAGGACGGCGATCTTCTTCGCGGTCGCGGGGATGGCGGCAAGCAGCTTGTCCGGACAGAACGGACGGAACAGGCGGACCTTCACAAGGCCGACCTTCTCACCCTGAGCGGTGAGGTAATCGATGACTTCCTCTGCGACGTCGCAGATGGAGCCCATGGCGATGATGACGCGGTCTGCGTCGGGAGCGCCGTAGTAGTTGAAGAGCTGGTAGTCGGTGCCGAGCTTGGCGTTGATCTTGCCCATGTACTCCTCAACGATCGCCGGGACGGCTTCGTAGTACTTGTTGGAAGCCTCGCGGTTCTGGAAGAAGATGTCGCCGTTCTCGTGGGAACCGCGCATCGTCGGATGCTCGGAGTTCAGAGCGCGGGCACGGAAGGCCTCGACGGCGTCCATGTCGACCATGTCGGCCAGGTCTTCATAATCCCAGACTTCGATCTTCTGCAGCTCATGGCTGGTGCGGAAGCCGTCGAAGAAGTTCAGGAACGGGACTCTGCCCTTGATGGCGGCCAGATGGGCAACCGGGGAGAGGTCCATGACTTCCTGGACGCTGCCTTCGGCCAGCATCGCGAAACCGGTCTGGCGGCAGGCCATGACGTCACTGTGGTCGCCGAAGATGTTCAGGGTGTGGCTGGCAACCGTACGGGCGCTCACGTGGAACACGCCGGGAAGCAGCTCGCCCGCGATTTTGTACATGTTCGGGATCATCAGCAGCAGGCCCTGGGAGGCCGTGTAGGTGGTGGTCAGGGCACCGGCATTCAGTGAGCCGTGGACGGCGCCGGCGGCGCCGGACTCAGCCTGCATCTCCTGCACCTTGACGGTGTTGCCGAAGATATTCTTCCGGCCGGCAGCGGACCACTGATCGACGTAGTCTGCCATCGGGCTGGAGGGTGTGATGGGATAGATTGCTGCGACTTCGGTAAACGCATAGGATACATGGGCGGCTGCGTTGTTACCGTCCATGGTTTTGAAGTGTCTCTGCATTTCTACTTTCACTCCAGTCAATAGTATTCTTTTCGGCCGGCCAAAGCCCGCCATGAGACAGTGTATAGTTTACCATTCTTTTGGCAAATTGTAAACAGTTTGAAATGTAAAAAAAGAAGAATTTTTGTGAGATTAATCAAAGAAAAATCGCCAATTTGCCCGAAAGCGCCGTGAACATCCCCTGTAAGACGCCGATGCCGCAAATAATCCTTGTGCTTTTGCCGTTTCCGTATTATAATATGCTGATTGATTATCGGCCCGAGGTCAGTCAATACCGCGGAAAGGAGAACCATTTATGATCAACATCACCAACGACAGCGGGACTATCCGCATTACCGATGACGTATTCACGCTTCTGGCCGGCGACGCGGCAACAAGCTGTTTCGGCGTGAAGGGCATGGCAGGCCGCAGCAAGGACGGCGGTCCGCTTCAGCTGCTGCGCAGAGAGTCGATGTCCAAGGGTGTCGTCGTGCACTACAACGACGATGAGAGCATTTCTCTTGAGCTGCACATCGGCGTGGATCAGGGCGTCAACATGGCGGCCGTTTCCCGCAGCATCATCAACGAAGTCAGTTATAAATTGAAGAAAAACACCGGCGTTCCTGTGAAAGCCGTGGATGTATATATCGACACAATCATCGGTTAAGCAGCAACTCTGCTTACCGCCGGAGGTGCATTTTGAAAGATTATATCGATGCCGCGGCCTTCAAAGAGATGATTCTCTGCGCAGACGCGGCTCTGCATAAAAATATCCAGGCTATCAACGACCTGAACGTCTTCCCCGTGCCGGACGGCGATACCGGTACCAACATGGGACTTACCATCAACAACGCGGCGACCGAGCTGCGCAAGAAAGATTTTGACACCATCTCCGCCGCTGCCGACTGCGTGGCCAGCGCCATGCTGCGCGGGGCGCGCGGGAATTCCGGCGTCATCCTCTCCCTCCTCTTTCGCGGGATTTCCAAACGGCTGAAAGGCCTCGACACCGCGGGCGCCGCGGAGTTCACCGGCGCCATGTCCGACGGCGTGACCGCCGCCTATAAGGCCGTCATGAAGCCCGCCGAGGGCACCATCCTCACCGTCTCCCGCCTGGCTGCCAAGGCCTCGGCCAAAGCGGCGGACAAGGGCGCGGGCCTCGAGGATGCGCTCGTCGCCGGGATCAAGGCCGGCGAGCTGGCCCTGGAAGACACCGTCAACCAGAATCCCGTTCTGAAAAAAGCCGGCGTCATCGATGCGGGCGGCAAGGGCTACATGGTTATCCTGAGTGCGATCCTGGCCTCTCTGCGGGGCGAGATTGCCTCCGGCGAAGAGGGCGAGCGGGATTATTCTGAGTCGGATATTTTCTCCAGCTCTGAAGTCGACCTCATGGAGTCCATCACCTTCGCTTTCGACACGGTGTATGTCGTCCGCAAGAGCGACCCCGACGTCGACCTCGACCCCCTGCGCAAGTACCTCTCCAGCATCGGCGATTCGCTGGTGATCAGCGACGACGATGAGATCTTCAAGGTCCACGTCCACACCGACATGCCGGGCAACGCCCTCAACGAGAGCCAGAAGTACGGCACGCTGGAGCTTGCCAAGATCGAGAACATGGTCACCCAGGCCGAGCAGCTCAAAGCGGGCAAGAAAGCCCAGACCACCGACGACCTGGAAGCCATCGATCAGGAGCTGACCGCGATGGAGTCCGCTTCGGCCCTCACCGGCGAGGAAGAGGACTATGTCGCCGAACCGGAGAAGGAATACGGCATCGTCGCCGTCTGCGCCGGAGACGGCATGGCGGACCTCTTCCGCGAACTGGGCGCCGACAACATCGTCACCGGCGGCCAGACCATGAACCCGTCCACCGACGACATTCTCAAGGCCGTCCAGCACACCCCGTCTTCCACGGTCTTTGTCTTCCCCAACAACAAGAACATCATCATGGCGGCGGAGCAGTGCATCGGCCTCACCGAAAAGAAGGTCATTGTCATGCCCTCCCGCACCGTCCCCCAGGGCATCAGCGCGCTGCTGAATTTTGACCCCAACGTGAGCGAGGAGAGCCTGGTCGGCGCCATGGGCGAGGCCATGGGCAACGTCCACACCGCGATGGTCACCTATGCCGCGCGCGACTCCGACTTTGACGGGCATACGATCCACGCCGGCGAATATCTTGCTCTGCTGGACGGCAGCCTGATCGGCAGCTACACCAACACCAGGACGCTCTTCAAGGAGCTCAGCTGGGCGATCGACGACTTCCACCCCGAGTTCATCACCGTCTATTACGGCGAGGATGTCAATGAGGAGGAAGCCAACGCCGCGGCCGAGACGATCATCGGCAACTTCCCCGACGCCGAGGTCAGCGTCGTCAACGGCGGCCAGCCGGTCTACTATTACATGATCTCCGCGGAATAATCCGAATATGGAAAAATCGCAGGCTCCGGAACAGTCATTCTGCTCCGGAGCCTGCGGCTTTTTCCTTCAGGGCTGCCATTCCATGATTTTTCGTTTCCCATGATATAAAGGCCCGTCGTCCTTCGTGACCGGCCGTCGAATGAGCGCCGCCCCCTCCGGGGCTGTGACCGGAGCATCCCCCACGGTCATCACCGTGAGGCAGAGCTTCCCGTCCCGGCGCTCGGCACGGTAGTCCGCAACATCCGGCTGACGGAACATCCATTCCTCCAGCCGCAGCATCTCTTCCGTGTCCGCCCGCCGGACCGTGTCCAGGCGCAGCACCTCGCTGCCGCAGGGGCAGGGCGGCAGCAGGATCCGCGTGAGGTCCCCGGTCCGGTAGCGGATCAGGGGCAGGGCCTCCATACCGATGGTGGTGATCACCAGTTCCCCGCTCTCGCCCCAAGGGAGCGTCTCCCCGTCCGGGCCGATGATCTCGGCAATGACGTGGTTCTCCCGCAGGTGCATCCCCTCGTGGGCCGGGCAGGCAATAGCTCCGCCGAGGGCCATCTCCCGCGAGCCGTAGTGCGGAAAGAGTCTGGTCCCAAGGAGTTCCTCACAGCTCCGGATCACAATTTCGGGGCAGCCGTCGCCGCTCACCAGCGCCCGCTTCAGGCTCCCTTTGCCGCAGACGCGCAGCAGGGACAGCAGCTGCACCGGCATGCCCACAAAGGTATCCGGCTGCTCCCGCTCCATCACGCTCTTTAGCTCCCCGTAAGAGAGCGCCGCGCCCAGCTTCAGCGGTCTTGCGCCGAGGCCCTCGATGGCCTCGCTAATCAGTTCTCCCAGCCCGTGCGGTCCCGAGAACGGGAAGCAGATCATCGTGACGCTGCCCGGGAAGACCAGCTCCCCCAGTCCGGCCTTAAAGAGCAAAACGGTGTTCCGGCAGTCCCCTTCGGTGTAGAACACCCGCTTTGCCGCGCCGGTGGTGCCGGAGGTCGCGTCGGAGAGGACACGGCTGATCTCCGCCTGAGAGCGCAGCAGCAGGCCGGGCGCGTTCTGCGCCAGGTCTTCGTCGGTCGTGAAGGGCAGGGTCCGCAGCTCGTCCAGACTGTCCAGACACTCCGGCAGGCCGCGGTAGAAGCCGCCCCGCTGCTTCTCCAGCGCCAGAACGCGGTTCAGCTTCGTAAGCTGAACCGCTTCGATTTCCCGGCGGGTAAGGCGCTGCAGTCCCTCCTGAGCCATGATGAAGTTGTCAATCCGGCTGCGCTTCATGCGTGTCCTTCCATGCCCCGTGCGTCAGAGCAGGCCTTTCTCCTCCAGAATCTGCATGCACTTTTCAAAGGTGGCAGCCATGATCTGGGGGCAGTATTCCACCCGTTTGGCAGGGTCGGTGCCGATGATGTCCTCGCAGTTGATGCCGCCGTATTCCGCGGTGATCTCGTCCTGGAACCAGCTTGTGAACTCGCCCAGCGCCGCCTTGTGCTCCGGCTTTTCATATTCAAAGTCCTCCCCCTTGCCGGTGAAGAAGGAGAGGATGCATGCGCCGCCGGTCATACAGCCGCAGCAGCCCTTGGAAAAGCCCACACCGCCGTCCAGGCCGCCCAGAGCCCGGACCAGATCCGGGTTCTCCTGATCGGTCGCCTCCAGCATCAGCCTGGCCAGAATCTGTCCGCAGGAATACCCGTAGCGGCCCAGCTCGATCACGCGGTCAAACAGATCCATGATTTACGCCTCCTGTTGATACCAATACGCTGTTTTTTTATATCATCTCCCGCCCTCCGGGCGGGAGATGAAAGCTGTCTCTTTGATTGATCCCAATGGGCAATCGTTCTTCTTCTCGTCTCCATCCTGTGGACGGAAGCTGAAGACTTAACTTTTATTTGTCCTCCAGCGCCTTCTCCACGGAGAGGACCTTGCCCAGCGCCAGCTCCTCCGGCACATAGACAAAGCCGCAGACCGGGCACACCGGCAGCTCCACCGGGAAGCCGTTGTCCAGATACATGAACTTGGCCTTGCCCTTGACGAGGGGGACACGGCACTTCAGGCACTGAAGCTTTCCCTCCGGGTCGATGGTGTAATAATTTCTCTCGATGGCCATCAGCCTTCCCTCCTCACAACGTTCATCCGGTGGCTGTAGGCCCCGTGCACGGTGTAAGCGTCTTCCCCGCTCTCGGTAAACTTGACCCAGAAGGTGGCGTTGCCGAGACGCTTGCGGGCGATCATCAGGCCGCTGTCCGAATCCAGAATCGCTTCTCCGGTCTCCCGGTAATCGTTCAGCACGGCGATCACATCGTCCGTGAGGATCATCCGCCCGTCCATCAGGCGGCGGGCTTCTTCGGTGTAGTTCAGCTCATAATCCAGCTTCATATCGGCGGTTTCCTCCTGCCAGAGCTCCCACAGAAGCTCCTTCTTCAGGCTCAGTCTGTTATAGCGCTTCTCGCTGATGTCCGGCGGGGCGCCGGCGTCGGTCCCGTAGACCAGCTCCAGGATGTGGCGGGACTCTCTGCCCTGTCGGGCGAAGCGATCCCGGCAGGCCATGCAGTAGGAGATATAGGGTGCATCGGAGCGCTCCAGCGCCCTGGCGGTGATCTCGGATGCGACCTCGGGGTTGGCATAGGCCGTGAGCCCGCCGTAGCCGCAGCAGGGCGACCGGTCACCGGAATATTCCGTCTCCACCAGCGTGACGCCCAGCTTCGCCGCCAGACTGCGGATAGCCTGCTGGGTGTGGGCATCGCCTCTCGCGCCGCAGGAATCATGCAGCGCGGCGGGACGGTCCAGACCATGGGCGCCTTCCGGCAGGCCGATCTCCTCCAGCACATCCCAGATGCCGACGATCTCGCCTCCGACGGATTCCGCCAGCTCCTTCCGGCAGCTGGGACAGCCCGCGATGATGACAGGATCGCCGAGCTTGGAGAGCTCCGTCAGAAGAAACTCTCTCGTGCTCTCCTGCATCTCATAGCGCCCGGCCCAGTCGCAGATGGCGCCGCAGCAGCCCAGCATCAGGGCCACGCCGCCCTCCAACCGCTCACAGAGGTCCAGATAGGCCGCCTTCACGGTCTCCGGCGCAATGGCCGAGGCTTGACAGCCCGGGAAAAACACATATCTGCACTTCTCATACCCCGGCTGCAGCCTGCTCATGAAGGCCTCGCCATTGGAAAACAGCATGTCCATCAGCGCAAACTCGTGCGGGGCCAGGGGCATTTTATCGGTGGATACCATATTCCGCCGCGCCACGGCGCAGACGTGGGCCATGTCGAAGCCGTTGGGACAGACCACCGTGCATTGGCCGCAGAGCGTGCAGGCGTTCATGGGCTTGTTGAGCTGGTGGTCCCCCATGATGATCTGGGTGTTGTTGTAGATCTCCTTGGACAGAAGCCCGGGGTATTTTTTATAGTGTTTCAGATAAGCGCAGCTCTTCATGCACTCTTCGCAGTGGCACTGGATGCAGCGCTTCGCCTCCCGGGCGGCTTCTTCCGCGGTGTAGGCTTCGCCCGCAGGCGCAATGCGCCGTAATTCGTCCGCCTCCGTGAGATCGGTATACAGTCTGCTCTCGATGGCGCCCTCGCTGCCACGCATGTTGCGCGGGTCCAGGTTCTGCGCCAGGCGGTCTACCGTCAGGGCCGCCTTCTTCGCGCCGAAGGCCGCATTCATAACGCCCTCGCCGAAGCCGGTCACCAGCCGCTCGGCCTCGCAGATCATGAGCGCCGGGTCAAACGCCGTCTCCGGGAAAAGCCGTCTGGCGACCTCCTCCGAAGCGCAGAGGACATCGCTGTCGTCCCGGCGCGCGCTGAGAAAAGCCTCATCGATCTCGCAGTCGAAAACAAAGGCGAGGTCCTTCCCCTTCAGGCGTTTGAGCTCCAGCTGAAAGGCCTCCCCGTCCAGAAAGCCCGCTGCGCTCCGCAGGAAGCGCTCCAGGTCCTCCTGCTCGCAGTAGACGGTGGTGGGGTAGGCCTTTTTCTCCAGCTCCCCGGCCAGGAACAGCGGGAACAGCCCTGAGCCCAGCACTGCCACGGTCTTTTTCTTTTTGGTCCGGAAGACGCCGCCCAGTCTGGACGCCTGTCCGTAGCGTGAGACCGCCGCTTCCACCGCCCGGATGGCAATGCCGTCGCCTCTTTCGCAGAGACGGCACTTGTTCTCACAGGGGGCCTCGCAGCCCGCGGACAGGATCAACGGGAAGGGCGCTGCCTTTTCATAAATCTGCAGGGCTTTTTTGAAGTCCCCTGCGGCAGCAGCCTTCAGCATGGCGCGGGTGTCAAGCTTCAGCGGGCAGGCGGCGTTGCAGAAGGCCGGTTCCTCATACACGCAGCGCGCCACCATACCGTCCATCTCTTCCTTCGAGATGCGGTTGACTTTATACACGTGGGTCGAACCACGTTCCTGAATCTGTGACATCTGTGTCCCCCCAGACTTTGGGTTCTTTGGAAGATAGAGAGGTCCCGAAGGACCTCTCTATTATAACATTGCTATGCCGTTTTGCAAACAGGCAGTGCCCGGAATGCTCTCAGAGCGCCTTCAGCGCTGCGAGCACCTTGTCCGGTGTGGCCGGGATGCGGGTGACACGTGCGCCGGTGGCATTGTAGATGGCGTTGAGGACGGCCGGGTGCGGAGCATCCAGCGGGGCCTCGCCGCAGCCGGCAGCACCGTAGGGGCCGGAAGGACGGTAGGTCTCGTTGTAGTGCAGCTCGATGTCATCGGGGATATCCTTGATGTACGGGATGCCGCACTTGAGCAGACTGGTGTGCTTGGACAGATCCTCAAAGTCCTCGGTCAGCGCAAGGCCGATGCCCTGTGCCAGGCCGCCGTAGAAGTTGCCGTCGACCAGCAGCTTGTTCATGATGGTGCCGACGTCGGCCACCGCGGTGAACTTCTCGACCTTGACCTTGCCGGTCTCGGTGTCGACGCATACCTCGGGCAGGAAGATGGTGTACATATAGGTGGCAAACGGATCGCCCTGGGCGGTATCCTGATCGATCGGATGATCGGCACAGAAGGTAGTGACCCAGTTGCCTTCGACCTTCAGCTTCTTGCCGTCGGCGACCATCTCGTCATAGGTGCGGAAAGTGCCGTCGTCTTTCTTCATCTCGGCGATCAGCGCTTCGGCGGCGAGACGGCAGGCGTTGCCGGACATGACCTGGCTGCGGGAGCCGCCTGCAGGACCGGAGTTCGGCGTGTACTTGGTGTCGTTCATGACGAGGCGGATCTGCTCGGGCTTGATGCCTGCCTGGCGCAAGGTCTCGTGCGCGGAGGCGACGATGCCCATGTCAGCGCCCTGGCCGTGATCTTCCCATGCGGCGTACATTGTGACGGTGCCGTCCGGATTCAGCTCGGCATAGGCGGAGGAGGTGTCAACACCGTCCAGGCCGCAGCCGTAGACGCCCAGAGACACGCCGATGCCGTACTTATAGCGGCCGTCGGAAGCGGCATTCTTCTCGGCGACGCGCTTCTTGCCGGCCTCATACAGCGGGCGGGCCTTGTCAAACAGGGCCTCTTCGCAGTAGACCTCAGGGGGATAGCCGGTCGGGATGGTGGTGCCTTCGGACTCCTTGTAGCAGTTCATGGCGCGCATCTCAAACGGATCGATGCCCATCTTGGCCGCCAGGCAGTCGATGGCGATCTCAGAGCCCATGTAGGACTGCGGAGAACCGTACGCACGGAAGGCGGAGCCCCATGCATGGTTCGTGAACACCGTCTGGCTCTTGTTGCGGATGGAGTTGATGCCGTAGCCGGCGCCGGTGAACTGGCTCAGACGCATGGTCAGTAGATCGCCGAACTCGGAGTACGGGCCGTGGTCGACATAGTTGTCGCCCCACATTGCCAGCAGCTTGCCCTTTTCATCCGCGGCCAGCTTAATGTGCATGAAGGCCGGGGAGCGCTTGCCGGTGTAGGTGATGTTCTGGAACTGGTTGAAGTTCAGGGAAACGGGAACGCCAAGGATCTTGGCGGCAGCGCCGATGAGCGCTTCGTTGGTCGGGGAGAACTTGTAGCCGAAGGTGCCGCCGGCGTGGTTCTGGACCAGACGCAGCTTCTCCATCGGAACGCCGATGCCGTCGGCGATCATCGGCATGTGCAGATGGATACCGATGGACTTGGAGTGCACGGTGACCATGCCGTCCTCATCGATGTAGCCGTAGCCGTTGTCCGGCTCGAGGTGCAGGTGCGGCTGACGGGAGCAATAGCTCTCGATCTCGACCTGCTGGGCATCGGGAATGCTGTCCCAATCGAAGTCCGGTCCCTTGATGCAGTTGGTCTCGAAGAAGACGTTCGGGGTGCCCGGGTGGATCTCGATGGCGTCGGGGGCCATGGCGTCGAGAGCGCTCATGTAGGCGGGCAGCTCTTCGATGTCGACCTTGACGGCGTCGGCGGCGGCACGGGCGTGGGCCTCGGTGTCGGCGGCGACGATGGCGATAGCGTCACCGAACTGGAAGATCTTGTCGGAGCAGAGGACCGGGCGCTCGAAACCGTCGGTCTTGTTGTGCTTCGGCAGCATGACGAGGCCGTTGATCTTGTTGGAACCGCCTGCAGCCAGGATGTCCTTGTAGGTGATGACCTTGACGACACCGGGCATCTTCTCTGCTTCGGAAGTGTCGATGGACTTGATGTTCGCGTGGGAGACCTTCGCCTGGGTCAGGGCCAGACGCAGGCAGCCGGGCATCTTCAGGGCGTCGTCTGCGCCGAAGTCCCAGGTACCGGTGACCTTCTGCGCGGCGGAAGGACGGATGTACTTGGTGCCCTTGATGCTGTCGCCGGTGGGCTTGAAGACGAGGTCTTCCTTGGTCAGCTCACCGCGCAGCACAGCGGCGGCGTCCATAACGGCGTCGACCAGCGGCTTGTAGCCGGTGCAGCGGCAGAGGTTGCGGGTCTTGTTGAACCAGTCGCGGACCTCTTCGCGGGTCGGATTCGGGTTCTGTTCCAGCAGGACCTTCGCGCTGATGATGAAGCCCGGTGTGCAGAAGCCGCACTGTGCGCAGCCATGGGCCATCCATGCAACCTGCAGGGGATGCATGTCGCTGAGGGTGCCGACGCCCTCGATGGTGGTGATCTCGGCATTGTCGGGAACCTTGCTCATCTTCACGATGCAGGCCTTGGTGACCTTGCCGTTCATGATGACGTTGCAGGCGCCGCAGTGGCCTTCGCCGCAGCCGATCTTGCAGCCGGTGAGCAGAAGATGCTCACGGAGCACGGTGGCAAGCGTCTCATCCTGACACAGGACGAGGTTGCGGGTCACGCCGTTGATTACGAGGGTTTTTTTGATCATTTGTTTTCCTCCTTGTATATTGTTTGTTCTATATTCTCCTTATAAAAGGGGTGTGCGCTTATTTATGCCCGTGGCCGCCGCGACGCGAAGCTAGTCATTTATGGCAGGGGTCGTGATCCGCTCCGTGCCCGGTCAGATCCTTCGCCCGCTCGAGGCCGCGGGAGGAGTAGAACACCAGCTGGGAGACGCTCCCGTCCAGATTCTCGCCACTCAGCTTCAGAATGTTGGCATTCTCATAATAGTCAATGGGCAGCTCTCTGCGGTAGACCTTGCCGGTCTTCGGGTCCGTGACCTCCACCGTGACGGTGTCCGCGATCAGTTCAAACAGTTCTTCATCCATGTCATATACCGCCTTTCATACCATGTTTATCATACTCTCTCAGGCTCCGCGGTATCAACTTATAACGAAATGTAAGTCGCAGAAAATTGATCATGATTTTTATGAAATATGCACAAAAAATATCATCTTTTTTGGGCAAAGCGTAAAAGAATTCGGCATAATTATAGTAATCTAACTCCTTCTCCCAAACGGCTTCCTCCTGGGAAAGGCCCGGAAAAGTTCGTGGATTCCACCGGAAAGCGATTTACAAATGAGTGAAAATCGGGTATGATAGGGTATCGTGATCTTTCGGTTTTTCACAGCCAATCTGAGAGGAAAGGATGCGGTGTTATGCAGACTGCAGCGCTGATCGTCGCGGCCGGGATGAGCTCGCGCATGGGGAACTTCAAGCCGATGCTGAACATCGGTTCCATCTCCATCGCCCAGCGCGTCGTGGCTACGCTCCAGCAGGCCGGTGTGGACAAGATCGTCATGGTCACCGGTTACAACGCCACGCAGCTGGAACGGCATCTCGCCGGACTCGGCATCATCTTTCTGCGCAACGAGGATTATGAGCACACGCAGATGTTTGAGTCTGCGTGCATCGGTCTGCGCTACCTTCAGGACAAGTGCGGCCGTCTGCTCTTCACCCCGGTGGACATTCCCCTCTTCACAGCGTCGACGGTGCAGACCATGCTGGAGACGGACGCACCCCTCGCCTGTCCGGTCTGCGACGGCAGACGCGGGCATCCGATCCTGATCGCGGCTTCGCTCATCGACACCATTCTCGCCGACTCAGGCGACGACGGTCTGCGCGGCGCGCTGGAACGCTGCGGCGCTCCGATGACGGAAATTCCGGTCAAGGACCGCGGCGTCCTCCATGACGCCGACACGCCTGAGGATTACAAGGCTCTGCTGACCTTCCATAATGAACAGCTTGCCCGGCCGCAGGTGAGCGTCTCTCTTGTGCGGGAGCTCCCCTTCTTCGACCAGCGGACCGCCATGCTGCTGCGCCTGGTGGGCGAGACCGGTTCTGTCCGCACCGCCTGTCAGCGGATGCAGATGTCCTATTCCAGCGGCTGGAACGTGATCCACGCGCTGGAGAGCCAGCTGAACCACCGTCTCGTACAGCGCAGCCAGGGCGGGGCCGGCGGCGGCAGAAGCAGCCTCACAGAGGACGGCGTGGAGCTGCTGCGCCGGTACGACGCTTATTCCGCGGCCGTCCGGGACTATGCCATCGAGCGCTTTGATGAATTCTTTGGAGGCTTGTTCTGATGCGGTATGTCTATCTGATCCGGCACGCCATGCCGGATATCCCGATCGGAGAGCGCTGGTGCGTCGGCCGGACCGACCTCCCGCTGGGGACCGTCGGCCGGATGCAGGCGGCGCTGCTGCCTTTCGTCCCCGAGCTGCGGGATAAGCCCGTTTTCTGCAGCCGCCTCTCCCGCGCCATCGATACCGCGCGGCCCCTCTGCCCTGAGCCCGGGATCCGGGAAGGGCTGGAGGAACAGGACATGGGCGTCTGGGACGGGCTGTCCTTCACGGAGATCAAGTCCCTCTACCCCGAGCTCTATGCCGCCCGGGAGCACAACCCGTACCTCTGGCCGGAGGGCGCCGAGAGCATGGAGTCCGTCGGTCGGCGCATGCGCGCCGCCCTGCTGCGCTGTCTGGAGGAGACCGGGGATGACATCGTCGTCGTCAGCCACAAGTCCGCCATCGACAGCATCACCGGCAGCCGCCCGAAGCTGCTGCACACTTCGGTGTCCGTGGTCGCCTGGGACGGGCGGGACCTGATCCCGCTCGAGATCGGCCGCCTCCCCCATCCCGATCTCAGCGAAGAGGTCTGCATGGCAGTGCTGGATGCCGACGGAACGCCGGAACATGTCGTCGCCCACTGCCGCGCCGTCGCCGCGGAGGCGCTGCGCCTTGCGGAGCTGGTCCCGGCGGAGCATCCGCCGATGGACCGGGAGCTGCTCTATGCCGCCGCGATGCTGCACGACATTGCCCGCACCGAGCCGAGGCACGCCGAAGCCGGCGCCGCATGGATCCGGGCGCTGGGCTACCCGGAGGTCGCCGAGGTCGTCGCGCAGCACCACGACCTGGCAAGCGACAGCCTTGACGAGGCGGCGCTTCTCTACCTCGCCGACAAGTACATCCAGGGCGAGCAGCGCGTCACACTGGAAGAGCGTTTTGCCAAAAGCGCCGAACGCTGCAGCACCGCCGAAGCCCGCGCCGCCCATGAACGCCGCCTGAACCAGGCGCGCAGCATTGAAAAACAACTCTGCAGGAGATGATCATCATGCCGAATCTTTATTCCCAAATTCTTGAACACCTCGCCCGGATCCAGCCCGTCACTGTCGAAACCGTCATTCAGGGCGAGTCCGGCGACATCGCCACCGGGCTCCGCCGTACGCTCCGTGAGGGCGTCACCCCGGTCATCGACCCGAAGGGGCGCAGCTTCGCCCGCGTGACCGCGGAGTACGAGGGCGACAGCCTCACCGTGCGCGAGCCGGTCATGCCCCAGGAGCGCCTCATCGTGCTGGGCGGCGGACATATCGCCATGCCGGTCTGCGAGTTCGGCGCCAAGTGCGGCTTTGCCGTCCATGTGGTGGACGACCGGCCGGACTTTGCCAACCGAAGCCGTTTCCCCGATGCGGCGGAAGTCATCTGTGACAGCTTTGAAAACGGCATCCGGCGGATCGGTGTCACGCCCTTCGACTTTGTGATCGTCATTACCCGCGGCCACCGCCACGACGCCGACTGTCTGCGCGCGCTGCTGCCCGGCGCCGAGCCTGCCTACCTTGGGATGATCGGCTCGCGCCGCCGGACCAAGGGCCTGCTGGAGATGCTGCGGGAGGAGGGCTTTGACCCGGACCGTCTCGCCAAGATCTGCACGCCCATCGGCCTGGACATCGGCGCCATCACCCCGGCCGAGATCGCGATCTCCATTCTCTCCGAGGTCATCGCCTACAAGCGCCAGCCGGAGCACGGCGCGCCAGGCCGCAGCTGCGCCGACACCGATCTGGAGATCTCGACCTTGGAATACCTGGCTGAAAACCACGACCGCAAGGCCATCGTCACGGTCATCGAGACCAAGGGCTCGACGCCCCGCGGCACCGGCGCCAAGATGTCCGTGAGCCCTCTGGGCAAGGTCACCGGCTCCATCGGCGGGGGGTGCAGCGAGGCCGCGGTCATCCAGGACGCGGTCCGCATCATCGGGACCGGCCGGTACCGCCTCTTCGACATCGATCTCACGGGTGAGGTCGCCGAGTCCGACGGCATGGTCTGCGGCGGCACGATGCGGGTGCTGATAGAGGACGGAAGCGAGCTCTGATCGTCTGCCAATAAACCCAAAAAGACAGAAAGGCTCTCCGGCGCTGCCGGAGAGCCACTTGCTTCTTATGGGTTTGTCCTTGAAGAATTACTCGTCCACGCCGACCATGACGGAGGTCGCCTTGACGACGGCATAGGCCTCGCCGCCGACCTGGAGGCCGAGCTCCTTGATGGCGTTCATGGAGATGGTGGCGCTCATAACGTTGCCGCCACCGATGTCGATCTTCACGATGCCGTTGACGGCGCCTTCCTGGATGTCAACGACCTTGCCCTTGAACTGATTTCTTGCACTGAGTTTCATATTGTTTTTCTCCTTTTCTTTTTCATTCAGGCTCTGTCTCTCCGACAGAGCTTCGCGATGATACTCTCTCTTTACGAATAAAGCAAGAGGATATTTGCCGGGGCGATACCCAGCTCCGCCGGGAACTCTCTCGGGCGCTTCTCCTTGCTGAGCCTCCACCAGACGGGAGCGCTCTCCGGCTGCTGCCCGGCGTAGCGGAACTGGAGGATGACCTCAAAGGGCTCTTCCATCTCCTCCACGTATTGGACAGGGAAACGGTTCTGCTGGGTCTGGGTGTTGAAGTAGTGCGCGCGGATGCCGACGGCGGCGAGCCCGTCGCCGACCTCCCGGGCGGTCTGCAGGCGGATGCCCCACTCGGGGACCTCCACCTCGTGATCGCCGGTTTTTCTCGCGGCGGCAATGTTCTTGCAGCCGGTGAGCACGGCCGCCGGGACGCTGCCGGGATCGGCAAAGAGTTCTTTGGTATCCTTCATGCCGAGCAGTTTTCCCTTGTCCATGACGGCGATACGGCTGCTCATGTTGTAGGCCTCTTCCCTGCTGTGGGTCACCATCAGCACCTCGCGGCCGTAGCGCTGCAGCATATCGCGCAGCTCGATCTTCAGCGAGTCGCGCAGATGCGCATCCAGCGCCGAGAAGGGCTCGTCCAGCATCAGCATGCGCGGTTCGTTCACCATGATCCTCGCCAGGGCCACGCGCTGCTGCTGTCCGCCGGATAGCTGTGCCGGCTTGTGGTTCTCCAGTCCCTCCAGCTGCATCAGCTTCAGCATCTCAGCGAGCCTCCGCTCTTTCTCCGCGCGGTCCTTCTCCCGGTGCAGGCCGCAGAGGATGTTCTGCCGCACCGTCATGTTGGGAAACAGCGCATAGTTCTGGAACAGGTAGCCCACCTGCCGCTTCTGGGGCGGGAGATTAATATGCTTCCCGGAGTCATAGAGCACCACGCCGTCCAGCTCGATATGGCCGCTGTCCGGCTTCTCGATGCCGGCAATGCACTTGAGTGTGAAGCTTTTGCCGCAGCCGGAAGCCCCCAGCAGGCAGGTGACGCCGTTTTCCGCCTCGAAAGCCGCATCCAGCGAGAATGCGCCGAGCGATCTGTGGATATCGACGATCAGACTCATGCCTTCACCGCCTTCTTCTGCCGGCTTTCCAGCATGTTCACTGTGAGCAGCACGACCGTGCTGATGGCCAGATTGATGAGCACCCAGAACATGGCGCCCTTCTCGTCGTTGGTCCTCCACAGCTGGTAGACCGTGGTCGAGATGGTCGCCGTGCGCCCGGGGGTGTAGCCGATCAGCATGCTGGTGGCGCCGTATTCGCCCAGGGCGCGGGCAAAGGCCAGCACCGTCCCGGCGAGGATGCCCTGCCGGCAGGCGGGCATGCGGATGCGCCAGAAGATATAGGTGTTCGAAAGACCAAGCGTCTGGCCGGAATAGGCCAGCGTCTTGTCAAAGCTTTCAAACGCGCCCCGCGCCGTCCGGTACATCAGCGGAAAGGCCACCACCGAGGCCGCCAGCACGCCGCCGTACCAGGTCATGACAAACTTGATGCCGAACTTCAGCAGAAAGATGCCGAGAGGCCGCTTCATCCCGAAGATCAGCAGCAGAAAATAGCCGCAGACCGTGGGCGGCAAAACCATCGGCAGCGTCAGGAACACGTCCAGCACGCCCTTGATGACGCGCGGCAGCCTCGCCGCATAATAGGCAAAGAAAATGCCGAGGAAGAACACCAGCACACAGCTGATCGCCGCAATGCGCAGAGAGTTCCATAAGGGATACCAGTCAAAACTCATGAGAATACTCCAAAACAGCGGGCAGGGCGAAACCTGTCCGCTGTGAGATTTTTTTACGCTTTCCTTATGCCGCGGAAGTAACTTCCGGAGAGGCTTCTGGCAAAGCTTCGGGCGCGACCGTTTCCGCTTCCTCGGCCTTGGTCATGGAGCTGAAGCCGACGGACTCGAAGACGGCGGTCGCTTCCTCACCGGTCAGGTAGTCCAGGAAGGCCTGGGCCGCTTCGGGGTTCTTGCTGATGTTCAGGACGGCGGCGGGGTAGATGACCTGGCCGCACATCTCGGCGGTCGCGGCGTCCGCGATCTCGAGGCCTGCGGAGAAGGCGTCGGTGGCATAGACGATGCCGCAGTCAACGCTCGCTTCGGAGACCTGGGTGGTAACTTCCTTCACATTGGTGCCGTAGGTGATGGCGCCGGCCTTGGCCAGGGCTTCTTCATCAAGGCCATAGTAGGCAAGGATCTTCTGGGTGTACTGGCCGACCGGGACATCGCTGTTGCCCATGGCCAGAAACACATCGCCGGCCGACAGCAGCTCGGCCAGCTGGTCGAAGCTCTCAATCCCCTTGGGGTTGCCTTCGGGAACAGCCAGGACGACCTTGTTCTCCAGCAGGTTCAGGCGGCTGCCTTCCAGGACAAAGTCCAGACCGTCGGTGTTCACTTCGGGGTCGGCTGTGATGTCCAGCTGGTTCATCTGCTTGGGGGCAGCGGAGATGAACAGGTCGCAGTCGGCGCCTTCCTGGATCTGGGTCTTCAGCGTCCCGGAAGAGTCAAAGTTATAGACCAGGGTCACACCGGGGTTGGCAGCCTCATAGAGCTCCTTGATCTGGTTCAGGGTCTCCGTCATCGAAGCGGCGGCAAAGACGATCAGCTCGGTCTGCTCCGCGTCGGCGGCGAAGGCACTCGGTACTGCCAGCGCGAAGATCATTGTCAGCGCCAGCAGCAGGGCAAGTACTTTTTTCATAAGGTTTACTCCTTCTTCCCATGTTTCAGGGATTACAAATATTTATATAAACGTATTTTTCAACGTTTATATACGCAGGGGGTGTCCAATCTCCGCCGCTCTTATACTCCTTTTCCGAAGCCGCAGTTCGGGAAGTGGCAGACCTTGCAGTTGAGGCAGAGACCGCCGTGGCCGAGACCGGCGAGGTATTCCTTTGTCACCGGGGTGTCCGTCATCAGATACGGCAACACCAGGTCAAAAATCGTTCTCTTGGCATACATCACACAGCCGGGCAGGCCGCAGATCGGGCGTCCGTCATCCGTATACGAGACCAGGAACATCGCCCCCGGCAGCACGGGCGCCCCGTAGGACACGATATTGGCCCCGGTGTTCCTGATGGCAAGGGGGGTCTTGTCGTCCGGGTCGACGCTCATGCCGCCGGTGCAGATCACCATCTCGCAGCCTTTGGCCAGCATGTCCTGAATGGCGGCGGTGATCTTCTCATGATCATCGTTGAGGATGACGTGCTCCGCCATCTCGCCGCCGAACTCGGCCATCTTCTGCTGGATCACAGGAGTGAAGGTGTCTTCGATCCGGCCGTAGAAGACCTCGTTCCCCGTTGTGACAAGGCCGTACTTCTTGGGCTTCGCCGGGACAAGGCGCATGATGGGCGTATCGCCCGCGGCGGCTTTCGCCGCCTCCATACGCTCCTTCTTGATCACCAGCGGGATCACGCGGGTGCCGCAGAGCTTGTCCCCCTTCTTGACCATAAAGCCGGAGGCCCTGGTCGCAATCATCATATCGCCCAGCGAGTTGACCGCCCGCAGGCGCTCGAGGTCCACCAGGAAGAGACCGTCCACATCCGCGATCAGCTCGATCTTGCCTTCCTTTGGCTCGGTGGCGGACATGTTGTCGTTCCTGCAGATGTCCCGCAGGATATACGCAGCGTCATTCTCATGGAGCATGGTCTCGTCGTTTTCCCAGATATATACGGTGTCCTTGCCCACGCTCAGCAGCACCGGCACATCCTCCGGCCGGATTACATGCCCCTTGCGGAACACGGCATCCTTTGTGACCCCTTTGATGATCTGGGTAATATCATGACACAGGACCTGACCGACAGCGTCCTCGGTTTTCATCAGTTTCATGGCTGCTCCTCCACGTCTGTTACTGAAAAGCGATTTGTAAAAAAATACCAATCGTATAAAATATTAAACGGCAAAAAAAACCGAAAAACAAGACTTGACAAGAAAAATCGTCAGAGTGCACAAGAAAATTCAATCATTTTATGCATTCTGACGATTTGCTGTTTTATGGTTTTCCGCGCCGGGCTCATCCGGCGCGGAAACTGTTATGCCTCTTCAAAGGCAGTCGCCGGAGCGCCGCAGATCGGGCAGACATAGTCCTCGGGGACCTCGTCGCCTTCATAGACATATCCGCAGATCTTGCAGACCCACTTCTTTGCCGCCGTGGCGTCATGCTCTTCTGCCGCCTCGCCGCCGTTCAGGACAGAAGCCGACACCGCCTCGGCCAGTGCCGCCAGCGCTTCGGAATCCCCGCTGTCGGGACTGGACATGATCGTGACGGTCTCGCCCACCACCGTGCAGCCCTGCAGCCGGTCGACGATCTCCTTCATCAGCTTGCCGGAGGCCGGGGACCAGCTTCCGTTCTCCACGATGGCAAAGCGGCGGTTCTGCAGGTTGTGCGCTTCCAGATCCAGCAGGAAGTTCTTCATCGGGGTGAAAATACCCATGTTATAGGTAATGGAGGCCAGCACGATGTGGCTGCAGCGGAAGGCCTCGCCAATCAGTTCGCTCACATGGGTCTTGGACACGTCGTACACCGCCACATCCGCGATGCCGTTCTGCGAGATCTGCGCGGCGAGGGAGTTGGCCGCGCTCTCAGTCCCGCCGTAGACGGAGCCGTACACCACCATGACCGCGTTCTCCTCCGGGGTGTAGCTGCTCCAGAGGTCGTACTTCTCGAGGATCCAACCGAGATTCTCTCTCCAGACCGGGCCGTGGGTCGGACACAGCATCTTGATGTCCACTGTGGCCGCCTTGGCAAGGACATCCTGGACCTGCTTGCCGTACTTGCCGACGATGTTGCAGTAATAGCGTCTCGCATCCGGGAGCCAGTCCTTCTCAAAGTCCACTTCGTCGGCAAAGAGGTTGCCGTTCAGCGCGCCGAAGCTGCCGAAGGCGTCAGCCGAGAACAGCGCGCCGGATACCGTGTCGTAGGTCATCATGACCTCCGGCCAGTGAACCATCGGCGCCGCGACGAAGGCCAGCGTGTGCCTGCCGGTATTCAGAGTGTCGCCCTCGTTGACAAAGATCGCCCGGTCGGAAATGTCGCAGGCAAAGAACTGGTTCAGGATCAGGGACGCCGTCAGCGTGCAGACGACGGTGGCGTTGGGATAGCGCACCAGCACCTCGGAGATGGCGGAGCTGTGGTCCGGCTCCATGTGGTTCACGATAAGGTAGTCCAGGTCTCGCCCGTCCAGGACCGCCGTCAGGTTCTCAAAGAACTGACCGGTCACCGAGCGGTCCACCGTGTCCACAAGGACGGTCTTCTCGTCCAGGATGACATAGGAGTTGTAGGCCACGCCGCGCGGAATGGGATAGACGTTCTCGAAGAGCTGGATCCTCCGGTCGCTGACGCCGATATAGACGATGTCGTCCGTCACCATGCGGCAGCTGCCGATGCCGGCAAACTTCTTCTTGCCCTCAAAGGGCTTGCCGTTCTCCTGCTCGCCCTCGGCAAAGGCAGTCACGCCGCCCAGGACACTGGCCGCGGCAAGTCCCGCCGCTCCGGCCGCCGCCGCTTTGAGAAAGTCTCTTCTTGCGATTTCTTTGCTCATAGAAAATCTCCTCCCATTGTTTGTTTTCTGAGGACTTCTGCCCATAGTATATCCGAACGTCAAAAAGAACGCAATGCTTTCTTTTCTGCACTGCGTTCTTTCCTGTATGCTGCCGATCCTGTTTAGTTTTTCTCCGCTTCTTTTAGGCTTTTTTCTTGTACCCGCAGTCGCAGTAGGGTCCGCCGGAGGCCAGGGTGTATTCCCGGACGAAGATCGATGCTCCACCCGCTTCGCTCATGGTATAGTCCAGCCTGCACATCGCCGAGACGTATTCAAAGAGCCCCAGCTCTTTCATCAGCGTGCAGATCCCGCATTTTGTAAACCGTGCCTCATAGCCGCTGCCGTCAGGATACGGCAGAAAGTCCATGTTCCAGGAATAGGGGTTCCGGTCAGCGGCCTTTAGGGCGGCCGTGTCGCGCAGGGATTGATAGTCGTTGTCGGAGAACTTGTTCTTCCCGCTCATCCGGCAGAACAGCTTCATCGGCTCAATCATCATGGCCTCGCGGTAGTAATCCGTCACCGTCTCCACACTCGGCTTTTCCTCCAGCGAGAGCAGGAAGGCCGACAGCATCGCGCAGCTGAGGATATTCATCTTGAAGCGGTCCTGCGGCTCAAACTCTGGGAGCTTTTCGATGATCTCCCGGTACTTGCGATTCGCGCGTTTTGTGATCTCCTTCGCCTCCCCGCGGGAAAGCCCCATCACCGTGACCAGCTTTTCCCGAAAGGACTGCTCAAACAGCAGCCACATCCCCATCGGCATTCCGAATATCTTCATATCGGAACCTCCTCAGTTAGTCTTTGCTAAATCATACCACATTTTCCGTCTTCCCGCAACCGCTTCCCTGCCGAAGAAACCGACGGAAGCGGTATGTATTGACGGGTGTACCGGTTATGGTGTATCTTTATTGCATGACTGTTCGCACAGAAGACCTTTATCGCCGGCCTGACCTCCGGCAGTGTGAAAGGATGATCTTATGAAGCAGGCAAAAATCATACTGGACAGGGACTACCGGATCAGCCGGATCGACGAGCGCATCTACGGCTCCTTCATCGAGCATCTGGGCCGCGCCGTCTACGGCGGCATTTATGAGCCCGGCCACCCTCTTGCGGACGAGCTGGGTTTCCGGACCGACGTGATGGAGGCCGTAAAAAAGCTCGGCGTCCCGCTGGTGCGTTATCCGGGCGGCAACTTTGTCTCCGGCTTCCGCTGGGAGGACAGCGTCGGTCCCGTCGAGGAGCGCCCGAAGCGGCTGGACCTCGCCTGGTTCACGACCGAGACCAACGAGGTCGGACTGCATGAGTTCGCCCGCTGGGCTGAGAAAGCCGGCAGCCGGATCATGTACGCGGTGAACCTCGGCACCCGCGGTCCGGAGCAGGCCCGCGACATCGTGGAATACGCAAACCACCCCGGCAACAGCCGCCTCTCCGACCTGCGCATCCAAAACGGGCGGAAGGACCCCCTCGGCATCAAGCTGTGGTGCCTCGGCAACGAGATGGACGGCCCCTGGCAGATGGGGCAGAAGACCGCCTACGAATACGGCCGCATCGCAAACGAGTCCGCCAAGATGATGAAGTGGGTCGACCCCTCCATCGAGCTTGTGGCCTGCGGCTCCTCCAGCTCCGAGATGCCCACCTTTGGCGACTGGGAGCTCACCATGCTGAACGAGTGCTACGAGAACATCGACTATGTCTCCCTGCACCGCTACTATGCCAATCCCACCGGGGATACGGCCGGCTTCCTCGCCCGCACAATGGACATGGACGACTTCATCAAAAGCGTGGTGTCGATCTGCGACGCGGTCAAGGGCAAGAAGCACAGCAAAAAGCAGGTCAATCTCTCCTTCGACGAGTGGAACGTCTGGTACCACTCCCGCGAGCAGGACGAGGAGATCTGGAAGCGGGAGAAGTGGGACCGCGCGCTCCCGCTGCTGGAGGATATCTACAACTTTGAGGACGCGCTGCTGGTGGGCTCGATGCTGATCACGCTGCTGCGCAACTGCGACCGGGTAAAGATCGCCTGCCTCGCACAGCTGGTCAACGTCATCGCACCCATCATGACGCGCAACGGCGGCGGATGCTGGGCCCAGACGATCTATTATCCCTTCATGCACGCCTCCCGCTACGGACGCGGGACCGCCCTGCGGGCGATCGTCGACTCGCCGGTCTACGACTGTGCGGACTACGAAGGCGTCCCGACCGTCGATGCGGTCGCGACACAGGCGGACGACGGGAGCCTGACCGTCTTCTGCGTGAACCGCGACCTCACCGATCCGTGTGCGCTGGAGCTGGATCTCCGCTCCTTCGGCAGGATCGAGATGAAAGAGCACATCGTGCTCCATCACGACGACGTACACGCCGTGAACACCGAAGAAAACCCCAACGAAGTCGTGCCCGCGGCGCTGCCGGTCACGCCCTCCGACGGCGGCAGGCCGCAGGTCCTCCTCCCGCCGCTGAGCTGGAACGTCCTGCGCTTTGCCTGAGCCTTCAGCAGAATCAAAAGGCCTCTCCCGACCGGTCGTGAAACCGTCTCGGGAGAGGTCTTTTTCTGTATGAATGGGCTTATGCTTTGCCGTGTCTGTAGATCGCGTCGCGAATTCTCTCCATGCCGGTTTGGATGATGCTGCGCGGCATCGCGAGGTTCAGCCGGATATAGCCTTTGGCATTGCCCACAAAGAGGCTGTCGCCGCCCTCCAGCAGGACGCCCGCCTCATTGGCGAAGAAGTCCGGCAGATCTTCCACGTCCGGGAGGCACGGCGCGATATTCACCCAGGCGAGATAGGTCGCCTCCGGGACAGAGAAGACGGCCTCCGGCAGGTACTCGGTCAGGAAGTCTTTGACATAGCGGAAGTTGCCGTCCAGATAGGTCCGCAGCTGATTCAGCCACTCGCCGCAGGACTCGTAGGCCGCCTGGTGGGCGGCAACCGAGATCGGATTGACAAAGCCGACCGTCTTATCCCGGTCGCAGAACTCCCTGCGGGTGGTTTCATCCCGGATGATGATGTCGGAGAACATGAGCCCCGCCATGTTGAAGGTCTTGCTGGCCGACATGCAGGTGATCAGCTTCGGATAGTTGGGCATGATCTTTGCCAGCGGAATATGGCTCAGGCCCTGGCGCAGAATATCGCAGTGGATCTCGTCCGAGATGACCCACAGCTGGTACTTGCGGATGATCGCCGCGACCTTTCTCAGCTCCTCCTCGGTCCAGACTCTGCCGCTGGGGTTATGCGGGTTGCACCAGATCACCAGTTTGGCCTTGGGATCGGAGCACTTGCGCTCAAAGTCCTCAAAGTCGATGGTGAAGCGGCCCTCCGCGTCGATCTTCAGCGGGGAGGTCAGCAGCTCCACCCTGTTGTACTCAGCCGTGTGGAGGAAGTAGCCGTAGGCCGGAGTGGGCGTCACGATCTTCTCGTCTGGGCCGACCAGGATCTCCGCCAGCTGATAAAGCGCGGGGATGATGCCCGGGGAGAACACCAGCTCTTCCCGCGGGAAGCTCCAGCCGTACCGCTCCCGGCACCAGCCCGAAAAGGCCTTGTAATAGTCATCCGTATACACGCAGCTGTATCCGAAGATGCGTCTGTCGATGCGGTCCTTCATCGCCTCGCAGATCTCGGGCGGTGTGGCAAACTCCATGTCCGCCACCCACATCCGGACAAATTCCTCGTCCTTGAAGGGGAACACCTTCTCCGGTCCGGCGTGGAAGATATATCCGCGGAATCCGTCCGTGTTCAGGGCATTGGTCCCCCGCCGTTCGATGATCTCGTCAAAGTGATAGGTCATGTTCTGAGCCTCCCCGTTATTTTTTTGAGCTCTTCTTTTCAATGATAACATCATTCCGGTATACCCGGCTGTCTTCCCCGTGGATATCCTTCATCATTTTCCATACAGGCCACCTTTCCCGCTGCTTTTCATGTCTTTATCCGTATCTTCTCCCGTATTCTTTCCGGATCCGGGTGATCTCATCCGGATCCACCGCGTCCGTGTACTTCCCCAGCAGCTTCAGCTCGCCGAGGCATTGCCTGATCCTGTAGCTGGTCTCGATCAGACTGACTGCCATACGGCTGACGCGGAGATAGGCGATGGTGGGCAGTTCAACGTCGCCGAACAGGCCCCAGTTGATCTGCGCTTCCGTCGCCCCGGCACGCCGGAGTTCGTTGTCGATCTTTTTCTTCAGCGCATCGTACTTGCCCATGTGGTCTTTGAGCTCTTTCTGCGCCGCGGAGAGCAGGTCTTCGAGAACCGCGGGATCGTTCAGATCCCATTCGCTCTCCTCATAGTCCTGCTCAAACAGCGCGGCATAGTCGTCGACCGCAGTCGGGGATTCCGGGTCGATCTGATCCATGCGCTCGCCGAATTCTTTCCTGGTCATAATGCTCCTCGCTCCGTCAGGGGCTCAGGCGTCTTCTTCCCGGATCAGCTCGGTCCGGATGATGTCCTTGCGGGTGATGACCCGCTTCAGGCCTGGGACCGTATAGGTGTCGTTCCGGTTGGCAAAGCGAAGCCAGCGGTAAAACTCCTCCGTCTGGATATCCGATACCCGGATCTCCACAGTGCTGAGGTCTTCAAAATAGATTCTGGTTGTCTGCATAATGGCTGTCCTTTCAAGTGGTTTGATCGTAATGCTGCGCATTCCGGCTCACTGTTGAGCTTCCCCCGGAAGCCGCAGGTGCTCATCTCTGTCTATAGTATCCACGATTCGATATTGGTTGCAGATGCATATCTCTCAAACGCAGTTTTCTCCGTCAGTTTTCATCTGCAGCTTCTGTATTCGTAGATCAGCTTGTCATATACCCCGTCTTCGACCGTAAGGCTGCCCTTCTCTATATGGACCAGCTTCATCCCCGCTTTCTCGAGGACCCGCTTCGAGGATACGTTCTCCGCTGCGCACCAGGCGGTCACACAGGGGATGCCTTCATTCTCCGTCAGATATTCCAACACTTTCTTCAGTGCCTCGGTGGCAAGACCGCGTCCCTGCCAACCGGGTACAACGCTGAAGCCGACTTCGATTTGATCGTCCTTGTAATCATAAGCTCCGATCGTGCCGACGATGACGTCATCCGTGTCCATGATCCATGAATAGGCATGCTCGTCGTCATAGCTGTCAATAAACCTTCGCACGGTTTCCTGCGCCATCTCCAACGTCGCATAGGGATTCCATCCGGAATACCGAACCATCGCCGGATCTGTCCCCAGACGACAGTACAAAGGCTCAGCATCTTCCGGTCGGTACCTGCGCAAGGTCAGTTGTTCTGTCCATAATTCAACCGTGCCGTGAACTTCGATCTCCTCTATGGAGACGATCTGGGAATTGTAGATCAGGCAGTCTTCAATGAAAATGCCGTCTTCCTCGCCTCCGTATTCACATTCCAGAAAATTGTAGTTCCCATACTCCGCCATGCCCGTAAAGGTCTCGGCCCAGCGATCCGTCACACGGACGTGTTTTCCATCGAATTTTGACAGATCCATCGTTCACTCCGTTCTGCTGAACCTGCTCTTCTCCTCATATAGGATTATTCCATGCGCTCGCAAATACCGGATTACTCTTTATCGGATATACTAACACAATATAAAGTATAACAGAAAATCAGACCTGCTTCAATTCTATTTTCATTCTCCCGAGGCCAATCATGACCAAAACCCGGGGGCCTTGTATCAGGTCCCCGGGTCGCTTTTTCGTAAGGCATCCGGAATGGCGATGACCACACTGTGGTCAGAACGGAAAGTCGCTCCTGATCGCCTTCATCTTTTCGAAGTCCGCGTCCTGGCATCCCGGCGCAGCAGTCTGATCCATTTCCTCTGCCGGTGGGCATAGAATGCTTTTGCCCACAGCCAGATGAATATGGTTTTCCATCCGGCGCGGATCTCCACCTCATCGGTGTATTCCGTCTCCTTGCCCCGCTCTCTCAGCGTGATTTTATGATCCCAAACCCGAACATGCTCGTTGTGTTCCCTGCTCTGGATAATGTCGATATCAAAACGCTCGATCCGGATCGTATGCGTTCCAAAGGGGATAAAACCGAAGAGCTTGAAACGGTAGGAGGATACGCCGCCGACTCGCCAGACCGGGTCTTTGTCTTCGCTGAGCGGTGTAAAACTCGCATACGGCGAGGCAACGGCTTGCAGTGTCTCCAAATGTTGAAGCTTTTTGAATACGACTTCCCGCTTCGCAGGGAAGACCGATGTCTTATGTACAATCATTCAAGCCGCCCTTCCTTGTCTGCATAGCGCCGGATATCCTCGATGATCTCCCGCTCGCCCTCCCGGCCCTGAATGGAATCTTCATATCTTTTTCACCAGCAGATACACAAACCAGATCATCATTCCCGCGTTCATACAGAAGGTGTCGATTCCATTGGTAAAGGGCGTGGCCGGGACGACAAGTTTTACCGCGGAGAAGAGCGCCATCCACAAAAGGGGCGTAAACAGCAGCGAAGATTTTTTCAGCGCGGTTTTGTTCCGCAGCGTATATACCACAAGCAGAATCAACGGAATCGCCGCCAGCAGATCGGCCGCGATCTGCGTACTTTGGAACATGTGCATCATGTCCTCAGCCATGCGCAGCGCCTGGAACGGATCGCCTGTCTGCATATTCCATGCGTAGCCCCAGATCCCGCAGGAGACGGTAAAATGGATCAGCAGCCAGCCCACCGGTAGCAGCAGCATACTGTGTCGAAGGACGGTCTTTTTCTTTTCATCCGTCACGATGGCGGCCATGCCTGTACAGCCCGCCATCATAAACGGCACGCCCAGCGTGCCGAGAAACAGCGTCAGCGCGATCTTCCACAGGGCATAACCCTCGCCGTGCCCGGCTTTCAGAACGGAGAAAACCTCGCTGACCGGCTGCGGATCGACATAGCCCAAAAGCCAGTCGCCGACACCGAACAGCGCGCAGCCTGCAAGTCCAAGGAGCCAGTATTTTCGATTTCGTCTTTCCAGTGTATCTGGTTTTTCTTTTCCGGATTCATGCACGGTGATCATCTTTCTTTTCTCTCCATTCTCCCTGCTCCTGTATGGATGAGCAAACATCTTGCGCCAATTTGTTAGCCGTTTCTAACCTTTACTAATCAAAAAGCCCATCCTACAAGCGTCCATCCCCGGACCATTGTCTGATGGGCGAAAAAGATCGTTAGCCGCGGCTAATCATTATAGCAGATCAAGCTCCTTTTTTCAAGGCTTGCAGGCAAAGGAACCCATAAGAAATGTCAGTATCTCATCCTCCCGGAACTCCGATATAGATTTCTTTGCTCCCGCGAATAAGAAGCATCCGTTTTACTGCAAAGTCATTCCCCGGCGGACCAGAACCCGGGGACCATGTATCAGGTCCCCGGGCCGCGTTTACAAAAGGATATTCAATTCGGAATCTTTCCGTCTCCGCAGTCGGCGCTGCGCCTGCAGCAGTTCCGGTCTCGGGCTCTTGCGCTCAGAGCTCCTCTTCCGTTGTGGGCAGCTCGATCGGTTCTTCCCCGAACACCACAGCCATCAGTTCATAGGTCAGCTGTTGGTGCTGCAAGATTTTATTCATGATCTCTTCCACAGGATTCAGCCTCCTCATCTCTGATTTTCATCGGCTTTTTCACCGTCGGATACTCATAGAGCCCCAACCGCCGCTCATCCCGTCATAAAAGTGGGTTTATGGCATTAATCATACGGTTGGAGCCTAATCATAGAGCAAGCTTTGTGCATTTGCAACAAAAATTAGATAACAAAAATAAGGGAATTTGGCAAAATTTGGAAACAAATTAAAGACTTTCTTTTGTGAGCAGCCTAGATATTGAAAAAAAAGATCAGGCCGGTGACGCAACCCACAAGATGTTGAATCACCGGCCTGATCGGCCGATCATAATGTATGAAATATTTTTTCGTCAGTCGTCGATCCACCAGAGGCCTGAGCTGTCGTACTGGCTCGGAAGCTCGACCCAGTTCCCGTCCGAGGTCTCGATGAACCAGCCGTCGGCGTCATGCTCCATCCAGCCGTAATCTCCATAGTCCGAGGAGATCCCCTCGTACCAGTATTGCCAGAGACTCGGCGTGACGTCGGTGTTGTACCAGAGCCAGCAGTCGGAGCTCTCGTCGTAATAGCTGTCGGCATCCTCATCCCAGAACAGCGTCTTGTCCGCGCTGCCGGAGGGGGCGTAGGCATAGCTGCTGTCGCCGCGCTTCACCAGCAGGATCTCGGAGCCGATGACCATATTGTCGTTGCCGATGACCTCGATCTGCTGGATGTTGTTGTTCTGAGGCAGGGCGGCGGGCTCCTCGTCCTCCAGGGTGTACCCGTACAGCATGATGCTGACAAGGACCGCGACCACCCAGGGCCACTTGCGCTTTTTCTTCTTTTTGGGCGCCCGGGTGTCGGTGCTGTAGTTGTACGCCGGGGTGCCGACGGCACTGTCGTTAACGGCCTTGTCCAGCTCCGATTTGATCGTAAGAGGCGCCGTGCAGTTGGGGCACTTCAGATCGGTGAAGGCGTCGGTCGCCGCGTCCAGATTCAGGACCGTATCCTGCCCGCAGTAGTCGCAGTGGCAGAGGACGTTCTCGTACCTGCCGTTGTTCTCAAAGGCGACGCTGTCGTAGCGCCGACCGTCCTCGTCATAATAGCCCGCCTCATAATAGGTTCCCGTGCTGGAGTCGGTCCAGGAATCCGGATAATACACGTAGTCGTGTCTTCCGCCGTAGTAGTACTTCGGCGCCAGCGCTCCGGCGATCATGTAGCCGAGCGGCTGGTTCCTCCTCGGGCGGCGCGGTGCGGACACCGGCGTCTGCTCGGGCCGCTGGTTCGGCCGGGCGTTGAAGCCCCCGGCGCTGTAATTCGGCGTGGCGGAGCGGCTGGACGTGGAATGGCGGCTTGGTCCTCTCGAACCGGAGGAGCTGGTACTGCCGGAATAAGACCGCGAGCTGGAGCTGCTGCTTCGGGAACTGGAGCTGCTGGAATAGGACCGGGAACCGGAGCTGCTGCTTCGGGAACTGCTGGAGCGGGAACTGCTCGATCTGGAGCTGCTCGAATGCGAGCTGGAACTGTGTCCTCCTCTGGGCGGCATATGATACACTCCCCTTCTAAGATCTCTCATGTCGGGATAAAACCCGTTTTTCTTCTTCTAAGCCTGATATTACCATAAATATCCGGACTCGATACTGGCAGAACGCTGCTTAACGTATATTAGTTAAGTTTTGCATTCTTTTAGCCGGTTTTTTCTCTCAGTTATACTGTGTCTCTTCCCTTTCCGATCTTTTGTTGCCAATTTGTTGCCAAAACTTTTTAATACTTTAGAAAATTATCTCTTTAATGCCACACCGGCCGCGTCCGGGAGGAATTCCAATCGCAGTTTCATACCCATACCGGCGGCAAGACGCTGAAGTGTACGGATAGATGGATTGGCATTTCCTCTTTCCAGCTTGCTGATATCACCTTGCGCAATACCGGTTCGTTCTGACAATTCTTTCTGCGTTAATCCGGACTGCTGCCGAGCATCGATAAGAGCCTGTATGATTGCATGCTCCGGCTGGAGAGCTTCATATTCTTTTTTGAATTCAGGATCCTGAAGCTGCTCCTGAAGAAAATCATCAAATTTCACACTCATTTTCGGCTCTCCTTCCTGCGCAGATAGTCTGCGCGATATTTCTTTGCCCGTTCGATTTCTTTCGGAGGAGTCTTTTGTGTCTTTTTAATGAACCCATTTGTTAATATGATATGCCGATCCACATAGAAGAAATACAGAACCCTCGTAATATCGGACCCGACTTTGGCTCTTAACTCAAAGATTCCCTCCGATAGGTGCTTACTATATGGTTCTCTGAGTTCATATCCATTATCCTGCAAAATACTGATCGTATCTGCCATTTTTGCCCGGATCTTTTTATCCAGTGAGAGCAGAAATTCCTTTGCAGGCTGATCACCATTTGGAGTCTCATAGAATTCCACTTCAAATTTCGGCATCACATCACCTCGCACTACTATGATATAGGATTAATCCTATTTTGTCAATGCCCTTACAGCATGGATTGACGCTTTTTTAATAACATAATCGTCTGTATCACAATCAATATCAATGCCGTAATCTGCAGATATGTTCCCAGCGTTGTTAAAGCGCCGGTGAGGTCTGATGAAGCATACTTGTAATCCGATTGAATAAGGCAATAAAGATCATGTATCCCGAGTCCATCAGGGTGCGTTCTTCGTTTTTCCTTTGCGGTTTTGAAAACGGTATCTGCTCGCCGCGTATTCTGCCCGATCAGGTCGGCAGCTCGCGGAAGTCCTCTTTGAGGGCGCAGGGCTTGGCCTTGATCAGGAGGTTGGGATTGGTGAGCCCGGAATCCGGGAGGATCGGGAGATCCTTCACCAGGTCTTCACCGTACTTCGCGATCAGCTCATCCCGCTCGCCGAAGTCCAGCGCACGGCTGGGGCAGGCGTCCACACAGACGGGGTTCTCGCCCCTGGCGCGCTGGCTTGCACAGGCGTCGCACTTGCGGACGATACTGCGGGCCTCGTCGAACTTCGGCGCGCCGTAGGGGCAGCTGTTCATGCAGGCCCTGCAGCCGATGCACCTGTCGTCCTCGTGGATGACCGTGCCGTCCCCGGCCTTGTGCATCGCGCCGGTCGGGCAGACCGTGACGCAGACCGGATTCCCGCAGTGATTGCAGCTGCCGGAATAGTTGTACATGCCGACCTTCGGGAAGGAGCCGGTCTCATAGGTCTTCGCATAGCGGAAGAGAAGACCGATATCCAGATCGTTCCTGTCCTTGCAGGCAACCTGGCAGGCACGGCAGCCCACACAGCGGGTCATGTCAAAATAGAAAGCGAGTGCCATGTTCTTTCCCTCCGCCCTTTAAAGAGCAGGACTGCGGCTGCCGGTATCGGCGCCGCCTTCCCGTTCCGGTCCGCCGTACTTTTCAATATTGCAGTTGATGTTGTTGTACGGCGTGATGCCGGAGCCGCTCATTTCGCCGCCCAGCAGGTAGTTGTCAGATCCGCCGGCGTCGATGCCGGTCTCCTCGTCAATGACGGCCCACGCGCCGTGGGGAATGCTGACCACCCCGGGCATCAGGCCCTCCATGACGCAGGCCCGGCGCAGCGCTTTTGCCGTCTTTGTCGAGATCAGGACGGTGTCGCCGCTCGCGATGCCCTTTTCCTTCGCGTCCGAGGCGTTAAGGAAAACCGGGTTTGGCCAGGCTTCCCGCAGCCACGGGATATTGTCAAGCGTTGTATGGGCTCTGCGCAGGTAGTGGATGTTGTAAAGCAGATAGGGAAACGCGCCCTTCTCGCCGCCAAGGGTCCTGTCCTTGAACGTGGTCTCGTAACCGGTGGCCGGCGTGATGTACTCCGGATAGGGCTTATAGTCCCGGTCAGTGAAGCCGAAGCCGTTGAAGAGGTCGGCTTTGCTCTGGCTGGTGATCTCGAACTTGCCGGAGGCGGTGGCCAGGGGGCTGGCCTCCGGGTCGGTGATGAACGAGGTATAGCCAAGATGTCCGCAGAAAGCGTCGCCCGGCTTGCGCCCGACCTGATAGCCGCCGTTCCCGATGAAGTCCCTGAGCGGGATGACGCCTTTCTGAGGCCGGCCCTCAACGCCCCATTCGTCGATGTCCGCCTGGGTGATGGTCACCAGCGGAAGATACTCCGGGCCGGATGAGAGCAGGGCCTCGCAGGGAGCACAGCCCACGGCAGCGCCGTCGCCGCCGGCGGCTTCGGTGCTCACCACCGTGGACCCGGCGATCGCGTTAAAGAACTGCTGCTTCTCGCTGATGGGATAGGCGACCTTCGGGTCAAGGCCGAGGGCTTCCATGATCAGGCTGTCAATCTCCTGGTCGGACTTGGCCTCGTACAGCGGATCCACGACCTGCCTGCTGCAGGAGAGAAATTCTCGGTTGGACTCCGCCACCTCCCCCGGCCTCTCCCAGTGGGTCGTAATCGGCAGGACAATGTCGGAGTACTTTGCCGGCGTGTTCATTTCATAAGCCTTCGCAACAACGAAATCGACCTTCCGGTGAGCCTCGATCCCCTTCTTCATGTTCGGCCCGCTCTGCAGGTAGGCATGCTCATCCATGTTGACGATGCAGTGGATGTCGCATTTCATGTCCCTGCCGCGGATGAGGCCTTCGGCCGTTTCCCCGTAAAAATCGCCGATCATGCGGTATGTCCCGCTCAGCACCGCATCCCAAACCTGCGGCCCCGGGATGATGCCCGGAACGGGATTGTCCGGCGGCTCCGGCAGACCGGTCTTCCCGGCGCGCACCAGTCTGGGGCCGCCGTTTGCCGAGTTTTTGGTATAGCTTGCCGCCGTACAGTTGCCGGGCTTTCCGTAATGTCCGCCCATCGCCCCGAGGGTCATGACGATCTGGGGGATGTTCTCGGCGCCGTCGTTGCGGGCCATGGCAAAGCTGTGCAGGATCCAGACGTTGTTCTTCTTTCCCAGCGCACGCGCCAGCATGGTGATCTGTTCCATCGGCGTACCTGAGATGCCGGAAGCCCACGCGGCATCCTTGACGATGCCGTCGTACCTGCCTTCCAGATAGTCCCGGAAGTTTACGTCGTCCTTCAGGTTCGGGGCCTTCCCGCTCCCGGCGTCAAAGCCGACGGTGTACTTCTGCAGAAAGTCCCAGTCGACGATGCCGCCCTCCTCGGCGTCCAGACGCAACATCTCGGACGCCACGCCCAGCAGGAGCGCGGTGTCGGTGCCGGTGCGCACGGGAACCCACTCGGCATCCAGCGCCTGCGCCGTCGCGCTGTACATCGGGTCGACACAGATAAACCGGGTTCCGTTCTCCCGGGCCCGCAGGAAGTGGGTCATCGGGGTGCCGGGCGCGGACCAGGCCGGGTTCAGGGACAGGAAAACCATGGTATCGGCGTTCAGCATGTCGTAGCGGTCGTTCTCCGCGCCCAGTCCGTATCTGCTCACGCCGATGGTGGTATCGGTTTTCAGAAGATAGGTGCCGTAGGACGTGGAATCCGCTACCGAGGTGTGTCCGCCGTAATACAGCAGCGGGATATTGTCGTGAAACGAGCCGTAGCTGCCTGTCAGGAAGGCCTGGCTGCCGTATTTTTCCCGGATGGTCCTGTACTGGTCCGCGACATACCGGATCGCCTCGTCCCAGCTGATGCGCTCCCACTCGTCGCGGCCGCGGAGCTCTCCGTTCGGCGCATCGGGGGACCAGTGTTTGCGCTTCATGGGGTACTTCAGGCGGCCGGGGCTGAAGCACTGCTGCTGTTGGGCCTTGCCGCGGACGCAGCCGCGCTGCTGGGGGTAATCCGGGGAATCGGGGTGCGTGTCATCCGTTTTCTGCCGGATCACAACGCCGTCTTTCACGAGGACCTTGTTCATACAGCGCCCGCCGCAGTTGTGCCAGCAGGCCGCCGCAATCCACTCGCCGCCCTCGTCGCGGTCGGCGATGGGGGCGCACTGAGCCGCAGCGGCGGTTTCCCCCGCCGCTGCGAGGCAGTTCTCTCTGTTCAGGCGCAGATTAATCATGGATTCAGTAGAGGTCGACCGGAAGCTGCAGCACGCGGATCACCGTGCCCGCCGGAAGATTCCCGCTCCCTGCCGGCACGATCCCGATCATGCTGCACTGTTCAAAGGATGCGATGTGTCCGTTTCCGCGTCCCGGGTTCTCCTCGAAATAGGTGATCCCGTCCCGGATGGTCGGGTGGCCGCGGAGCATGCGCACGGCGGTGCTGAACTTCGGCATGTCGTTCAAAAGCGGCAGTTCCAGTGCCTTGTTGCCGAGCCGTACGCCGGTGAGCTTGCGCAGATAGGGCTGCAGTACGACCAGCAGGCTCATCATGGCGGCCGCGGGATTGCCCGAGAGCGAGATGAGAAGCTTTTCTCCCCTTCTCGCCGCCATCAGCGCGCCGCCGGGCTTGGCGTTGACCTTCCAGAAGAGGATCTCCATCCCCAGCGCTTCGGCCGCTCTCACGGCAAAGTCGTAGTCGCCGACCGAGGCGCCGCCCGTGGTGATCACGAGGTCGGTGTCCCCGTTCAGTCCCGCCTCGATCTGAGAGGCGATGAGCGC
Source organism: Oscillospiraceae bacterium (assembly GCA_017458065.1). Lineage (GTDB taxonomy): Bacteria > Bacillota > Clostridia > Oscillospirales > Oscillospiraceae > Limivicinus. Next base: position 104,674 of record JAFTGD010000010.1, read on the forward strand.
CTGATCGTCGGGCACGTCTCCCCCGCGACGGACGGTGAAGTTCATCATCCGCAGATAGCCGCTCAGCGAGTAATAGCTGCTGTTGTAGATGCCGTATCTGGCTCTCTCTTCGCCGGGCTCCGCGAGCTCTGTCCCCGTGGAGATGAACAGCACCTTCGGCCTGCAGTAAACCGGGATCTGCCCGAAACCCTGGGAGGCGAGCACGCCGACCGTGGCCGGTACCAGGCGCTCGCCTTCCATGGCAAGCACAGCGCCCGCAGGGTAGTCCTCTCCCTGGCGGATGATGCTGGTCCCCGCTTTCTGCGCCGCCGCGATGCGGACCGTGCCGCCCGTCACTTCGGTGTCCTCAAACTTCATGATCACGTCGGCTCCGTCCGGGACGGGCGCCCCGGTGAAGATCCGCATGGCCGTCCCCGGCAGAAGCGGTTCCAGTTCTTTGCTCCCGGCGGCCGACTCGCCCCGGATCTTCAGCTCGCCCGGGGTGTCCTCCGCCCGAAAGGCAAAGCCGTCAAAGGGGCTCTTGTCAAAGGGCGGCATCGGGAAGGCCGCCGTCATATTCTCCGCCAGGACTCTCCCGAGAGCGTCCTCAATGGCCACATACTCTTTTTTCCGGCTGACCGGCTGTGCTTCCAGAATCTCCGCTGCCTGTTCAAACGATATCAGTTTCAGCATCTCTACCTCTTGTTCCAACGCTCTATGATCGGTGAGAGCGTTTCGTATAATTCATCAATATTGTCCGGGCGGACATGCCAGCACTCCGCCCCCGGGTGGCTGCGCACCCGATTCAGGAACTCGATCTCCGGCATCCCGTCCCGCACCGTCGCCAGCACCGGGATCTCGCCGTCCAGACATTCCAGCACCTTCCGGCAGAAGGCGGGGGCTTTCGCCTCCATGAAGCCCAGCTCGTCCATGCAGAGGATGCCGTCGGGCCTGGCCTCCTCCATCAGCTTCACGCCCAGCGTCTCGAACACCGGGATGTTCACGGTGCGCTCCTTCATGTTGCAGGAGCCGACATGGTTCTCCTCCCGCTCCGTGCGGTCTCCGCCCCGGACCGGGAACATATAGATCTCGTGATAGCCGTCCTCCCGGGTCGTGGTGATCCCGGTCGTGAAGCCGTACAGCGGGACCCGGCAGTCGTTCAGGAGGCGCTCAAACAGAATACTTTTGCCGCTGTTGCGTCCTCCGCAGATCAGGATATGCTTCATGGTTCTCTCCAGTATGCTCTGATTTTTTCATACTCCTCCGGGGTGTTGCAGTTGGTCAAAAAGAATTCGTCCCCGGTATATGGGACCCTTGTGACTTCCGCGAAGTCCAGCATCTTCATAAGCGCGGTCCGCTCGGAGTGCAGGATTTTCTCCGCCTCCGGGTACAGTGCGCGGTCATACACCGCGGCCAGCGGCTCCGGCTTTCCGCCGTGCTCCAGCACCGTGATGCCGCCGCAGTGGGCCTCCGCCAAAGTCAGGAGCACTTCCTCTGGGAGCAGGGGCATGTCCACACTCAGGGCGAAGCAGGCCTCGTTCTCCGCCGCCTGCAGGCAGGCGTGGATCCCGCTCACTGGGCCCCGGTGCGGATAGACATCCTCAATATTCCTGCAGCCTGCCAGAGGCTTGGGGTACCCGGAGAGCATGATGTCCCGGACGCCGAGGTCCCGGAACTTCCGGACCTGCAGCTCGATAAGGCTGCAGCCGCCCAGGGGGAGCTCCGCCTTGTCCCTGCCCATCCGTTTGCTGAATCCGCCCGCCAGCACAATGGCCGACATCTGTTCAGGTCTCAATGTTCTCACCTGTCCTTCGATACAAAGATATCACGGATGTTCTGTTCTGACAAGGACGAAAAAATATCCCCTGCCGCCGGAATGGAAGCAGGGGTGATTGTGGTCTGTGTTGCCGGATTACTTGAGGCCGTACTTCTTGTTGAACTTGTCCACGCGGCCGCTGGTGTCGACCAGCTTCTGCTTGCCGGTGTAGAAGGGGTGGCACTTGGAGCAGATTTCAACGGTGATGTTCTTCTTGGTGGAACCGGTCTCAATCACGTTGCCGCAGGCGCAGCGAATCGTGGTCGGCTGATAATCGGGATGAATACCTTTTTTCATTGATTTGATCTCCTCATTTTACGTTCCCTGATTGTACGGCCGTGCCGTATAGTTACAGGGTATCAATGTGGTTGTCTGACAGATCGCTGCTTACAGCTGCTTCTGGGCGTTGATCTTGACGCCGGGGCCCATGGTGGAGGCCGTCACGCAGGAGCGGATGTACTGGCCCTTGGCAGCGGCGGGCTTGGCCTTGATGATGGCGCCGATGAGAGCGGCGTAGTTCTCAAACAGCTTGTCCGCGCCGAAGCTGACCTTGCCGATGGGGCAGTGGATGATGTTGGTCTTGTCCAGACGATACTCAACCTTACCGGCTTTGGCTTCGGTGATGGCCTGCTTGATGTTGGGGGTGACGGTGCCGGCCTTCGGGGACGGCATCAGGCCCTTCGGTCCGAGCAGCTTACCGAGACGGCCGACGGTACCCATCATGTCGGGGCTGGCGATAACGGTGTCAAACTCAAACCAGTTCTCTTTCTGGATCTTCTCAACGAGCTCCATGCCGCCGGCGTAATCGGCGCCGGCCTCCATGGCCTCGTCAACGCGCTCGGGCTTGCAGAACACGAGCACACGGACGCTCTTGCCCGTGCCGTTCGGCAGGACGATGGCGCCGCGGACCTGCTGGTCGGCGTGACGGCCGTCGACACCGAGCTTGACGTGCAGCTCGACGGTTTCGTCGAACTTTGCCTTGCTGGCCTTGATCACGAGATCAAATGCATCCTTCGGCTCATACAGAGCCTGTTTATCAATGAGCTTTGCGCTCTCTTTATAGTTTTTACCTCTGAACACTTTGTTTTCCTCCTAAATAGTGGTTACATACGGATGAAACGATCCTCCCACGCTGGAACGGCATTTTCGCCGTTCACTGAGGAGCGATGGCCGCCCGTCAATCAGTCGCCGACGACGACGCCCATGGAACGGCAGGTTCCGGCGATCATGCTGATGGCGGATTCGATGTCGGTGCAGTTGAGGTCGGGCATCTTCTGCTCGGCGATCTTGCGGACATCTTCCTTGCTGATGGTGGCAACCTTATCCCGCTGGGGGACGCCGGAGCCGGACTCGATGCCGCAGGCCTTCTTGATAAGCAGGGCAGCGGGAGGAGTCTTGGTGATAAAGGTAAAGCTGCGGTCGGAGTACACGGTGATGACGACCGGGATCATGAGACCCATGTCGTTCTTGGTGCGCTCGTTAAAGTCCTTGGTGAACTGACCGATGTTGACGCCGTACTGGCCAAGGGCCGGGCCAACAGGGGGAGCCGGAGTCGCTTTTCCGGCAGGAACCTGGAATCTGACGTATCCTACTACTTTCTGTGCCATGAACAAGCACCTCTTTCTTATTAATCTTGAATTGCTTCGACCTGGTCGAGCTCCAGATCCACCGGAGTCTCGCGGCCGAACATGGAGACGACGACGCGCACACGGTTCTTCTCGGGCTCAAGCTCTTCGACTGTGCCGTTGAATCCGGCAAGCGGCCCGTCATTGACCCGCACGGTGTCTCCCAGACCGTAGGCGACTTTGATATCCCGCCGCTCCACTCCGAGGGCGAGGATCTCCTCCTGCGTCAGGGGGATCGCCTTTCCGTCCGCTCCGACAAAGCCCGTAGCGCCGCGTACATTGTGCACCAGATGCCAGCTGTCATCTGTCAGGATCATCTTCACCAGCACATAGCCGGGGAAGACCTTCCTCTCTACGGTTTTCTCACCGGAGTCGGTGATCTCCGTCACGGTTTCCAGCGGGATGTTGACCTCCTGAATCAGGTCGGTCATCCGGCGGTTCTCCGCCGCCTTCATCACTGCCGCCGCGACAGCGTTTTCGTAGCCGGAGTACGTATGTACTACGTACCACTTTGCCTCTTCCGCCATGGTGTTTATCCCACCAGGGTGAAGAGCGCACGAACCAGCATCTGTGCCAGTTCATCAAAGCCCCAGAGAACGACAGCGGACACGATCATCACGGCAACGGAGATCGCGGTGTTCTTCGCCAGAACCTCGCCCGTGGGCCAGATGACCTTTTTCAGCTCGCTTCTCATCTCACGAAACCATTTGCCTACGCGCTGAAAGAAGCCGGGCTTGGTATCGTCCTTTTTGACGGCGACCGCCGCCTTGGCAGGAGCTGCTGCGTTGACTTTCTTTTCTTCAGCCATGTTCACACCCTCCTGTCCTTACTTGGTCTCTACGTGCTTTGTGTGCTTTCTGCAGAATGGGCAGTACTTGCTCCGCTCCAAACGATCCGAGGTATTTTTCTTGTTCTTGATCGTGTTGTAGTTTCTCTGCTTGCATTCTTCGCATCTGAGTGTAATTTTTACTCTTGCGCCTGCAGCCATAGTTCGGCACCTCCTATTTTATTTACCTGCGCATCCCGCAGGCATTGCCTCCCTGTATAGGACGAAGAGCGCGCAAAAAGAAAACCTCTCGTCCGACAGGTAATGCAGACTATACCATAGTTCGGCCGAAAGGTCAAGTGTTGTTTTGCCGTTTTTTGCGGGTTCGGGCAGGATTTTTCTGTGCTTTCTGACAGCGGGATCCGGGCTTTTTCCGGTACGGCGTTTCGTCCCGGCGCCGCGATGCCCTCTGCAGGGCGGAAGCCCTCGGAAGCGGCGTCTGATCACGGCTTTGGAGGGCTTCTGAGTTGTCGCTTATGATCTCAGCGGAATAGCAGCGCGCTTGCAATGCCGAAGTACACCAGCAGCGAGAGCGCGTCGACAATGGTCGTGATGAAGGGGCTTGCCATCACCGCGGGATCGAAGCCGATCTTTTTCGCCGCAAGCGGGAGGGCGCAGCCCACCATCTTGGCCATCAGCACCGTGACCGCCATCGTGGCGCAGACAACAAACGCCGTAAGCACCGTAATGTCCTGGTTGCCCAGCAGCAGCCGGTCCACAAGCATGATCTTTGCAAAGCACAGCATCGAGAGGGCCAGCCCGCAGAGCACCGCGGTCTGGATCTCCTTCCAGATCACCTTCGGCGTGTCCGTGAAGTCCAGTTCACCCAGACTGAGTGCGCGGATGACCGTGACAGAGGCCTGAGAGCCGGAGTTGCCCCCCGTGTCCATCAGCATGGGGATAAAGGCCGTCAGCACCACCTGGGCCGCCAGGGCGCTCTCAAAGCCGGTGATGATCATCCCGGTGAAGGTCGCCGAGACCATCAGCAGGGCCAGCCAGGGGATACGGTGTTTGAACAGGTCCCAGGCATTGGAGCGCAGGTAGGTCTTCTCCGAGGGGAGCATACCAGCCATCTTCTCGATGTCCTCCGTGGTCTCTTCCACGAGGACGTCCATCGCGTCGTCAAAGGTGATGATACCGACCATCAGGCCGTCCGTATCCACCACGGGCAGGGCCAGGAAGTTATATTTGGAGAGCATCTGAGCGACCTCTTCCTGGTCGGTCATGGTATTGACGGAGATCACATGTTCGTCCATGATCTGCGAGACGGGCAGACTGTCGTCCCCCGCGAGCAGCAGGTCCTTGACGGAGACCGTGCCGATGAGCTTCCTGCCCTCCGTCACATAGCAGGTATAGATGGTCTCTTTATCCACGCCGGTTCTGCGGATGCGCTCGATTGCCTGGATGACCGTCATCTGGGGCCGCAGCGAGACATACTCCGTGGTCATGATGGACCCGGCGGAGTTCTCGGGATAGCGGAGCAGGTCGTTGATCTCCCGGCGCATCTCCGGGTCCGCCTGGGCCAGGATGCGCTTGACGACGTTGGCGGGCATCTCCTCGACCAGGTCCACCGCGTCGTCGACGTAGAGCTCTTCAATCACGTCGCGCAGCTCGGCGTCCGAGAAGCCCCGGATCAGCAGCTCCTGCTGGTCGGGCTGCATCTCGACGAAGGTCTCCGCAGCCAGCTCCTTCGGCAGCAGGCGAAAGAGTCGCGGCAGCCTCTCGTCGGCGATCTCCTCGAACAGCTCCGCCACGTCCGTCGGCTCCATCGTAACGAGGATATCCTTCAGCGTGGAATACTTCTTCTTTTCCAGAAGCGCCTTCATCGTGTTTTCCATGGTTGCTTTGTGTTCTGCCATCGGTTTTTCTCCTTTTTGTTTGGTTCTGCCGCGTTTCTGCGGCATTCTCTGGGCGGAAAAACCGACACACCGGTCAAAGCTTCTGTTCCTGATTTAAGTTTTCATCCTCAATCCGGAAACGTCATCCGACGCATCCGAATCGAAACTTCGGCCGGGAGCTGTGCCGGTACTGTTTCCGTCGTCCATGACGTTTCCTCCTTGATGTCAGACTTGGCTTCTGAAGCCTCCCCCGCCCCATGTCGGGACGCCTTCCGGGGGACGTCAGAGCCTGTGACAGGATTATAACAAATTTGACTGAACATGGCAATAAAAACCGTGGAAATATCTTCTTCTGCAGCTTGTTTTTTTCTCATTAAAGTGTTAAACTGCTGACATAACAGAAGGGAGGATTTCTGTATGAAAAAATATCTTGCTGAATGCATCGGCACCTGTACTCTGGTCGTCCTCGGCTGCGGCACCGCCATGCTGGTCGGCTGCGACGCGGCGGCCGGCGGCGGCTATATCCTGACCGCGCTGGCCTTCGGCCTCTCCATTGTCGCGATGGCCTATTCCATCGGCAACATCTCCGGCTGCCACATCAACCCCGCCGTGTCCCTGGGCGTCCTGCTCTCCGGCGGCATGAGCATGAAGGACTTCTGGTCCTATGTGATCGCGCAGTGCATCGGCGCTTTCATCGGCTCCGGCATTCTGGCCCTCATTTTCAGCCTCGGCGGCGTGACGGATATGACCGGTGGCTTCGGCACCAACGGTCTTGCCGGTGTCGGCGGCAGCGCCTTTGCGGGTCTGCTGGTTGAGATCGTCCTGACCTTTATCTTCGTGATCTGCATCCTCGGCGTCACCTCCTCCAAAGCCGGCCACGGCTCCTTCGGCGGACTGGTGATCGGCCTGACCCTGACCGGCGTGCACATCCTCGGCATCGGTCTGACCGGCACCTCCGTGAACCCCGCCCGCAGCTTCGGCCCGGCGCTGGTCGCGGCCATCTCAGGCAACGCCGCTCCGCTGGCGAGCCTCTGGGTCTTCATTGTCGGCCCGCTGGTCGGCGCAGCCCTCGCCGCCGTGGTCTACAAGGCACTGGAGCAGTAAGCGCTCCCCGCCCCCTCCGGGGCGGAATATGACAAACCGCGAGTCTCATCGGCATTCTCTGCCGATAAGGCCCGCGGTTTTTCTTTACGGATTCTTCGATTCAGGATTCTGTCATGGCTTCCATCTCTGCGGAGAGCAGCTTCTGGTATTCTTTCTCCTCTTCCGCCAGGAGTGCGCGGAACTGCCGGATCGACTGCGCCGGGATCTCCTCCACGGAGAGCCAGCGGAGCTGCGCCGCCGCCTTCTCGGTCTTCAGCGCGTACTGCACGTATTCCGGTCCGATCCGGAGCAGGCGCAGTGCTTCTTCCGGCTGCAGCAGTCCGCTGGTCAGAATGCCGTAGGTGTTGTAGATGGTGTCGTTCGCGATCGGTCCGACGACGATGTCCGCATCGGGGATGCTGTCGGCCCTCCCGGCGCGGTTGCTGCGGATGTAATCATACCACGCTGCGTTCCGCTCTTCAAAGCGGTAAATCCGCAGTCCCCTCAGATCCAGCTCATAGCTGTTCATCCAGGCGGAGGCGCCCTTCTGCTCCGTTGCCCAGCGGCTGGCAAAGGCCTTCTCGGCCGTCATATAGAAGCCCTGGCCGAAGTCCGCGTTTTTCCGCCCGTAGTGCACGTCCGGCTCCCGGATCTCCTGAAAACCCGTATGATAAAGAAACATGGTATCGGTATTGCTCATGGTCTTATCTCTCGTTGACAAGCTTGCCGGAGATATGCTCCGGCGTCAGGCAGAACATCAGGGTGCCCGGAGCGGAAGTCCGGATCTCGTCTTCGATGTACTGCTCGTCCTGGGTGAACTTGTGGCAGAGTCTGCGGGTGACGGCGATCATCTTCTCGTAGTCGTCCACGAATTCCACCGTTCCAAAGACGATCACGCTGCGGATCTTCAGGTACCAGTCCTCCGAGGTTCCCCCGTCGTACACGCAGAAGGAGACCTTGCTGTTCCTCTTCAGGGCGTCGATCTTATGTCCCGCCTTTCCGCCGTGGAAGTAGAGTTTTCCGTCTTCTTCATTATAATACTGATTGATCGGCATGCCGTAGGGATACCCGTCGTCTCCGATGACCGACAGCACCCCGCGCGGCTCTCTCTTCAGGATCTCGATGCACTCTTCTTCAGAGAGCGCCTGCTTTTTCCGCATCATCTCACGAAACACCGTGTTTTCCCTCTTTCTTTTTCAGATGCTCAGAGTATACCAGCGACGGCGTTCTGTTGCAAGCATGATTATTGCCTTCTGGCGTGAGAATCCCGCTTCACAGCGTTGTGATGCCCGTCTCTGCAGCCTGTTATCTTATATGCTGATGCGGTTATGATGCTCCGCCCCTCGGCAAGTATTGGTTGACATTCCGCCCCGTTTGGTTTTTAATGATCCATAAGCGAAATACCCGCTCCGGTACATGATATCTATAAACAGACAGAAGGGATGATGCCCTGTGAAAGTCGTACTGCAGAACCTGACCAAGAAGTTCCCAAACCGCAACAAAAAGGGCGACGACGTCATCGCCGTCAATGACTTTACATTTGAGATTCCCGACGGCAAGCTCATCGGCCTGCTGGGGCCCTCCGGCTGCGGCAAGAGCACCACGCTGAACCTGATCTGCGGTCTGGAGAAGCCCACCAGCGGCAGGATCTTTTTCGGCGAGGACGATGTGACCAATCTCCCGCCCGAGAACCGCGGCGTGGGGCTGGTGTTTCAGAACTACGCGCTCTATCCCCACCTCACCGTCCGGCAGAACATTCTCTTCCCGCTTCAGAACCTGAAGGGCGCGGCGAAGCTCTCGAAGGCCGAGATGCTGCGCAAAGCGGACGAGGCGGCGAAGCTGGTGCAGATCGACGGGCTCATGGACCGCAAGCCCAGCGAGATGTCCGGCGGCCAGCAGCAGCGTGTGGCCATCGCCCGGGCACTGGTGAAAATGCCGAAGGTCCTGCTCCTCGACGAGCCGCTCTCGAACCTGGACGCGCGCCTGCGCCTGCAGACCAGGGAGGAGATCCGCCGCATCCAGCGGGACACCGGCATCACCACCATTTTTGTCACCCACGACCAGGAAGAGGCCATGAGCATCTCCGACATGATTGTCGTGATGAAAGACGGCATTGTCCAGCAGATCGGCAAGCCTCAGGACGTCTATGACAATCCCATCAACCTCTTTGTCGCAAAGTTTCTGGGCACGCCGCCCATCAACGTGTTCGAGGGTCGTGTCTCCGGCGGCAGACTGTATGTCGGCGACGACGAGGTCCTGCGTGTGAGCGGAGCGGAGGATCAGCCCGTCTATGTCGGCATCCGGCCCGAGGGCTTTATTCCCCAGGAGGCGGGGCCCCTCTGCTGCCTGCTCTCCGGCGTGGAGGTCATGGGCCGCGACACCAGCGTCGTCTCCTCCCATCCCGCCGCCGTCAGCGTCAATGTCCGCTCCATCATCGCCGCCGATTATCCCATCAACCGCGAGGCGGAGACCGTGCGCTTCGCGCTCAAGCCGTACAAGGTCTATCTCTTCCGCAAAGACACGGAAGAGCGGATCCCCTTTGAGGCGGTCTGACCGAAGAGGAGCGCGGTATGGAAAACAAGAACTGGAAGGCCTGGCTGTACCTGCTGCCGGCCATTGCGTTTCTCGGGGTGTTCATGGTCTATCCGCTGGTGGACGTGCTGGTGTATTCCTTTGAAGAGGGCTACAACTCCGCGTCCCAGACCTTCTTCGGTACCGGCCTGTATAACTACTCCTACGTCCTGCACGATCCCTACTTCCTGCAGGCGGTGAAGAACACCTTCATCCTCGTCATCATCACGGTCCCCGTCTCCACGGGCATCGCCCTGCTCATTTCCCTGGGGCTCAACTCGATCAAGGGCCTGCGGGATCTGTACCAGACGGTGTTCTTCCTTCCCTATGTGACCAACACCCTCGCCGTCGGCCTGGTGTTCATGATCCTCTTCAAGAAGACCCCCTATTCCGACGGTCTGGTGAACCTGCTGATCAACTGGTTCGGCGGTGAGAGCGTGGACTTCATCGACGGCCCCTACTGGGCCAAGATGTTTGTCATGTGCTTCTATACGGTCTGGGTGGTCATGCCCTTCAAGATCCTGATCCTGACCTCGGCCCTGGCCTCGGTGAACCAGGACTACTACAACGCCGCCAAGATCGATGGCACCTCCCGCTGGCGCACCTTCACCCGCATCACGCTGCCGATGATCTCCCCGATGATCTTCTACCTCATCATCACCGGCTTCATCGGCGCCTTCAAAGCCTACAGCGACGAGGTCGCCCTCTTTGGCACGGACCTGAACGCCGCTGGGATGAACACCATCGTCGGCTATGTCTACGACATGCTCTACGGCGACAGCGGCGGCTATCCCTCCTATGCCTCGGCCGCGGCGCTGATCCTCTTCGCCATCGTTTTCACCATCACCGTCATCAACCTGCTCATCAGCAGGAAGAACGTCCATTACTGAGGGAGGTGACGCACTGTGGAATACGAACAGATCGAACAGCGTGCCCGCCGTCGGGAGCAAACCCGCAAAACCCTCACCTACTTTTTCCTGAGCATCTGGGCGCTGATTGTGCTCTTCCCGTTCTACTGGATGGTCCTGAGCTCGCTGAAAAGCTACAGCGCCTATAACTCGGAGTACATCCCGAAGTTCTACACCTTCGCGCCGACCTTCCAGAACTACAGGGACGCCTTCACCGCCGTCCCGCTGGGCCGGTATTTTACCAACACCCTGATCTTCACCCTCGCGACCACGGCCATCATGCTGGTGGTAATCCTGTTTGCGGCCTTCGCCTTTGCAAGGCTGGACTTTCCGGGGAAGAACGTGGTCTTCGCGCTGTTCCTCGCGCTGATGATGATCCCGAACGAACTTGTCATCATCACCAACTTTGTCACCATTACCGACTGGGGGCTGCGCAACACCTTCACAGGTCTGATTCTCCCCTCGGTCACCTCGGTGTTCTATATCTATCTGCTGAAGGAAAACTTTGAGCAGATCCCGGACGAGCTCTACAAAGCGGCCAAAATAGACGGCACCTCGGACCTCAAGTACCTCTTCAAGGTCATGCTCCCCATCTGCCAGCCCACCATGGTCACCATCACGATCCTCAAGGTCATCGAGTGCTGGAACTCCTACGTCTGGCCACGGCTCATCACCGACGACGAGGCCTACTTCCTGGTCTCCAACGGCATCCAGGAGATCCGGGAGAACGGCTTCGGCCGCGAGAACATCCCCGCCATGATGGCGGCGGTGGTGGTCATCTCGGTGCCGCTCATTGTCCTCTTCCTGATCTTCCGCAAGAAGGTCATGGCGGGCGTGTCGAGAGGAGGGACCAAGGGATGAAAAAGTCTCTGCTCGCGCTCCTTCTCCTCGCCGCGCTGCTCCTGACCGGCTGCCACGGCTCCAGAGAGCGCAACGCCTTTGCTGTGCCCGAGAGCTTCGACACCAGCCGGCACTACGACATCACTTTCTGGGCCAAGAACGACACCAACAAGGTCCAGACCGCGATCTACCAGAAGGCCATCGCGGATTTCCAGGCGCTGTACCCCAACATCACGGTGAACATGCGCCTCTACACCGACTACGGCCGGATCTACAACGATGTCATCACCAACATCGCCACCAACACCACGCCGAATGTCTGCATCACTTATCCGGACCACATCGCGACCTATATGACCGGCGCAGACGTCGTCGTCCCTCTGGACGACCTGTTCGCCGACAGCAAGTACGGCCTCGGCGGGTCGGAGCTCCGCTTTGACGCGCCCGCGGTCGACGAGATCATTTCTCAGTTCCTCTCCGAGTGCAGCATCGGGGAAACCCACTACGCCATCCCCTACATGCGCTCCACCGAAGCCTGTTTTGTGAACAAGACCTTGGTGGAGAAGCTGGGCTACACTCTGCCGGAAGTCCTGACCTGGGACTTTGTCTGGGAGGTCTCGGACGCCGCCACGGCGCAGGATGCCGCCGGCAACTATCTGCTCAACGGCCAGAAGGTCATGATCCCCTTCCTCTATAAGTCCACCGACAACATGATGATCCAGATGCTGCGCCAGAAGGATGCGGGCTATTCTACGGAAAACGGAGGGATCCTGATCTTCAACGACACTACAAGAGAGCTGCTCTCCGGCATTGCCGGCCATGTGAAGAAGGGCGCCTTCTCTACCTTCAAGATCTCCAGCTACCCGGCAAACTTCCTGAACGCGGGGCAGTGCGTCTTTGCCGTGGACTCGACCGCCGGCGCCACCTGGATGGGCTCGGACGCGCCGCTGCTGGATATCAGCGCGGATAAGGTCGTGCAGTTTGAGACCGCGGTGCTCCCGATCCCGCAGTTTGACCCGGAGCACCCCGCCATGATCTCGCAGGGCCCCTCGGTCTGCGTGTTCAACAAGTCCGACCCGCAGGAGGTGCTCGCCTCCTGGCTCTTCGCCCAGTACCTGCTGACAAACGACGTGCAGATTGCCTATGCCGAAACCGAGGGCTATGTCCCCGTCACGGCCAAGGCGCAGAACAGCGAGGAGTATCAGGACTATCTGAGCCGCGCCGGCGAGGACAACGACACCCATTACGATGTCAAGATCGCCGCCTCCAGTCTGCTGCTCTCGAACACCGAGAACACCTTTACCACGCCTGTGTTCAACGGCTCCACCTCGCTGCGGGACGCCGCGGGCCAGATGATCGAGGACGTGACCAAGTCTGTCCGCCGGAAGCAGACCGTGAACGACGCCTACCTCGACAAGCTATTTCACGACGTCAATTCGCTCTACCGCCTGGACCAGATCAGCGTCTCGGCCTCCGGCGGCAGGGCGGACCTCGGTCCCCTGCCCTCCACGTCGGTCGCCCTGCTCACGACCCTCGCCGCGGTCTGGACGCTGATCCTCGTCTATGTCGTCTTCGACCGGCTCTGGAAGAAGCGCAGCAGGAAATAGCCGCCGGGCCATTTCCTTAAAAATGCGATATCATCTTGATTTTCCCGCCCGTTCGGCTATAATGTGCATGTTCCGAAAGGGACAGAACCGGGTGTCCGCACCCAGACTTCATTCTGATTGAGGAGGAAGAAAAACATGAAAAAATATCTTGCACTGATCCTGGCGCTGGTCATGGTTCTTGCCCTGGCTGCCTGCGGCCAGACTGCGCAGCCTGCAGCCACAGAGGCCCCTGCCGCGTCTGAAGCGCCCGCCGCTGAAGAACCGGCCGCCGAAGAAGCCGCTCCCGTTGAGGAGCCCGCCGCTGAGGAAGAGCCCGCTGAGATCGAAGTCAGCCCCATGAGCTATGCCGAGTTTGAGGCCGCCGCCATTGACGATCCCGTCTGTGTCGAGACCTATGTCCAGGCCAAGCAGAGCTGGTGGGACGACAAGGCCACCGTCTATACCCAGGACGGAGACGGCGCCTACTTCCTGTACAACATGGCATGCTCTGAGGAAGACTTTGCCAAGCTCGTTCCCGGCCAGAAGATCCGCGTCACCGGCTACAAGGCCGAGTGGTCCGGCGAGGTCGAGATCGTAGACGCGAGCTTTGAGCTGCTGGACGGCGACAGCTTTGTCGCCGAGCCCGTCGATGTGACCGACCTGCTGGGCAAGGATGAGCTCATCGCGCATCAGAATCAGCTGGTCGCCTTCAAGGGCATGACCGTCGAGGCCTATGACGAAAACGGCGCCGCCTTCGCCTACAAGAACGAGGCGGACAAGACCGACGACCTGTACTTCAAGGTCTCCAAGGACGGCCAGACCTACGACTTCTGCGTGGAGTACTATCTCTGCAACGAAGAGACCGAGGTCTACAAGGCAGTCGAGAACCTGAAGGTCGGCGACACGGTCGATCTTGAGGGCTTCCTCTACTGGTATGAGGGGCCGAACCCCCACATCACCAGTGTGACCGCCGCAGCCTGATCACAAGATCACCAGTCCACCGGCCCCGCCGGTGGATTTTTCATATCTAAAGCGAAACTGAGGCCCATGCGCGATGCGCATGGGCCTCGTTGCTATCGGTATGGTATTTGCTGTTTTTCCGTCTCGATATTCGGAACTCAGTCAGCCATGGCCTTGTAGGTGGCAAAGCGTTTGGCGCACTGCTCCTCAGCCAGCTTGAACAGCACCTCGGCGCGCTCGGGGAAGGTTCTGGTCAGCGCAGCGAAGCGGACCTCGCCCATCATGAACTCACGCAGCTTGCCGTTGGGCTCGCGGCTGTCCAGCACGAAGGGGTTCTTGCCCTCGTCGATGTTCTCGGGGATGTAGCGGTACAGCGGCCAGTATCCGCACTCCACCGCCAGCTTCTCTTCCAGCTGGGCCTTGCCCATGCCGTTGGAGATGCCGTGGTTGATGCAGGGCGCGTAGGCGATGATCAGGGACGGACCCTTGTGGGCTTCGGCTTCCTTCAGCGCGGTGACGAGCTGGGCAGGGTTCGCGCCCATGGCGACCTTGGCGACATAGACGTTGTCGTAGGCCATGGCGATGCGGCCCAGATCCTTCTTCGCGGTCTCTTTGCCGGCGTTGGCAAACTGCGCCGTAGCGCCGATGGCCGTCGCCTTGGAGGCCTGTCCGCCGGTATTGGAATAGACCTCGGTGTCCACAACGAGGATGTTGACGTCGATGCCGGAGGCCAGGACGTGGTCCAGACCGCCGTAGCCGATGTCATAGGCCCAGCCGTCGCCGCCGTACATCCAGATGGCCTTCTTCACGAGGGCGTCGGTGCGGTCCTTGAGGAACTTGACATCGGCGCTGTCGTCGGCCGTCGCGGCCAGGACATCCTTCAGCGCGTCGGAGACCTCTCGGGTCTGATCGGGGTCGTCGCCCTTCTCGAGCCAGGCGGCGAGCGCCTGCTTCAGCGCCTCGTCCTCGGTCGCGGCCAGCGCGGCCTCGGCGTGCATCTTTGCCTGGCGGCGCATCTGCGCCACGGACAGGTACATGCCCATGCCGTACTCGGCGTTGTTCTCAAACAGGGAGTTGGAGGGGGCGGGGCCGTAGCCCTTGACGGTCTTGGCATAGGGGAAGGCCGGTGTGGAAGAGCCGACAACATAGGTGCAGCCCGTGGCGTCGGCGATGTACATTCTCTCGCCGAAGAGCTGGGTCATCAGCTTCATGTACGGGGCCTCGCCGCAGCCGGCGCAGGAGCCGTTGAACTCGTAAAGCGGACGCTCGAACTGGCTGCCCTTGACGGTGAACTTGTTCATCGGGTTCTTCTTCTCTGGCAGCGCGATCAGGTAATCCCAGTTCGGCTGCTCGTGCATCTGGCTCTCCAGCGGCTCCATCACGAGGGCCTTGTTCTTGGCCATGCAGACGTTGGCGCAGGAGGAGCAGCCCTGGCAGTCGACCGGGTCGACCTGGATGCGGTAGGTGTAGCCCTCAAAGCCCTTGCCGACGGCCTTGTTGGTGACCATGCCCTCGGGGGCGGCGGCTTTCTCTTCCTCCGTCAGCAGGAAGGGACGGATGGCTGCGTGCGGACAGACAAACGAGCACATGTTGCAGCCGATACAGTTCTCGGGGATCCACTTCGGCACGTTGGTGGCGATGCCGCGGCGCTCGTACTTGGAGGTCTCGACCGGGGAGACGCCGTCGGCGTAATCCATGAAGCAGGAGACGGGGATCTTGTCGCCGTACTGGTTGTTGACCGGGATCTGGATCTCGCGGATGTACTTCGGCAGCGTCGGGTCGATGACGATCTCCTCATCCTTCAGCTCGGCCCAGCCTGCGGGCACCTGGACCTCATGGACATAGTCGAGGCCGGCGTCCACGGCGGCGCAGTTCATGTTGACGATCTTCTCGCCCTTCTTGGAGTAGGTCTTGACGATGGCGGCCTTCATGTACTCGACGGCCTCGTCAATGGGCATGACGCCGGAGAGCTTGAAGAACGCGGACTGCAGCACGGTGTTCGTGCGGTTGCCAAGGCCGATCCTGGCCGCGATGTCCGTGGCGTCAATGGTGTAGAACTTGATATTGTTCTGAGCAATGATGCGCTTTGCGCGGTTCGGCAGATGCTCCTCGAGACCGGCCATATCCCAGTCGGTGTTCAGCAGGAAGGTGCCGCCCTTCTTGATCTCGCTGACGATGTCAAAGCTCTTCATATAGCTCTGCTTGTGGCAGGCGACAAAGTCCGCCATCGTGACATAGTAGGTGGAGCGGATGGGCTCGTGGCCGAAGCGCAGGTGGCTCTTGGTCACGCCGCCGGACTTCTTGCTGTCGTACTCGAAGTAGGCCTGGGCGTACTGGTCGGTGTTGTCGCCGATGATCTTGATGGAGTTCTTGTTGGCGCCGACAGTCCCGTCAGATCCGAGACCCCAGAACTTGCAGGAGATGATGGACTTACCGGAGGTGACGATGTTCTCGCCGACCGGCAGGGAGGTGAAGGTCACGTCGTCGTTGATGCCGACGGTAAAGTGGTTCTTCTGCTCGCCGGTCATGTTGTCGAAGACGGCTTTCACATGGGCGGGGATGGTGTCCTTGGAGGAGAGGCCGTAGCGTCCGCCGAGGATCTTCACCTTGCGGTCCGACTCGGAGAAGGCGGTGCAGACATCCTCGAACAGAGGCTCGCCGGCGCTGCCGGGCTCCTTGGTGCGGTCGAGGACGGTGATGGTCTTCACGGTCTCGGGCAGGGCCTCCAGCAGATGAGAGGCGGAGAACGGACGGTACAGATGGACCTGCACCATGCCGACCTTCTCGCCCTTCGCGGTCAGGTAGTCCACGACTTCCATCATGGTCTCGCAGACAGAGCCCATCGCGATCACGACGCGCTCGGCATCGGGTGCGCCGTAGTAGTTGAAGAGCTTGTAAGTCCGGCCGGTGAGAGCGCTGATGGCGTCCATCTGCTCCTGCACGATGGCGGGCAGGGCGTTGTAGGCGGTGTTGCAGGCCTCGCGGGACTGGAAGAAGGTGTCCGGGTTCTGCAGAGTGGAGCGGATGGTCGGGTGCTCGGAGTTCAGCGCGTGGTCCTTGAAGCGCTTCACGGCGTCCCAGTCAAGCAGCTTGCCCAGGTCCTCATAGTCCAGGACCTCGATCTTCTGCAGCTCGTGGGAGGTGCGGAAGCCGTCGAAGAAGTGCTGGAACGGGATGGATCCCTTGATGGCCGACAGGTGGGCCACCGCCGCCATATCCATGCACTCCTGTACGCTGGAGGAGGCCAGCTGGGCAAAGCCCGTCTGACGACATGCCATCACGTCGCTCTGGTCGCCGAAGATGGAGATCGAGTGTGTACCGACGGTACGGGCGGAGACATGCATCACGCCCGGCAGCATGGAGCCCGCAATGCGGAACATCGGCGGGATCATCAGCATCAGGCCCTGGGAGGCGGTGAAGGTGGTCGCCAGAGACCCTGTCTCGAGCGCGCCGTGCATGGCGCCGCAGGCGCCGGCCTCGCTCTGCAGCTCAACCAGCTGGACCGGCTGACCGAAGAGGTTCTTTCTCCCGTGGGCAGCCCAGTCGTCGACATGGTCCGCCATGGGGCTGGACGGGGTGATCGGATAGATTGTGGAGACCTCGGTAAACGCATACGCGACATATGCGGCGGCCTCGTTGCCGTCCATGGTTTTCATGACTTTTTTCGTGCTCATGTTTCTCTCCTTTTCCAAATGTATTGTTCCCTTTCCGGGATGATGAGCATGATATGTTATTATATACAAGAATAAGAAAAATGTAAATAAAACAAGCATAAAAAATGCTGCATTCCGCTTGTCAAATCTTTCTTCTCTGTGCTATCATGTGCTTTGCCAAGTCGAAAAATGAAGGATGTGATTCTGATGGCTGTCCATTATCTGGAAACAGGCTCCACCGATCCCTGTTATAATCTTGCCCTGGAGCAGGTTGTTCTGGAGCACAGGCGCGAGGGTGAATGGCTGCTGCTCTGGCAGAACGCCAACACCATCGTCGTCGGGCTCAACCAGAACACCGCCGAGGAAATCAACGCCGCCTTTGTGGCGGATCACGATATCACCGTCGTCCGGCGCATGACGGGCGGCGGCGCGGTCTATCACGACCTGGGGAACCTCAACTACTCCTTTATCACCGATATCGGCGATGCGGAGCAGCTCAGCATCCGCCGCTTTTCCGAGCCGGTCTGCCGCGCGCTTGCCGCGATGGGTGTCCGTGCCGAGATCGGTGGCCGGAACGACATTCTGGTCGACGGGAAAAAGATCTCAGGCGTGGCCCAGCGCATCGTCGGCGGGCGGATTCTGCATCACGGGACGCTGCTGTTTCGCTCTGACCCCGGGATGATTGCCGGTGCGCTGCATGTCGATCCTGAGAAGTTTCAGTCTAAGAGCGCCAAGTCCGTCCGCGCCCGCGTCGGCAACCTGTGCGATTATCTTCCGGACGAGATCAGCCTGCGGACGTTCTGGGACCGGATTCTGCAGGAGCTGACCCGGGACGGCATCATCCGCGAGGAACTCGCCGCACCCGAGCTGCGCGAGATCCGGAAGCTGGCGGATGAGAAGTACCGCAGCTGGGACTGGACTTATGGCCGCAGCCCCGACTATGCCTTCCGCAGCCGGCGGCGTTTCCCCGGCGGAACGCTGGAGGTGCGGATGAACGTGCACCGCGGCAGGATTGAAGACATTGTCTTTTTCGGCGATTTTATGGCCACGGTCTCTCAGCTGCCTCTGACCTCGGCCCTCCGCGGGACCGCGTTGTCAGAGGATGAACTTCGGGCCGTTTTCTCCTATTTTGATTTTTCCTCTGTCTTTGGCGGGATCTCGGAAGCCGAGATCCTGGAGCTGATGCTGAACGGATAAAACTGCCATGATGAAAAAACGGCTTACCAGCGAAGAAATCTTTAAAACCATGACCGTCCCGCAGGCCGTGCGCACCATGGCGGTGCCCGCAGTGATGAGCCAGCTGATCGTGCTGATCTATAACCTGGCCGACACCTACTTTATCGGCCAGACCAACAACCCCTATATGGTTGCGGGCGTTTCGCTGATCCTGCCGCTCTTCAATGTCTCCCTCGCGATCGGCTCCATGTTCGGCGTCGGCGGCGGAGCGCTGATTCCGAAGCTGCTGGCCGTCGACGACAGAGAAGAGGGCTCGCGCGTCGCCGCCTACTGCATCCGGCTCGGTCTGCTGGTCGCGTTTGCGTTCTCCGTCCTGGTCCTGCTCTTCATGCGGCCGCTTCTGTCGCTGCTCGGGGCGGGGCCCAACACCTATGCCTACTCTCGGACCTATGTCCTCATGGTGCTGGTTGCCGGCGGCATCCCCACCATCACGGCGAACGTCCTCTCCAACCTTCTCCGCAGCCTCAGTCTCTCCCGGGAAGCGGGGATCGGCGTTGCGCTGGGCGGCGTGCTGAATATCTTCCTCGATCCGCTGTTCATGTTTGTCCTGCTGCCGCCCGGGAACGAGGTGCTGGGCGTCGGCATCGCCACATTCCTCTCCAATGTTGTGTCCTGTCTCTACTGTCTGGCCGTTTTCTGCCGCCGGCAGAGAGAGATCCCGGTCAATTTCCTCGCGCCGTCTCCGGAAGTGCAGAACCGCTCTCTCATCTTCACCGTCGGCATCCCGGGCACGGTCGGCGCGCTGCTCTTTGACCTCGACTATATGGTTCTGGACAAGCTCGCCGCAGGCTATGGGGACATCGCCCTTGCCGCCATCGGGATCGTCCTGAAGGCCGAACGCTTCCCCCAGCAGGTGGGCATCGGGCTCTGCCAGAGCATGGTCCCGCTGGTCGCCTACAGCTGGGCGCTGAAGGACTATAAGCGCGTCAAAGAGATCATGGCCTGCATCCTGAAAACCGGCGCTGTAATCGCCGTCGTCAGTATTGTGCTGTATGAGCTCTTCCCCGGGCAGATCATCCGCTTCTTCATCGCCGAGCCCGAGACGCTCCTCATCGGGACCAATTTCCTGCGCATCCGTTCCATGGCCGCGGTCATCATGTTCTTCTGCTTCTTCGTGGTGTTCCTGTTCCAGGGCTTCGGCATCGGGAAGGTGTCCTTCTGGCTGGCGATGCTGCGCTGGGCCGTTCTGAATATCCCGATGCTCTTTATCCTGCGTCACTTTCTCGGGATGTACGGTCTCGTCTGGTCCCAGTTCATCTCGGACCTGACCACCGTCGTCATCTCGTATCTCTACCTCTGGCGATATATGAAGACCTGGGAGGCGCAGTAGACGGCACCCGCCTGTTTTGCCTATTTTGCCCCGCTCACGGACATGCATCCGGTCGTAGACAGTTTCCGGCTTTTGTCGCCCCCATCCGTCGTTTTGCGTATTGCCTGGGGCGGCTGATCTATGCTATACTTTCCCTATCCGATTCATAGGAGAACCGCCATGGATAAAGTTGAACTGAACGAACTGCTTCAGCAGGTGGCAGCCGGGGCTGTGAGTCCCGAGGATGCCTCCCTGAAGCTGAAAATGGAACCGATCAAAGAAGTCGGCGAATACGCCAAGGTCGACATGCACCGCGGCATTCGCCAGGGCGTCCCCGAGGTCATCTATGGGGCCGGCAAGACGCAGGAGCATATCCTCGGCATTGCGAAAACCATGCTGCAGAACGGGCAGAAGACCGTCCTCGTCACCCGGATCTCGAAGGAGACCGCGGACTTTATCCGGGATGGCCTCGCCGGGACAGCGCCGCTCGATTATAACGACATGTCCCGCACCGGGGTCATCGGCGAGATGCCTTCTCCCACCGGCGTGGGGAAGGTCGTGGTCGCCACCGGCGGCACCAGCGACATCCCGGTGGCCGAAGAGGCCGCCATCACCGCCGAGGTGCTGGGCAACGAGGTCATCCGCCTCTATGACGTGGGCGTCTCGGGCATCCACCGCCTGCTCTCGCACATGGACGCCATCATGAGCGCGCGCTGCATTGTCGCCGTCGCTGGAATGGAGGGGGCCCTCCCCTCGGTCATCGGGGGCCTGGCCGACTGTCCGGTCATCGCCGTCCCCACCAGCATCGGCTACGGCGCTTCCCTGGGCGGGATCGCCGCCCTGCTCTCGATGCTGAACTCCTGTGCCAGCGGCGTCTCGGTCGTGAACATCGACAACGGCTTCGGCGCCGGCTATATGGCCAGCATGATCAACCACCTGACATAAGGGTATCTCATATGGATCAGCTGCACGAAAAATACACCGCGCTCCAGACCCGCCTGCGGGAACTGGGCAGCCTTGCGGTCGCCTTCTCCGGTGGGGTGGACTCCACTTTTCTGCTGCGGGCCGCCCACGACGTGCTCGGCGACCGGGCCATCGCGGTGACGGCGGCCCCGCCCTTTGTCCCGGTGCGGGAACAGAACGAGGCCGCGGACTTCTGCCGCAGCGCCGTCATCCGGCAGCTCGTCATCCCGGCGGAAGAGCTGGACATCGACGGCATCCGCCATAACCCGCCCGACCGCTGCTATCACTGCAAGCGCATGATCTTCGGGAAGATCCTCGAAGCGGCGGGCCGAAATGGGATCATATATGTCGCCGAGGGCTCCAATACCGACGACACCGGCGACTACCGCCCCGGTATGCGTGCCATCCGGGAACTGGGCGTCCTGAGCCCTCTGCTGGAAGCTGGCCTCAGCAAGGCCGATATCCGCGCCCTGTCGAAGGAACTGGATCTGCCCACCTGGGACAAGCCCTCCTTTGCCTGTCTGGCCTCCCGCTTCGTCTACGGTGAGACCATCACGGACGAGCGGCTCGCCATGGTCGACCGGGCGGAGCAGCTTCTGATGGACCTGGGTTTCCGCCAGTTCCGGGTCCGGATCCACGGCGACCTCGCCCGGATTGAGATTCTGCCGGAGGATTTCGAAAGGATCGTGGCCGGGGAGTGCCGGAAGCGGATTTATTCCGCCCTGAAGTCTTTTGGCTTCTCCTATGTGACACTGGATCTCGCCGGTTACCGCACCGGCAGCATGAATGAGGTGCTGAAGAAATGAGAACACTCTATCTGGACTGCGGCATGGGCGCCGCCGGCGACATGCTGACCGCCGCCCTGCTGGAACTGCACGACGATCCGGATGCGGTGCTGGAGACGCTGAACCGTGCCTTTGCCGGGAAGGCCGTTCTTTCGCTTCGGAAGGATGAAAAGTGCGGCATCTCGGGCAGCCACCTGACCGTCACCGTCGACGGCGAGGTCGAGGGGGAAGACCCCGGGGATCACGGCCACGGTCATCACCATTCCCACACTTCCATCACCGAAGTGCGGGATTTCATCGGCGGTCTCGATCTCCCTGCGGATGTGATCCGGGACGCGCTCTCGGTCTACGACCTCATTGCCGCGGCCGAGGCAAAGGTCCACGGTCATTCGATGGAGAACATCCACTTCCACGAGGTCGGCACTCTCGACGCCATGGCGGACGTGGTCTCGGTCTGCACTCTGATCCACGCGCTGAAGTCGGAAAAGATCCTCGCCTCCCCCGTCCATGTGGGCAGCGGCACCGTCCGCTGCGCTCACGGCCTGCTCCCCGTCCCCGCTCCTGCGACGCAGGAGCTTTTGAAGGGCATCCCCATCTATTCCGGGGACATCCGCGGCGAGCTCTGTACCCCGACGGGCGCCGCGCTGCTGAAGCACTTTGTGAATGCCTTCGGCAGCATGCCGCCGCTGCGTGTCTCCAGAATCGGATACGGCACCGGCTTCAAGGACTTCCCACGGGCCAATGTCGTCCGCGCCCTGCTGGGCGAGAGTGAGGAAGACGCGGAACAGATCCTTGAGCTTGCCTGCAACATCGACGACATGACCGCCGAGGAACTGGCTTTCGCCCAGGAGTGGCTTTTTGCCGCCGGCGCGCTGGATGTGTACTTTACCAGTATCGGCATGAAGAAGAACCGCCCCGGCGTCATGCTGGCCTGCATGTGCCGGGCGCAGCAGCGGGAGGAGATGCTCGCCTGCCTGTTCCGGCACACCACCAGTCTCGGTGTCCGGGAGTATGTCTGCAACCGGTATAAGCTCTCCCGGGAATTCGAGACCCGGAAAACCCCTTACGGACCGGTGCGGATCAAGCGCTCTTCCGGTTACGGCGTCGTCCGGGAGAAGGCGGAGTTTGAGGACCTGAAAAAAATCGCGGAAGAACAGAACCTGTCCCTCCGCGAAGTCAAAGAGCTGATCGCAAAATCATAGCTTATACTGCCATTTTCGACACAGGGGCGGTGGAAATTTCCACCGCCCCTGCCGCTTTGTCCTGATCCGATTTTTATGCTTTGGCCTCTGCCGCTGCGATTGCCGCGCGCTCGCGGCAGACCTCTTCCCAGCTTTTCTGGGCAGCGACTGCGTCGACGAGCTTGCCCATCTCGGCGGGCACATCGATCTTCTGCGGACATGCTTCACGGCACTGACCGCAGCCGATGCAGTCTCCTGCGCGTTTTCCGTCTCCAAGACCGCTGTAGCGCATCATGAGGTTCAGAATATTGCCGCCCACCTGCATCTCGTTTGCCATGTTCATCAGCAGCGGAATGTCCAGCTCCATCGGGCAGCCGGCGCAGCAGTAGCGGCAGCCCGTGCAGGGGATGGTGCCCAGCATGCCCTGGGCAATTTTGTCCAGAACGGCGATCTCCTCCGCGTTCAGCGGCTTTTCCTCCGAGAAAGTTTTGAGGTTGTCCTGCATCTGCGCGAGGTTGGACATGCCGCTCAGCACCATGGTCGGCTTCGGCACTGTCTGCAGCCAGCGGAAGGCCCACGCAGCGCAGCTCTCCTCCGGCCGAAGGGCGTGCATCTCCGCTTCTGTCTGCTCTGCGAAGGAGGCGAGTTTTCCGCCCCGCACCGGTTCCATCACCCAGACGGGCAGCCCCGCTTCCCGCAGGATTTCGCACTTCCGCTTGGCATCCTGCAGCTTCCAGTCCACATAGTTGAGCTGGATCTGGCAGAACTCCAGGTCTTTTCCGTACTGATCCACAAACTGCTTCAGCGCGTCCGGACCTCCGTGACAGGAGAAGCCGAGATGCCGGATGCGCCCCTTTGCCTTCTGCTCGAGGAAGTAGTCCAGACAGTGCTTCTCCGGGTTGCAGTAATAGCGCATGGAGCTCTCGTTCACGTTGTGCAGCAGGTAGAAATCGAAGTAGTCGACGCCGCAGCGTTCCAGCTGTTCCTCGAAGACCTGTTCCGGCTGCAGCTCGGTGACCCCATGGACGTTCTGATGCCCGGGGAACTTGTCCGCCAGGTACCAGCTCTCGCGCGGATAGCGCGCGAGGGACTTGCCGATCGCACCCTCGGACTTCCCCCCGTGATAGGGATGGGCCGTGTCGAAGTAGTTCACGCCTGCGGCCATCGCCGCGTCCACCATCCGGTCCAGCTCCTCCTGGTCGATGGTTCCGGAGTCGTCGGACAGCAGCGGCAGGCGCATCGTCCCAAAGCCGAGCGCCGAGAGCTGCAGATCCTGAAATTGATTGAATAACATGTTGATTCCCCCCAAAATGATTCTCTGCCGGTGGCAGTTTATACGACGATGCTGAGGCGGCTTCCTCCGCTTTTTTCCTTGGTGACCACAACCTGCCGGTCGATCCGCTCCTTCAGCTCCGAGACGTGGGAGATGATCCCCACCAGCCTGTTGCTCTCGGTCAGGCTGCTCAGCGCCCGGATTGCCTGCTGCAGCGACTCTTCATCCAGTGAGCCGAAGCCCTCGTCCACAAACATCGTGTCCAGCCGGATCCCGCCCGCCGAGGACTGGATCTCGTCCGAGAGCCCCAGCGCCAAGGAGAGCGAGGCCTTGAAGGACTCGCCGCCCGAGAGCGTCTTCACGCTGCGCTCGGTACCGTTATAGTGGTCGATGACGTTCAGCTCGAGACCGCTCTGCGAGCGGTTGTTCTCCGCCACGGTGCGCCGGGTCAGCTCGTACTGGCCGCCGGACATCACCATCAGCCGCGTGTTGGCCCGCGCGATGATCCGGTCGAAGTAGGTCATCTGGACATAAGTCTCCAGCATGATCTTCTCCTTGCCGGAGATGTTGCCGTTTGCGGTGTTGGAAAGCGCCCTCATCCAGGTGAGGCGCTTCTCCTCCCCGTCCAGCTCGCTCCCCCGTTCCCGGATGCCTGAGACGGCGCTGCGGTTGGCGTTCAGGCGGAGAAGGAGCTCCGCGTTCCGTCTGGTAGCGTCTTCCTTCTGTACGCTGATCTGCCGGAACTCTTCCTGCAGCGCAGCTTTGTCGACGGCCTCTGCTGAGGCAAGCTGCTCTTTCATCTGCGCGGCGCGCCCTTCCAGGGCGGCGTACTCGCTCCTTTCCTTCTTCTGCGCGTCCTCCGCCCTGTCGAGCGCCTCCCGGATCTTCCCCTGCTCTTCCCGCAGGGCGGCACGGCGGTTCAGGGCTTCCTGCTTTGTCGCATAGGGCAGTCGGCGGCTGTACTCGTCCAGCAGGCTGTCAAGCTGCTTTTTCCGGGTCTCGAGCGCCGCCATGCGCTCTCGCCCTGCCTGCAGCTGCTCCTGCAGGCGGCGGCTCTCCTGCTCGGCCTTCGGGATCTGCTTATCCAATTCTTCTTTCCGCTGGATGTTCTGTTCCTCTGCGGCGATGCTGCTTTTCAGCTTCGCGTATTCCTTGCGCAGGCGGTCCCGCTCCGCTTCGGCGGTGGCTCTCATGGTCTCCCGCTCCGCGTTCTGCCAGAGCTCTCGCGCGCGGTGCAGCAGTTCCCTCTCCTGGACCTCTTTTTGTCCGCGCAGACTCTGGGCTTTCCCGCTGGCACTCTCTGCCGCCTCCCGGCACTGTCTGGCGGTCTTCTCTGCCTGCTTCAGCTGTTCCTCGGTCGGCGCGTCTTCGGACAGGCCTGCGGGGTCCGGATGCTCGACGGCGCCGCAGACCGGGCAGGGCACTCCGTCCCGAAGGGTCTGCGCCAGGACGCCCGCCTGCTCGCTCAGGAAGGCGCGGTTCAGGCTGTCGTAGCGGTTCTGGGCACGGTCCAGCTGTTCCTGCGCTGTGAGGTAGTCCAGCTGCGCCTTCCCGAGCTTCTTTTCGAGCTCGTCGCAGTCGTCCGCCGCCTTCACCAGCTGGGAAATCTGTTTGCCCCTCGCCTCGATCACGTCCTGCTCCCGCAGCAGCGCTTCCCGCTGGACCCCGGCGGTTTCCAGCGTCTTCTGCTCCGCCCGGTCCTGTTCCAGCTGCTTTGCCTGTGTATCGAGCGTCGCCCGGCCCTGGGTCTGGGCTTTCTCCTCCGCCTGCAGTTGCAGCGCAGCACTTCTCTGATCGGTCCGGGCTTTGTCCCGGGCGTCGTAATCCGGCAGGATCGCCTCCAGTTTCGCAGTCTCCGCGCCGAGGCGCTCCGCTTCCGGCTGCCGGTCCCGCGCCAGCTTCAGGGCCTCTTCCAGGCTGAGGAGCTCTGCGCTCTTCCGCTGCAGTTCTTCCTCAGTCTTCATCAGTGCTGTCCGGGTCCGCTCCAGCTCCTCCGCCTTGCCGAGCCCCGCATTCACAAGGCCGAGCCTGCGGTCCAGCTCGCTGAGCTCCGCACCGGTCAGGTCCAGCGCCGCCCTGTCTCTCGCCAGCATGCCGTCCAGCAGGGTCAGTGCCTCCGCGATCGGCAGCTTCCCCTCCTTCGCGCGGGCCAGCTCCTGTGCGCCGGGGTCATCCTCGTCGGCCATCGTCCCGCGGAGATACTGGTCGATGCTGCGTCTGAGCTCATCGCACTCTCGGGCAAGCTTCACGGTCTCGTCCTTCACCCTGTCCTGGAAGGTCTGATAAGTCCCGGTGTGGAAAAGCTCCCGGAAGATCTCCTGCCGGTCCCGGGTATCCGCCAGCAGCAGCCGCAGAAAGTCCCCCTGCGCGATCATCGCAATCTGGGAAAACTGGTTCCGGTCGATCCCGAGGATCTCCTTCACGGCGTTGTTGACATCCCGGACCCTGGTGACGACGCGCCCGTCCGGATAGCGCAGCTCCGCGTCCGCCGCCTGGCGGGTCATTCCGCCGCCGCGCCGGGCGGGCCGCTCATAGTCCGGGTTCCGCCGGACCGTATAGCGCTTCCCGGCACAGGCGAAGACCAGCTCCACCTCGGTGGGCGTTTCGGGATCGGCGTACTTGGAGCGCAGCATCGAGGCGTCCCGGCTGCTGCCGCTCGCCTCGCCGAAAAGCGCGTAGGTGATGGCATCGAAGATGGTCGTCTTCCCCGCGCCGGTGTCGCCGGTGATGAGGTACAGCCCGCTCTCGCCCAGTTTCTCAAAGTCCACTTCGGTCCGGGAGGCATAAGGCCCGAAGGCCGATATGGTAAGCAGGATCGGTCTCATACGCTTCCCTCCCAGATGCTCTCCATCAGTCCGGCGGAAAAGGCCTTCTGCTCCTCGGAGAGCGGCGCGCCGTTCTGCTTTTCATACAGCTCGCCGAGGAGTTCCAGCGGCGTCTTCCGCTCCACATCCTCCGCAGCGCCGACAACGCTCCGGCTCCGGGTCCGGCGGTTGTCATAGTCCAGCTTCATCAGATTGGGATAGATCACGCGAAGCTTGGCCGCCACATCCGGGATGTCCTCCTCGTCGGTCAGGGTGATGTGCAGATAGTCCTCCGTGTTGGTCCCCTCATAGTTGGACCTTGCCGTGAGCTCCATGTAGCTGCCGCGCAGCTCTCTCAGATCGCGCTTCGGCACAAGGGGGACGGTGCGTAGTTCGAGCGCGCCCTTCTCCCGCAGCTCGACGACCGTGACGGACTTGATATGCGCCGCTTCGGAGAAGGAATACTTCAGCGGAGTCCCGCAGTAGCGGATCCGCTCGGTATCGATGTTCTGGGGCCCGTGGATATGGCCCAGCGCCACATAGTCGATCCCGTCGAAGACCGAGGCGTCCACGTTGTCCGCCCCTCCGACCGAGACCTCCTCTGACTCCGAGCGCTCCGCACCGGTCACAAACTGGTGCGTGATCAAGACGTTCCGCTCCGCCGGGTCCATGTGCATCTGCTCGATCGCGACCTGCACCGCGTCCGTATACGAGGCGATCTCCCGTTCGGGGAAGAAGCGGCGCACATGGGCGGGCTTCACAAAGGGCAGCATGTAGAAGTGCACCGGGCCGAAGGCGTCCTGCAGCGTGACCGGCTCAATCACACCGCTGTAGACCGGCGAGAGATGGACCCCGCAGGGCTCGATCAGCCTGCTTGCAAAGGCAATGCGCTCCGGGGAATCGTGGTTGCCGCTGATGGCAAAGACCTGCAGGCTGCGCCGGACCAGCCGGACCAGAAAATGATCCAGCAGCGTGACCGCCTCCGCCGGCGGCACGGACTTGTCATAGAGATCCCCGGCCAGGATCACCGCATCCGGCTTCTCGCCGTCGATGATGTTGATAATCCTGGTCAGGATAAACTCCTGATCCTCCAGCATGCTGAACTCGTTGACCCGCTTGCCGAGATGCAGGTCCGAGAGGTGAATCAGCTTCATGCCCTGTCCTCCCTCTGCCGGATGCTGACCTCGCCGGAATTGAGCCGCCGGAGTTCCCCTGCCTCGGTCCGGACGATCAGGGCAAAGTCCCCGTCCAGATCCAGCGCCTCCGCCTTCTCCGGCTCCCGGCCGGGGCTGAGGATGTTGACAGGCTTTCCCAGCACCAGCGAGCGTCTCCGGTATTCTTCAAACCAGGCTTTGTCCGCAAGCTTTTCGTAATAATGCATCAGGCGGTCCAGCACTCCGGCCGCGAGGCGGCAGCGCAGCTCCGGGATCGGCTTGTCGCCGAAAGCGGAGCCCGCGATATTCCGCAGCTCTTCCGGGAAATACGCATCCGGGACGCGGGTGTTGATGCCGATGCCGACGATCAGGTAGTTCACCTGTCCGCTCTCGCAGTCCAGCGAGGCCTCTGTCAGGATGCCGCAGACCTTCCTCCCGTCGACGTAGATGTCGTTGACCCACTTGATCCCGGCCTCCACCGGCGCCAGGCTCTCGATGGCCTCGGCCACGGCGACCGCGGCGCAGGCTGTGATGCTTGTCGCGTCCACGGCCTGCATGGCGGGGCGAAGCAGAATGCTCATATAGATCCCGCTGTTCGGCGGGGAATAGAAGCTGCGGCCGCGCCGCCCTCTCCCCGCGGTCTGCTCGCCGGCAATGAGGCATAGCCCCTCTCCGGCCCCCTCCTCGGCCATGCCCTTCAGGACCGTGTTGGTGGAGCTGATGCTGGGATAGACCTGCAGGTTCAGTCCCCCGGTCTTCAGATGCTTCCGGACCCCGCTCTCGCTCAGCACGTCGCTGCCGGAGGAGAGCCGGTGCCCCTTGTTGGTCACGGAGTCGATGGCGTACCCATCGTCGCGGAGCTGCTCGATCGCCTTCCAGACCGCGGTCCTGCTCACGCCAAGCCGCTTCGCAAGCTCCGCCCCCGAGACATAGCTATCCGCGTTCTGCCACAGCAGCTCCAAAATTGCGTCTTTTGTCATCTCATACCACCCGGCTGTTCTTGTTCTATAAAATAAAGTATAACATACTTCCGCCGCCGCCGCCACAGAAAGATGACGCCTCTTGACAGAATCCCCCGCTTGTGGAATAATCCGGGGTGTAAAGTTTCAACGGACGGTGCTTTCGTCCGTAAAGTGAGAGGAACAGCCATGATCGATACCTACGGACGGCAGATCAGCTATCTGCGCCTTTCCGTCACAGAGCTCTGCAATCTGCGCTGCCGATACTGCATGCCGGAGGACGGTGTCTGCAAAAAGCGCCATGAGGAGATGCTGACCCAGGAGGAGATGGTCACCGCGGTCCGCGCGGCAGCCGCCCTCGGGATCACGAAGCTCCGCATCACGGGCGGCGAGCCGCTGGTCAAGGCCAATATTGTCGAACTCTGCCGGGAGGCCGCGGCGGTCGAGGGCATCCGCGAGGTCTGTCTGACCACCAACGGAACGCTGCTGCCGAAGCTCGCCGCCCCTCTGCGCGAGGCCGGCGTCAGCCGTCTGAATATCAGCCTGGACACGCTGGACGCGGACAAGTTCCGCTACATCACCCGGGTCGGGGAGCTCTCCGACGCTCTCCGGGGGATCGAGACCGCGCTGGAATGCAGCTATGACAAGGTCAAAATAAACTCCGTGCTGATCGGCGGCTTCAACGACGGGGAGATCGCCGCTCTCGCGGAGCTGACCCGGCGCTATCCGGTGGATGTCCGCTTTATTGAGCTGATGCCCATGTACGACAGCGGGGACTTCGGCCCTGAGGCCTTCATCCCCTATACCATCGTGACGGAAACGCTGCCCGAGCTGGAGCCGCTTCCCGCCGACGGCGGCGTTGCGAAGCTTTACCGCCTTCCCGGCGCGCAGGGGAATATCGGGCTCATCAGCCCGGTCAGCGCCCACTTCTGCGCCGACTGCAACCGCATCCGCATCACGGCCGACGGCAAGATCAAACCTTGCCTGCACTCTTCGGACGAGATCTCCATCAAGGGCCTGGACTATGACGGCATGCTGGAGACCATCCGCTCGGCGATCCTCTCCAAGCCCAAGTGGCACGGGGAGCTGTCGTATTCCGAGCGCAGTCACGCAAACCGCAACATGAACCAGATCGGCGGTTAATCCTTCCCGCGACATTCTGCTGTCGGAGATGCTCCGGCAGCAGTTTTTTCTTTCCGGCTGAAACTTTTTGTTCTTTTCTGCGTCGAATGGGTTGAGAACGTTCTTAACCTGATGGAGGAACCCGATGGACGATGAGGCAATTCTGAATCTGTACCGACAGCGGCAGAACAGCGCGCTGGCGGAGACCGAGGCAAAATACGGTCGGCTGTGCTTCTCGGTGGCGGACAACATCCTGCAGAACCGCGAGGACGCGGAGGAGTGTGTCAACGACACCTGGCTGCACGCCTGGAACGCCATCCCCCCGGAGCATCCGAGCGTCTTTTCCGCCTGGCTCAGCCGCGTGACGAGAAACCTCGCGATCTCCCGCCTGCGGGAGATCCGCGCGCTGAAGCGCGGCGGGGCGGAGATCCCGCTGGTGCTGGAGGAGCTTAGCGAGTGCATCCCCGGCGGCGTTGACCCGCAGAAGCAGGCGGAGCTCCGGGAGCTCTCCGAGGCGGTCAACCGCTTCCTCGCCGGGCTGAAGCCCGCAGAGCGGGATGTCTTTGTCGCGCGCTACTTCTACGCCGCGTCTCATGCCGAGCTCAGCGCCAGGACCGGCTGGACCCTCGGGAAAACCAAAACCGTGCTTCGCCGTACCCGGCTGAAGCTGCAGAAAAGCTTGAAGGAGGAGGGCTTATGCTGAACCGCGACCAACTCTTCGATGCCATGGACGGCATCCGGGACGAGTATCTCTCATCCGCGGTGGACCTCCTCGGCTATGCAAAGGAGGACAATCTCATGATTCTTGAACAACACAAAAAAGCTGCCCGCGCCAGAAAGGCCGGCAGAATGATCCTGATCGCCGCGGTGATCGTCTGCCTTTTCACCGTGACCGCGTTTGCCGCCGGGCTCTTCTCGATCTCCACCCGGGTCCCCGACGCCAAGGAGACCTTCCAGATCCACTGGGACGAGAGCGATTCCGGCTATCTCGAATGGTCGGACGCCAAACTGGTGCTGACCTTCCCAGAGGTCACGGAGAGCCGGGAGATCGAATTCCGCCCCGGCTGGCTCCCCTTCGAGCTGCCCGAAACCCTCGCCGGCAGTTCCCCATGGGACGGCATCACCGCGGAAACCTGGTTTCGGCGCTTCTCTTCCGAATCTCTGAGCTGGCCCGAGAACGCGGACCATTATCCGTCAGAGTACGGAGATATCATGCAGCCGATCATGATCGAGACCTATTCCATGGCCCAGTTCAGCGACGGCGGCGCTATGCTGATGCTCTACCAGACGCCCGGAGAGATCACGGAAGAACATTGGGACAAGCTGGACGCGGACGTGCTGAGCTTCCACGGGAAGCAGCACTTTGACGAGCGGGACATTCCCGAACTGGACATGCACCTTGACGCCTATGACATAGACTATGACTATGTTCTCCTCTCCAACGAGGAGCAGGGCTGGGTCATCGAGGTCTGCGGCCAGCTTGGGATGGACACGGCGCGAAAAGTCGCCGAGAATCTCGAGATCCGCGAGACGGGAAGCACGCTGAGACAGGAAGACTTCCAGAACAAATACCTGTTCATCGACGGCGGCGTCGGCTGACACAGGCGCCATATTGACAGCACAGTCGGGCATCCCGCAGAACCGGGATGCCCGATTTTTGAAAATTCATTTTCAGAATCATTTAGAATTCGAGAGATTTTAAGAGAATTTGAGAGATTTTGATTTGTTTGAAAAGTTTTTCGTTGACAAGCTTCCGCCCTTGTGATATAAAGATGAAGCGCGTTCGGGGAAGCCCCGTTCTCCGGCGCCCTGAAACTGTCAAACAAACTGTTATTATCGGAGGAAGAACATGTCTACTACCCTGGTAACCAAGGAGCAGGCCGCAGCGGCCCGCAAGTGGTACGTTCTTGACGCCGCCGGCAAGCCCATGGGCAAGACGGCAGCCCTCGCCGCCGATCTGCTTCGCGGCAAGCTCAAG
Organism: Oscillospiraceae bacterium; assembly: GCA_017458065.1. Lineage (GTDB taxonomy): Bacteria > Bacillota > Clostridia > Oscillospirales > Oscillospiraceae > Limivicinus. The sequence goes on from JAFTGD010000010.1 coordinate 137,123, forward strand.
ACCGACTACACCCCGCACGTTGACTGCGGCGACTACGTCATCATCATCAACGCCAAGGACGCCGTCCTCACCGGCAAGAAGCTGGAGCAGAAGTACTATCGTACCCACTCCGGTTATCCCGGCGGACTGAAGGAAACCCAGTACAAGACCCTGATGGAGAAGAAGCCTGACCTGGCCATGCGTCTTGCCGTCCGCGGCATGCTGCAGAAGAATACCATTGCCCAGTGGCAGCTCAAGCGCCTTCGCATCTTCGCTGGCTCCGAGCACACCCATGCTGCCCAGAAGCCCGAAGTCTGGGAATTCTGAAGGAGGTAAACGAATATGGCAACCTATAAGACCAAGAAGCCCTATATGTACGGTACCGGCCGCCGGAAGTCCTCCGTGGCCCGCGTTCACCTCATCCCCAACGGCAGCGGCGTCATCACCGTCAACGGCCGTGAGATCGACGATTACTTCGGTCTCGAGACCCTGAAGCTCATCGTTCGTCAGCCCCTGGTCACCACCAACACCGTGAGCAAGGTTGACATCGAAGCCACCGTCAAGGGCGGCGGCGTTTCCGGCCAGGCCGGCGCCATCCGCCACGGTATCGCCCGTGCCCTCGTCGTCCTCGATGAGAGCTATCGTCCCGCACTCAAGGCCGCCGGTCTCCTGACCCGTGACCCGAGAATGAAAGAGCGTAAGAAGTACGGTCTCAAGGCCGCCCGCCGCGCTCCTCAGTTCAGCAAGCGCTGATCGATATCCCAATATGGCATTTGCAGGCACTCACTTCGGTGGGTGCCTGTTTTTAATAAGCCGCGATCTGATTGAAGAGCACATTCGGACTATCCGGGAGCATGAAGCCTATGAAAAACAGCCGCGCAAACAGGCGCACAGGAAACGTGAAATAGGAACGAGATGATAAGGAAGGCCGGAAATTTTGTCATGGCCTTCTTTCTATCTTTATATCATGATTTGACATTGAAAGCCATGAGGCATGCAGTTGGAGAAACAGACACTCCAAGAATGATACCGTGCAATCTGTTTTACGAGACGCAAGCCGATTCCGTGCTCACTCAGTTTGCCTTTACCAAAATATTTGCGGTTAAGAGTTTTCAATTTTTCTACTGAAGCTCCTTGACCATTATCAGTAATCCGCAGGACACACCTGCTTGGCCTCGTTTGATCAGCTTCAAGCCTGATGATGATCTCGCATCCATCAGGATTATGCTGAATGGAGTTGTTGATCAGGTTTTCGAGCATCCGCTGGAACAGCTCTTCATTTGCATTGGCCGTTATATTATATAGGTCATCCGGGATATCCAAAGAAAGCCCATACCTATCATCAGCATTGCCATTTAGAAAATCAGCTGCTGTTTTCCGAATCAAGCTGCACACTTTTATTGGAGATTTCCTATAATTGCCCATCCCGAAGTCCAGCTTGCTGGCGGTGTTCAGATTGGCAACCAGAGTGCGGATTCTAATCCCTTGTCTGCGGATGGTATCCGCCCTTCCCATCACTGAAGTATCATCTGGATTCTGTCTGATATAATCGGCGTTGCCTAAAATCAGCGTGAGTGGAGTGCGTATGTCGTGGGAAACGCCTGCAATCCACTCCGTGCGTTCCTCTTCGCGTCTCCGAAGCCACTTCCTCTGGATGAAGAGTGGGACAGAAATCAAGAGAGCAATATTGACGAGTAGAATAATAGGCATCTGCCGTATAAACTGTCGCACCATTCCCTCTTTGTATTCCAGCGTATATTTCCATGTCGTGTGCTTCTGGCTTCCGATGACAAGCAGTCCTTCCGGGACGATATAGGTATGCACCGGATAATCATTCAGATAGTATCGGGCGAAGGATGCCACATCCTGCAGGGTATATTCTTTTCAAGTTCTTTCGGGAGTCGTTCCTGCCACAGAATGTGACCTTCCTGGGATATTAGCATCGCAAAAAGATCATCCTGCGTAAGTGCCGTTTTTACATCTTCAGAAAGACTGTAACTTCCCTGGTCTTTGGTCAGGTTATCCATGATGGTCTGGGAAGCAAAAGGAATGTCCTCTTTCCATTTCGCAAATAATCCCATAAATACGGCAATATTTGCAATCAGAAGAACGAAGGCAGTAACGAGCACCAAAAGAATAAAATGTGCGGCGTTTCTTTCTTTTCTTCTCATTACCGTTTCTCCAGTTTGTAGCCAAGCCCGCGCACGGTAACCAGATATTTCGGACTCGACGGGTCAGCTTCGATTTTCTCTCGGAGATGCCTGATGTGTACGACCAGGGAACTTTCCAGCCCGTAGCTGCCGTCCGGCCACAAAGCATCACAGAGGGCGTCTATCGTTACGATTTTTCCACGATTCTCAGCTAGTTTATGCAGGATGGCATATTCCTTGGCGGTCAAGGTCTGAACTTCACCACGATTTTCTACCGTGCCGGAATCAAATGACACGACCGCTTCTCCCAAGCGCAGCGCCTCTCCTGCTTCCTGAAAGCGGTATGTCCTGCGCAGTACAGCCTTGATGCGCAAGAGTAGTTCTTCCGGCAGGAACGGCTTTGTAATGTAGTCATCTGCGCCGAGTCCAAGCCCACGAAGCCTTGCGGAATCTTCGTCACGGGCAGACAGGAACACCACAGGGATATCAAAGAGAAAGCCTTCCTCTTTCATATTTTGATAGAGTTCAAATCCGCTGCCATCAGGAAGCATGACATCCAGGAGAATCAGGTGCCATGTTTTCCCTCTAATCTGGTTCTCAGCCTCATGGCAGGTGGCTGCCGTTTCAGTACACAGGAAGTTCTCTCTGAACAGAAGCTCCTTGACGAGCGTGAGAAGCTCCGGTTCATCATCGATGATGAGTATCTTACTGTTTTGCATTTCCATGAGATTTCATCTCCTCAGTTTCGCGAAAAATGTACTCCGACACTTTATAGTATAGTCCTCCGTGCCTCTGTTTTCTATATAATCGACGCATTCTTAATGTAACTTTAATGTGCGCACAAGGTCTCCTTAAGCGAAACAGTTTATTCTTCAGGCATAAGGAGGCAAACGCTATGAACTATATTCTTGAAACCAACCATCTTGTCAAAAAACACGGAACCGCATACCGGGTAAAAAACGTGAATCTTCGTGTGCCGGAGCATTCCGTTTACGGATTCTTGGGTCCGAACGGTGCAGGAAAAACCACCACTCTCAAGCTTATCCTCGGTCTGATCAAACCGGATGAGGGAGATGTATCTGTTTTCGGGCAGAAGGTGACAGCGGCAAACAGGCTGGCTGTTCTACATCAGACAGGAAGCCTAATTGAAAATCCTGGCGGTTACGGGCACCTTACCGGACTGGAAAACATGCAGATTGTCCAGAAACTGAAAGGCGTGTCCGAAGAAGAAATTTTGCGGTCGCTGAAAACCGTCCGCCTATATGAGCAGCGAGATAAAAAACTAAAAAACTACTCTCTTGGTATGCGCCAGCGACTTGGGCTGGCGATGGCACTTCTCGGTGATCCGAAGCTTCTGATTCTCGATGAACCAACAAACGGGCTCAATCCTGCCGGCATTCAGGAAATCCGCGAACTGATCCGAAGCCTGCCAAAAGAGCGCGATATGACGGTCATCGTTTCCAGCCATTTATTAAACGAGGTCGAGCAAATGGCAGACCATGTCGGCATCATCCACCACGGAGAGATGCTGTATCAGGGACCTCTTTCCGAACTGGAGAAAAAGGGCAGCAATCTTGAGGACGTGTTCCTGCTGATGACAGGAGGAGGTGAATCTCTTTGAGTGCCATAAGCCCATTTCAAAGCTGTCGGCTTGAGTTTCAGAAAGCCAAAAGAAAATGCACATGGCTCTTGTTCCTCGCCCTCTTGGGAATTAATCTTGCTTATATGTTTTGGAGCATGAAGCGTGCAGATGCCGGAACATTGCCTTTTGCCTGGGAACAGACGCTCTTCTGTGTTCCTCTGGTCAATACGCTGTTTTTGTCCGTCGTTATAGCGGTTCTGTCGAGCAGGACGATGGATATGGAACATAAAGCCGGAACATGGAATCTTTTACAGACGTTGCAATCGAGACCGTCCATTTTTCTCGGAAAGACGCTTTATGGTTTCGTATGGGTGCTTCTGTTTGGCGTTCTGCAAGGTATATCGATTCTCGGCATCGGTAAATGTCTTGGATTTAGGGGTACGATGCCGATCCCTAAGGTTCTTGCGGTCGTTTGCGGTGAGATTGTTTCCGGCATGCTGGTTTACCAGATCGGATGCCTATTGGCGCTTCTATTTTCCAGCCAGTTTGCGGCACTCTCTATCAATCTCGGCGGTACGCTCGCCGGACTTTTCCTGATGTTCGTCACCGACCTTCCCGTAACGCCGTGGTCGCTTCTGGTGGCACTCCGTGTCGTAGATATGAATTATCAGGAAGGAGATGCATCAGCTTCTTATGAATGGTTTGCTGCTCCCACATCCTCTTGGATCATCGCTTTTCTGCTCTTTGCCGCAGCTCTTATTTGGGGAATATGCCTTTATGCGCATATGGAAGAGGGAACCTTGTCAATTTTTCATGATAAACGCATTCGGTCAGCTGATACACATTCGTCTCTTCCTGTGGAAATGATCAAATTGAAACGATCCCCGGTATGGATTGCGTTTTTTATCATACCGATTATCTCGGCAGCCATCGGAACCTTCAACTTCCTGGGTAATCAGGGGGTACTCAGTTTCACATGGGAGTCGCTCTGGACGCAACACTCGCTGTTTCTTGGTGTTTTCTTCCTTCCTCCGCTCATCGGGGTTTTGTGCAGTCTCCTCTGGCGCATGGAACATACGGGTACGAACTGGAACCTGACGCTCTCTCTGGAATCGCCTTGGAAGCTCGTGAAGGATAAGCTGCTGGCAGCATCCGGAATGTCCATTCTGTGCGTTTTATGGATCGGTATTCTTTTCGTTGGATGTGGCGTTGGGATCGGGCTGCCGTCAGTGCTGCCCACGGTGTTCTACGAATGTATGCTCTGCGGATCGATTTCCTGTGTGGCGATTTCCGCTGTCCAAATATTTCTGTCCTTGATTATTCGCTCTTTTGCCATCCCCGTCGGAAGCGCAGTAGTCGGAAGCGCAGTAGGAATCGCATTTGTCGTTAAAGGTTGGATTTATGCATTGCCCTACGCAATGCTTCAAACAGGGTTAAAAAGCACCACGCTGGAGTGGGAGACAAACCTTGGAGGCTTTATCATGGCTGCGGCTGCCTATATTGCACTATTCTATCTGCTCAGCGTCTTGTATCTGAAGCGGAGCGATGTTAAAACACTTGTATAAAACATCTCATAACGCAAAGCAGGTCTTCACCTCAAAGTAGCCCGGTTGCTGTACGAAATCAGTGACCGGGTTTTTTTCATTATGGGTCTTCTCAAAATCGGTCAACGGCTATAGAATGAGCATTGACCGAAACGGTTAACAGAGGTGGCATATGAATCCGAAATTTCTTTCTCTTCCTGAAGAAAAACAGCAGGCAATACTGAATGCAGGCTACCATGTCTTCTCCCAGAATACATATAAGAAAAGTCCGATGAGTGAGATCGCAGAAGCGGCAGGCATCAGTAAGGCCCTCCTGTTTCACTATTTCCACAATAAAAAAGAGCTTTATCTTTTCCTCTGGGATACCTGCGCCAGGGTCACGGTTGAAGAGATGGAGAAAAGCGGCTGCTACGAGCAGACGGACCTTTTCGCCGGCATGAACTATGGCATGCAGGCGAAGATGCGGATTACCCGGAGGTATCCGGACATGGCGCTTTTTGCCGTGAAAGCCTTCTATGAAAAGGATCCGGAGGTATCCGGCGAGATCCAGAAAAGCATGGAAGGCTATCTTTCCGTCCACGCCAGGCGAAAGCTCCAGGAAGTCGATCCCGATGACTTCATTCCTGGTATTGACCTGAACATGATGTATATGGAAATGTACTGGGCGTCTGAGGGGTATCTCTGGGAATTCCTTCAGCGCGGAAGCATGGACTTTGACGAAATGGAATGTGGTTTTCAGAAGCTCCTGGACTTCTGGAAGTCCGTCTACCTTAAGAAGCCTCAGGAGGAAGCACAATGACGGAAAAGACTTATCCCGCTTCCTGCGGGACGATCCATTACTGGACAAACAAAATCCTGCCTGGCCAAAAGACACTGGTTCTCCTTCCTGGGCTTACGGCGGATCATCATCTTTTCGATAAACAGATCGATGCCTTTGAGAACGAATTCAATCTCTTCACCTGGGATGCCCCTGGGCATGCTGCATCCCGCCCGTTTGAGCTGACCTTCTCCTTGGCGGATAAAGCAGACTGGCTGCATGACATTTTGGAAAAGGAAGACATCCATCAGCCGATCCTGGTCGGACAATCCATGGGCGGCTATGTCTCGCAGAGCTTTCTTCAGAAATATCCGGGAGAAGCTGCCGGCTTCGTTTCCATTGATTCTGCCCCGCTTAAGCGGTATTATGTTACAGCTGCTGAGATCTGGCTCCTGAAAAGAACTGAACCTATGTACCGTGCCTATCCATGGAAAAGTCTGAAGAAGGCCGGTGCGAAAGGCTGTTCTGAGACGGATTATGGCCGTTCCCTTATGAAAGATTTTATCGATTCATACACAAAGGATGAATACTGCAGACTTGCTGGCCATGGGTTCAAGATGCTGGCGGATGCGATGGAAGCGGGTCTTCCCTATTTAATCGATTGCCCTGCAATCCTGATCTGCGGTGAGAAGGATCGGGCCGGTTCAGCAAAAAGTTATAACCGCAGATGGGCAAAAACAGAAAAACTGCCGATCTTTTGGATTGAAGACGCGGGACACAACTCCAATACCGATAAACCCGAAGAGGTGAATCGGATCATTCGTGATTTTGTTCAGGAGCTCCCGGAGGTGTTGTCATGAACAAAGAACTATTCAAGCAGGCGCTGATCAAGTTTTTTGCAGGATTGATCCTTGTCGGGCTCCTGCTGTTTCTCCCGGCATGGACGATTCGGTATCCTCAAGGCTGGCTTCTGATCATCATCCTTTTTGTGCCGATGTTCATCGCCGGGATGATTATGATGAAAAAGAATCCGGAGCTTTTGAAAAAACGGCTGCAGGCAAAAGAAGAGGAGTCCGAGCAGCGTACAGTAATCCTTCTATCCGGTATCATGTTTCTTGCTGCTTTCATTGCTGCCGGCCTTAGCTTCCGGTTTCATTTCCTGATGATGCCTTGGGCGGTCAGTATGATCGGTGCCATCTTGTTCCTGGCAGCTTATGCGCTTTACGCAGAGGTGCTGCGGGAGAACACCTATCTTTCACGGACAATCGAAGTCCAGGAGGATCAGAAGGTGATTGATACGGAACTTTATGGGGTTGTCCGCCACCCCATGTACATGGCGACGGTACTGTTGTTCCTTTCCATGCCTTTGGTCCTGGGTTCGGTGATTACATTTGTGATCATGCTTGCCTATATTCCTATCATTGTGAAGCGGATTCGGAACGAGGAAGAGGTTCTCACTGAAAGACTTCCTGGATATGCGGACTATAAGGAAAAAGTGAAATACAGATTGATCCCTTTTATCTGGTGAGAGGGTTTCAAAATCCAATCCGGAGTCAGACATCAGTTTTTACCGTTGTCTGACCCAGTTTTTTCTTTCTCGAGAGTTTTGCCGCATGGCATAATCAGCTTTTTGTAAAAACGCACAGCCGCACAAAGCGCGATCTTAAAGGGTTGGGATAGTCCCTCATGTTTTCAGATTTGCTGCGCCTGTTATTGTCTGTAGCCTTGGGCTGCCTTAGGACAAGAATGCGTGAACTTTTGTTGAACACCTTGATTATCCACACCTAATTGTGGTATCTTATATGTGCAAGCATAAGGTGTCATGAGAGGAGGATCATTATGTGTCAGGTATTGGTTGATATCCCCAATGAAGTGCTGTATGACACGCACATGACCACCACAGATGCCGCGACCTTTGTGAAACAGATGGTCGCTCTTGGATACTATACACATAACAATGTGTCTATCGGCTATTGTGCGAAAATAGCTGGGATGACCGAAGAGGAGTTTGTTTCCTTCTTGGGCCAGAATAAGGTGAGTATCTTCCAGTTTGAAAGCGAAGAAGAACTGGCGCGGGATTTCGCCAATGCGTAAAGTCATTGTCAATTCCACTCCGCTGATTGCGCTGTGCAAGATCGACCGCCTTGAACTGCTCAAAGAGCTCTATGGGGAAATTACGATCCCCGAAGCTGTTTTTCATGAGGTCACAGCCAAAAATGACGGTGTAAAGCGGAAGCTGCTCGAAAGTGGAGCCTGGGTTCATATCCAGCACATCTCAGACACCGGTGACAAGCGTATGTATAAGGCCAAGCTCCATGACGACGAAGTAGAAGTTATGATCTTGGCTCAGGAAATCAAGGCAGATCTTGTCATCATCGACGATAACGCAGCGAGAAAGACCGCTATTTATCTTGGCTTGCCCTTAACCGGAACCATTGGCGTTTTGCTTAGGGCAAAACAAAAGGGGCTGATTCCCAAGGTTATGCCTCTTGTTGAAAATCTTGAGCAAAACGGTCTGTATGTCAGCCCTCAGTTGAAAGCATGGGTACGCAGCCAGGCTCACGAATAGCCACTTCACGCCAGCCAAACCTATTAGGCTGGCATTTCTATAACCATGAACTAAACAATCTTATATTGGCATGACGCCAGTTGCTTAACTGCGGCTGGCTTTTCTATGCTCAAATTCATCTCTTCGGTGCGGTGAGAGAAATCTATCAGGAAGGTAGTTTAATATTTACTGCTCCGCGCTCCGAAGTCTTTCTACTACGCTTTGTTTTGTCGCACTTCTATAGAACAACGCCGGAATCAACCAGCCGAGCAGCGCAAACATGGGAATGGCATAAATACAGTAAATTAAATGTTTCGATGAAGAGAATCTTTACAATGAAAGCGAACCCCGGAATCAATTCGTTTCAAAAGATCGCGAATAACACGAAAGGACGATTTTCGTAATGGGTCAATTCATTCAAGATCAAATCCTCGGCATGAAGTGGCTCAACGCACTCATTGGCAGGGCGCTGAACGCATTCGGCCTTGACCTCGCCTCACGCTGGGGCGGGTACTGAAAGCAAAAGAAGTATCAAAATATCTTTAAGGCAACATCTTTATCTATATTCATTATAAATCTGCTGATACTATGTCGAGAAATGCTGTGGAGAACTATGCGCTTTACAGCTTGGCACTTTGTGGCTGAAATGCAAAAAGCCCGGGATCCTTGACTTTTTCAGAGATTTTGATATGCTTAGGTAAATCTTCGAAAAAATAATCAGGGGGCGAAACATGTACAGAGTTGTTGCGACAGACCTTGACGGGACTCTGCTCAGAGCGGACAAGACAATATCGGAAGAAACGATCGCCGAGCTTGAGCGGATCACGGCGAAAGGCGTCTTTTTCATCCCTTCCACCGGAAGGACCCATCGGGAGCTGCCCGATGTGCTGAAAAACCTGCCTTTTTTGCGTTACGCCCTCTGCTGCAACGGCGGAGCGGTATACGATTTCCGGGAAGAACGCTATATCTATGAGGAAGTCATTCCCTATGATCTGTCGCTGGCTCTCCTGGAGCACACCAAAGGCCTGCCGGTCTATGAATCGGTTGTGATCAACGGCGAGAGAATCTGTAAAGGCGACGACGAGGGAAACATCTGCGAATACATTCAAAACAGAGCGGTCAAAGGGATCCTTTTCAACTTTACCGGCGCTTACGATGTCAAGGCAGCCTTCGCTGAGAAAAGAATGGGCGCGCAGAAGTTCCTGCTGTATCTGGACGACAGGGCCGACAAGGAAACGGTCATAAATGATTTGAGAGAGCATTTTCCGCAGCTGGCGGTCTCATCCTCCGGGCCGATCTATATCGAAGTCAACGTGAAGGGCGTCGACAAGGGCAAAGCCCTTGCCAATTTCTGCAGGATGCAGAATATTCCGATTGAAGAGTCGATCGCCTTCGGCGACGCCGAGAACGACGTGACGATGCTGGATGCGGCAGGCCTGGCAGTCGTCATGGAAAACGGGACGGAAGAAACCAAAAAGCACGCCGACATGATCTGTCCCTCCAACGATAACGACGGCGTACGGATTGCTTTGCAAAAACTGATCTGACCGAGGAGCAAAAAGAGCAGCTCCGGAACAAACGGGCAGCCCGAAATGAGGCTGCCCGTTTGTTCTGTTTCCCGTTATTGCTCAGTAGATCTTTGTCAGAGGCGGGACATAGATACTGCTTTCCATCTGTTCCACGCGGGTTCGGAACTCCTCGTCCGAGATCGCGATGCTCTTCTCGCTGGGGAGGGTCTCGCTGTGTCCCTGCTGATAATAGCAGCCGGTGTAATACTCGCCCGAGGCATTCTGATCCGCGTTGGTGAAGACCATCTCTGTCTCCTCGAGAGTGCTGCCGTTCAGACGGTGCACCGTGAAATACGAATAGGAAGCGCCGCTGGAGCCTTCGGAGAGGATGGTGCTGTCGGTGCGGACATAGTAGCGCAGCCTCGCGCGGGAGGTCGCGATGTTCACGGGCATCCCGTTCACCAGCGTATAGAGGTCATAGGCCATCTGCTCAGAGAAATTATCGGTCCCCATCCCTTCGATGATGAGCTCCGGGATGCCGTTCTTGTCCAGATCCTTCAGGGCATAGCCCACGCCGCCGGAGTAGGAGATCATCTCGGAGATCTCATGGTTCCAGGCGTATTCCATGCTCCCGCTGTTCCCGCTGGAATAGGCGACCCGGTACTTCTCGATCACGCCGCTGTAGGCGGAGATAAAGTCCCCGACATAGAGATAGGCGGGTTCCGTGACGGCGGAGTTCCCCTGCCCGTCGAATCTGGCCTGTACGCCCCAACCGTTCATTGAGAGGGGGACGTTGCTCACGGCGATCGTGTCGCCCTCCAGCGCTTCCAGCGCGAGACCGGGGTTTGCCGCCATGGTCTCTTCCAGGCTGTACACGAAGCCGTCCGGACTCACCATCTGCCAGGTCAGGCTGAGGGCGTTATCCGCATGGGCGATGAACCAGGTCTTCCCTCCGATTGCCAGCGCCTCGCTGGAGGGGTTCTTGGTGATGACTACCTGCGGACCTGTCGGTTCCTCCGCAGGAATCGCCGGCTCGTCCATCCAGCTTCCGGACTCGACGTCTTCTTCATAGGGGATCTCCTCCTGCGTCCAGGCAAGCTGCAGGGTGGATCTTTCCAGCCCGCCGAAGCGCCGCTCCACGGCGATGTCGTAATCCTGCTCGGTGATGCTGTTGCCCTGTGCGTCCCGACACACGACACTCTCGGTCCCCTGCTCGTCCCAGTCCATGTTCTTGGACGCGATGAGCTCCCATTCCGCCGCGCCGTCCTTCAGGCAGAGCGCGTACCAAGCGTAATACTGGTGGGCGTACCCGGACCGGGTGACGCCTTCGCAGGCGTAGTAGTAACGGTTGTTCGCCCGGTCATAATAACAGGGCAGCGAATCCCGCACGATCTCGGGCCAGTCGTCCTGTCCCTCGATCTCCGCATAGGCATGATAACAGTTTTCGATCCCAGAGCCGTCGGCGCGGACTTCATAAAAGTTGGCATAGGTGAAGACGCCGGTGCCCTGGGTGGACGCCGCGATGACCTCCAGCCGGCCGTTGTGGTCCAGATCGGTAAAGGTGTAAAACCACGGGGACTCATAGGCCTCGGTAAAAGCCCAGAGAGCCCGGTTGTCCTCGAGCAGCTGCTTCTGCATGTCCTCCGGCATCGAAGGCGCCGTGCCCGGCATTGTCGCTGTCAGGTCCGTCCCCGGCGTCGGTGCGGGTCCCTTCGCGTCCTCGATGACGACGGCGCTCCCGCCGCAAGCGCAGAGAGACAGCGCCGTCAGCACGCAGAGCAGCACAGCGAGCTTTTTCATCCGCTTCACACTCCTTTGCTTCTCTTCCCCGTCATTGTATCACAGTGTCCCGGAGACGGCATCTTAAAGATTCTGAATTTCAGATAAAAAACCCTCCCGAAGCAGAGCAGCAGGAGTTGTTGTCCGCTTCGGGAGGATTCATATTTCTGTGACAGCCGGTTCGAAATCCGGTATCAAATGACATACTCGACCGTGTTCTCTTCGGTCAGCATGGTGCGGCTGTTGAAGATCAGGACCGCTTCCCGCGTCTCGTAAGGGCCGAAGGAATAGGGCTTGATCTCCTTCTGTTCAAAGAGATCCGCCGGGATGATGCGGTTGTATTTCAGCTCCGGGTCGCTCACGGTCTGCACGTTCTCCACGGGAAAGGGGTCCGGGATCAGGTAGGGATCAAAGGCATAGATCATGTCGTCCTGGACGCCGGTGATCAGGATATAGTGCCAGCATTCCAAATCCACCCGGACCACCGCAACGCCGCCGCGCGCCAGCGCGCTGCGAAGCTGGCCCTGCTGGCTCCAGTTCACCGCCTCGCCGGTGATGTAGCTGCTCTGGATCTCCAGCTGGCCGGTCTTGCCAAAGCCCTCCAGCCAGTTGGAGAGGAACATCATTGCCGCGTGCGAGGTCCCGTTCTTTCCGGCTCTCCCGTCGGAGCCGTAGCAGTCCAGACTGTACAGCATGATATTCCGGACGAGCTCCGGTGGCAGTTCTTCCCGTTCAAACAGACAGCTCAGGGCGTTCAGGAGGGAGGTCGGACCGCAGTCGTATTCCGTGATCTGGTATCTCAGAGGTATTTTCATGCTTTTCGTCCTCCCTTCCCGAAGTCACAGGGTTTTATGCGCCGCAGAGGTTCCGGAACTCAATCCAGATCTCTTCCTGCTTGGCTGCGGCTTCCTCGCCGATGTTGCCGATCATCTCCATGTCCTCGGCCTTGAACTCGGTCGGCAGGACCAGGAACTCCCGGTACTCCTCATTGATCAGATCATCCGCCGGCTTGGTGGTGCAGTAGTAGCCCAGATATTCAAAGCATCTGGCGCTGATCTCGGGACGGAGAATGAAGTCGATGAACTGGTGCGCAGCGTCCGCGTTGGGTGCGGCGGAGGGGATGAACATGCCCATGATGCCAAAGCCGATGCCCTCTTTGGGATACTCGACCGCCAGCTCGGGGTTGGCGAGCTTCGCCATCGTCACCTGGGAGGTGTACATGACGGCCGCCGAGACCTCGCCGGAGATCAGGTCGTCCTGCAGGTTATCGTCCTTGATGAGGCGGATGTTGGGAGCCAGCTTGTAGAGCAGCTGCGCCGCCTCTTCCAGCTCGTCAAGATCATTGGTGTTGTAGCTGTAGCCCAGGACCTTCAGCGCCATGCCGATGATGACGCGGTAATTTGCGATCACCGCCAGGTTGTCCTCGAATTCCTCATTCCAGAGGTCTTCGTAGCCCGTAACCTCGGTCTCGACATAAGAGGGGTCATAGACGATGGTCTGCACGCCCGCGCCGTAGGGTGCGGTGTACTCGTCGGTGGGATCGTAGAACTGGCCCTGATAGATGGGGTTGATGTTCCCGAAGTTCGGGATCTTGCTCAGATCCAGCTTCTGCGCCAGGCCCTCAGCGATGACGGTCTCAATGATGTAGTCGTCCGCAATCACCAGGTCGTAGTCGCCGCCCTTGGTGGATTCGAGCTTGGCCAGCATGGTCTCGTCATAGTCAAAGTTTGTGTAGTTGATGGTGATGCCCGTCTCCGCCTCAAACTCCGCCAGCACATCCGGATCGAACATCTCGGCCCAGGTGTAGAGGTTGAGGGTGTTGTCCGCAGACGCGCTGACGGCTCCGAAGCCGGCAAACAGCGAGATGCAGAGCGTCAGCACAAGAATCTGTGCAAGTACTTTTTTCATGTCTGGAGTCCTCCTGTGTTTCCATTTTTCTTTTTATATCCCGATCTTCCGATAAGGGAAGACAAGATAACAAGGATCAGCGTCGCCGCAAACATCAGTGTGCAGAGGGCGTTGATTTTCGGCGTGACGCCGGTTTTGAGCTGAGTATAGATCAGGATCGGCAGGGTGTTGACCTTGACCCCTGTCACAAACACGCTCACGATCACATCGTCAAAGCTCATGGCGAACGACAGCATCATTCCCGACAGGATCGCCGGGGCAATCAGCGGCAGCGTGATGTCAAAGAACACACGCGTCCGGTTGGCCCCGAGGTCCCGGGCAGCCTCTTCGTAGCTCTTGTCCATCCCGGCGAGCCGCGCCTTGACCTGCATGAATACATAGGGGATGCAGAAGGCGGTGTGGCTGATGATCAGCGTCGTCATGCCGAAGGGCAGCCCCAGCAGCGAGAAGAAGGCCAGAAAGATCATGCCGAGGATAATCTCCGGCGTCATCATGGGAAGCGTCGCGATGTATTCCATGAAGCCCCTGCCCCGGAAGCCCGTCCGCACGGTGCCGATGGCGCCGAGGGTGCCGATCGCGGCGGCGGCCAGGCTGGAGATCGCCCCGAGCAGAAAGCTGTTGAGGATCGCCGTGCCGATGGCCCTGTCCTTGAAGAGCTGGGCGTACCATTTGAGCGAGAAGCCCGACCAGACGGAGCTGATTTTGCTCTCGTTTACGGAGTAGACCATCACGATCACGATCGGCAGATACATGAGCGCCGTGAGGACGATAAGATAAAGGTCGGGAAAGCGGCTCTGTTTCTTCTGCTTCCTCATATCATGCCCTCCATTTCCTTCGCGCCGGTGATGCGGCGGTAGAGCAGGATGAGGATGCTGGTCATGGCCATCATGATCACGGAGAGCGCCGCCGCAAAGGGCCAGTCATGGACCTTCATCAGCTGTTCCTGGATCACGCTGCCCAGCAGGACGATCTTGTTGCCGCCCAGAATATCCGCGACGAAGAACAGGCCCATCGAGGGGACAAAGGTCAGGATCACGCCGGTCATCAGCCCGGGCATGGTGAGCTTCAATGTGACGGTGAGGAAGGCCTTTGCCGGGCTTGCGCCCAGATCCCTGGCCGCTTCCACCAGCGTCCAGTCCATCTTCTCCACGCTGGAATAGACCGATAGCATCATAAACGGCAGCAGCGCATATACCATTCCCACCGCCACGGCGGGATAGGTGTACAGCATCTTCAGAGGCTTTCTGATCAGGTGCAGCGCCATCAGCAGCTTATCCAGCAGGCCGTTGGCCCGGAAGATGATGATCCAGCCGTACAGCCGCATCAGCGAGCTTGTCCAGAACGGGATCATCACCAGCAGCAGAAGCAGCGCGCGCCTCTTCGGCGGCAGCTTCGCCATAAAGTAGCCGAAGGGATAGCCCAGCAGGCTCACCAGCACCGTCACCAGCAGCGCCAGCTTCAGGGATTCGATCAGGGTGTTGTAGTAGAGCGGTTCCAGAATCCGGGCGTAGTTGCGCAGGGTGAACTCCTGTACCACGCCCCAGGTCTCGGCCCGGGTCATGAAGCTGAGCACCAGCATGTAGACAAAGGGACCGATGAGGAAAACCAGCGTGAACAGATAGAGCGGCGCGAGGAAGACCGCATTCTCCCAGCCGCGGCGTTTAGGTTTCATCCTCGGCCTCCACACAGAGCGCATGCTCCTTCCGGAAACGGAAGCGGACGTGTTCCCCGGGGCTGAGGTCAAAGTCGATCCCGTGGCGGCTGGCGATGACTTCTTCCCCTTCTCCGGTCTCCAGGGCGATCCGCAGCATGCCGGCGGCAAAGCTCTTTTCCTTGACCACGGCCGGGATCCCGCTCTCTGTCTCGGATGCAAAGTCCACATACTCACTGCGGACCGCGACGGTGAGCACCTCGCCGGCCGCGGGAGGAGCGGCGTTTGCCAGGACGGGCATGCGCACGCCGCCGCTCTCCAGACAGAGCGTGTCGCCCTCATAGGCCGCCCTGCCGCGCAGAACGTTTGCCGAGCCCACGAAGCGGGCCACATAGGCGTTCTTCGGCCGGTCATAGATCTCGGAGGGAGTGCCGAACTGCTGGAAGACGCCGTTTTTCATGACGCCGATCCGGTCGGACATGTTCAGGGCTTCCTCCTGATCGTGGGTGATATAGATAAAGGTGATGCCCAACTGCTTCTGCAGGCGCTTGAGCTCGATCTGCATCTGGCGGCGCAGCTGCAGGTCCAGCGCGCCGAGCGGCTCGTCCAGAAGCAGCACCTTCGGCGCGTTCACAATGGCGCGGGCAATCGCGATGCGCTGCCGCTGACCGCCGGAGAGCTCCGTGGGCCTCCGCTCCTCAAAGCCCGGCAGCTGGACCAGCTCCAGCACCTCGGCCACCGCCTTGCGGATCTCGGGCTTCTTTTTTCCTTTCAGCTTCAGGCCGTAGCCGATGTTTTCGGCGACCGTCATATGCGGGAACAGCGCGTAGCTCTGGAAAACCGTGTTCACGTCCCGCTTTTCAGGGACCTCGTCCGTCACATCGCGTCCCTCCAGAAGCACCTGACCGCTGTCACAGGTCTCAAGCCCGGAGATGATGCGCAGGGTCGTCGTCTTCCCGCAGCCGGAGGAACCCAGCAGGGTGATGAACTCCCCTGCCCGGGCGGCAAAACTGATGCCCCGGAGAACTTCCGTATCCCCGAAGCTTTTTCGAATGTCCCTGAGTCCCAGAATGGTGTCGCTCACCGATGCATCTCTCCCGCGGTCTGTCTTGTCGCTCGTCTTAATTCCTACCAATTCGATAGATTATTATGTTTATACTCCATTCCACACCAAATGTCAATAGGAATATATGGCAGCGCATAGAACGCATTACCCAAAACCGGTAATATGTCCTGTGCGCTGCTTTGCGGCAACGAACATGTCGCTTTGTTCACTCTATGCCATCTTCTGCCGCCATGTTCACTGCAGACGTTCCAGTAAAAGCATTCTCTATGACCCTTATTCCATAAAACGGTATTGTCATTGGTATTACTCCCGCCGTTAGAGGGAGGCTTAATACTAAATCAGCTGTTCAATCTGTGCGAGGAAAATCGGCAACTCATCAAAGATGACCTCTACAATAATATTCCAGTTTGTTCCGTCATAGTCATGAACCAAACGGTGTCGAAGCCCAGCAATCATTCCCCATGGAATGTCAGGATGCGCTTCTTTGAATTCATCGGATAAATAATATACGTGCTCTCCGACATTGTATAGCGGCGTCGTCACGAGCCACTGGAGAGAGTATTCCGTCAGAAGTGCGCTCCGCTCTATACTGTTGTCCTGGATATACTGAAGCAATTTGGCCGTATTGTCATATATTTTTTGTAATCTCTGCTGGTCCGAGTACTTCACGCAACATGCACCCTCTCTCTCATAATTGTATTGTAAAAGTCACTATTTTCATTTATTTCATGGATTTCAAAGACATCAACGTTCTTCTCAAGCGCTTTTCTCAAATCTTCCGCAAATGCAAAGATCATAGTGCGTCTGAACTTTTCGCCTCCGTAAACCAAAAAGTCAAGATCACTGCTGCACGTTGCCTCACCCCGTGCATAAGAGCCAAAAAGGTATACTTCACGGATTTGGTATTTGTCCGCAATCGGTTTCACTATATTGCGTATCATTTCTTTTTCATAAACAGAATCTGACATTTTCTTCTTCCTTCCTATTTTCTCCAAAGAATGACATTAACGGCAGTTCCGCTGGTTGATTACTCTTGCCGTTTGTGAGAGCACATCATGCCAGCTTATTGTAATCAACAACCTGCTTACTTCTTTTTTTCGGAGCCGGGAGCTCCTCATACATTGCCTCCAGTATTTCCTTCAGAAAGTCCCTATTCTCCACATTGTCCACCAACAGCATTTCTTGTGCGCCTTCATACGGCAGTTCCATACTCGCAGCTGGCATCCTGGCCGCAGCGGTTTTGGTAGGCTTTATGAGAAACCGATCATCATAAACGCCGCCGACAATCTTACCACGATAGTAAATGATGTATTCACCCATCATTGCCCGGTAGGATACGTCGTCAAGTTCTGAAAGCTGCTCCAAAATGAAATCCAGATATCCCTTACTTGATGCCATTGTAACGCTCCTTATAGATCACACACCATTATGAATTCTTCAGCATTTTCATCAACCGTCCTGAATCCCACTGCCTCATACATCTCGACTGCATAGTTCATTTTCTGTACCGCAAGAGAGGCTTTTATATATCCCTGCGCTCTGAGCACGTCCAGCATTTCTCTCATCAAAGCTGTTCCGATGCCTTTCCCTCGATAATCCTTATACAGCGCGATGGCAAAGGATGGAATACCATCGTCTACATGACCATAGTCGTTCATGATCCTTGTCCAGACAGCGCCGACCACCTTGCCGTCCACTTCTGCCACGAGGCAGTTGTCCGCTGCTCCGTCTCCAAAGCCCTCATAGTACAAAGAAAGCTCTGGCCGCTCTATGATCGATCTATCAGGCGGTTCCATACCTTCAGGAATGAAGATCGCTTCATACAAAAAGTCTTTTAGTAGTTCAGTTTCATCATCTCTGAGCTTTCGTATCTGCAAATTCATTTCACCTCGTGATCTCGCCGCTTTCTGACGGTGGGATTTGTCCCATTGATCCGCCGGTAGCACGAAACTGCGAGAATCTCTCATCCTCATAAAACCACATTCGCATCAGAATCTCTCTGTTTTTTCCGAGTCGCATTTGCCCATCAATTTCAAACGCGAGATACTCGTTTAAAGCATTCTTGTATCCTCACGACGGGATTGTGTAATCCAATTTGCAACATCTTCTTCAGAGAACAGATGGGCTTTCTCGTCTTTACCTCCCATTTGCTCCTGAAAACGCATTAAGGCATAGCCTGCCGAGTTGACTACACGCACGTTATTGCCATCTACAATAAAGGTAACGCGATCACCACTCTCAACTCCTAACGCTGTTCGTACGTTTTTGGGTATTGTGACCTGACCTTTTGCCATGACCCGTGCATCATTTACAAATGCTGTATTTGCCATATTTTCTTATACCTCCGATTTCAAAAGCATGGAAGTAGGGATTTCCTGCTTTTATTATACGCAATCGCGGAAAATAATCAACAAGCATCTTTAAGCATAAGAATACACCAGTTTCTACTATTTCATAATGTATTCTTAAAGATTCTGAATCCTCCCGCCGGAGCCTTGCATCACCTTCCGTTTTCCTGTATAATGTCCCTGCAATACAAAAACGGAAGGTGATGCAGATGGATAAGTTTGTCCCGTACGAGAAGCTCTCCAAGAAGAAGCGGAGAGAACTGGATGCGCAGCGGCGCGAGACCTGGGCCATCAGCCCGATCACCCGCAGGCCCGAGAATCCGAAAGCGTATAAGAGAAAGAAGACACAGAACTGGAACGACGATTCCGCTTCTGTGTCTTCTGTTTTCTGACCCTGTATTCCTGCAGGCACAATTCTCTTCGCTATACCCGGCTCTGCTTCCAGCGTCCGCTCGCGATATAAACGCTGCAGATCGCAGCGCTCACAAAGGGCGCCGCGCTGTAGGCGGCGGCAATTCCCTCAAAGCCGAGCGGCGTATACCGGCTCAGTATAAAGGCAAACAGATACCGGACCAAGTAGGCCGTAATAATGGCGCAGCACATAGGGACAATCGTATGCCCCGCGCCGGTCAGTGTACCGAAAAGGCAGAACATGATGTTCTCGACGACAAACCCGATCGCAAACCACCTCAGATAGCGGATTCCCGTCTCCACAACCTGCCGGTCGTCCGTGAAGAGGCCGAGCATCTGGGCCGGCCACAGCTCGCACAGGAGGGTGATCACCGCAGCGATCCCCGAGACCAGCCCGATCCCGGCGCCGAGCGCTTTCAGGATTCTTCCGTATTCCCGCCTCGCGTAGTTCTGGGCACACATGCTGATCATGGCCGTCATCATGGCCTGCCCTGCCAGCACGGTGAAATTCCAGAGCTTGGAGACGGCTCCCGCGGCCGCGGAATGATAGACCCCAAAACGGTTCACAAGTCCGCCTACCAGCAGAAAACTCGTATTGGTCAGCACCATCTGGATCACCTGCGGGGTGCTGATTTTCATCAGGCGACGCAGCTTCTCCCGGTCGAAGCCGAAGGCCTTCCTCTCAAAGCGGTAATAGCCCGCATGGCAGACGGCTCTGCAGATCAGCAAGGCGCTTGCCGCCTGGCTCAGGATCGTTGCAGCCGCTGCCCCGGCCGCTCCGGTGCGGAGCACTGCCACAAAAAGCAGATCCAGCACAATGTTCATCAGCATGGTGCAGGTGACAATGCGCAGTGGCGTCACGCTGTCGCCGATGCCCCGCAGCACAGCGTAAAAACAGTTATAGGTGTAGACGAAAACCGTTCCGGACATGCAGATGCAGAGATAGACCGCCGCTCCGGAAAAGCTTTCCGCCGGCGTGTTCAGGAAAACGAGAATCGGTCTGCAGAACAGGAGCACCAGCAAAGTGAGGCACAGCGCGATCAGAAGGATCAGGCTGTACATGGTCCCGAGCAAGCTCCGGATGACGTCATGCTCACCCCGGCCAAAGCTTTGCCCGGTCATGGCGGCGCCGCCGTTTGCGATGGCAACCGCCACCACCAGCACGACTGTCGTCACCTGCCCTCCGATGCTCACAGCGCTCATGCCGTCCGCTCCGGCAAAGTGGCCGAGGATCACCATATCCGCCACGTTGTAGACCGCCTGCAGGAAGTTGATCAGGATGATCGGCAGGGCAAAGCCCAGCAGCTTCCTGCCCGGATCCCCGACGGTCAGGTTGCCGCGTTCTTTCCGGTTCATCCCCGCCACGGCTTTCGCAGGACCACGCTGCCGTGGAGATCGCAGACCGGCATCGGGAGGATCCCCTTCTCCCTGCAGAATTCCCGCACGGCCTTACCAGCGCCGGTATACTGCGTGCTGTTCACATCGTGGACCAGCAGCACGCCGCCGGGGGACAGGCGATCCCAGAAAAGGGGCAGCGCAGCCGCCGTGGGTGCGTACAGGTCCGCGTCGACCGAGACGAAAGCAAAGGTCTTCTCCATGCAGCTGCGGAAGGTCGCCGGGAAGTATCCCTTGTGGAACACGGCCCGATCCCGATAGAGCAGGCGCTTGTCGACAATGTCCTTGGCCGTCTCGGCAAAGTCCCCTGTCTTCGCTTTGGAAAAGCCCTGTGCCTGCTCAATCTCCACATCCTTTGCCGGGAAGCCCTCGAAGGTATCAAACAGATGAATGGTCCGATCCGGGAACGCCGCGTTGATAAGCACGGCAAAGTCGCCCCGAAATACGCCGAGCTCCGCCACATCGCCGGGGATCTTCTCCTCACGGATCTGCTCCGCCAGCAGGCGCATGGTAGCCACACGCGCATCAAAGGTCTTCAGGGCATCCGGCCGCAGAATCGGTCCGTCAAAGCCCAGTTCACGGATCTGCCGTTCCATCTGCCCTGCTCTTTCAGCATCCAGCACACAGAGGCAGAAGCAGTCCGGATCAAAGAGCAGACTCTCCTTCGGCGAGACCACGGGGATCCCGGCGAGCATCGTGCCCCATTTTGCCTCATAGTTATCCGCGAAACAGGAGATGGCATACCCCGTTCCGATCAGCCGGGAAATCATCGCCCCGAACTGTCCCGCGCCAAAGAGTACTACGGTTTTCATACTGTCGGCTCCTTTGCATGCTCCACGATAAAGGCCCTGGCCTTGTCCCGCAGAAGCTGTTCGCGGATGGGCTGTTCCTCTACCTGAGCCATAACCTCTTCCAGTTCAAGGCCGGTCTCATCGGCGATGTCCTGGTACACCTGCATCAGCTCCGCCTCGCTGAAAGTGAGCTGTTCCTGCTCCGCCACCGCGTTCAGCAACAGGTCAAACCGTGCCGCGTCTCTCGCCCGCTCGGTGTTGTTCTCCTTCCAGAGGCCCACTGTCTGTTCCACGGAGCCGAGATACGCCTCAAAGGCCTCTTCGATCTTCTCATCATCCGTCATAGCGCGTTTTTTCTCGCCGCGCTCGGCAATCAACCGGTCAATGGTTTCATCGAAGCTGCGAGGGACGATGCGGTAGTGTTCCACCAGCTCGCGGATCAATTCGTGGAACTTATCCTGAGACAGCTCCTTGTTGTCCCCGGATACGGTCTGCAGCATGACATCCAGCGCCTCTGCCTGGACCTGAGCTTTCGGCCGGTAGACGTCCGTCTCTTTATAGGCCTCCTCCAGAACCGCGGTGAAATCCGCCAGCAGATGGTAGATGGCATCCTGGCCGATCTTCATCTTCTCCCGCGCCAGCATGGCTTCCAGTTTCTGGCTGACCATGGCCTGAGGCACTTCCGCTTCCATATTGCGGCAGGCCGCGAGCAACGCTTCCGCGGTGAACATCTCTTTATCCTCGCAGGAGGCTTTTACTTCCACACCCTGATACGCGCCAAGCTTCACCTCCGGGTACACATCACAGCGGACGGTGAACCTTGCCCCGCCCCCTTCCATCCAGGTGACGGAAGTCAGCTGCGGACGGCCCACCGGACGGATCCCGTGCTCAGAAAGGTATTGGCCGTAGAGCTTCGGGACGCAGAGATCCAGCGCTTCATCGAAAAGCGCCGTTTCACCGTAGAGCTTTTCAATCTCCGCTCTGGGTGCAAGCCCCGCCGCATAGCCGGGCACAACAATTTTGTCCGTGTTCTCAATATAGGCTTCTTCCAGCGCTTTCCAGAACTCCTGCGGTTCGATGCGGATCTCCACCGTATGGACTCCGTTCTCCGTATGGGAAGCAAGTATGATCATCTCGAAACCTCCTTGAAAAATGGCATCAGCACCGCTGATGCCATTTGCGATTATATCATGGTTTCCCTGCGCCGACAATCGCTTTTGTCAGGGGGATGCCCGTGAAGATCCCAACCAGCGCGGACAGATAGACCGTCAGCAGCGCGACCGGATAGCAGGACCACCAGGCTCTGAAATAGTGGGGGCCGATGCCTGCGTTTACCGCCGTCATCAGCAGGGTCATGATCGTCCCGAGAAACAGCGCCAGTACAATTGTGGAGACAACCGTGAAGAGCGGCGTGCCGGGCTTCAGGCCGAAGAGAGAGGCAAATTTGCCGCCCCAGTTGACAACCGGGATCAGGAACACCAGGATCGTGCTGACGGTAAAGGCAATCAGAAAGCCTTTGATGAATGTGCCGAAGCTCAGCATGCCGACCAGCGCGGGCAGCACGATGCTGAGGACGACGTTGATGACGAACGAGATCCACAGATTCAGGATCACGTCAAATTTGGAATACTTCTTCATATCAATTTCCCTCCAATTTTACAATTCGCATTCGAGGTACAAGGATATGGGAGTGAATGCCCTCCCCGGAACCTGCCGCGCGGTCTCCGGGGCCGCGCGCTTGTTCCCTGTATGGTACAGCATTGTTTTTGTTTGATTCTGTTTCGGCCGATGTCTGATCAGCAGACGAGCTTTTCTTCCTTTCCGCATTCGCACTTGGCGGAGGCGATCACAAGGACGTCCGGGTGCTTTGCCTTAAAAGCCTCGACGCCCGCTTTCAGGGCGGCTTTTGCCTCATCATCCCTGCAGAGCGCACCGTATTCGAGGACCTCAGCCCCGCTCTCCAGCATAGAGGTCAGCTTCTTTTCCACACAGCCCTCGCAGAAGCCCTCTTCCGTGCACCAGGAAGCGACGACCAGCTTGTTTCCGGCATGCGCATGTTCTACGTTGGACTGAGCCGCGTCCAACTCGTCATACCATTCCACGGTGATGAGATCGCCGGCGCCGGAATCAATGGCCAGGTTGTTCAGTCTGCTGTGATACATGCAGGTGGTGGGATGCGCTCCTCCGATTCTCTTGTCCCGGAAGGTGTACATCAGGATCTTGTCGCCCAGCGCTTTCCGGACTGCCGCAATGGCCTCCGGCATCTTCACAAAACGGATTTCGAAAACGTCCTCGTACTCGTCAACGCGCCATTCGACGGCGTCGACTGACGCATCCTTTGCCAGTTCTTCTGCCTTGGCAATGACGTCCTCAAGACGGTGTTCCCGGATGACAGCGATCCTGCTGCCGGCTCTCAGGCTGTGATTGCGGATTTCGATGCTCTTCATTTCTTTCACCTCATCAGTTATTATTGGTATTCGCTCTTCGAAAAACGGTCAGCACATTGCGGCCGTATTTGAATTCAAAGGAAATCTCGTCCATATGGGAACGTGTAAAACTCTCCTCCCCGCTTGGACAGGGATTGTAGATCGGTCCCGCGTGCATCATCTGCACGGCGCTCCCCGAGGCGGTGTTTTCAACGCTTACGATCAGGCTCCCAACGCCGCCGTCGGCCTTCAGCAGTCCCGGCAGCATCTCGTCCAGGGACGCGAGGATGTCCGCCCTGCCCTCTTCGCTGCAGGCAGAATTTTGCAGTCCGGCGCTGACATATTTCTTTACCCGCGCCGGCATCTCTTCATCGACCGCAGTGTTCAGCTTTTCCATCATGCCCTCCTCACATGATGACAACGACTTCGTTGCCGGTCTTAAAACTCATATATTCCCGGTGTCCGTTCAGCAGCGTTTTGACATCGCTCCCGGCGCAGGGGACTCCGATGGAGATCCCGTCAAACAGTCTCGCCAGCAGCTGCATGCGGAACTTGTCCTCCGGGTAATACTGGATCAGCGGGATCGTGCTCTCTGTCCCCAGCCGCGGCACCACATGGACCAGATGCGGCAGCATCGCAAGCTCCGCCAGCGTCAGCTCCTCCGGGTCTCCGTAGACGGTGTCGTCGCCTCCGCGTCGGTTCTCCGGCAGCGGATGGAAAAAGTGCAGCTCGCCGCCCTCGTTGTATGCCGCGCCGATGATGCGCTGCAGTCGGCCGTATTCCGCCCGGATGAAGGCCGCCTTCTCCTCTTCAATCACCGGAAGAAGCATCTCCTTCTGCAGCGCCGCCAGCTCTGCGGGGCTCTTCCCTTCCGCCGCGTTCAGATAATCGCTGTATGCGCTCTGTTTTCCGTTCATGGCTCTTCTCCTCCCTTATACGTTCCAGTCCATCTCGTCGATGCGCTTCAGGATCTCCTGCTGGCGCTCCTGAAACTGCAGTTCCTTGTTGTGCAGATAATACTTGTCACAGCCGTAATGCCCGATGAAGCGCGCGCTGTAATAGTTCACCGTGAGCTCCGTCACAAAAAGCAGCACCTCGTCCCCGTCGGCGAAGGCCTCCTCGCAGAAGCTGAAGGCGTTCTCCAGCGCCCTGGAACCCGCAGCCGCCTGCGCTTTGAGATCCGCCACCTGCTTCCCAAAGGCCTCCCGCACCAGCTGGAAAGCGCCTTCGCCTTCCGTGCGGCCCTCTTTCATCAGCAGCGCGCGGAAGTTATCCATCATGCGGAGCATGCGCTTGACCTCGCGCTGTGCCTGCGGCGAGACGGAGGCTGCCCGCTGGCCGGCGGAGAGCTTCTCTTCCTGCCGTGCGACATGTTCTTCCAGCAGACGCAGGACATCGGTTCTCCCCTCGCCCAGCTCCTTCTTCACTCCCCGGAGCTCTCCCGTTGTGAGGTCCAAGACATTCTCCTGTTCGCACACTGCGCGCAGCCTTGCCGTCACGCCGTCAAATAGCAGCCCCAGCAGGCTCAGCCGCTCGTCCATCCCGGCCCTTCCGGCGCGGAGGACGATGCTCTCACTGACCGTCCCGTCCAGGATCTGCTCCACCTGATAGTCGCTGCGGTATTTGTTGAACAGGTCGTAATAGATGGCAAAATCCTTGGCGATCCTCGGGTCCTGGAGATACTGGACGATGAGCTTCTCATCGACGTCAAGCCCGTTTTCCTCATAGAGATGGATCATCTCGCTGAGGTCGTCCCAGCCGCGCGCTGTGACGAAGCGCTTGCCGTCAACGGCGTTCTCCACCTTGTAGAAGTCTTTTTTCCTCGCCGCGAGGTAGGTCATAACCGAGGCGTGTACCCCCTTGCGATAGGCATATTCCTTCCAGACCTCGTAATCCGGCTCAATGTCAATGCGCTTGAGACGGTCCCAGGTCACCACGTCGAAGTCCCGGACCGACTTGTTGTATTCCGGCGGGTTGCCCGCCGTCACCAGGATCCAACCGGAAGGAACCCTGTGCTGGCCGAAGACCTTGTACTGCAGAAACTGCAGCATGCAAGGCGCCAGCGTCTCGGAGACGCAGTTGATCTCATCCAGAAAGAGGATTCCTTCCTTCAGTCCGGTTTCCCGCATCAGGTCATAGATGGCGCCAATGATCTCACTCATGGTGTATTCCGACACCTGATAGCTCCTGCCGCCGTATTCCTTCTCCGTGATGTACGGAAGACCCAGGGCGCTCTGGCGCGTATGGTGCGTCATCGAATAGGACACCAGGCCGACCCCAAGCTCTGAGGCAATCTGCTCCATGATGGCCGTCTTGCCGATCCCCGGCGGGCCGATCATGAAAACCGGTCTCTGCTTCTCAATGGGAATGCGGTA
This sequence comes from Oscillospiraceae bacterium, assembly GCA_017458065.1. Taxonomy (GTDB): domain Bacteria; phylum Bacillota; class Clostridia; order Oscillospirales; family Oscillospiraceae; genus Limivicinus. The sequence goes on from JAFTGD010000010.1 coordinate 163,341, forward strand.
GGCGCCGAACTCGTCCTTGGTGAAATACGCCCGCATTGCGGATTTGATCTGCTCCTTTGCCTCTGCGATGTTCACAGCGTTACTTCCCCTCTGTCGCTATATGTCATATTTTTCGAAAATATCCTCATTCTCCAGCCCGCTGCCGCGGTAGTCCAGCAGCAGGGCGACAATCTCCATCGCGCGGGACCGCTGCGCCTTCTCCAGCACGCTGGCGTGCTCCTCCTGACCGATCAGCCGCTTCGCCGTAAAGTAGCGGACCGCATCCGGCATATTCCGATCAATGCAGGCTTCCAGAATCCGGACGGTGTTCCCGCGCATCCAGTCCTCATAGGCTGCCGCTTTTTCCGGCGTATAGCTGTCCGCCCGGCGGCAGTAGCCGATCACCGCCGAGACCCGTTCCTTCTCCGTCTCAAACTGTTCCGGAAGCATGCCCGGCGCTATGATGGATTCGAGACTGTCACAGTCCCGGAGCGGGTTGCCGCCCAGCGTGCGGATTCCTTCGGGAAGACGGAGTTCCTTCATTCCCCGGCAGCCTGCAAAGGCCTTCTCGCCAATTGCTTCCACCGTATCCGGCACCGTCAGGAACAGGATCTGCGGCTTATCTGCAAAAGCGCCCGATGCGACGGCACGGGCAGACCGCGGAACACGGATATCAGTCCTCGGCTCGATGCAGCCGTAGCAGACTCCGTCCAGGATCACATAGCCCTCTGCGTCGGCGAGGCCCGCACATCCGTCAAAGGCCCCCGCGCCGATTACTGTCACGTTCTCCGGAACAGTCAGCGTCCGGAGCGACCTGCACCCGGCAAAGGCTTCCCTGCCGATGCGCTCCGTCATCGGCGAGAGCTTGAGCTCCTCCAGCGCCAGGCAGTTCTTCAGCGCCCGATCGCCGAGCACGGTGAGACTCTCCGGCAGGCGGAGGCGCTTCAGGCTTCTGCAGTCGCCCAGCGCCCTTCTCCCGAGAGAGACGAGGCCCTCTTCCAGAGTGAGTTCTTCCAGTCCATCGCAGCCAAAGAAGCTGTCGTCCGGGAGCGTTCCGACGGTGCCGGGCACCTTCATCTGCCGGAGCAGCCTGCAGCCGGAGAAGACGCTCTCTCCCATTGTGCGCAGACTTTGAGGCAGGTCCGCCTGCCGTAGGGTCCTGGCTCCGGCAAAGGCCCGGTTTTCCAGCGTTGTGAGGCCATCCGGGAGCTTTGCCTCCTCCAGGGAAATGCAGCTGTAAAAGGCGTCCACACCGATCTTTTCCAGTCGGCTCGGGAATTCGACCTTCCGGAGGTTTTCGCAGCCGGAGAAAGCCCGCTCGCCGATCATGACGGCCTTGTCCCCGATGGTCACGGTCTCGATGTTGTTGCTGCCGAAGAAAGCCCAGCCGGGAAACTTTCTCAGGCTGTCCGGGAAGCGGACCTGCCTCAGGGAGCGGCAGTTTGCAAAAATGCCGTTCTCGATCTCCTCCACGCCCTCTTCAAATTTCGCTTCGTTCAGTCTCGCGCAGCCCTTGAAGCAGTGCCAGCCGATCCGCCGGACCCCCGCCGGGATGTGCGCCGCGGTGAGGGCGGAACAGTCGGAAAAGGCTCTCCACCCGATATCCGCCACGCTCTCCGGGATTTTCAGCTCCCGCAGCAGAACGCGCTCATTGAAGGCGTCCGCTGCAATGGACAGGGTCCCCTCCGGGATATCGGCAACGCGGATGTTGCGCCTGGCTTTGAAGAGGACCCTTCCCAGAAAGAGGAAATCCTCCTTCCACTCGGTCTCGTTTTCGTTGTAGTACCGGTAAAAAGGCGTGCCTGCAAAGGCATCCGGTCCGATCAGGCACAGGCTCTCCGGCGCGGAGACCTTCTTCAGGTTGGCGCACCACTGAAAGGCTTCGCTCTCGATCCGTTCCAGGTTTGGAGGAAGAATCAGTTCTTCCACATCCCGGCAATCCCGAAAGGCGCCTTCTCCGATCGCGGTGACCTCTTCCGGGATCTCCGGCCAGGGGCTGTGTCCCCGGTACTTCAGGAGCCTGCCGTTTTCAATTTCAAAATCGTCCGTCATATCCTTGTTCATCTGTCAGACAGGTTCTCAATGTCCGTCTGGGTCATCCGGATTTTAATTGCCCAAGGCGGGATATCCGGCAGTTCCCGGCCATTGTCAACAAAGACAAAGGCAGCCTCATACTTGGGCGGCATCGGCGGGAACGTGCCGTAACCGTCAGTAAAGTAGATCAGGCCTTTCAGGTTTGTAAATTCGTGCTGGCGCAGCAGCGCGGCCACATGGTCGAACACCGGGCGAAAATCCGTCCCGCCGAAGCCCCGCAGCACCATGCGCCGCATATAGGCGTCAAACTCGTCCTGGTTTGTGATCTTCGCGTCTTCTTCCACCCGGGCTCCGCACTGCAGGATATGGACGTTCACCGTGGTGAAAAAGTTTTCCGTCTGCTTGAGGATGTTCCAGGTCTTGGTTACAAAGGTCTGGATCAGTTCACCCGCCACCGATTCCGAAGTGTCCAGCGCGATGACAAATTCCCGCACTCTCTGGACCTCTTTGTATTCCAGCGGCTCGATCAGCGGCATCCGGTCATAAAGCTTCAGACCGTAGGTGTAGAAAATATAGTCAAACTCATCGTCGTTGACCTGCAGGTTCTCACCCAGGACGGCAAAGCGGCGCAGAAAGGCCGCGTAGTCCACCTTCTCGCGGTTGACCTCCTCCAGTGCGGCCACAAAATCGCCTGCGTTCTCACCGAAGGATGAGGACGCCGTATCCAGGTCGACCTGGATGCGCTCGCTGATGTCTTTCCACATCTGTTCGGTCTCCTGGGGAGACATGGCTTTTTTCTCTCCGGGGCGGTCGTTTTTGTCCCCGACCATCCCCTCGCCGCTGTCGCCGCTGTCCCGCGTCTCGCCGGTGGCTCTGCCTCCGGAGGCGGTCTGCTCTTCCCCGTCCTCCTCTTCGGCATTCTCCGGATTCAGGCTATCCGTCCCCTCCGTGTCTCCGGGCTCCGGGTTACCGTCCGCGTCCTTCGGGTCGTCGCCGCGTTCGGCATCGTTCCCTCCCCCGACGGCCTCAGGCGCCTTGTACCAGATGCTGTGGTCGTCGGCATAGAAATAGGAGCGGATGCGGGAAACCTCCTGCGGAGGGAGATCCTGTTCCAGCAGCCAGCGGTAGATCCTCTCAGCAGTGAGACGGGGCAGCTCCTCTTTGAGCTTTCGGATCAGCCAGTGCTGTTTTTCCTGCCGCTCGCAGTAGAGCGACTTGATATTCAGCTCGCTGATGACGTGCTCCACCGCAATATCGCAGGCAAGATCCCAGATCTCCGTGTTGATCTTCCTGCCTACAAAAAGATGCCGGAAAATGCAGTGCAGTGTGAGATGAAGATAATCCCTCGCAACGATCTCCCTCGCCTGGCGGAAGCTGCGGCAGATATGCAGGGAGTTGTAGTACAGAAACTGCCCGTCCGTTGCGATCTCCGGGGTGACATTCTCATCCCCCGGTACAAAGCGGACCAGGGCGGATTCCAGAAAGCGAAGATGGATGAGCAGCGTATTGCGTGAGAGCTTCAGGATCTCACGGGCAAGCTCCGCCGCAGCGTTCGCCTGTTCCGTGTCCCGGTGATAGTCGGTCCGGGCTGCAAAACCGTGGGTTTTGCGCAGCTGCGCCGCGCTGATGTCCCATTCGTTTGTCCCGGGCATCCTCATTCACCTCCTGCTGTCTCCCGCACGGTTCTCCTCCGGGCGCAGCGTTTCTCTGTGCCCGGAGGAGAGCCGTACCGGCTTGGGGTGCAGGGGAACCGCTTCCTGAATGCGGTTCCCCTGCGCTTTGGTTCTGTCAGTTGCTTGCCGGGCTGTGCCGGGGACAATCAGTCACGGGCGGGCAGCGGTGGCATGTTGGCAAACTTCTCGGGCAGATCCTCTGCGCCGAAAACGGTCTTGCCGGTCTTCTCATGCTCTCGGAGCGCGCGCCACAGCTTCTCCGGTGTGATGGGCAGCTCTTTCAGCGTGAGGCCGGTTGCATAGTTGATGGCGTTGCCGATGGCGGAGCCGACAGGCGCAGTGGAGCCTTCGCCGGCTTCCTTTGCTCCCATGGGGCCTTCCGGATCGTACTCGGAGCAGACAAAGGTCTTGATTTTCGGCATATCCAGCGCCGTCGGGAAGTGGTAGTCGCGGAAGGACGGATTCAGATGCTTGCCGTCCTTGTCATAGACGCATTCCTCATAGCAGGTAAAGCCAAAGCCCAGCAGGACCGAGCCTTCGATCTGGCCTTCCACTGCGCGGATATTCAGCGGGCGGCCGCAGTCGTGGCCGAAAGCGAAGTCGTCCAGCGTGACCGCGCCGGTCTCCATGTCGACGGTGACCTTGGCTGCGGAGGCGGAGAAGGAATACGCGGTGGCGTAGTTGCCGACGTTCTTGACATAGATGTCCTTGTCGCCTTCATGCGCGAAGGAACCGACGCCCGCGACGCAGCGGCCGAAGTTCTTCTCCTCATAGCCGAAGCAGGCTTCATTGTAGGAGATGTTCTTCTCGGGGTCGCCCTTGATGAAGACGCGGTGGTCCTTCATTGTGATATCCTGCGGCTTGCAGCCCCACTCCTCTGCCCAGTGGGAGAGCAGCTTGAACTTGGCGTCGCCGACGGCGCGGCGGCAGGCGTTGCCGCCCAGGAAGGTGACGCGGGAGCCGAAGGAACCGGCATCCCAGGGCGTTGCGGTGGTATCGGACTGGACCAGCTTCACTTCGTCCATGCGCAGGCCCAGCTCTTCCGCAACGATCATGGTCATGACCGTATCGCAGCCCTGACCGATGTCATTCGCGCCGGAGAAGACCACGGCGTAGCCCTCGCGGTTCAGACGGACGATGGTAGAGGAGGAGCAGTAATGCGGCGTCACAAGGACCGGGAAGCCGGTGCCGGACATGAAGCCGGAGCCGGAAAGGCCCACGCCCTGGCCACTGCCGATGGGATAGCGGTCGCGGTGTTTCCAGTCGATGTAGTCGGCGACTGCGACCATGCACTCGTCAAACTTGCAGCTTGTAAACTCCAGACCTGTGGGTCCGGTGTAATACGGGGTGATCTCGTTCATGCGGCGCAGCTCCAGCGGGTCGATGCCGAGGGCATTGGCGACCTCGTCCATGTGAATCTCATGGGCAAAGTGGACCTGGCAGGCGGAATAACCGCGCATGGCGCCGGAGGCGGGATGGTTGGTATAGGGGCGGCGCGCCGTCATATCGATGTTCTCAACCTTATAGGGGAAGGTCGCGCAGATCAAGGACAGGGTGTTGGCTGCGATACCGGAGCCGCCGTATGCGCCGCCGTCCAGGATGTGCTTGCAGCGCTTGGCCAGCAGCTTACCTTCCTTGGTAAAGGCCGACTCGATCTCAAAGGAGATGGGGTGGCGGGTACGCGTGCACATGAAGACCTCGTCGCGCTTCAGGATGCACTTGACCGGGTGTCCGGTCATCTGGGCAAATTTGCAGGGGCAGAGCTCGTGGGCAAAGACGTCCAGCTTGCCGCCGAAGCCGCCGCCCAGCATGGGCTTAATGACCCGGACCTGACTCTCGGGGACGCCGAGACCCCATGCGATCCAATAACGGCTGACATAGGCGCCCTGGGTCGTGGTCCAGACGGTCCACTCGTTGTTCTCGTACTTGGCGACGGCGCCGTGGGGCTCGATGGCCGCGTGCACCATCTGCTGGGTTCGGTAATAATGCTTGTCGGTGTAATCCGCCTCGGCAAAGACCTTATCCGGGTCGCCGGCCTTCATCGTCGTGAAGATGGAGAGGTTGCTGGTGCCGGGATAGTGGATGGCAGGTGCGTCCGGCTGCATGGAGTAGAAGGGATCCAGAACAGGCTCGAGGACCTCGTACTCCACCTTCACCAGAGCCGCAGCCTGGGTGGCGATTTCTTCGGTCGTAGCGCAGACGGCGGCGACTTCGTCGCCCACCATGCGGACCTTCTTGCGGCAGAGCGGTTCTTTGTCGGCCAGCTCCTTGAAGGCTTCGGGGTTGCCGAGGTTGTGGCCTTCGGGGAAGTCGGCGCCCGTCAGCACGCCCTTGACGCCGGGGAGCTTCAGCGCTTCGCTAAAGTCGATGCTCTTGATGAGCGCGTGGGCATAGGGAGAATGGACCAGCTTGCAATAGTACATACCGGGCAGGTCCACGTCGTCCGTATAAACAGCAGAACCGGTGACCTTGGCCTCGGCGTCGATGCGGATGTAGGCATTGCCCTTACCGGCCAACTCATAATCCTCCGGCTTTTTGTATACGCTCTCGATATCAGCGTAATACTCTTTCGACATAATCGCCATTATGCTTCAGCCTCCTTTGCCTTTGCGAGTTTCTTGGCGGCACAGTCGATCGCTTCCACGATCTTCACGTAACCGGTGCAGCGGCACAGGTTGCCGGCGATGCCGTCGCGGATTTCTTCTTCGGTGGGGTTGGGATTCTCGTTCAGAAGGGACAGGGCGGACATGATCATGCCCGGAGTGCAGAAGCCGCACTGCAGAGCCCATTTGTCCATAAACTCCTGCTGCACCGGATGCAGAACGCCGTTCTTCTTCACGCCCTCAATGGTCGTGATTTCATGTCCGTCCGCTTCCATAGCCAGCATGATGCAGGAGGGAACCGCTCTGCCGTCCAGGAGGATCGTGCAGGCGCCGCATTCGCCTTCTTCACAGCCACGCTTGGTGCCGGTCAGATGCATCTCCTTGCGGAGGAAGTCCACCATCGTCATATTGACAGGGGCGAGAGCTTCCACAGGCTCTCCGTTGAGCGTGAAATGAATGATTTTCTTCATTGCTTTCGTCCTCCTTCCTTAGGCCTTCATGGTCTCAACCGCTTTGTTGATAGCGCGCTTGGTATAAACGCGGATCATATCATAGCGGTACTCCGCCGAGGCACGCAGACTGCTTCTGGGGTTCATCTCCGCAGAGGCCTGCTCTGCGACCTTCTCGATGAGCTCATCCGTGAGCTCCCGGCCGATGATCATCTCTTCGGCCTTCTTCCCGCGGACGATGGTCACATCACCGCCGGCGACCGCAATACGGCAGTCGGCAACTTTTTTGCCGTCCATCTTCACCCAGGCCGCGACGCCGATGATGGCAAGGTCCATGGCTTTGCGGACCGCATGCTTGAAATAGGCGGAGCCCTCGCCGGACTTGAGCTCGGGGATGAAGATCTCGGTCACAAGTTCGCCTTTTTTCTTATCGGCGGCAATCTTCTTGAAGCCGGGCCAGAAGTCGTCCATGGCGACTTCGCGGGTCCCTTCTGAACTCTGGATTTTGACCTTGGCGTTCATCGCAAGCAGGATCGCGCCGCAGTCGCCTGTGGGAGAGGCATTGCAGATGCTGCCAACCATCGTTCCCTTGCGGCGGACCTGGTTGGAACCCACATAATGGGCCGCCTGCGCCACGGCGGGCATCTTGTCCAGCACCACGGGAGAGGACTGGATATCAAAGAGCTTGGTATTGGCGCCGACATAGAGGCCTTCTCCATCCACGAAGTCCAGTCTGGTGAGACCGGGGATCGTCTTGAGGTCGATGACCGTCTTCATTCCTTTTGCCACGTTCTTGGGGATCTGCAGGATCACATCGGTACCACCGGACATGACGACGCACTCGCTGCCCATGGAGACCATCAGTTGGGATGCCTCTTCCAGGGATTTGGCAGCGATGTAGTCAAATTCAGGTAATGCCATATCATTTCCTCCTTTTTATCGTACCCTTTTTATTTGATACGCATTTTCCTTTCGGGAACTCGCGTTCCCGGCTTTGCCTGTTTATTATGTCACAAACAATCTCCTGTACTCAATGCGCATAAGCAACCGCAGGTGCAAATGCACCTGCGGTTTTTCAAAAATATTTTTCTTTTTTGTTGAAGGACTTTGTTTTTACCCCTCCAGCAGCTCCTGATGCCGCTTCAGCGCCTCCGTGGAGCGTACGCAGAGGAAGCCGTTGATCCGCTCCACCAGGCCCAGATCTCTCAGGCTGTGCATGGCGCGCACCGCCGTCACCCTGTTGACCCCGAGAAGCCCCGCCAGCATCTGGAAACTGACGCTCTTGCTGATCAGGACCTTGCCGTCATAGGCGACGCCGTAGCGCTCGCAGAATTCCAGCAGCAGGTGGCAGAGCATCCATTCGGCGCTGTGCCCGCGGGACCCTCTCAGCTCATCCATCGCCACGAGAAACTTGTTGGACACGGAGCTGAACATGGAGAAGAACACTCTTCGGTCTTCTTCCAGAGCCTTTATCAGAGCATCCTTCTTCACGCAAATGAGTTCTGACGGTTCCAGCGTCCGGAAGTTTACCATCGCGGGCCTTGAAAGCAGGATATTTGCCTCCATAAACATAGCGTTGCGGTCCATGAGGTAATAGATAAGCTCATTTCCGTTGGCCAGCTCTTCATACCCGGCGATCAGGCCTTTTTTTACGATATACAGGCACTTGGGAACCTCATCCGCCGAGATCAGCTTATGGTTCTTCGGGAAAGTTTTCACCTCTCCGATGCGCTCCCAATCCTCCAGAGTCAGACCGTGTTCCTCGCTGCCGCTCCCGGACTTCCCGCCGGGAATCGTCTCCTGAATCGTGTTCCAGAAGTGGACATCGTCGCCGGATATTTTTGTAATCATGGTGCAATCCTCCCGGAGCAGTACCGTGGTCTGTTATATGACAGGATTTTAACACTATTTACAGGAAAAATCAATTCTTCCTTCCTCTCTTGGAACAGACGATCCGATCTGGTATAACCCGAGTTTGCCACTTGGGTAAAGCGAAACTCTAAGCTATGCTTGGGCTTAGGGCGCTTTTTCGCATAATTTTTTGCACCTACAGATCAGAAGATTTTCACGGAAGATTTCAGGGTGCGAAGCTCGCCTCTGGTAT
>JAFTGD010000011.1 GCA_017458065.1 Oscillospiraceae bacterium
GCGGGGAGAGGTTGTCCTCTCCACCGGGATATGCAGCTCTTCCAGCCTGTTCAGGAATTCATCATCGGGTTTATCTTTGCTTTTCTGTCTGCGTTCCATCCAGCGTTTCACTGCGTCCGTTTCCATGTCCATATTCTCCAGTTTTTGTTTTCTTTCCCGCCTCCGCTCTATAATCCTGACACCAAGAGAGGGGTGCGGTGGAAAGCTGTATTTTGTGACAGCCGACGGGGATTATACCCCAGATATAGGAGAATGGCAACAAAAGAGAAAAAACAAAAAGTGAAAAATAGTAACGGCGTTTTCGAGTTATTCACCGCAGTATTTCTCTTTTTTCTATCAACACGAGTTCAGCTTTTGAGAGTCACCAATTATACAATGCCCGGACTATAACGCAGACCAGGAAACTGCCGGCATACATGGCGGCCATGCTGACCAGCCATTTGCCGTTTTTGTTATATCCGTAAAAGTCGTCCCACCGCTGCCAAACAACAACCTCAAAAAGATATACAAGGCCATAAACGATGACCGGGATAACGCCGAGAAGCGTCGTCGAAAAGGGAAGTGTATAAAACCGTTCCAGAAAAACAAATGACAGCAGTGTAAGAAGCGGACCGCAGAGATGCAGATAGAAGTCTCTGCCGGAGAGCATTGCCTTATACCCGAGAGCGGGGCCGAGAAATACCATAACGGTGAGAAAAGTAACTGTGACGGAAGAGGCGGCGATGTACTTGGCGAGCCAGATCCAGTACGGGGAGCGGGGGAGAGTGATGGCAACGAGAAAGGCGGCGATGCCTGCGAAAAGATTAGACAGAATCGTAAAGAAGCGCAGGGAGTAAAGCCCCGCACTCCTGTCCCATCTCCCGTCTTTACGAAAACATAGAATGACGGCGCAAACCGTATAAATAAAAATGAAGATGTTGGTCAATCGGTCGAGAAGCATTCAATCCTCCGTATATATCCGAAATTGCTGGGTATGAGAAAGTTCAGGGGCGGCATAGTATTTCTTCTTTACAGCCCTTAGAACGGAGACAAGATTGTCAATGCTCTCAGCGGAGGAGAAGCCGAGGAAGATAGAATTAGATGGCGTAGGGTTCACGCCGACGGGCGTGAAGGCAAGGATGGGGTTTCCACCGGGGGAGGACAGAACGTTAACATCCACATCCCCGGCACCGATTTGAACGGTATGTTTATTCAGGTTGATCATGGAGTGCTCTCCTTTTTTTCATTCGGCCGCACTCAGCGACTCTGCTCATTCAATTTCCGTTCTACACGGTTCAGTGTACCAAAGAAGCGTTCTGTGGCAATCATTGGCCCAAAGATCAGACACCCAAGCACATTCCACCAGAACATGTGACGGAAAGACGTCAATTTTCCATCTACGCCCAACTCTATCGCTTTATATCTCAATTCCTCCGCAATCCTCGCCATCCACACCAAGGTATAGATGAAAAAGTTCGGTATACCAAGGAGATATGCTTGCCAATACGGGCGAACCTTGTGACCGAGGATCTCCTCCAACTCGTCCTGCAGACCGCGCGGCATGTAGAAAACAAAGAACAAACCAGCAGTGAAAAAGTCAATAAATCCAAGGACAAAGCCAGGCCGGTTGGCATGCTTATATTTCATTCGCTTTGCACCTCTTTTTTTATCACTCCAGCTGCTCAAAGTATTCTACGCCTTCAATCCTGCCACCGCTGATCCCGTATTTTCGCTTATAACCGAAACGGTTGATGTATCCCATGAGGTCGTCCTTCTCCGCGACCATAGCAACCATAACATTTCTCAACGCTTCCGCGTCTTCCATGGCGCGGTGGGAATTTACACCATCAACCCTATAGTGGGAGATTGCATCACACAGCTTATGCGGAGCTTCAGCCCGGTCGCGGTAGATGGTGAGCGCGTCGAGGTAATTACACGCACCCACCTTCTTTTTCTCACCATACTCCCGCTCAAGGCGGAGGAGAAATGACACATCAAATTGTGCGTTATAGGCGACGATAAGTGTGTGGGCATCATGCAGGGAAGAGAAGCGGCTGTAGAGCTCGGCGGGAGTAATGCCGGTTTGGCACATCTCATCGGTAATCCCAGTCATGGTGATTAGAGCCTCCGGGATGGAAACACCATCCGGCAACTGCACAAACGTGCGCAGCCGTTCTTCCTCCGCTGTCTTGTTTCCTGTTTCTTGTGCCTTTTTTACTTTTATCGCAGAAAACTCTGTGATGTAATCAGTCTCAGTATTGAAGCCGGTGGTTTCCGTGTCTACGAAAATAATGCTGTCATAGACGGAAAGCAGGGAATCGAACATGGCGCTCACCTCAGTGGAAGGATACCACAGGAGGGGAGAACGGTCAATTCTTTCACGCCGCGTTTATTCTGTGTCTCGCTTCCAGTTCTTCCGGCAGTTCCATGACCGGCGGCACGGCCCAGTAGAGCACCTTCCAGAACTTGTCGTTCTGATTCCATTTGCCTTTTCTCCAATACTCCGTGGTGTCCACAACAACGCTGCCCATGGGATGCCCGGGGAAACCGCGCAGGGCTTCTTTCACCGTATAGTAGTGTCCGTCACGGGGCGGAGTGATATCCGCACTGTTCCATTCCGGCTGCATGGAATTGCGGCCGGCAGCATATCCTCTATAATAATCGTTGCTCATTTTGTCTGCGCCTCCTGCGCTGTATCTCATCATTTTTCTCAGGCTGGCTCTTTCAACCAGCATTTCCTTCATGCCGCGTCCTCTTCCAGATACTCGTAGTACTCGGTCTCGTCGGAGAACAGTACATACCTGTCGTCGACTAAACCGTAGAAACCCTGAGCTGTGTAATAACCCTTCATAAATCTGCTCTCCTTTCGTTTTTCTTGACTACATTCTACTTCCTGACCTGTCCCAAAAATTACCCTTAATATGATTCCTTGTGTTCCGAAAAGGCAGTAATTCAACAAGCGTAGATAGATACTGCCCAATTTGGAGGGCAGGCGACAACTGCTCATACCATATACTTCGATGTCAGCGTAGATGATACGGGATCGGATACTATTTTTACAATTTCTCCGACCATTTTACTGCACCTCCAGAGCCAACGTTTTTCTGAGGAACCGCATGTATTTTGGGTTACATCAATGCCCAATATGTGTTATAATACCGAAGTACTCTGATCGAAAGCGGGTGACCAATTGAAAATCCATTGTGAACGCAAAGACATCATGATAGCAGTAGAAAACATTCGCAAAGCTATCATGAAAGCTACCCAAGAGGAGATGGAGATCGATAAGATTATCGATGGACTTTATCTTGGAGGGTTGGATGCGGAAGACACAGAGAGGATCGCTGCTGAATTGGAAGCGAGAAAGCAGAGAATAATCAAGTTCCGCATCTATTTGGAGCGCCAAATTGTGGTTATATTCCGTGCTGTGTGGCGTCGCCGCAATGCGTTTGCCGGCAGAGGCGGCACATCAGCTGTATCAGATAAAATGCTTTTGACAGTTCCCACTCCTCCCACTGCTGAGACTGCAAATTGCAGTCTTTGGCAGAGGGGGATGACATGTGAGGCAGCGGCCTGAATCTCCGCCAAAATACTTCACGAATGAATATGAAGCAGAAGTAGGGAAAAAGATTCGTGGGATCAGAGGCCAGCTCTCCTTGACCAGGAAAGAGGTCGCAGAGCGTATGGGCAGCGATGACAGCACAGTATATCGTATGGAGAATGGGAAATCGCTGACCCTGCCAAACCTGATTCATCTGTGTCAGGCGCTGGACTGTACAATGGAAGAGCTGATCCCTGATGCGTTTAAGCATCTGGCAAGCAGATCAAACAAAGGTATCTCCATGATGCCCACAGAGACGCTGACTCTGCTTTCTGCTGTACTAAGCGCGGAACAACAGCACCGTGAAGTCGCGTGAATATAAGATTATTAACCGAGGAGCTAAAAAACTCCCCGGTTTTTCTTATTCTTTCAGTGTGGCCATCGCCTCGGCGTACAGGCTGACATCTTCCGCACTGGGAATCATATCCTTTGTAATTTTCCCTACAACGCGGCCGATCAGCTTAGCTCCCTGTTCATAGGGGAAGATATCATCGTAGTCCGGGTTAAGGGAGTGGAGGCGGTCATATGCCTTCTGCTTGATCACACCGCCGAAACCGGGAACATAGAAGATGCCGATATCTCCGTTTTTCAGATCAGTGCAATACTCTACAAGCACCTTGTCTCCATCATAATACTGCGGCTCCATGCTTGCGCCGTTAACTGTAAAGATTTCGTCGGCGCGCGATACGGCGGGATCATCGTAAAGAACGACTGTTTCTGAATATGGATTCTCGTTCCAGTCCTCACCGGTGCCCGCGGCGACATAACGGCTTCTGTCAATCGTTGTATTCATACGACTGCGCGCTGACCGGAGTTTTCTCATATAAGCCTTACGACTCATAGCATCCACAATAGTTTCAACATCCTCTCGGGCCTGTGCATCGAGAGTTCGGTACTGCGCTATCAGTCCGCGTTCCTTATCGGTAAGAATTGTCCCGATCCCGCCGATACCGAAGAACTCATTAGGTTCGACATCCAGGATGGAGAACATCCTATAGAGAAACTCAGGATCCGGGCGGGTGAGGCCGCATTCCCAGTTGCGGACAGAACTCTTGGAGATCTGGAGAATGTCGGCGAGCTCCTCTACGGCCAGCCCGGCCTTCTTGCGGTACTTCCGGATCTGGTTTCCGTAGGTTTCCAGATTTCTCGCCTTGATCTCTTCCGGAGTCAATTTTTCAAGACCAGCTATCGTACTGTATCCTTTTGCTTTCATAAGATGAGAGCCTCCTTCCGGCATCCCCGATATTATAATCTCTGGCGGTTTGCCGCGGTTTCTGCAACGGTTGATACAGAGCAGCGAATAAAGCCATTTAAGATGGTAAATATATTTTAGAACATTATCCACTCTTTGTCAAGCAGTATATCTATGAATTTCTTTGAATGGTAGTGAATACATCTTGTGCTGCAAGAAGAAAAGTTACAAAATATATTGTGATGACTCTGAAATGTAACTAAATTATGTAAAATGGCTACAAAAGCAAAACAATAGATATTGACAAACCATTTAAGATGGTGTATCATGAACGCACATTGATTCTCTCAGCTGACTTAAACTGTGACGCTCTGTCATGGCGGACAGATTGGAAACAGCAAGGCGAGAGGATGAATTGCATGGAAGATAAAAGCCAGTTAAGCAGACGCATGGCGAAAATATGACTGGGCAGAGAGGACAAAGAAATGAGCGACGTACAGATTGAGGAGCGCATTTTCCAGATCCCTGAGGTCGAAGATTGCTCGGCAGAAGAGATTCCATCCGGTACTCTTCCGGGCTTGGAAAGCAGGAAAATCGAAGTAGCGGAAGCATTGACCATGAAAAAGCATCTCTTCGATCATTACAGACTGCCGATGTTTTCCTTTATTAACACCTGGCTGAAAAATGGGCGGCTTTCTGACTTGGTCGGCACAAGAGTACGGAACAAATGGTTTAACAGAAACACGTGCAGTTTTGAGGATGTAAGCTTCTGGAAAATAGACAGGGAGAATTTCTATACGGATGTTAAGGTTTCCCTGAAACTGGAGACAGCCTGCGGGCTGCTCGACTGGAATGGCTATCTTGTGTTCTGGTGCAGATTCGAAGAAGATTTTACCTGCGAAATTGAGGAGCTGACGGATTCAAGCGACCGGCAGGCAGAAGGATATACACGACTGAGCAACTATCTTGTTCCTTATTACACGAACAAAGAGGTAGATGAACTCGCGGAGAAGATTTGGCTGAAATACCTGCCGGAAGCCCTGTTCAATCCTTCTATGCGGGATGCAGTGAAGCTGGCCGGCAGAATGGGGCTGAAGGTACAATATCTGCCGGTGTATGTTCAAGAAGACCGATCCTTCAGCAACGACCCGAATGTCCCGGTTGGAAATAAAAACTCCGTGGAAGGTATTCTTTTCTTTGAGGAAGAAGGACTGCTGGTTGTTGATGGCGATGGAGAAACGCTGAAAACCGTGAGGGTTCCGGCAGGAACTATTGTTGTGAATACTAATTCTGTCCGGCAGGAGTATTCCCAGTTCAATATCTTTCACGAGTGCTTTCATAACGAAGAGCACTATCTTTTCTATCGCTTACAGCAGCTCAGAAGCGACGATCTGCGGAAGGTGAAGAAAGTTGAAATTGATGAAAGCGAACGGTGTTTAAAGGACCCGGTCTACTTCATGGAAAAGCAGGCAAACAGGGCGGGATATGCGCTGATGCTTCCGGAAAGCCATACGCGCAGACTGATAGAAGCGGCGCTGGGGGAGGTCAGGTACAGCCGGCATGACGGAGAGAAATTTGAGATTGCGGGCAAGAGGCTCGCTAAGGATCTGGGTCTTCCAAATTTCCGTATCAGAGCAAGGATGATACAGCTCGGCTATGTTGAAGCGAAAGGCGCACTGAATTATGTGGAGAAGAAGCTGATCAGACCGTTTGCGTTCAATGCCGAAGCGTGGAAGGAAGATGTGATCACATTTGTGATCGATCCGATGACGGCGCGTCGGCTTAGGAAGACAGACAAAGAATTTAACGCTCTTCTCGATGCGGACAAGTATGTTTATGCGGACGGGCATTTTGTGAAGAATAGTCCGCGGTACGTAATCCACAGAGGAGGAAAAGCATTTCTCAGCATTTGGGCGGAAAAACATGTTGACGAATGCTGTCTCCGATTTATCCGGAGGTATGTCCAGGTCGGCATAGGGCGCTACATATACGGCCGCCTGTATTATGATGCGGATTATATCGCTCAGACAGATTTCTTTCTGGCTCCGTACAGAGCCCGGCAGATGGACGAGTTCGATGCGAAGAAAGCGTTTTTTAATGATCTGTCGAGAGAGTTTGCAGAGATGATAAAGACGCTGCGCCAGGCACGAAAACTTAGTCTGGAGAAGCTAGCGGAAATAATGTCAATGGATGATGCCAAACTTGGCAGATGGCTTCAGTCCCAGCGTGATTATCGGAACGAGGATTTTCTTGCAGCATTGTGCCTTGCTTTGGAACTTCCCGACTGGATCAGCTCTCATGTGTTCAAAATCGCCGGGGTGCAACTGGATCCCGATGATAAGAGACAGGCAGCGATTCTGAGGATACTCCGCGTTCAAAGTGCCGAAGGAATTGAGGCGGCGAATCAATATTTAATAGACAACAGGCTCACCTCGCTATCCTATGGGCAGACTTTTGATCCCGGAATAAAAAAAGCGGGCTGATATAGACAACACTTTACCGATCACTTGTGTAAAAGCAGGTGGTCGGTATTTTTTTTGCCCATTTTGCGTTGCACACAATCTGAGTTTCTCATTTTCTACGGGAACGGAGGCAGTGGAGCAACATAATTTTTCTTGGGTTGGAATAGCTTCACTCAAAATCTGAGTGAAAAAATGAGGGAAAGCAGCGGAACTGATAGCATAAAATTTGTCAGAAGTTTTGGTTTCATCCTTTTTTATATGTATCCAAGAACTATTTCGAGCTTTTGCTTCACTCGTTTTTTGCCATGGAAGCTCGAAAACCGATCTGATATCATTCAATCATCGAAGGAAGCCACTCAAAAAATGAGTGAAGACCTAAGATGAAAAAACAATATCTCAAAGCCGGTACGCGTACGGCAGCGGATGTTCAGACAGTATCCCATGCGCCTCCTCACTCAGAAAATGAGTGACCGGGAGCTGGGAGAACTGTAAGAACAGCCTTCTGCCTGCGCGCCCTTTTCAGTTTGCGGCACTGGTGTTCCTGAACATCCGTCTGTCGGAAGTATCCGCAGAAAGGACGAATCATGAACACCAGTGCCAATGAAAACACAACCAGCGCAATCACCGAGAGAACCACGTATTCTGAACTTCTTTCCATCCTGCGCAGCAGATCGGAGACCATTGAAGCCGCGGAAGTTGAGAAGGCGGAGAGAGAGCGTGAGGCGAAAGAAACCCGGATGCGTGAAATCTTCGGAGAGGACTATGACGATGTAATCAAGCCCGACGAGGAATCCGCCGTGGACATGCTGGTCAAAGCAAAGAGGCGGCCCGGAGCGATCCAGCTCCGCGAGAACGTCCCCTGCATCGCCAGAATTGATCTGGGCGGAGGAAGCATTGAAGTCTTCGCCAACGGCTACAGCGTCTATGACAACGGTGACCGGAAAACAGTGCTGTGGGTACCGGACTGCGGAAGCACAACCTATTTCTTTGGGCAGCTCCGTGAAAATGAAAAGCTGTATCAGGATCAGAAAAGCGAGATCGGCGAGGATATCCTTGGCCCGGCACCATGGTACAACGCTCTTGTGATCGCCGGCGAGAACAGCATCGAACGGAATCTGGAGCATCCCAAGTCCTTCGGAACTCGGAGTGACGAGGACGAAGATGAATGGGAAGAAAAAGCCAATTACCGCTGGGTCAGCTGCACTCACTTTGATTCTCCGGAGGAGGCGCTGTTGAAGAAGGAACAGGCAGAGCAGATCAAGGTTCAAGTTGATGTTGCGCTCAGCAAAAAGCAGCACGATGCAGTCAGAGCGTATTATTTTGATGATCTCACACAGGAAGAGGCGGCAGATGTTTTGGGAATCTCACAGTCCTCTTTCAACGAGCGCCTGAGCAACGCAAAAACAGCTCTCGAAAAAAATTTGAAAAATCTGGTTTAAAAACCCGATAATTTGCCCTTTGAAAAATCTTACTAATAGAGGGACCTGATCAGAGAGTCCTTCAAAGCACGAAAAGGCTGCTGGCTTCAAAAAGACAGCAGCCAATCTTATAAAACGGCCTGCGGACCGTTATCCGCAGAGAAAGGAAGATACCAATGGGAAAAGAGACAACGATGAAGAAGGTTTTCATCTGCTCCCCGTTCAGGGCAACCTGTGAAAACCCGGAGGACTGTGAGCGGGAGATTTCCGCAAATATCAGAAAAGCCATCAATGCGTGCCGGTACGCAATCAGGGAAGGCTGCATTCCCTACGCACCGCACCTGTACTTCACGCTCTTTATGGAAGACAGCGATGATGTGGAGCGTGAGATGGGGATGCTCTTGGGACTCAGCTGGCTTGCCCAGTGCGATGAACTCTGGGTAATCGGAAGAACTGTCAGTGACGGCATGATGAAAGAGATCGAGCAGGCGGAGAAATGGGGCATCAAAATCGTCCACTGCATTTCAAAACGCATACCGGAGCAGAGGCTTTTGGATGCGATTTTCCACCCGGAGATCACGTTCCGGGAGATGAACTGAGGAGGGGAGTAGTCATGAACAAGGATAAAAAAGGACAGAACGAGGTTCCGGCGGCTGTCACGGTAAAAATGTCAAAACTTACGGAAGGCGTCGGCATCCTTTTTTCCGGCATCCTTACCATGCTGGAAGCCCTGGATCCGGAGACTGCTGGAGAGCTGGTCGAACGGTTTGTGCGGAAAGAGGAAACGACTGCTCCGGAAACCACGGCAACCAAAGATGAAAAAGCCGGTGAAGATGTCACTCCCGGAAGCGCAGAGGATCCTGATGATGCAGCAGATGAAGGAAGCAGTCACCCGACCGAAGAGCCGGTTTCTTCTGTCACGGCAGATGATATCACAAAAATCATCGTCCGAAAGATCAAGCAGAACCGCGGGAATAACGAGAAGATCGGAGCGATCCTTAAGACCTATGGTGTCGCGAAGGTCAGTGAACTGCCTGTATCCAAGTACGAGGCTTTCCTGACGGATGTTGCGGCGATCTGATGGAGAACAGCAATGCCGGAAGTACACGCGCTGTTAAGCGCATCCAGCTCAAAGCAGTGGCTTCACTGTCCGCCGAGCGTCCGGCTGCAGGAGGGCTTTCCAAATGAAAGCTCCGTGTATGCCGCCGAGGGCACGTTTGCCCACGAAGTTTGCGAATATAAAGTACGGAAATACCTGCATGAGAGAGTAACCCGTCCTCAGTCTGAGGAGTTTTACACGGAGGAAATCGATCAGATCACCGACGTGTATGCGGAGTTCGTTATTTCCATCATCGAAGAGATGAAACGGAATGGCTGCGAACCCCTGGTTCTAGTGGAGGAGCGAGTGGATTACAGTCATATCGCTCCTTCCGGTTTTGGCACAGCGGACATGCTGATTGTGGGAAAAGATGAGGAAGGCAATGGCCTGCTGCATATCTGTGATTTCAAGACTGGGCAGGGCGTATTTGTTGACGCGGATCACAACAGCCAGATGATGCTCTATGCACTCGGGGGCCTGGCGGCTTACGGCTATATTTATGAGATCAAGACTGTCCGCATGAGTATCATCCAGCCGAGACTGGACAATATCAGCACATTTGAATGCAGCCGTGAAGAACTGGAAGCCTGGGGTGAGAGCATCAAGCCTATTGCGAGGCTGGCGTTCGAAGGCAAGGGGGAACAGCATCCCGGCGATTGGTGCCGATTTTGCCGGGCAAAGCCTGTCTGCAAGGCCTGTGCCGATGAAGCTCTGGCACTGTGCAAAGAAGAGTTTCTTGACCTTGACGCTGGAGCGTTTTCGGACGACCAGCAGGAAAGTACAGAAGTGCCAGTCTTCAAACAGCCAGGGCTGATTCCAGTTTCGGAACTGGCAGAGATCCTGCCGACATTAAATCGCATCAGCTCTTGGATCGAGTCTGTATTTGCTTTCGTTTCATCCGAGGCAATCACACATGCCGTACCGATCCCAGGGTATAAGGTGGTCGAAGGCAGGTCTAAGCGTGTGTTCACAGATATAAAGGCGGTTGTAGACACTGCGGTCGCCAACGGCTACACCGATGTGTATAAGCAACAGCTTATCTCATTGACGGAATTTGAAAAGATGATGGGAAAAAAGAAATTCAATGAACTGCTTGGTGGGTATGTCGCGAAACCGCCGGGAAAACTGGCGCTGGTGCCAGATGATGATCCCCGCCCGGCAGTTGATGTAGCCGCTGTGCCGGATCAGGAGTTCAGTGTCCTCTCCGATCCGGGTGACGAATGAAGGACGCATAAAAATGCGCCGGAGGCAACACTGCTTATTCTTGATGAGTTGGTGGTTTCCAGAGTGCTGGTGATAGCGCCTTTACGAGTAACAGCGGTTTGGAAATCAGAGATTGAAAGATGGGATCACTTAAGAGATCTGGACATCTCAATAGTAGTCGGAACACTGAAGGAGAGAATAGCAGCAATAAATGCAAATGCCCTGATCTACGTCATCAACCGGGAAAACGTCAAATGGCTGGTGGAGTATTACGAAAAGAACCGGCTCCGCTGGGACTTTGATATGGTTGTGATCGACGAACTGTCAAGCTTTAAGAATTATCAGTCTCAGCGGTTCAAGTATCTGCGGAAGATCAGACCCTACGTCCGACGCTGGGTAGGCCTGACAGGAACACCGACGTCAAACGGACTTATGGACCTCTGGGCAGAGATCGGCATTCTGGATGGCGGTGAGCGGCTAGGCCGGTTCATAGGCAGATACCGTGACAGCTATTTCAAGCCTGGCAGCATGAATCCATCAACTGGCGTTGTGTTTTCCTATGAACCGCGTCCAGGCGCGGAGGAGCAGATCTATGACAGAATCAGCGACATCACGATTTCCATGAAGGCGCTGGATTATCTGGATATGCCGGAATGTGTGTATGTCAACCATGAAGTGGAGATGTCGGTTCCGGAGCGGAAACTGTACGACCAGCTGAAAACCGACCTCATCATCCCACTCGAGAACGGTGATATTGACGCAGCGAATGCGGCTTCTCTTTCTAACAAGCTCCTGCAGATGAGCAATGGAGCGGTTTATGACGAGGAGAAGGTTCCGCGCGTCATCCACAGCAGGAAACTGGAGATGCTGGAAGACCTGCTCGAAGCGGCAAACGGTCAGCCAGTGCTGATCGCCTACTGGTTCAAGCATGACAGGACACGCATTATAGAGCATCTGACTGCAGCCGGTTATGAACCGAGAGACATCCGCTCCTCCGATGATATCACAGATTGGAACAATGGCTCTATCTCCGTCGCACTTATCCACCCTGCATCCGCAGGCCACGGGCTGAATATTCAGGAAGGCGGCCACATCCTGATCTGGTTTGGTTTGACATGGAGTCTCGAACTGTATCAGCAGACTAATGCCCGGCTGTGGCGGCAAGGGCAAAGCAACACCGTCACGATCCATCATATCGTCTGCAAGGATACGGTGGACGTGGACGTACTTGCTGCGCTTGCATCGAAAGATGTGACACAGGAAAAACTGATCGCAGCCGTGAAAGCGAGGCTGTAAAAGCCCGGCTGTAAAGCAAGACTGTGAGGAGGGTTATCATGCCCAGAAGAAATAAACAAAGGCATTACAAGCATGAGGGTGAACTCGGCTTCAATCCGAGAAAGTATATCGCTGGGAGCGGATACCGTTCTGGACCGTCGAGATATGCCGTCTGTATTGAAACGGAAAGCAGGCCGGCTTCGAATCGGCATAAGGCCCAAAAAGCCACAGCAAGAAAGCGTCGTGCAATATCGGAAGTGTATCAGATGGAAAAGGCGGCAAATCAGGTCCAGATACCGCAGACGCATAAGGCGAATAATTATGCGTCAGAAGAGAACAGCGTCCAGCGCCCCTCTCCCGTTGCCACGCAGAACAACAGAAACACAATCATAGGAGGTATCAAAAATTGGATAAGAAAAATCCTTCACGGGTAAATTTCGTAAACATCCCGCAAGAACTGAAGCAGAACGCATCCTTCTGCCTGTGGAAGCGGGAGAAAAGGAAGACGGGGGTCACAAAGGTTCCCTATAATCCTTGGACCGGGACGCCAGCGAAGACCGATGATCCCAGCACATTCTCAGATTTCGGTACCGCAGTCAAGGAATACGCCATGGGTGGTTATGACGGCATCGGCTATCGAGTATCAGAAGGCATCGGTGCGATTGACATTGACCATTGCATTCGGGAGGACGGGAGCCTCAATGATGTAGCTGCGTCTGTTTTGGGGATCTTTGAAAACACATACTTTGAACGTTCACCCTCCGGAACCGGTTTGCGCGGTTTTTTCCGTGTATCACCGGATTTCGCTTATCGGGAGAAGGCGTCCAACGCCTCTCTCGATGATCCTCAGGCCAACGCGGGCGGAGGAAACTGGACGAAGTATGCCAGAGACCTTGCAGCCGCCGGATACTACAACGGTAACAAGAACGGATATGCCTGGTGCGACGTCTTTGTGGACTGGTGCTTCTTCAAAGCATACGGCGCAAAGGAAGGCCAGCGCATTCAGTGTCAGACCGGAGACCTCGGCGCTGCCTGCATTTACTCCGCGCAGTACTATATGATGCAGGGGCGCTATGATCATAATCCCCTGCCCGGCGACCAGGTGTTCTTTAACGTCAACGGGCAGATCGGACACACCGGTATTGTTGTGGCTGTGACGGGAAACAGCATCGATGTGGTCGAAGGCAACAGCTCTGACCGGGTGCAGAAGCTCACCTACGACAAGAGCAGTTCCCGGATTGCCGGGTATGGCCATCCTCTGTACGGCGAGGTCGACACCGCGCCTGTCGCGGAGGAACCTCCTCTTACACCGACAGCGCCTGCATCGCAGACCGCAGTTGTCAAGCTGCCGCTGCTCAAGAACGGCGCGGTTAGCAACACGGTGAAGAACGCGCAGGCTCTCCTGATCCGTCACGGCTATGCCTGCGGCGGCAGGATCATCGCTGGCAGGGAAAACCCTGATGGCGAGTTCGGCCCGACGACCGAGAAGGCCGTGAAAGCGTTCCAGAGCCTGAAGAAACTGAAGGCCGACGGTGAGATCGGCGCGGACACCTGGACGGCGCTTCTGACGACTTGACAGAACACCTGTGATCATGTAGAATACGCTCCGGGACGAAGAGCAGATAAGGCTTGGGCGGTTGCTCCTACACTCTCCGAAAGGAGGTGCAGGCGTGCGTATCACTTTCCACGTGCGGAAGTACACGGTGACTATTATCATCAAGGAAACCCACCAGAAGGATCGCGGCGAAAAAAACATCCGCCACTCGGGCAAGTGACGGAGTTTTCGTGATTCTTCAATCACATCTCTAATATCATTTCGCTTTGAGGAGCAGCCGTAAAAGTCTTGCTCTTCGTTTCTTATTATACGGATTTTCGACCTTTTGTCAAGATACTGCGAGCTCCTTCTGGGGCTTTTTTGTTGTCTATTTCCACCTGTTTTCCGGCATCATCTTTGTGCAGATTATGGCTCAGAATTATGTTGATAAATCATGCATTCAGAGGCATATATGTACACAAGAAAAGGCCAGCCGAGCCGAAACAGGAGGTTTTCAACATGAAAAAGTACACGAATGAGGAACTGATCACCCGCATCGAGGAGGGCAGTGAAGACGCGCTGGAGCAGCTTTTCCGCAACCTGCGCCCGATCATCCTGCATGAGGCAGAAACCTACCGGGACAAGATGACGACCTACGACATGGACGACCTGATCCAGGAAGGCAACATCCTCGCATGGGAGATCATCGTCAAAGGGAACTTCAAAACCGGAAAGTTCAGCACCTACTACACCAGCGCGATCAAGAACCGGTTGACGAACATCTACCGGGATTACACATTGAAGAATCTGGTCTGCATCGGTGAACACGAAGACTGCCGGGGAAACGTCACCAGCATTCTGGTCGAGAGCGACTACGCGAAAAACTACCGCGAAAAGCACCGCGCCCAATGCAAAGCCTGGTACGAAAAGAAAAAGGCCGCGCAGCCTCCGAAAGAGCCGAAACCCCGGCAGACCAAGGAAGAGAAGGCCGCGAAAGCCAAAGCCTATCAGAAAGAATACTACGCGGCACATCCGGAAAAGCTGGAGGAGCGCAGGGCGAAAGCCAGAGCCTACCAGAAAGCAAAATACGAAGCGCAGAAGGCGGCCCGGATGGCGGCCACAGCCTGAAAACAAAACAAAGAGGATCAGCCCGGACGGGGCTTTTCCTCGTATATGGGACAGCCTGACGAGGCTGCTTTTTTTGTGCTTATCCACCTGAATTTGCGCCGAAATAAGGCGCCTTTTCTACCTTCCACGGCGTCGAATTAACTTGATTAGTTCAGCTTAAAGAGCGAACATGGGACAGAAAGGAGGGGCTGCGAATGCCTACAGTTACCCAGGTTAACGCTAAAAACCGGCTTGATCTCGGCTTCGTGCGCGGCATGTCTGCGCCGACCGTCAAACCGTCCACTCCATCACACAAAACAAAAGAAAAGCCCGCGCCTCCGAAGATCCGGAAGATCGCGGCGACGAAGGCTAAAGCCAGAGAAAAGCTGAAGGTCGCCGCATACTGCCGGGTGTCTACCATGGACGAAGCGCAGGAAGGTTCCATCTACGCGCAGCGCCGGCACTGGGAAGATGTAATCCGAAGGAACCCGGAATGGACGCTTGCGGGCATCTACTTTGAGCAAGGCCTGAGCGCCACCAAGACCGAAAGCCGGCCGGAGCTTCAGCGCATGCTGGCGGACTGCCGGGCGGGGAAGATCAACCTGATCCTGACGAAGTCAATCTCCCGGTTCTCCCGAAACACATCCGACTGCATTGCGATGGTCCGGGGCCTGACGGCTCTGGGTGTGACCATCCGGTTTGAAAAAGAAAACATTGACACGGGGACTATGGAGTCCGAATTCATGCTCTCACTTCTCAGCTGCATAGCCGAGAGTGAGAGCCATTCAATTTCCGCCAACGGAAAGTGGGCGATCAGGAAACGGTTTGAAGACGGGACGTTCCGGTACTCCATCGCGCCGTACGGGTACAGGAAGGAAAACGAAAGCCTGGTCATAGATGAAGAGCAGGCCGAAGTTGTGAGAGAAATCTTCAGCATGGTTCTGAGCGGCTACGGCTTTTCCGTCATCGCGGATGAGCTTAACGCCCGGAGCATTCCGGGGCCGAGAGGCACGCCCTGGCTCATGTCCACAGTCGCAGACATCTGCAAAAACCCGGCCTACATCGGCGACGCGCTGTTTCAAAAATTCTTTGTGGATGAGAGCTTCCGGTTCCGGCGCAACAAGGGCGAGCTGGACCAGTTCTACCATGAAAACCATCACGAGCCGATCATCAGCCGGGAGACCTTTGAGCTGGCGGAGCAGAGCGTGAGGCGCAGGGAGCGGAAAGGAAAGCAGAAAACCCGGCACGCCCTGTCCGGGAAACTCGTCTGCTCACACTGCGGCAGGATCATGAAGCGGGCCAGCCGGAAGGGCTACCATGTTTACGAGTGTCCCGGCTGCGGCGCGGAGCCTGAGGAGAATGTGAAAAACGCCTTCATCACCTGCCTGAACAAGCTGGCCTACAGCCAGACGCTGAGTCCGAAGAGAAGGGTGCTGGATGTGTTCATCAGCGGCCTGGACGAGGAGACGCGGACGGTGGAACGGCAGAAAGAGATCGACGCGGAGCTTCAGGAAAACCAGCTGCAGGCCGATGTGCTGACCGCCATCGCGCTGGTGAACCATTTCACGCCCGAGGAGCACGCGAAGAAAATGGAACTGCTGAAGCAGAACGACGCGCTGAGACGGGAAAAGGTGATGCTCGCCACCTGCTCCACCAGCACCGTGAAGGCCGAGCGGCTGAAGGAGTTTGTGGCGCACTGGAAAAGCGGGGCCTTCCCGGAAGAAGCGTTTGAGGAACTGGTTGAGAGGGCGTCAGTCACGCCGGGGGAAAGCGCGGTCTTCCGTTTTACGTGCGGGCTGGAGCTGAGAGAAAGCTTGAAAGCTGAGGTGTGCGCGGCATGAAGAGACCCATGATCCCCTACGGGTACATAATCGAAAACGGCGCGGCGATCCCGCACCCGGAAGAGAGCGAAAAGCTCCGGCGGTTCTTTGCCTTTTATGTTGATGGATACTCCATCCGGGAAGCGATGAAGACAGCGGAAATCAATCTCTCGCCAACCACCTGCCGGAACATGCTCACAAATGAAACCTACCTCGGCACAGACTTTTACCCGCGCCTCATCCAGCCCGCAGTGATGAAGAAGGCGAAGGCAAGGGCGCTGGAGAGGGGCCGGAACTACAGCAGAGAGCATGAGAGCAAGTTCAAAACGCTCCCGGTTTTCACATCCTTCACCTTCTCCGGATCAGCAGACAGCGCATCCCGGCTGTACGAATGCATACAGCCGATAAAAAAACAAACCCGCACCTGCGGGTAGAAAACCACACCCGCACCGGCGGGTAGAAAAGGAGATTTGACCATGGCAGTAAAAGTGATCAAAGCAACGAAATCCGCATCCCATCCGGAGCCCCAGCGGCAGCGCGACAAACTGTGCGTCGCGGCATACGCGAGGGTGAGCACAGCCGATCCCGCGCAGGAGGATTCTTACGAAGCGCAGATCGAACACTACACCAAACTCATCAAAGGCAATCCCGAGTGGGAATTCGCCGGGATGTACGCTGACGACGCGATCAGCGGGACTCAGGCGAAGAAAAGACCTGAGTTTCTGCGGATGATCGAGGACTGCGAGAAGGGCCGCATCGACCAGATCATCGTCAAGAGCATCAGCCGCTGGGCGCGAAACACCCTCGAGAGTCTTCTGTACATCCGCAAGCTGAAGGATTTCGGAATCCCCGTGATTTTCGAGAAGGAAAAAATCAACACCCTGGAAACGACCGGCGAGCTTCTCCTGACTATCATGTCCAGCCTCGCGCAGCAGGAGAGCCAGTCCATTTCCCAGAACACCCGGCTGGGCATCTGGTATCAGATGCAGAACGGCGTTGGACGCCTGAACACCTCCAAGTTCTTAGGCCTTGAGCTTGGGGAAAAACACGGGGAGTACGCCATAAACCCGGAGCAGGCTGAGGTGGTGCGCCGGATTTTCCGCGAGTTTCTCGAAGGCTACAGCCCGGCCATGATCGCGGAGCACTTGAACGGAGAGGGCGTCGCGACGGCCAGCGGCGAGGGTCAATACTACGCGTCAACGGTTTCCAGCATCCTGGAAAATGAAAAGTACTGCGGCGACATGCTGCTCCAGAAGTACTACGTGCCGGACTTTCTTACACACAAAACCGTTAAGAACAAAGGGGAGCTTCCGCAGTACTACGTCGAAGACCATCATCCGCCCATCGTGCCGAAAGAGCTGTACTTCCAGACGCAGGGCGAGCTGATGAGACGTGGGGCGCTGAAGAACGATCCCACCAAGATCCGGTTCGGATCAACGCGGGCGCTGAACCGGAGACTGATGTGCCCGAACTGCCATCGACCATTGAAGCGCGTCCAGCGCGGCGAGCTGGTGGAATGGCGGTGCCGGTACCAGACCGGAGAGGCGGTTTCCGCGAGAGGGAGCAGGAGAAGCCGGTGCGGTTGCCGGGTCGTCACGGAGGAAGAAGCACAGAACGCAATCGTTGAAGCCTTCAACCTTCTGCCGGAGTACAGGGAAGAGCTGATCCGCATGCAGGCGGAAATGAAGACCGGGGAACTGAAGCGCATCGACGCTCTGATGGAGCAGTCGCTGGAAATGGAGACCCTGCTGGAGGAGCGGAAGGTGCAGGCCGATGCGGACGGGGATGAGGATGAGATCAAGTTCCTGAAAGCCGAGATTGATCGGTGCCAGAATGAAAGAAAAGGGCTGGTTCTGGAACGGGCCGAATGCGCGGGGCGGGAGCTGCAGATCCGGTTTCTGCTGGAGCTGCTGGATCAGATGGCAGGGAAAGAGCGGAAGGACCGCGAGTGGCCGCCGGAGTGCAAACGGTACGAGGACTTCTTCAGACGGACGGCGCATCAGCTGCCTGACGGACTGATGGACGGGGATGTGATCACGCGGTTTGACAACGACCTGGTCATCCGGTACGTGGACAAGGTGACGGTTGAGGACGGCGGGTTTGAGGTCAGGTTTAAGGCGGGAATAAGCGTAAGGGTGTGAATAAGGGTAGAATGCGACCGGGGGAGTTCGTACTCTCCCGGATTTTTTGTGTGCCATTTCTGTGATGATTCCTGTGTTATACTCAGGCCATAAAAGAAAAACAACTCAACACAGGAGGAAATCATCATGGATAAGAACATTCTCGTCAAATCACTCGGTCAGGGCGTCCTCGGGTGGATTCTGCTGGCTCTGCTGCTGAGCTTTACCAAAGACATGACTTTTGTGCAGGCGCTGGTTACACCGTCCACTATCACAATGTCCGTTGCTACGGTCGTTGGCAGCTACGTCGGTTATGTAAGGAGAGCGAAGAAACAGGCAATGTCCTGAAGAATCGGAACAGATCAACATTACGAGAGGGGGAGCAGAATAATGAAGCTGTATATGAAAGAGCACGTGCTCTCAGCGATTGATCGGTTCACTGTGAAA
>JAFTGD010000012.1 GCA_017458065.1 Oscillospiraceae bacterium
CGACCATTACTTCGGTATGGAAATGGAAGCCAGCTTTATGCAGAGCGCGAGCGGTCTTGATGACTGGGGACATGACCTGATCTTTGAGTTTTCCGGAGACGATGACTTCTGGCTGTATGTTGACGGCAAGCTGGTCCTGGACTTGGGCGGCGTTCACTCCGCCTGTGACGGCAGCGTCAACTTCCGGACGGGAGACGTCAACATCAACGGAAAGAAGACGACCCTCAGGGCGCTATATAAAGAAGCTTATCTGGAAGAGAATCCCGGGGCTTCTGATACAGCGGTCAACGAATACCTGGATGGCTTTTTCAAAGACGGCGGGACGGTGTTTAAGGACTATTCCGGCCACACGATGAAGATGTTCTACATGGAGCGCGGCGCCGGCGCTTCCAACCTGCATATGCGTTTCAACCTGGCGCCATACGTAGATGGGGAAGTCCAGTTGGAAAAAGAAGTCAGCGGAACAGATGCGGTCAGCACGCCATTCCCGTTCCAGATCTGGTATGAGGATAAGACGAGTGCTCGGTTTGTCCAGGTAGGAAGTGAAGGACACGATCTCTCGGTACGGGACGTTAGTACCGGTGATCCGATTAGCCATAAGAATACTGATACGATAGATGGGGTGACTTATAACCATGTTTACTTCCTGACCCCAGGACAAACTGCGGCAATTCAGCTGCCTGCAGAAGATACGAAATACTACTTCGTGGAATGCGGGATCGACCCCAACACATTTGACCGTGTGACGGCGAACGGGGAGGAGCTTGAAGGAAACGTTGCAGCTTCCGGCAGCCTGAAGGACTACCAGATTGCTGTAGATACCGTTACCGGGCGCAAGAAGGTCATTTACAATAATCATGTTTCCGACAGCGCCCAGAAGACGCTGACGGTGACAAAGCGCCTGTGGCGAGATTTCGATAAGACCGAGGAAATCCATAGCGGAGCAGAGAGCGATGCGGATAACACCGAATTCCGTTTCAGAATCTATATCGGTTCCGGCACGGACAAGACGGTCAACGGCGTCGGCTATGCCGTGTATAACACAGGCAAGTACTATGTAAAGAACAGTGTCGGCGAATACTGCATCTGGCAGGATGGCGGATTCGTGTCCACCGGGACATCGGACTTCTCACTGCTGAGTACTGTGCGGGCAGAGGGCGAGTGGAAGAGCGAGGCGGAGCAGGCAACCTTCTACAGTTCTCCCGGCGGTGCGATTGACAACATCAAAGCGGGATACAGTGTTGAAATCCCCGGTCTTATGAGTGGAACACCCTACTATATCGAGGAGCGAGGGGATGAAATTCCTTCGGGATACAACCTGATTGGGTACACCACAACGGAAGGTGCTTATTCAGACGATGTACCAGGCATTGCGGCCAACAGCGGGACGATTGATGCCACAGATGAAAACAGAACTGTCTCAGTGCATAACCAGCACGGATATGGCCTGGTTGCAAACAAGGTTTGGTCTGATGCGCCTTTCATGGCTTCCCATGACGACATCTACTTTGGCGTGTATCTGGACGGAGAACTGATTTCAGACTCCGTGCGTCAGCTTCATCATCCGGCGACCTCCATCAGTTGGTTCTTCCCGGAGCTGGTTGAGAACAAGACATTGAACAATTACCAGGTTTACGAACTGGAGCTGACGAAGAATGGCGAAGCAATTACTGCCGGGGATATTACCGTAGACCCTGATACCGGTAAGGTGACCTGGACATCTGATTCAGGGGTCACTGCAACAAAAAAAGAAGCCAACGACTCAATCAATGTAGGCGGCATATCCAACGAGCACGGATACTCTGTAAGCTATTCCTATACGGTCGGTTATAAAAGACAGGAACTGTCGCAGGAAGACATTGCGAATAAAGTTCATTCGCGCACGGATACCATATCGAACTCCAGACCGGGTATCAAATTCGTGAAGACGGATCTCGCTGGAAGCCCGCTTGCCGGGGCAAAGTTTGTGCTGACTGACGACAGTAAAACAGTCAAGAAGACCTTCACCTCCACCGAAGACGGCCTTATTGTGGTTTCCTATCTGGAGAACGAAAAGGTCTATACGCTTACTGAAACCTCCGCGCCCTACGGCTACCAGACGCTGATTTCTTCAATTACGATTAAAAAAGTAGTAGGTGAGGATGGAAAAACGAGTGTTTTTGTGAATGATGAGCGGATAGTTGGATCGGTGAAGGATCCCACAAACAACTATGAGCTCTACTACGTGACACAGGTAGATGACCCGACTGCCGACAACATGCCGACCATCACGATCCGGAATAAGGATTATACGCTCAAGGCTGTGAAGGTGGATGCGTATTCAAGCGAGCCGATAAAAGACGTGACATTCGCATTGTACAAAGAAGTGTACGAGACTGTAGACGGCGTCCCCAATCACGATTATCCGATGCCGGATTATAATCCCATGAGCGGATATGAGAATCTGGTGACAGATGAAGATGGTGTGATCCCCGGAATCTTTATGAAGAATTCCGAAACACCTGGTGGCCTGACGGCAGGGACCTATTACCTTCGCGAAGAAACACCGTCCGGCTATAATTCTCTGGGCTTTGATATCAGAATTACGATTTCGGATACGGGAGAGGTGACGCTGCAAAGCGCCACCCGTCCCGCACAGTCCGGACACTGGACATTTGGCAGTGTTTCAGAAAGCATAGCAACAGTAGAATACAGCGAAGGAATTATGCAGATCACGGTAAAGAACACGCCGAAGGATCCGGTGCGTATCAAGAAGCTGGAGATGCTTTCTGAGAATAAGGTTCTCCAGGGCGTAGGCTTCGCATTGTACAAGATTGGGCAAATTGATGATAAAGGCCTACCAAGAGAAGGCGAAGAACCGATAAAATCTGAAAGCACAGATGACAATGGCATTCTGTTGCTGGGTGGGCTGGAAGAGAACACTTCATATTACCTGTTTGAAACAGAGCCTCTCCCTGGGTATAATATGCTCACCGGACCCGTGGTGATTACAACGGCTGGTCCCAATACGATCAACGCTTCTTTGAATGGCACTCCACTTTCTTGCAATAGAATTCAGGATAAAAACGGAGACTATGTCTGGGAGATCACAGTCTACAACTCTACCGGGTATGAACTCCCGCAGACCGGCGGCGTCGGAACAACGATGTTCTATTTGATCGGCGGGACCTGGGTGTTGCTCGCACTGGCGGTCCTGGTTGCAAAAAAGCGCCTGGACACAGAATAAGCGAATAGAGAATACTTTGAGAGCCTTGGCTGTTGCCAAGGCTCTCAAAAACGTTATCGACTTTCTGCCACCTCTGCCATCAAGTGCGTCTGCCAGTTTCAAGCCCGGCCGCTTCTATTTCTGCTATTCTACTGTCAACTCCCGGAGACATTTGGCAAGTAATATTGACATGCACCCGAGTATAGAAAGGCAAAGCAAGGTAATATGACACAATCCGGTGACGAGCGGAAACAAGGTCGTGAAGGAAAAACAGAGAAAAACAAATGTGACCTGACAGTAAATTCGCGGCCTTTAAGCAATATTTAAGAAAAAATTAAGTTGACATAAAGGAAATTTTCGTCATAATATATTATATTCAATAATAGGTGTATTATGCCCTTTTTGTATCCAGGCGGACGGATCGGACTACGAAAACCGGTACTGCAAGATCGCCTAAAACGGGTGACGCGGGGAAAAAAGAGAAGCGCATAGCAGGAGAACGGAAGATGGCGGCAAAAGAACGGAAGGCACTGGAGACCGAATGAGCGACGAAAAGAAAACGCGCGGCGTCTCCAAAATACAGTTCCCTTCCATAGAGATGCTGGAGAAGGAAATCAGCCGAATCCGACAGCGGCAGCGGCGCGGCACCACCGCCCGCAGCACAGCCTATTCGCTGCTGATCGTCGCGGCGGCGGCGGTGATCCTCGTGATTCTGGTTGTGCCGGTACTCAGCATCAAGGGCGTCTCCATGGAGCAAACGCTCTATGACGGGGACATCGTGATCGCCCTGAACAACCACAAGTACAAAACGGGTGACGTGATCGGCTTTTACTACAACAATGAGGTCCTCATCAAACGCGTGATCGCCACCGAGACGGACTGGGTCGACATTGACAAGGACGGCAACGTCTACGTCAACAACGTGAGGCTGGACGAGCCGTATGTGACGGAGAAAGCCTTTGGCGACTGCAACATCCGCCTGCCCTACCAGGTGCCGGAGGGAACCTGTTTTGTGCTGGGGGACCACCGGGCTACCAGCATCGACAGCCGAAATAAGTCCGTCGGCTGTATCTCTAACGGCGCGGTCATCGGCAGACTGCTGTTGCGCATCTGGCCACTGGACTCGATCGGCGGCATCCACTGAAGAAACCAGAAAAGTATCTCAGAGTAACCGGATCGGGATGATCCATCGCAAGAACAGGAGCAAAGACAAGCAATGGGTGAAAGAATGACAAAACAGGCGGCAGCCATCCTGAATGCGCGCAGAAAGCGTGCACAATGGGTGGCAGTGTTCCTGCGCCTTGCCGTCCTGGTGATCGCCGCCACCGGGGGGATCTTTCACCTTACAGCCATTACAAAAACGCATCAGAAGAAGGTGCTCACCTGCACAACCCAGCCGCAGTACGGCGAGGGCTATGCCGGGTACTTTATCCATACCCATAACGACGACTGCTTCGACGAGGACCGGAACCTGATTTGTCCGCTTCCGGAAATCAGCGCGCATGAACACAGCGACAGCTGTTATACGACGTACCGGACGCTGACCTGCACGGTCCCCGAATCCGACGACCATCAGCACAGCGACGAGTGCTATGAGACCGGCACTGAACTCACCTGCCACCAGCCCGTCCTCCACACCCATGACGCCTCCTGCTATGACAATGGCATTCTTGTCTGCGGCCTGCTGGAGCTCACCGTGCATGTTCACGGACCGGAGTGCTTCACCATGGTGGAGATGACGGAGGAAGAGGTCGCAGAACTGGTCGAAGATACGCAGGAGAAGACCGAGGTCATCGACGAGCCGGCTATGCAGGAAGCCCCTGCCGAGGGCCCCACGGTTGACGATGGAGCGGCCGGCACAGACAATACAGAGACGGAGACTCCGGATAATCCTGAGAACGAGAACCCCGAGAACGAAAATCCCGAGAGCGGGAAGCCCGTCAAGGAGGCGGAGAATACTTCCGACCGGAGCACTGAGGAGGAAAGCGCCGAGAGCGTCGGCGACACAGGAACCGAGGAACAGGTTGAATACCTGGACGGCAGCCTGCCGGAGAGCGACCCGAACGCCGACGTCCAGACTGCGGCCGACTGGACGCAGAGCTTCGCCGATGTCGAGCTCACCGGCCACTGGGGAGCGGACGTAGTTCTGATTGCGGAGAGCCAGCTGGGCTACACCGAGAGCGGCTTGAACTTTATTGTCGATGCCGACGGAACCCTGCACGGCTATACCCGCTACGGCGCCAAGTACGGCGCTCCCTATATCCCCTGGGACGCGGCCTTCGCCTCCTTCTGCATCGAGTATGCCAAGGTGGCCGACTGGGCCTTCCCGCTGAACACGGATACCGGGTTCTGGGTCGACGCCCTCAGCCAGGTCGGGAAGTTCGCATTCCCCCGGGACTACACACCCGGAGCCGGCGACCTGATCTTCTTCGACGATGACGAGGACGGCAAGACGGAGCACTGCGGCATTGTCACAGCTTACGGCGAGGACGAAAACGGAGCTCTCGTGGTTGTGACCATCGAGGGCGACCGCGATGCCTGGGTCGAGAGCTACATCTACAACGCGGACGAGTCCGCAATCTTCGGTTACGGCAAGCTGCCGGAGAACCCCAACGCGCCAGTGGAAGAAGCACCGGAGGAAGAACCGGAAGCACTGCCTTCGGCGCTGCCCACGGAGAAGCCGGATACAGAGAATACAGAAGCAGATAATACGGCGGACGAAGAGCCCACCGGCGTCAGCATGCCCGCGCAGAGCTTCTACGGCGAGACCTCCGAAGTAGCTGTCTATGTCGAGGCTCCAGAAGGCGCTTTCCCCGCCTGGAGCTATATGACTGTCGCCCCGGTGCATGATGCCGAGATCCTCAACGCCGCCGCGGACACCGTGAAAACGGAAGTAAACAGCCTTTGCGCAGTGGATATCTGCTTCTTTGACAGTCAGGGACAGGAGATCGAGCCGCTGCTCCCGATCCGCGTCACCATGACATCTTCCCTCGTCATCGAGTCGGAGGACACCGTCGTGGTACACGTCGACGACGAGGGCGCCGCTTCCCAGGTCGAGAATACCGAGACCGGCGAACGGGACGTCACTTTTGAGGCGGACAACTTCTCCGTCTATGTCCTGATCGGCACCACCATCGAGAAGCGCGTGATCACCGCCGACGGGCAGAGCTACATGATCAACGTGAATTACGGACCCGAGACCGGCATCCCTGCGGATGCCGAGCTCGATGTGGCGGAGGTCCTCGCCGGCTCCGAACAGTACGAGACCTATGTTGCCATGACAGAGAACGCCCTTGGTATGGAAGAAGGCAGCGCGGGGTATATCCGGCTGTTCGACATCAAAATCGTGGACAAGGACGATCACAGCGTAAAGTACCAGCCGAAGGAAGGCACGACTGTTGACGTGCGCATTGAGCTGGCAGATAAAGATTCCAGTGAAGAAGCCGCAGCGAGTACGCAGGTGGTGCATTTTGCTGACGGCAGTGCGAAAGGTGATGCCATAGAGGCCATAACTGATGGGCAGATTGTGAGCTTTGAGACATCTGGTTTTAGTATTTACGCAATTGTCGATTCCGCTAAGCGTCTTCAGTATAATTTTTACGATGGTACAAATCTTCTTGTTTCTGAGTATATCAAGAAGCAGGATAATGTTTTACAGGAACTCTACGATCCAGGTGTGGAACCGGAATATGGCCAGACATTTATCGGTTGGGCTTATTCACCGAGCGAAACCAATCCATCGAATATATATACCATTGAAGAGCTTAATCAGCAGGCAGCTGCCAGATATAACAGTGCGACAGAAGAACTCACAGAGATCAATGTCTACGCGATTTATGACGAAGCCTGGTACCTGCGTTACATGGATCAGGATGCAGAGGGAAATGCGACCGTGCTCAATGTTGTGCGTGTACGCAAGGATGCAGCCAATAAAAATGTGACGATTGATTATACCTATACTCCTGAAGAGGGCATTGTTTTCGAGGGCTGGATGGATGTTGCTACAGGTCAGATTTATCAGCAGGGAGAAATAATTAATCTTGATCACCACGTTGATCTGTATTTGAAAGTGCATGGCCGTAACTGGCTGGTTTTTGATGCGAATGCAGGAGGCCCTGGCAGCGGCGCGACCTATACGCCTCCTCAGCTTCTGATCGGCAGTGAAGCGACAACCACAAAGCCGGCTGATCCCACTCGGAGAGGGTATACCTTTACTGGCTGGAACACAAAAGCTGATGGAACAGGAACCTGGTGGTATAAGCCGGATAACAGCGTAAACCTATTTGGTGATTCTCTTTCGACAGACACAACGCTCTATGCTCAGTGGGAAGCGGATGATACGGATTACTATGTGGTTTTTTGGAAGCAGAAAGCTGATGCAACTGGAACAGATCCGGCAGAGGATTATGATTATATTTCGAGCGAGCGTAGAACAGAAAAAACTGGCGAGACCGTCAGCACAACTACTGCGGACAGACAGAAGGGCGGAAATGTAAATCAGGAGTATGGTTATTATTATATATATAATGCGGATATTTCTGATACCACAGCCACCGTGGATGCTAATGGAACTACTATCCTGAATGTATATTACGACCGCAGGGAGATTACTTATAATTTCACAAGAGACGTTTACATATATACACAAACAACGAACAACACCGGTAATCAATTTGGCATTATTAATGGTGAATATGTGGAATTGGTTAGATCGGGCAACAGATGGAATTATTATCAGTATACTCCAACAACGTCTAATTCTAATAATTCTACACAATATGCATTAGTAGATGGTGAGTATGTTCAACTTACCAGATATACTCAATATGGCCAATATGTTTGGTCATATGATGGTCGAACAATCTACACGGGCACAAGATACACTCGTAGTCAGCAACCGTATAATAATGGATTACGTTATTATCGTACAGAAAGTACTGAAACTCAGTCTTTTTCAGGCCTATATGGTTCTTCGTTTGCAGACTGGCCAGATCCTGGAAATGGAAGGGTTTGGACATATGGAGGATATCTTTTCCCTTTAGCGCTTACAGTATACGATCCACTTGCAGCATATAACGGGAATAGTCCTAATACTTTTACAGACACAACCATTACGTTTACTTCAACAACATACTCTTCAGGAAATACGCTATATATTTATGTTCAAACAGAAGATGGCTCATGGAGTTATTCAGATGACTATCTTTTAACTACTGCTTCTATTGGCTCGAATAGTACGTGGTATCCAACAGAAACATTTGCAGGATATGCTATATCTGGATATCAGGTTGGAACAGTACTAAATGAAAGTGGTACTTGGATGCCGATAACAACGAGCGGGAGTATTCAGTATACAGATGAGAATATCTATCTCAGATATACGCGAAACCAACACAAGATTCACTTTATTTCACAGGGCAGTCACGTTACTGGACGAACCGAACATATAATTGATGAGGTTTATTTCGATTCAAGTATCAGCAATTACGAGGAAGGTGGACCAGATTATTACGAACCAGACAATGGTGTAGAAGGATATTATTTCGCGGGATGGTATTCAGACCCGGATTGCCAGATTCCCTTCGATTTCAATACCAAAATGCCGGATTCTGATATTACCGTTTACGCCAAATGGGATACTTATCGTGTTCGTACAGTTCTGGTTCCTACACCGAATAACACTCATAATGATGAGGTTGAGTTTGCAAACAATCAGGCTCTATCTTTCCGTCTTGATTACAACGAGCAAGTTGACGACACGAATATTAAGTCATCTGTAGCGAAAAGACCCGGATATAAACTGATTGGGTGGTATTATTCCCCGGACTTTGATCCTGCCACGGAAGTTCATTTCCCTGTGCTGATCAACAACAATACTCCTGGAGTTGACATGAATTATCAGTCAGGGGAGGATTGGAGCAAATATGGAGACAATGACGGAAGCCATGATAATGTTCGTGGTATTCTGAAGTTGTATGCCAAGTGGGAACTGGATGTTGATGAGAACAGTGTCTATGTCGAATATGATGTAGATGATGTTTACCGCACATATGATACGGCCGGAATGCTCCAGACCACCATCCCGGTTGATGACAACAAATACGCTTTGACCAACAACAATGTCACGTTCCAGGTGGCAGAAGCGCCTACAGAATATACGTCAGGGTTTGAATTCTACAGGTGGGTGCTTTTGAATCCGGATGGATCCGAATCAGATATAATGTATAACCCCGCCGATACGGCTTCAGAGGTTCCGAGCAGCTTTATCTACGAAGAGACGATCACGGATGATCTGGGCCAAACGGCAACGATCAAAAAGATTCGTCTGAAAGCAAAGTTCAATATTGAAACGGAAAAGGTGACTACAGTAACCTTTGACGGAAACGGCGGTGTAACAAACGATAGTGCACAGCAGGAAAGTGTAACAGAATCCTATCCGATTAATAAAGATTTTCTCATGAAAGATGGCGATTCCTTCGTGCGGGAAGGATACAAACTGCTTGGCTGGGCGTTTGAAAGAGAAGATGGCAGTAAGATTACACCGGAGGCGTTCAAACAGGCTGTTTCTGAAAAGACAGCTGATGAGCTCATTCAGGCTGGTATATACCAGCTTGGGCAGAAGGTCGCAGCAGATAATCTTGAAGTCAGCGATGAGAACAACTGGAATCCGCTGGAGAATACTGTATACGCTGTATGGGAAATTAATACTTACACTGTTACAGTAAAGAAGATCGTGGATGGAGAGATTGAAGAACAAAAGACCTTTGACTTCACTGCAACTGCTTTGGGAGACTATACATTGTCTGATACTGATGCCAGTTTTGCGCTTCTTCATGGTGAAACGAAAACAATTGTAAATGTTCCTTATGGCACAGAATTGACTTTCATGGAGACACCAGCTCCTGGGTATACCATTAAGAGTGTGGAAGCCAAGCAGACGACAAAACCGGATAATACGCCTTTATCGGAATCCGAATATATTGACGTTGATGCTGAAGACGGACGGCCGATTTCCATCAAAGGCGATACCGTTATCACCTATACGAACGAAAAGGCGAAAGAGCAAAAACTTCGCATCAAAAAGATCGGGGACGATGAAGAAGCTTCAGGTGGCCTTGCTGGCGCAGAGTTCAGCTTGACCAGTACGAATGTCCCGGGATTTGATAATAAAACGGGCCTTGTATCTATGGATGGCACTGTCCCAGCAAATCTGGGATTTCTGCCAAGCGGCGATACGGCAGCCCCGACAGTGTATACGCTTCCGGAGGGAACGTATACGCTAAGTGAAACAACCCCCCCTGACCGTTATTATGGCGTTCAAAATGTTACGATTACAGTAAGTGCCACAGATGTTACTTTTACCAAAGGTAATGATACTGATACAGTAGCCATAAGTGGACCTGACACAGATAATATATACACGCTAACGGTGACGGATGTCCTAAAGACCGTTCCGGTAAAGGTTCTGAAAGTGGACCAGACTGGAGCGACACCGGTGGAAGGCGCTGTGTTTTACTTTGTTGGCAAGGGATTTGATGGAAACGAAGAGGAAGATGTTTCGGAAAAAGAAAGATATACCTCCACAAAATCGTCCTCAGAAAGTACGGAAGCGGTTATTATAAGCCATGAGGCAGTTCCAATTGGCACCTATATCTTGCATGAAGAAACCGCGCCTGCCGGATATCATTATCTGGAAGGCGATGTAGAGATAACCATTTCTTCCGGGGTAGATGGGACTGTGAATGCAGCCTTGAAAGTTGGCGGAACAACGGTTGTGAGTCCAACCTTTATCCATTTTGAAAATGGTACCTGGGTGATCAAAATCATGAACACCACCGGTTACGAGCTCCCGTCCACCGGCGGTGTCGGCACGACGATCTTCTATGTGGTCGGCGGAGTGATGGCGCTGGCTGCGCTGGTGATCCTTGTGACCAAAAAGCGCATGGACCGCGACTGAGCACACGCTTTGCCTTCCAGGTGACAAAACAGAGAGAGCCCTGGCCTTTCGGCCGGGGCTCTTGGAGAATGAAAAGGACGCAACCGATATTCTGCAAATCTCTAAAAAAAGAGCGGCCTGACGCACGTTTTGTAAAGTTATTGATTCTTTTCTTGATTCCGCCTGTGATAAAATTCGTTATAGAATAAAAAGTACTGCATTTTTAGACTATTTTGGTTGACCATAACCTTGAGATTTACTGAAAAATATGATATACTAAATTGCTTAAAGTGTAAACATCTGCGGAGTCATGAATGAAGAAATCAAAAAAACCTCTTTCTGAAAAGGAAAAGAGAAAAAAAAGAAGATCTGCGCTGGGGACCTGGGTCCTGGTCCTGATCATGCTGATCGGCCTCGGGATCATGGCTTATCCGACGGTGAGCGACTGGTGGAACTCCTTCCACGCCTCCCGTGCCATCGCGTCCTACTCCAGCACGGTCGAGAGCGTGGATAAGGAAAAGCTGGACGCCATGATCGAGGCGGCGCACGAATACAACCGGCGCCTGCTGCGGAAGGACAATCCCTATGCCATGACGGACGAGGAGCTGGAGGAATATAATTCTCTGCTGGATCTGTCCGGTACCGGCATCATGGGCTATATCACCATCAAGTCCATCGGCGTGTATATCCCGATCTACCACGGCGTGGAGGAATCCGTCCTCCAGATCGCCATCGGCCACATTGACTGGACCTCGCTCCCGGTAGGCGGCGAGAGCACCCACGCGGTGGTGTCCGGACACCGGGGCCTGCCCAGTGCCAAGCTCTTTACCGACCTTGATCAGATGAAGGAAGGCGACACCTTCACCATCACGGTGCTGAACCAGATGATCAGCTACGAGGTGGACCAGATCCGCATCGTGGAACCCGGGGATATCTCCGAGCTGGCTGTTGTTCCGGGCGAGGACTACTGCACACTGGTCACCTGTACGCCCTACGGCATCAACACCCACCGTCTGCTGATCCGCGGACACCGTGTCGTCAATGAGGGCGGCGAGCTGGTGGTGCCGGCGGAGGCCTTCCGGATCCCGAACTACATCACCATCCCGGCGATCGGCATTCCGCTGCTGTTCCTGTTCCTGATCGTCATGCTGATTGTCTACAGCAGCAGGAAACCGCGACTGAAGAACGCCGAGCTCTACCGCATGATCGAGGAAGCAACAGAGCCAAATTATACCCCCAGAAAAAAACCGGTAAAACCGGCACAGAATATGAAACCAACGACAGAGAACTCTGAGAACGCCGCGGAGGACGCTCCGGCGGACGAGAAAGAAGGAGAGGATGTCCCATGAGAAGAGATAAGCAGCGAATCCTTGCTACACTGCTTGCCCTGGTGCTGCTGCTGGCGCTTGCACCGGCAGGATTGGCAGAAGGCGAGATAGAGGTCAGCCCCGGTGGAGCTGTTTCACTGCCTGCGGCAGGTATGGTAATTACACCCGGTGCTTATTCCGTTACGGTCAATCTGGCGCCGTCAGATAAACCTCAGGAATTTGCCGATGAGGTGAAAAATGCCAAAGTCCAGGCGGATCTCTACCTGGTTGCCAAAGCGGTAAAGGATCCTCAGTACGACACTTACTCCTATGATTTTACAGGGTCTGCATTTGCGTCATTGGAGACCGACATCAAAACTGCTTTGGTTGCGGATCCCGAGAAACAGAACGATCAGGACACCATGCTCAAGAAGTTTGCGCCGATTGCGCAGGGAGCAATTAAGATTGTGAAAGCCGGCAGCGCGACGGTGAATAAAAGTTCTGAAGCGACAACGACGACTTCTATTTCTGTTTCTGGGCTGGACGGCGGAATGTATCTGCTTGTCCTGCGTGGCTCAGATCTGAAACCGGATGACAGCGACGAGGGCTATTTTAAGACGGTCGAAAAGGAACAAGGCGAGTCGATGGGAGAGAGCGGTGAAGAGGCGTCTGATCTAATTGTCACCAGAGCTCTGACGGACAGCTATGAGTTTGTCTTTGAGCCACAGCTGATCACACTGCCGACCAAGATGCTGGATGGAAAGCAGTCTTACAATACGGCTTATGGCACATGGGAAAACGATCTGAGTATAACGGCCAAACCGGATTGGAAAGAGCGCAACGGCATCCTGAAGATCACCAAGACGCTTACAAACTATGTGGATCTGAGCAAAGACGGCGAATACTTTGAGCCGGCCACGTTCTCCTTCTCCATCGAGGGAAAGAATAAGGACGGCAAGGTTGTTTATCAGAGAGAGGTTTCCCTCAGTGTAACAAGCAATGTGAGTGAGAAGGAAGTTGTAACGCTGGATGATATCCCGATCGGGACTGTGGTAACAATCACAGAGTCCTATACCGGCTCGCACTACGATATAAACGGAAGCGCCACCCGGGAAGTCACGATCCAGGCACCCAAAACAGAGATCGGGACTGACGGAACGGAAGTAGTGACCGGAGACGAAGTCAACTTCTCAAACAGCGGAAACAACACGCACAGAGGCGGACACGGAGTTGAGAACAAATTTGAGTTCCATGAATCCGAGTGGCAATGGGTTGTAGACGGTGAAGTACAGGCTCCCGATGCAGAGGTAGAGAGATGAAAAAAAGACATATTTTACTGATTGTTCTGACTTTTGCATTGATCATCAGTGCCAACATCCAGCCGGCGATCGCGTATTTTACAACCTTTGTACGGGCTCAGGGCGGATATCAAATCACGGTTGGAGATACGACAAAGATAAAAGAGAAAATAAAAGGCAAAGATAAAGAGGTCGTGATCCACAGCGAAGAAGGTTCTGAACCGGTATATGTTCGGGCAAAAGTTTTGTACACCGGACCGTATGACTTGACAGTATCCGGTGAAAACTGGACCGGGCCAACAGATGATTACTATTATTACACGCCGATACTCAAGGCCGGAGAGGACACTACAACGTTGAAGGTGACGATTGAAGCGCTTTTGACCGGAGAGGATGCGACAAAGGATTTGAAGGACGGAGACAGCTTCAGTGTCGTTGTTGTTTACGAAACCACTCCGGTAAGATACGCTGCGGACGGGAAGGAATATGCAGACTGGGATGCGCAGGTCATTCAAGTTGGCAGCACGACAGGAGGAAACGGCTGATGAAAAAGATCAAATCGTTTTCCCGCTCCCCGATGGGAACGATGCTTATGTTTATGCTGGCGGTGCTGCTCCTGATGACAGGCACCATCGGCGGCGTTCGTGCTGCCCCGCAGATCTTCAACCCGGACTTTGCCTACAGCGGTGTTGAGTTGGATCAGATCGGCATCACGTTGAGAGAAAACGGAAAAGACATCAGTTCCCGGGATTATGATCGCGAAACGGAATCGTTTAGCACCAAGCAGGGGGTTCTTCTCCAGAACTTACTTGGTACTGACGAAGAGCTTAAAATTGGGAAAAGCTATAATGAAGCGCTCTCAGTCTACAACAGCGGCAGCATTCCGGAATATGTGCGAGTAACGGTTTATAAGTATTGGATCGACAAAAACGGCAATCGTTTTGATGCCTATAATACAGCCGGAGAGGATATTTTAAACAAGCTGATCGAACTCAATTTCCTGGAGACCAACGGCTGGAAAATTGATCACAATGCAGATACCAAAGAGCGTACGGTGCTCTATTATCAAAATGTGCTGAACAGTAGAAGTGAAACACCAGCTTTCACAGATACATTGAAGATCAATAAAGATGTGATCGACTATGCAACTGTCACAACCACAACGTCCGGCAGTACTGTGACTTGGGTGGCAGACGGTTTGACCTTCCAGATAGAAGCGGAAGCGGACGGCGTCCAAAATCACAATGCGAGAGCGGCGGTCAAGAGCGCATGGGGACTGACGGATGCTGACATCGCAAGGCTCGGTCTCAATCTTGGTTAAGAAAAGGGAGAGTGAATCACGATGAATAAAAAAATAATCAGTATCATCTGCTTGCTCTGCCTGTTCTGCAGCATCTCGGTAATAGCGTTTGCAAATTCTTACACCAATGAGGTTGGCACGGTCTGGTTCAACTCGGACGGCAAAACGATGGACAACGACTTCCAGAAGAACTTGACGGACAAAAATGTCGAGACTGCGCTGAAGGAGCGCATGAGACAGCTCCAGCCGGGCGATGACGTCACCTTCGTGATCAACCTGCGCAACGATTACAGCAAGGCCACCAACTGGTATATGACCAGCAAAATTGTGGACTCTCTGGAGGAAGGCACGGCAAAAGACGGCGCCTATACCTACTATCTGCGCTA
The DNA here is from genome assembly GCA_017458065.1 of Oscillospiraceae bacterium. Taxonomy (GTDB): domain Bacteria; phylum Bacillota; class Clostridia; order Oscillospirales; family Oscillospiraceae; genus Limivicinus. The sequence goes on from JAFTGD010000012.1 coordinate 15,433, forward strand.
TGTGAACAACACCAACAGCTCGAAGAACAGAGACATCTTCCGCAGCGAAGCGGTCGGCGGCGATTCTTCCTCCGGTTTGATGGGCGTGAACAGCGCGCTGAAAGAAGACTACTCCAGAAACGGAGAGAAATATTTCTACCTGGATAACCTTGCAAAGGGACAGGGAGGGCAGGTGCTGCTGACGGTTGCGCTGGACGGAGAGACTCAGGGCAATGCCTATCAGGACCGCCTGGCGGATCTGAAGATGAACTTCGCTGTGCAGATCGAAGATCAGAAGACACCTTCCAACAGCAACGCACCCAAGACAGGTGATGAGAACAACCTGCTTCCCTACTATATCATTATGGTGATCAGCGGGCTGCTGTTCCTCTACTTTGCACTGGATTCCTATACGGACAGGCTGTATAAGAAAGGCAAGGGTTAAACATGAAGCATGTTAAAAGACTGTTTGCCCTTCTGATGATGACTTGTGTACTGATCAGCCTTGCATTGGATGCTTTTGCGGTTGATGATATGTGCACGATCCGTGTTTTTGCAGGCTCTCAGGGGACAGTTCCCGGAGGGACGGTCTCGGTGTATCAGGTGCCGAGAGGCAGCACATTCTCCTCGATCGGAACCTCTGTCAGCAGCTATGCCAAAGCAGCAAGCGGCAGCAAGTATTACCCGAAAGGCTTGCGTGAGAGCGGCAAAGAAGAGACGCACCCGCTTTCCTTTACGGTTGAGAAGGACCAGGATTTTGTCATCACTTACGGCATCAAAGGCACACAGATAACCTATTATGTCCGTTACGTGGACGCCAACGGGAATGACCTGCGGACCAGAAGCGGCCCCTTTACCGCGAACGCCGGCGACAGAGTGTATGTTGCCTATATCGAGATTGCAGGCTATCAGCCTGATGCCTACAATAAGGTCAGAACACTGACGGAGGATTACACGTTTTCCTTTGTCTACACACGCACAACGACTCCGACGACTCCGACGACCCCGACCACCCCGGCGGCCGGTGGCGGCGGCGGGGCAGCCGGCGCGGCGAATGCGAATGCGAATACCGGCGCAAATGCTGCAGGGACGAATCCGACAGGGGTCAATGCTGCCGGGACAAATACAGCGGGGGACAATGTCGATACTGAGCCGGTAGACATCATCGATGAAGATGTGCCTCTGGCTGCGCCAGACTTTAGTGGCGTCGGTTCCGGATCCGGAACAACACTGATCCCGCAGGTTCCCACTGTCATCGAGCCGAACCAGAGCAGCCGGATTCCTTCCTGGGCGTTGATTGTCGGCGCCGTCATCCTGATGGGACTGATCGCATTGCTGTACTGGTATCTGCTCTTCTACCGGAAAAAGAGAAAGTATGCGAGTGTCGGAGACGAGATCGAGATATTCGATTTTAATGACGATGATGAGTTCTGAGGATAACTGACCAATGGCAGATAACAGGTCGTCATCCTCGCGGCGCCCGATCAAAAAGGGCGGGAAGTTTTTTCCCGCCCTTTGCAATGTGATTGGGACGCTGATCCTTTTAGCTGTGATCCTCACGAGCATCCCGCTGGCAATCCCGAGACTGCTGGGCTATGAAACCTACAATGTTACAAGCGGCAGCATGGAGCCGGCTCTTCCGGTCGGCAGTGTGATTTATGTTGAAGCAGTAGAACCAGACAAGGTACAGGTCGGGGATATCATTGCGTATTATGTGGATTCCACAGTAGTCACACACCGTGTTGTTGAAAACAGAATCATCGGCGGTGAATATATCACCAAAGGCGACGCCAATGAGATGGAAGACTTTTCCAGCGTTCAGTATCGTGATCTGGTCGGAAGAGTCAGATATCACGTACCTCTGTTGGGCGGTTATCTGATGATCTTCTCCAGCCAGGTGACCAAGATCTATCTCCTGGTTCTCGCGTTCTGCGGCGTGATGTTCAACATGCTGGCGGGACGTATGCGCAGACGCCAGAATGAAAAGTTCCGCGAGCAGCTGGAACGCTGGGAGCGCCACCAGGCGGCCAAAAGAAAAGCGGAGCTTGAAGAGATTCGGAAGTAGAACGAACAGGAACGATCATTATACGAATTCAGCGCCGTGGAAATCCGTTGAGATTTTCAGTCGCTTGTGATATAAATATAAGGTACGCTATTATGTTGAGGGAGGAATAAACTCCGTGACAGAAAAAGAACTGCACAAGCTGAGCAGACAGGATCTGCTGCAGCTGCTCCTTGCGCAGAGCAAGGAGGTTTCACGTCAGAGAACTCTGATTGAAGAACTGAAAAACAATGTTGAGCAGGAGCGCGAGCTCACGGACCGTCTAAAGGCAAAGCTGGACGAGAAGGATGAGACCATCGAGCATCTGAAGCACCGCCTCGACGCCAAGGACGAGACTATGAACAAGATGAAGGCCGAGGTGGAAGAGAAGACCACGGCAATGGAAGCGCTCCGCACCCGTTTGGACGAGAAGGACGCCCTGCTGGATGCAACAAGGGCAAGATTGGATCGGCTGGAGGGCTATCCATCGGCTCAGACTCCGTCTCGTGCTGCGACGTCTGACACGGAGAATGCGGTGGATCCGGAAGAACGGCTGCGCCGACTGAAAGATATGCTGGCTCAGAGTGAGGCCATGGCGGATACGCTTCGGAAGGGAGAAGCATGAGCGATACCAATCTGAAGCAGATCGAGATGCCCTCTGTTGAGCTGCTGGAAGGCGAGCTGAGACGGACGCAGTACAACCGCCGTTACCGCAGGACGCTGCGGACGACGTTGTTTTCGCTGCTGGTTGTGGCGGCCGTCGCGGTCATCATCGCGGTGCTGCTGATGCCGGTACTGCAGATCAGCGGCAGCTCTATGGAGGATACTTTGATGGATGGCGACCTCGTGGTCGCGCTGAACAACGGGAAATACAAGACCGGCGACGTCATCGGCTTTTACTTCAACAACGGCATCCTCATCAAACGCGTGATTGCCGTGACCGGAGACTGGGTCGACATCGACGACGATGGAACCGTCTATGTCAACGGTGTCAAGCTGGACGAGCCCTATATCACCGAGAAGTCCATCGGCGAGTGCAACATCACGCTGCCCTACCAGGTGCCGGAGGGGAAGTGCTTTGTGATGGGCGATCACCGCGCCACCAGCCTGGACAGCCGCAACACCGCGGTAGGCTGCATCTCCAACGACGTGGTCGTGGGCAAGCTGCTGATCCGCTTCTGGCCGATCCGGAGCTTCGGCACAGTTTCCTGAGGATTCGTCTCGGTTTAGGCGGAGAAGGAAGACAAAATGTGGAGAAATCCTAAAAAAGAACTTGCTTTTCTGCCTCCGGTCTGCTATTATATCTAAGCTGTCTTTTTCAGCTAACACAAGCAAGGAGGTGCTTCAGCTATGGCAAAGTGCCAGTTCTGTGACAAGGATGTGGCTTTCGGCATTCAGGTCAGCCACTCTCATAGACGCTCCAACCGTACATGGAAGCCGAACGTGAAGCGCGTCAAGGCCATCGTTGACGGAACGCCCAAGCATGTTTACGTCTGCACGCGCTGCCTGCGCAGCGGAAAGGTCACCCGCGCTGTGTAATTGAACATTACCCGATAAAGCCTGTCGTAGAGTTTCCGCGACGGGCTTTTTCGGTATTGGCACTATGAAGAAGGTTCCCCCGCCCTCCGGGCGGGGGGAAGAAAAACTGTGGTAGAGCCGCGACGGGCTTTTTCGGTATTGGTACCATGAAAAGGGTTCCCCCGCCCTCCGGGCGGGGGCCAAAAGCCGCAGCAGAAAAGCGACGGGCTTTTTCGGTATTGGTACCATGAAGAGGGTTCCTCCGCCCTCCGGGCGGGGGAAGAAAACCTGCAGTAGAGCCGCGACGGGCTTTTTTGGATTTTTACCGCTTTGGAGGATAGACAATGGAAGCATTGGAACAGAGAATTTTGAACGAAGGCGAGCTTCGCCCGGGCGGCATCCTGAAGGTGGACGGTTTTTTGAACCACCGCATCGATGCGCAGCTGAGCTACGACATGGCAGTGGAGCTGAAGCGTCTCTACGAAGGGGAAGAGATCAACAAGATCCTGACTATCGAGGCTTCGGGCATCGCCATGGCCTGTATGGCGGCCTATGTATTCGGCTGCCCGCTGGTCTTCGCCAAGAAGAGCAAGACGAAGAACATCTCTTCCGATGTCTGGTCTGTGGAGGTCGAGTCCTTCACCCACGGCAACACCAACACCGTGGTCGTGTCCAAGGAATACCTCGGGCCGGAGGACAAAGTCCTGATCATCGACGACTTCCTTGCGACCGGCGCTGCGCTGAAAGGGCTGAAGGCGCTGGTGGAGCAGGCGGGCGGCACCGTTGTCGGAGCCGGCATCGCGATTGAGAAGGCTTTCCAGGGCGGCGGAGATGAGCTGCGCAGTGCAGGGATGCGGGTAGAGTCCCTCGCACGGATCGCCAGCATGACCGACGACAGCATCGAGTTCGTGCGCTGAATCACAACAGCATACAGCAAATCAACAAATAAACGTTCTGTCTTCCTTCGCAGGAGAACAGAACGTTTTTTGCCTCATTGGTTCGGTTTTGCGGATTGCCGCTTATTCCATCGGGATGCCGCCTGCGCTCATGACCGGCAGCAGCTTCCCGTGCAGCACGGAGCGCGCGTCCTCAAACACATACGCGCAGGTCGACATCACGATATAATGCGCGTTCGGGTCCAGGTCAACGCCGATGTGATAAGGAGAATACGACTCCACATTCCACAGGTAGGAGAGGAAGTCTCCGCCGGAGTACGGGGGAATCTCATAGGTGTCGGAATAAGCGGAGGTGTCATAGGCGCTGTAGAGCTGGACCTTGTAGTCCTGCTCCGGCGTCAGCAGCCACATCACCGGATGCTCGTCGAGGTAGCTCTTCATCTGCCACCAGCCTATCGTAGCAAACATGGAGCCGCTCGCCATGTGGTGGCCGTAGAGAATGGAGATCGGATCGGCAAAGTTCCGCTGGTTCCGCTCGTCGACAAAGATCGAGCCGGAGGCGTTGTAGGTCCCGTCATAGCTGTGGTGGAGGTAGGTGTCGTTGGACAGGCCGTGCATGACCGGGTAATCGATGACCGTATCCGGGCAGTAGATCCAGCCGTCCACATCCGGGTTGACCTTTTTCAGTGCTTCAAAATTGACCTTGATCGGGGCGACCTCCGGCAGACGGTAGATGCCGTCGTTCAGCCTGGAAGGTTTCTTCTCTCCGCTGGAATCCGAGGGGACCGCTTCGGGCACTTTTGCACCGAGCGCTGTGGGCTCGGTAAAGGTCGAGGACGCGGCGCGGTACAGGCGCTTGTTGGCGGCGTACTGGTACTGCACCACGGCGACCGTCCCGCCGCAGAACAGAAAAACCGCCGCCAGTATGATCATCAATACTCTTCTGATACGCTTCCACATGGGCATTCTACCTCAAATCATCCGGACTTGTTGTGATCCTTATTATACCGGAGGCTTATGAACAATTCAAGCGAGTTTCTTGCAAGAATGACGGAATGAGAGGACCGGGAAAATCCTCCCCGCGTTTAACGATGTTAAATGCGAAGTTAAACAAGCTAAAATTCTAATCCCGGAAGAAGAGGGGTATAATAAAGACGTTAAAACAATATTTTGAAGGAGGAACTTATCATGAGCAAGAACATTTCCCGTCGGGACTTTCTGAAGGGCTCTGCAGCCGGCGCAGCGGCCATGGCAGCGGCCGGCGTGCTCGGCGGCTTTGGCGTGACCGCTTTTGCGGCGGACGAAGCGGCAGAGGAAGCGCTGGAGACCAAGTACTGCAACGGCTATGACAATGCAGCCGGGATCGGTATCGTGTCCGAGCCGGATTCCAAAGAGGATGCGGACATTGTCGTCGTCGGCTCCGGTATTGCGGGCTTTATGGCTTCGATGATCGCCAAGGAGCAGGGACCGGATCTCAAGGTCGTCCTCCTGGAAAAGAACGGCTTCTGGGGCGGCTCCACACTGTTTGCGGAATGCAACGGTCCTGCCACGCTGAAGACTCCCGAAGAGGCGCGTCAGGTTGCGGCTTCTCACCTGAAGAGCACCAATTATATCGCAAACCCCATGCTGTGGTATGAGCAGGCCATCGATGCCGGGTACAACTCCGCATGGCTGTTCGGCAAGCACAATGTCGGCTGGTATCAGGGGATGGGCCCCGCGTTTTACGAGGGCGGCAACGGCAGCAGCGCCATCAACAAGTACCTGGCGCCGGATGCCGAAGCGCTTGGCATCGACATGCGCAAGAACGCCCGCGCCAAGGCGCTGGTGATGGCGGATGAGTACACCTGCACCGGCGTGCAGTACATCGACGCGGACGGAAAGATCGTCGAGATCGACGCCAAGGCCGTCATCCTCTGCACCGGCGGCATGTCCACCAACAAGGCCCTTCTGTCCTATTACTCCTCTCAGGATATGGACAAGATCATCGGCTGGGGCGCCGGACAGGACGGCGACGGCCACCTGATGGCGGAGCAGACCGCACACGGCCGCGCCAACCACCTGACGGTCTCCTCCCTGTTCAACAATGTCGCGGGCTTTGCCTATGACTCCCCGCTCGGCGTTGCGGCGACCATGCAGTACACCGACCTCTTTGTCAACGAGGACGGCGTCCGCTTCGCGGATGAGTCCCAGGGCGGCGGTCTCGGCACCTCCGAGTCCGGCAAGCTGATCGAGGGCGAAGGCTATGTCTGGAGCATTCTGGACCAGTCCATGATCGCGAAGTACGAAGCCGGCGGATGCACCCGTCATTATTCCGGCTTTGCCGATGCCTGCGTCGGTGCCGAGCTTGACCTCCAGACCGAACTGGACGCGGCACTGGCGGACGAGAATCTCTCCAAGGTTGTGTTCAAAGCGGACACCATCGAAGAGCTGGCCGAGCTGATCGGCGTGGATCCCGCGACTCTGAAGGAGACCGTGGAGAACTACAACCGCTATGCCGAGTCCGGCGTGGACGAGGAATGGGGCAAGGCCGCCGAGAACCTCTGGGCCTGCGACACGGCTCCGTTCTATGCCATGTGCGTCTCCTCCGGCATGCTGAACACCAACGGCGGTATCCGCATCAACCGCAATGCCCAGGTCGTGGATGCCCGCTTCAAGCCCGTTGTCGGCCTCTATGCCGCCGGTGTCTGCACCTCCGGCTGGGACGGTGAGCTTTACGGAGGCGGTTCCTGCCAGACCGTCGGCATGTGGGCGGGTTCCAAGGCCGCACGCCATGCGCTGGAGACCCTCTGCGGCGTGACGGTTGCCGAAGACTGGTACGGCGAGCTCCTGGAGAACGACAAGGACGCCGCCCCCAGCGCTGAGAACCTCCATAACGAGGGCTGATTCTGCAAAAAACGGAATAGAAGCATAAACAACAGGGACCGCGCTGCCGGACATCGGCAGCGCGGTCCTTCTCAGGTTTGGGGAGGTTTTCTCACGACGGAAAAGCGCTGGTAGGACGCCGCAGGGAATGGGATTCCCAGCCCTTGCGCCGGACTTTGATCGGATCTGCTTGACAAAATATGCATCTTGACGTAAATTGGTGTAAAATGAAGAAAACTCATGGAACACAAGATCAATAAAGGAGGTACTCACCATGATGCATCTTTCCTACGACCAGGAAATCACCCTGATTAAGCGCCTGGTTGCGCCCCTGAACGTCGCCGAGATCGACGCCGGCTATCTGGCCGCCGTCGTCACCCACTCGGACTTCACCGGCACCTATTCCCACGGCCTGTCCCGTCTGTGCATCTATCTGCGCCAGTACATGGCCGGCGCCCTGGTGGCGCAGCCCGACTTCCGCTGTGTGAAGGAAGATCAGGCTGCCCTCGCCTTTGACTGCGGCGGCGGATCCGGCATCGCGGCGGTGAACCGCGTGTACGATGCGGTGCTGGAGCGCGCCCGCAAGTACGGCGTCGCCGCCGGCGTCGGCCGCAACAGCGCGAATATCGGCTGCGGCGGTTATTACGGACACCGCATGGCCGAGGACAACATGATCGGCATTGTGGTGAGCAACACCTACCCCTGCCAGGCCCCCTTCGGCGGCGCGGACCGCCTCATCGGCACCAACCCCATCATCCTCGGCTGCCCCACGACAAATCCGAACCGCCCCATCGTCATCGACGTCTCCACCAGCGGCGTCGCCATCGGCAAGGTGCAGGCCTACCGCCGTGAGAACAAGCAGATGCCGCCCGACTGGGCCAACGACTACGACGGCAACCCGACCACCGACCCGCATGTCGCCTACTGCGTCCGTCCCATGGGCGGGCACAAGGGCTACGGCCTCGCCGTGTTTGTCGACATGTTCGGCGGCGTCCTGTCCGATGCCCTCACCAGCCCCGAAATCCCCTTCGTGGAGGACATGAGACCCGAGGAGACCGGCTTTGCGGTGATCCTGCTGGATATTGCGCACTTCCTGGATGTCGAACGTTTCAAGGAGCATGCCTCGCTGTACGCGTCCATGATCAAGAACAGCCGCACAGCCACCGGCGTAAAAGAAATTTTCATGCCCGGCGAGATCGAAGCCCGCCTCATTGAGGAGCGGAAAGTCACCGGCCTTGATTTTTCCGACGCGCTCGAAGCGGAGCTGACCGAGCTTGGACGCAAGTGCGGCGCTCTCGGAGAGAATGACGAGCTGATGAGCCTGCTCGCCTGATTGAGACACATGCCTGACCGAACCTGCATCGCGCGGGTTCGGTCAAATCATATCTGATATCGTCTGGAGGATGGATATGGCAGTTTACAACAGGATTACGCCAGAAATTATACAGGTTATCCCTCACAGGGATTTTACGGTTTCCGTATACTTTGTTGACGGCAAAATTGTCTTGTATGATGTAAAACCAAAACTGGGAAAGGGTGTATTCAAAGCACTTGCAGATCCGGATACATTTGTAGACTGCTGTAAGATTATGAATGACACCTTGGCGTGGGACATTGAGAGAAACAACGATCCGGCAAGTTGTATTGATATAGACCCGGATACCCTCTACGCTTTAGAGCATGTAGGAGAGCTTAAAGCAGGGTAATAATTGCCTAAAAAATCGCCGCTGTCTGAGGACGACAGCGGCGATGATTACTTCTTCGGAGTCTGCAGATATTCCATCACGGAATCGGCGACGGTCTGGGCGCGGGGGATGTAATCCCGGAGCATGGCTCCGGCTCGGGCGCTGAGGTCATCTGCTTCGGCGCAGCCCGGGAGCATCCTGGTGTTCACAAAGACATTCATCGAGGCGGCCTCCAGCGCGCAGCGTGCGGCGAGAGCGGCGCAGCCGACGTCGGAGAGCAGCAGCACGCTGCACTTGTCCCGGAGCTCTTCCAGGATCTTAATCAGCCTGCAGCAGCGTTCCATCATCTCAAACGGAGCCTTACAGGCATCCAGCGTTGCCGTCTCCAGCTTCTCCGCGTAGCCGGGGCTGGTTTTGTCCAGCGAATAGATCCGGGAGAGCGGCTCAAAGGCGGCGGCATCCTCATCCATCAGCTCCAGCAGCCGCAGACGGAGCGCCTCTGTCTCCTCAATCATACGGCGGTGATCCTCTTCGTAAGGGAGAAACTTTTTCTTCCCGATGGTCAGACCGGCCGCCATCCCGCCGAGCGCGGAAGCGAGTGCGCCGATCAAAGCCGCGGCGCCGCCTCCGCCGGGGACAGGCGCTTTGGAGATGAGCTCCTGTGTAAACGCGGAGATCTGAAGGGAGGACAGCTGATCCTTCATAGAAATTGAATCCTTTCTTCCGTAACAATGGCGTCCATCGGAACGTCGAAGCCCTCCGTGCAGACCTGATCAAGCCGCTGCGCCTCAAAGGCGATCAGCGCCTTGAATGCATGGCCGCACAGCGGGAGAAAGCGGTCGTAGTACCCGGCGCCCATCCCGAGCCGCCCGCCCTCGCTGTCAAAGCCGGCGCAGGGGCAGAGCACGAGGTCGATCTCCGCCGGGTTACAGACTGTGGTATCGGACAGCACCGGGACCTGAATCCCGAAGCGGTCCGTCTCCCAGTGATCGCCCGGTTCGACGGCCAGCATCCGGCTGCGGTCGACGCAATAGGGATAGACCAGCGTCTTCCCGTCGAGTACAGCCTGCTTGGCAAATGCGCTGAGGTCCGGTTCGCTCCGGAAAGGCCGGAACAGGAAAACGGTCCTGGCGTTTTTGTATACGTCCATCGAGAGCAGCTTTTCGCAGACGGTGCGGGAGGCTGCTTCACGCTGTTCCGGGGGTAGCGCGTCCCGCTTCTGCAGGACGGAGGCGCGCTGGAACTTCTTCAGCTGCTTCGGAAAGACGGTGCGGACGTGCCCTGCGAGGTAGAGCGAGCCGAAGGCCATCACCGGCAGTTCGGAAGCGAGCGCATCGAGGATCCCTTCCTCAATGCTGCCGCAGGCAAGTGCGGGGATCCCCAACTCCTCCCGGATGACCTCGGCGAGGGACTCCGCCTGCAGGGCGCGGGGGCTGTCGGGCGTGACGCAGACAAAGCGCGCGGCATAGGGCGTGATCAGGCGGAGGATCCGCCGGTAGTCTTTATCCGCCAGTACCCCGAGCAGGAAGCAGAACTTCTGCCCCGGCAGATAGTCCTGCAGGTTCCGGGCCAGCGCCTCGGCGCACTGGGGGTTATGCCCGCCGTCGAGGATGAACAGGGGATCCCGCCGGAGGATCTCGAACCGGGCCGGCCAGCGGACATCCCGGAGGCCCGTGACAACCGCCTCATCGGGAATCGTCCAGCCGCGCTCCCGCAGGGCATCCAGTGTCTCAAGCACGACGGCGGCGTTGCGCAGCTGGTGTGCGCCCAGAAGGGAGAGAAGGTATTCCCGCCCCTTCCAGAGAAAACGCTGACCGTCCAGATTGTGGGAGAGGCTTTTAATGTCACTCTCCCGCGAGATGCGGTATTCGACATCCTGCTCGCGGCAGATCCGCCGCAGGGTCGCCATGGTCTCAGGCTCGGACTCGTACAGTACGGCGGTGCAGCCCGGCTTGATGATGCCGCCCTTGGCCTCGGCGATCAGGGAGAGCGTATTGCCCAGATATTCGGTGTGCTCCAGGCCGATGTTGGTGATGACGGCGGCCTCGGGGCAGTCGATGACGTTGGTGGAGTCCAGCGTGCCGCCCATCCCGACTTCCAGCACGACGATGTCGCAGTGCTCTTCCAGAAAGTACTGCATCGCAATGGCAGTGACCAGCTCAAACTGGCTGGGGTGATCCTCCATGGCATCGGCATTGCGGCGGACCTCTTCGGTGATCCGGGCGAGGTCTTCCCCGGGGATGTTCCGGCCGTTCACCTGCATGCGCTCGCAGAAGTCCTGGATATACGGGGAGGTATAGAGCCCGGTCCGATAGCCCGAATGCCGCAGAATCGCGTCCAGCATCGCGCAGGTCGAGCCCTTGCCGTTGCTTCCGGCGACGTGGATGAACTTCAGCTTCCTCTGAGGATCACCGATCGCGTGCAGCAGCTCGCGCGTCCGGTCAAGACCGAGGCGCGTGGTGCTCCAGGTGTAGTTTTCGATATACGAAATGGCTTCCTGCGGGGTCATGCGGCAGAGACCTTCTTCCCGTACCGGTTCAGGACCGGAACAATCAGCTGGATGCAGACCACCTGCACCACGGTGAGGATCGCGCTTTGGATCACGCGTGTGGCCAGCAGCGGCACAAAGGGGGAGCCGTAGAGCACCGAGATCCAGAAGGTATTCAGAAAGAGCCCGAGGATAAACTGGTTGATGCCCACAGCGGCAAGATTCCGGACCAGGTTCTGCTTCGGATGCAGAAGCAGGCCGAAGACCATGCCCATCAGAAAGGCCGTGAGCGTGAAGCCCGGGAAGTAGGCGCCGATGGGGAAGAGGATTGCCCCGATAAAATCGGCCAGGGCGCCGACAATCCCCGCCTCCAGCGGTCCGTAGAGGATCGCCGCGACGACGATCGGGATAAAGCTGAACCCGATTTTGATGTTCCAGGCGCTGATGGAGAGAAAGCGGGAGAGGACGATTTCGACAGCGGTGAGAAGTGCGAGCGTGGTGAGGGTGCGGGTAGTGAATTTGGATTTGGACATAAGACAACTCCTTTCGTGACGGAGTGCCACAAAAGGAGCTGTTTTGGACAGATTCCTCTGGTGGCAGCGGATGCGGGCAAGCACCGCGGGCAGATGCCCTTCGTCCGACGGCGACCTCCCATCCGCCGGCACTTAACGCGCTTACCCTACTCTGACAACAAACGAACAATGGATTTTATTCTAACGGACATCCCGCCGTTGGCGGGATGCCGGGAACAACGGCATTACACCACTGACAACAAACGAACAATAGACTTTATTCTAACGGACATCCCGCCGTTGGCGGGATGCCGGGAACAACGGCATTACGGCTCTGACAACAAACGAACATCGAAGGATGCATATTTCGCGGATCATTCCTGCAAGAGCAGATTGCTGATCATAACGATTTGAAAACCCTGTCGTTCAGAATGCGGAAACCATAAGATATTTGATTTGACTCAGCTTGCGATCACACTGCGCAGCAGCGGGAGCAGGACGCCGCCCAGTGCGTTGCCGAGAGAAATCACAAGGACGCATACAATGGCTCTTCCGCTCCACGCGCCGGCGATCCAGAAGTAGAACATGTCCGCCACGCAGTGTTCGGTGCCGCTGAGGATAAAGACCATGACGCCGAAGAACAGGGAAAGATACTTGCCGAGCTCGTGGGGATTGCGTGCATAGCCCTCCACAGCGATGTGGATCAGAATGTTGCAGAAGATACCGAGGATAAACAGGCTGAGCAGACCGTCGTCCAGCTTGACCTGGCACATGTTCAGGGCTTTTTCGCTGAGCCCGGCGGCATTGCGGGTCAGACATGCGAGCCCCGCCATGATTCCGGTGCCGACGAGGTTCCCCAGCCAGATGACCGGTAGATCCAGGGCATAATCCCGGTCGTTTTGAAAGACATAACAGACCTTGCCCGTAAAGAGGTGAAAGCCGAAGGTGCAGATCACGAAGAGACCGACGGTAAAGAGAGCCGATCCGACAATGCGGTTGTCCACAGAGAGAAAGACCAGACCGCCGAGCCCGACGCACATCCCGGCGAGGATGCCGGAGAGAAAGACCTTCGCACGTTTCATGAAACAGACGCCTCCGCAGCTTCGATAGTATGTTTACACAGGACTGCCGTGGTGACGGAGCCCACGCCTCCCGGGACGGGAGAGATGGCCCGGACCTTCGACGCCACCGTGTCGAACAGTACGTCGCCGCAGATCCCGCCGCCGGGGGCCGCATTGACGCCGACATCGATGACGATCTGATCGGGATTCGTATAGCGCCCGTCCACAACGCCGGCCTTCCCGGCGGCGACCACAAGGATGTCGGCCCGGCGGCAGATCGCATCAGTGTCCACGGTCTTTGTGTGGCACACGGTGACGGTGGCGTTCCGGTTCTGCAGCAGCATCGAGACGGGCTTGCCGATCACCGTGCTGCGGCCGATGACGGCGATATTCTTGCCGCTGAGCGGGATCCCGTAGTAATCCAGCAGCTCAATACAGGCCTGAGCGGTGCAGGGGGCGAAGCCCTTGCCCTTGCCCGAATAGACCGCGGCCATGCAGCGGGGCGTCATGCAGTCGATATCCTTTTCCGGCAGCAGCGCGTCGCAGGCGGCCAGCTCATCCAGGTGCCGGGGCAGAGGACGGAACATCAGGCAGCCGTGGATGCTGCTGTCGCGGTTGATGCCGTCAATAGCGGCAATCAGCTCCGCCTGGGTGCAGGATTCCGGCAGCGTGACGCACACGGTACGGATGCCGACCTTTTCGCAGCGCTTCAGAGCGGTGCTTTCATAGCTCATGTCGTCGACGCGCTCGCCTACGCGCAGGATCGCAAGACAGGGTTCCACGGAGCGAGCCTTCAACGCCTGCGTGCGGAGGATCAGATCCTCCGTGATCGCAGTGGCGGCCGGCGCGCCTTTTAATATCTCAGCCATTATTCCTCCTCCGGCAGGCGGATAAACTTACCAAACTATTTTATCATCTGATAAGGGCCAGTGCAAGCAATAATTGCAATTTCGAAAACGTTCGGTGCAATTTCGAAATTCGTTGGAAGGCGCTGAGGGAATACCTTCAGGACGCAGATCAGATGCTTCAAAATCTCCGGAAGATTTATGAAATTGGCAATGGGAATCAATACAGCGGCCTGAAGCATATGCTGTAGAACACTTCCGGGATGGCAAGAATCTCCCTGTCGCTGCTAATCTTGAAAAAACGGCCGTCTTCCAGCACGAAAGCATGACACAGGGGGGAACTCTCCGGTATACACACGTCCATTGTAAAAAAACGTTTTCAATTTTTTGCTTTTTCCGATGAAATACTGTCAGAGATCATTCAGGTCAACAAAAAGAGAGAGAGACCAGCTACTCAGTCCTCACCGAAATCTCTTTCCCGCGGAACGCTATGCCGATTTTGAGAATCTCATGAACACCTGCGGAACGCATTTCGGTTTCATAGTGTTTTTCATCGATCTGACGAAGTGCCTCTGCTGAGAGTTTTTCCAGGCTTTCATCACTCCTCTTTGAGGCTTTTAGCTCAAATATCAGGCCTGGCAAACTTTTCTCAAGGGGGCATAGCTGGATATCAAACCGCCCAAGCCCGGATTCCCGGTTCGAGCGCACCGTGTAGCGGTTGTTGAGGATAGCACACAGACCTATCATCAACCCCTGATAGAAGGCTTCGCTGCCGGTGTCGTAGACGCTGATGGTCTCCATCAGATAGGCGGCAATATGCTTTTGCAGGGCATCGGTGCTCCGCTCGAAGATCGCCTGCTGGATCATGACCGCCGTGGATTCGCCGCGCTCTGGCAACAGCCGGGAAATGATCTCCTTCGCATAGACAAAGGCGATCTCTTTGTTCGGAATCGATACCCGGCACATGAAGTTGCCATCATTCTGGGGGACGATCTCCTTGCAGCGCAGGTACCCGGCAACCAGCAGAAAGCTGCAGATGCTGGTCGGGTTTTTCTTGACCTCCGGATAGATCACGCCCGTGTCCACGAAGGTGGTCACGGTTTCGCCCTGCATTAGCTTGCGCAGGTTCTCCGTAATCTCCGGGGTCGCGGCAGCAAGGATGTCGCCGATGATCTCGTTGCTGCCGGTCGACTGCCAGAACGCCTTGGGGTAGCAGTTCTCATCCACGTAATTGATGACCGACCAGGGGTTGAAGATCTCCGAGCTGCCAAATTGATAACCGTCGTACCATTCGCAGACCTCGGCCAGCTTGTCCGCGTGGCCGTAGTAAGCCAGCATATGAGCAACTTCTTCCTTGGAGAAACCGAAATATGCGCTGTAGCGGTCATCCATGATGGTGTTGACCTTCAGGTTGTTCATGCCGCTGAATATACTCTCCTTCGCCACGCGCAGGATGCCGGTCATGAAGCCATAGGCCAGGCTTGAATTGTCCTTGAACGCGCCGGAGAACAGGTTGCGTACGAAGGCGACGACCTGGTCGTAGTAGCCGCTGGCATAGCCTTGCTGGATTGGCGTATCGTATTCATCAATGATGATGACGGTCTCAATGCCGTAATGCTTGTGCAGCATGGCTGAGAGCAGCGTCAATGAGCGGGAGAGCACAACCTCGTCCGCATGGTCGTCGATGATCATCTGAAATACCTGCTTCTCTACCGCGTTGCAGGCTGTACTGCCCAGCAGTTCGCTGTGGCGGGCATATTCGCTGCGGATGATAGCAGCGATGTCCTTAAGTGCGTTTTCCCATGAGGCGTATTTCACGTCTTTGAAGGAAAGGTAGATCACAGGGTATTTGCCCTGGAAGGATCGGTAGTATTCACCGCAATTCCAGATGGCTTTGTCCTTAAAATAGACGGAAGTATCCTGCTCGCTGTGCTCAAAGAACACGCGCAGCATGTCCATATTCAGCGTCTTACCGAAACGGCGTGGGCGGGTGAACAACGAGACCTTCGGCAGCGCGTCGATGAAGTCGCGGATCAGCAGGGTTTTGTCAACGTAATAGTACCGTGTGACCGCCTCCACATAGCCGGAGATGCCCACAGGCAGAGGAAGGATGTGAGGCCCTTCAGCGGATTTGGCGCGTACCGGTGACTGCGCCTGAGTTGGAATCCTCCAGGAACGACCTTCCTTCACGGCTCCGTCAATTGCTCCGTTCTTGCATAGCTGCTGGACTCGCCTGGGAGAGACATTCCATTGCTCCGCTGCTTCCTGAATACTCAGATACTTCATATCCTACACCTCGTTTCGCATATTCGCGAAATGATATTAGCATATTTCGCGAAATAATGCAAGGTGATTTCGCCGTGATGGGATGGCAGCGGAGCGCATACAACGGTATCGGAACGCAGGCGCCGGAATGCACAGAAAAATGTCTGAAACAGAATCAGAAAAGGCCGGGGCTCTTACAGTTTGGATTTGATCAGGTCGCCGAGACGCTTCATGCCGATTTCTATTTTTTCCGGGGTGACATTGCCGTAGCTGATCCGCATGCAGTTTTTCCCCTCGCCGGTGTTGCCGACAAAGAAACCGGCGCCGGCAATATAGGCGACCTTATAGGCGGCAGATTCTTTCAGAAGCTCTGTGGTGTCGATGCCGCCCGGAAGCTCGACCCAGGTGAACAGACCTCCGTCCGGGAAAACCCATTTTGTGCCCTCGGGCATATTCTTTTCCAGTGCGGCCATCATGGCATCGCGGCGCTCCTTATGGACGGCACAGAGCTTTTTCAGGTGTTCGTCAAAATAGCCGCGGACGAAAAACTCGGCGCAAAGAATCTGGGGAAGCATGGAAGTATGCGAGTTTGTGGCAGACTTGGCGTCAATCAGTTTGTCGATAATGGCATGGTCGGCATAGACGTATCCGAGACGGCTGCCGGGAGAGAAAATCTTGGAAAAGCTGTTGGCAAGGACAGTATGACCGGTTTTGTCATAAGATTTGATAGGCTTCAGTTCCTCGCCGCTGTAGCGTAGATCGCGGTAGGGGTCGTCTTCCAGAATAATCACATCGTATTTGCTTCCGAGTTCGGCAAGTTTCTGACGGCGGTCGGCGGGGAGCGTTTTGCCGGTTGGATTCTGGAAGGTGGGGATCACATAGACCATCTTCGGATGCAGCTCCCGGATCTTTTCTTCGACATCCTCTGGCACGATACCGAAATCATCCGTTTTACAGCCGACGCATTTCGCTTCGAACATCTCGAAAATCTCCACACAGTGGACAAAAGTCGGGGATTCGCAGAGAATCACGTCGCCGGGATTGATGAAGACCTGGCAGAGCAGATTCATGGTTTCCAGACCGCCGTTTACAATCAGAATGTCATCTGCCGTTGCAGGGACGCCTTTGGGCGCGAGAAGCTTTTCCGCGACGATGTCACGCAGCTGCTTGACGCCCTGGACCGGGCCGTACTGAAGAGCTTCGACACCGCGGGAGCCGCGGGTGAGAACGTCGTTGGCAATCTCTCTCAGCTGCTCCACGGGAAGGGCATCCGATGCCGGGGCGCCGCCACCGAAGGAGATGGTTTCCGGATCGTTCATGGCGCCGAACAGGCCTCTGATGATATCGGCTGAACCGGCCATGTATTCCATGCGTTTTGCGAATGCTGGCATACTGTTACCTCCTGCTGTGCCGCCGGATCAAAGGTCCAGCGTCTTCTCGTATTCGGCGAGGAAGGCGTTGAATTCATCCCTGTCGCCGGTGAACTTGTACTTGTGTTCCGGCGCGGGGAAAGCGCCGGCTTTGACTTCGGCGATATAGTCCTTCATGCCCTGGGTCGCGATTTCACCGAGGTTGCAGTATTTTTTGGCAAACTTCGGCGTAAAGTTCTTATAGACGCCGAGCGCGTCCGCGGCGAGAATCACCTGACCGTCGCAGTCTGCGCCGGCGCCGATGCCGTACACGGGAATGGGAAGAATCTTATGAATGAAAGCCGCGGTTTCCTCAGGTACGCCCTCGAGGAGCAGCGTACGGGCGCCGGCTTTGTATACGGCAATGGCGTCTTCGATGACGGCCTTGGCGGTCGCCGTGTTCTTGCCCTGGACTTTGAAGCCGCCCATGGCGGCAGAGCTCTGCGGGGTCAGACCGATGTGGCCGAATACAACGATGCCGGCATTGCTGATGGCACGAATCTTATCCGCGACGGCAACTCCGCCCTCCAACTTGACGGCGTCTACGTTGCCCTCTTTCATAAAGCGAACAGCGTTATTGACGGCATCCTCCGTGCTGGCGTGATAAGCGCCGAAGGGCATGTCGCCGATCAGATAGGTGTTCGGCGCTCCGCGGCGCACACCCTGGCAGTGGGCAATGGACATATCCATCGTCACCGGAACGGTCCCTTCATACCCGTAGATGATCATGCCCATGGAATCGCCGATCAGGATCATGTCCATACCGGCCTCTTCCGCAAACGACGCCAGGCAGGAATCATAGATCACCATCCATGCGGCCTGTTCGCCCCGTTCCTTCATCTGCTGAAGATCAAGAATTGTCTTTTTCTTTGCCATTGCGGTTTCCTCCTGTTGATTGTTTTTTCGTGTCGCATCTGCTTTTGTTTCTGCCGGATTCACTATTTTTCCGGTACCTGTGACCGCAGATTTTCCGACGTGAGAAGGGATATGCAGCTTATGCAGAATGTAACAGAATAATATGATATAAATATTCTATCATCTGATAAGTTGCATTGCAAGCACGAAATACAGAGGAAGCAGATTGGTGATAACGCATAAAAACCCGAAAAATCGGATGGTTTGTGTATAAAATCCCTGGTTTTATCTGAAATCTAAATTGTAATAACGCACATGTTAACCTGATAAAGAAAATGCTTTGCCGGTACGGCGGTTCGAGGCAGAAATTGTTCTCAAAGGAAGCTGAGCATGGGGCAATACTCGGAGCGGCACCCTGGGACGGGATGGAGAGAATGTGGGAGCAGTCACCGATGAAGCACGCACCGCAGGCCTGGTTCGACCGCTATCTGAAACCGGCAATTTCGATTCATCACGATTCGTCAATCAAAAAACGAATGATGAAAACCATGAAGCTTGGGATTCTTCATTGAAGGGAACAAGTGGAATCGTCATCCGCGCAAGATGGAAACAACAACATTTTGTCGTACACACACGACAAAATGTTGTTGATATTATCGCGCAAATACGATAAAATATATGCGGCGGAAGGCTTATATATTTTTTAGAAGGTGCTACTATGAATCACAGTATACTTAAGCAGGTAATATTTGATCAGCACGAAGTCATTCAGAACGCTGAAATAATCGACAGAGATTACTTTTTTGAAAAGAATCTCAATTATATACTGGTAGGACTAAGAAGGGCAGGGAAATCCACTCTCCTGTACAGGATCGTAAAGGATCTGATGAAAGAAGGATGCAGCTGGTCTCAAATCATCTATATCAATTTTGAAGATGACAGGCTACTTGGCTTCACAAAAGAAGACTTCAATGACATTGTCGAAACAGCACATGAGCTTTCTGATACCCGAGAGATATACTACTTTTTCGATGAGATCCAAATCATCGAGGGTTGGGAACACTTCGCAAGAAGAATGGCTGATCAGAAGAACCATGTGCATATTACCGGAAGTAATGCGAAGATGCTCAGTTCAGAAATGGCAAGCACTCTTGGCGGCAGATATATACCCAAGTTAATCATGCCGTTTTCTTTTTCTGAGGTGTTGGATTACAATAATGTGGCTCACAACGAAGCGGCAATGCTGACGACTTCTAAATCGGCAAAGATAAGAAAAGCGTGCCAGAAATATATTTCTGACGGGGGCTTACCGGAAACATTCAAACTGTCGAATAAACGGGAGTATATAAAGAGCGTATACGAAAAGGTGCTGCTTGGGGATATCGTTGAACGTGAGAAAGTAAATAACAAAATGGCGCTCAGGCTCATGATAAAGAAGATCGCCGAGACAGTGAAGAATGAAGTTTCTTTCAATACGCTTGCGGGCAATGTAAAAGCTGCTGGGGTTAAAACCTCAACCGACTCCATAATCGAATATGCTTCTTACGCGGAGAATGCTTATCTTCTGTTCCGGACAAGAAACTATGTTTCGAAATTTGCTGAAAAAGAGGGCACTCCACGGTTCTACTTTTTCGATAACGGAATACTGTCGTTATTCCTGGTGGATAAACAATCCTCGCTTCTTGAAAATACAGTAGCGATTCATCTTAGGCGTAAGTATGGTGAGGATATTTATTACTACAAATCCAACAAAACAGGAATAGATATAGATTTCTATCTCCCGGAGAATAAAACCGCGATTCAGGTTGCGTATGCATTAGGAGAGGCAGAGGAGCGTGAAGTGCGAAGTCTGTTGTCGTTCGCTGGAAAAACGAACGAACAACACCGGTTGATTCTTGTGACTTATGAAGAAGAAAAAACAATTGAAAAAGATGGATATACAATTGAAGTGATTCCGCTGCATAAGTTCCTGCTCAATTAATTCTTTGTTGCCATATGTTATGATCACGGGATATTGAGAGAATAGGAGAGCGTGCCAAAGTCTGATCTTTTGAAACAAATTGATGCTCGTGTTTCCGGATCCTGTGAACCAATACAGACAAGAGATCGTGCAGCATTTTCATGAATGACATACACGAGGAAACCCCGGGAGGTGCTGATCATGCATCTCCCGGGGTTCTGCCTTAGTATATGGCGGTCAACGGGTAAAAACCACTCTATAGCTGATTTCTGTAAACGTCAGGTAAGACAGCAAGTTGTCCTCTTCCTGTAAGACTGAGCATGGCGCCCACGAAAAACGAGTAAAGGAACTGTCTGTTCTTTCATGAAGACCGGCATCAGAACAAACCGGTGATTTTGCCGTCCGCATCCACGTCGATCTTCTCGGCGGCGGGAACCTTCGGCAGACCGGGCATGGTCATGATATCGCCGGTCAGGGCCACGATGAACCCGGCGCCGGCCGAGACCTTCAGGTTCCGGACCGTCACGGTGAAGCCCTTGGGCGCGCCCAGGAGCGCCGCGTCGTCGGAGAAGGAATACTGGGTCTTGGCCATGCAGATGGGGAGACCGCCGAAGCCGAGTTCCGTCAGCTGCTGGGCCTGCTTCTTCGCGTTCGGGGTCAGGGCGACGCCGTCTGCGTGGTAGACGCGCCTGCAGATCATGTCCAGCTTCTCCTCGATGCTGATGTCCAGCGGATAGCTGAAGCTGAAATTGCCCGGCTGCTCGCAGAGACGGACTACCTCCTCGGCCAGCGCCTTTCCGCCTTCGCCGCCCTTGGCCCAGACTTCGCTGAGGGCCACATTGACGCCCAGCTCGTTGCACCTGGCTTCGACCAGGTCAAGCTCGGCTTTCGTATCCGTGGGGAAGGCGTTGATGGCCACCACGCAGGGCAGGCCGAAGACATCGCGGATGTTGCCGACGTGCTGCAGCAGGTTGGGCAGACCCTTCTCCAGAGCCTCGAGGTTCTCGGTGTTGAGCTCGGCCTTGGGGACACCGCCGTGGTACTTCAGCGCACGGACCGTAGCCACCACGACGACCGCGGATGGACACAGGCCGGTCATGCGGCACTTGATGTCGAAGAACTTCTCCGCGCCGAGGTCGGCGGCGAAGCCTGCTTCCGTGACCACATAGTCCGCCAGCTTCAGCGCGGTGCGGGTGGCGGTGACGGAGTTGCAGCCGTGGGCGATATTGGCGAAGGGACCGCCGTGGATGAAAGCGGGGGTACCCTCCAGCGTCTGGACGAGGTTGGGTTTGATCGTGTCCTTGAGGAGCGCCGCCATGGCGCCTTCCGCTTTGAGGTCATGGGCGGTGACGGGCTTGCCGTCATAGGTGTAGGCGACGATGATGCGGGCGAGACGGGCCTTCAGATCCATGAGATCCGCGGACAGACACAGCACAGCCATGATCTCGCTTGCGACGGTGATGTCGAAGCCGTCCTCACGCGGGACGCCCTGGGCCTTCCCGCCGAGGCCGTCCACGATATGGCGGAGCTGGCGGTCGTTCATGTCTACGGCGCGCTTCCAGGTGATCTGCTTCGGATCAATACCGAGGCTGTTGCCCTGCTGAATGTGGTTATCGAGCATGGCGGCCAGCAGGTTGTTGGCGGCGCCGATGGCGTGGAAGTCGCCGGTGAAGTGGAGGTTGATGTCCTCCATGGGGACAACTTGGGCATAGCCGCCGCCGGCGGCGCCGCCCTTGATGCCGAACACGGGACCGAGAGAGGGCTCGCGCAGGGCGACCACGGCGTTCTTGCCGATTTTGCGCAGGCCGTCGGTGAGGCCGACGGAGGTGGTCGTCTTGCCCTCGCCGGCAGGGGTCGGGGTGATGGCGGTGACGAGAATGAGCTTGCCCTTTTCGGGCAGATCCTTCAAGGCGTGGAGATCCAGTTTCGCCTTATACTTGCCGTAGTTTTCAACGGCGTCGGCGGGGATGCCGAGAGAGGCGGCGATGGCGTTGACAGGCTGAAGCTTTGCTTCCTGGGCGATTTCAATATCGGTTTTGTAGGTCATTCCATTCTCCTTTTACGGTACATCCTGGCTGTTTTTTAGAATCGGATCAGATTTGGTGCTTTGTCCTGTTCAATTTACCATTATAACGGAGGGATTGCAAGCCCCAATGCGCGGTACGGAAAAAACTTTGCATTTATATGCCGCACCGCGTCAGAAACAGGTCAGCGGAAATCCCTTTAACCCTGCATACAACAGGTTAATTGAGCGAAAACAGGGAAATGCTGAAGGAATTTAAAAAAAATTTAAAAAAGAATTGGAAATTTCACAGGAGAAACCGTCATTTTTTCAGAATTACTTCAGAGATAAGGTATATAATGCAAGCGATATGAATAATTATTTTGAAATTGGTTGTTTCTATGCGAATTTTGATTGTATCTGAAAACAGCTCCTTGATCGAGAAGACGGAGCGCCTCATGAAGGCAAAGAATCTGGAGACCGAATCGGTCAGCGACGGTGAGATCGGAGGAGAATATGCGGAACTCGGCATCTATGATGTGATGCTTCTGGATGACACGATTTCCGGCAAGTCCTGTTTTGAGATCGTCCGTTCTCTCCGGCAGAAGCACTGCAGAGTCCCGGTCGTACTGCTGACGGAAAAGTACGATGTGGAGGACCGCATCAAAGGCCTGAAGGCCGGCGTGGACTATATCATGTGCATGCCCTATGACAACCGCGAGCTTCTTGCCTGCGTGGACGCCCTGCTCCAGCGCATTACCGACAGCACCGAGGAACCCTTCTACGGCAACACCAGGCTGGTGCTGGCCTCCGGCAAGCTGGTGTGCGAGGACCGCAGTGTGCGCCTCTCGGCAAAGGAGTTTGAGGTGATGCGTCTCCTGCTCCAGGCGAAGGACCGCCTCCTCTCCAAGGAAGTGATCCTGGCCCGGGTCTGGGGTTACGATTCCAACGCGGTGGAAAACCATGTGGAGGTCTATGTGGGCTTCCTGCGGAAGAAACTGCGCAGCATCGGCTCCAATGTCGAGATCAAGGCGGTGCGCCGCATGGGCTATACGCTGGAGCTCAGAGAAGAAGCGTAAGAACAAAGTAGTATTGAATAAGATAAACAGCATCCCTGACCTGATGAAATGATCGGGTCAGGGATGCTGTTGTTTGCTCAGGCCTCGCTGATGATGCGGCGGATGACTTTTTCGCAGCGCTTTTTGTTGTAGACGACGGGAACGGGATAGACGGGGTTTGCCTCGGCGAGGGCCCACTTGATCATCTGGGGGATGTCCTCTTCCTTGATGAAGTCAAAGCCGGTGGGGATCTCCATCCGGCGGTTCATGGCGCGGATCTCCGCGATGAAGGCTTTGGCCTTCTCTTCGTCGCTGCCGGTGAATTTCACCCCGGTGAGCTCGGCCAGATGGGCCAGTTTTTCATAGACGGCTTCGCCGTAGTCCTCCAGCACGATGGGCAGGATCACGGCGTTGGCCAGACCGTGCGGCGTGTTGTAGAGCCCGCCGAGCGTGTGGGCGATGGCATGGACGTTGCCGACGCCGGCGCGGGTGAAGGCAAAGCCGGCCTTGTAGGAGGCAATCAGCATCTGGGTGCGGGCCTCCATGTCGTTGCCGTCGCGGTAGGCGCGCTCCAGATAGCGGAAAATCTCGCAGACCGCCTCTTCGGCGAGGCGGATGCTCTCATTGGTGTTGTAGGTCCAGCAGACGTAGGCTTCCACAGCGTGGGTCAGCGCGTCCATGCCGGTGGTGGAGGTGATTTTAGGCGGGAGTTCGCGGGTCATCTCCGGATCGAGCACGGCATATTTCGGGATGAGATGCAGATCCATAAGCGCATACTTGTGGTGGGTGTCGCTGTCGGTGATGACGGCGGCGATGGTCGTCTCGGAGCCGGTGCCGGCCGTGGTGGGGACGGCGATGAAGGGCGGGATCTTTTTCATGACCTTCAGAAGGCCTGCCATCTGGCCGACCTGTGTGCGCGGACGGACGACGCGGGCCGCGGCAGCCTTTGCCGCGTCCATGGGAGAGCCTCCGCCGATGGCGATGAAGCCGTCGCAGGCGTTGTCGAGATAGAGCTTCTGGATTTTGTTTACCGTGTTGACGGAGGGGTTGGACTCCACTTCCGTAAAGAGCACATAGGGGATCCCGGCCGCGTCCAGCTCGGTCAGAATCTTCGGCGCCAGCTTCTTCCCGATGGTGGGGCCGGTGACGACCATGGCTTTTGTGACCTTTTCTTTTTTCAGGAGCTCGGGGATCTTACGGATGCTGCCGATGCCGGAGACAGGGATCGGGCGGCGCCAGTACAGAAACCGGGCGCCCACGTTGAACACCGCCTGGAAAGAGCGGTAGTATGCTTTTTTCACCATAGCTGATATCCTCCAAATCCATGATACGATATACTTTACCACCTTACGGAGAAATCCGCAAGGATGGATCTTCCGACGGTGTGGGTAAAGGGGGCTTTCTTTTTGCCGCGTTTTGCGGTATGATATTCCCTACTACAGGATAAAGGACGTCGGAACAATGACGAATTACTGCGGATATATGGGCAAGGTCCTTGTGCTGGACCTGACAACAAAGAAAACAGAAAACTATATCTGGACGGATCTGGACCGGGAGAAGTACATCGGCGGCAAGGCCATGGCGTCCAAGATCCTCTATGACAATCTGACCGGGTCGGAGACGCCCTTTGGTCCGGAGAACCTGATCGTGATCGCGACCGGGCCGCTGACCGGGACGGGTGCGCCCTCTTCCAACCGCTTTGACATCTCCTCGCTCTCCCCGCTGACGGGGATAACCTCTTCCTCTAACTGCGGAGGGAACTTCGGCCACTATCTGAAGAAAGCGGGGCTCGATGCCCTGATCATCCGCGGGGCCTGTGAAGAGCTGAACTGGGTGGAGATCGACAATGGGGAATTTGTCTTTCACGATGCCGCGGATCTTCAAGATCTGAAGTGCGGCGAGACCCAGGATACGCTGCAAAAAAAGCTGAACGAGGCGCACGGCAGACAGATCCGCTGCGGCATGGTCTGTATCGGACCGGCGGGAGAAAACCTTGTGCGCTACGCTTCCGTCATCAGCGGGGAGCGCGCCGCCGGCCGCGCCGGGATGGGTGCGGTCTTCGGCAGCAAGAAGCTGAAGGCCATCACCGCGGCGGGAGACGCGGTCCCGACCGTTTTCGATAAGGAAGGCGCGGCCGAACACCGGAAAAAGTGGGTGAATTACATCCGCAGCCACCCGCTGACCGGCGACCAGCTGCCGAAGCTGGGGACCGCGGGGCTTGTGAGTTCCATGCAGGTGCACGGGCTGCTTTCCACACGCAACTACGCGAAAGGTCAGTTTGAGGAATTTGAAAAGGTAAACGGCGAGACCCTGGCCGAAGAACTGAACGTTGCAAACAACGGCTGCCTCTCCTGCCCGATCCGCTGCACGCGCAGAGTCCCCGTGGAGGGGAAGACGGTCAAGGGACCGGAGCTGGAGACGCTGGGTCTTCTGGGCGGCAATATCGAGAATGCCGATCTGGAACAGATCTGCCGCTGGAACTATGAGCTGGATGAGCTGGGCATGGACACCATCTCCGCAGCGGGCACGCTGGCCTGGGCCATGGAGGCCAACGAAAAGGGCATCTGGAAGAGCGGTCTTGCTTTCGGCGAGAGGGAAAAGCTTTCGCAGGTCTTTGACGACATCGCGCACCGGCGCGGCATCGGCGCCGAGCTGGCCGAGGGCAGCAGACGCCTGAGCAAAAAGTACGGCGGGCAGGACTTTGCCATCCAGTCAAAGGGGATGGAGCTGGCGGCTTATGAGCCGCGCCGCGCCGTAGGCCAGGGCCTGGGCTATGCGGTCGCCAACCGCGGCGGCTGCCACTTAAACGGCGGGTACCTGGTGGTCCTGGAGGGCCTCGGCCTGAACATTGACGGGCAGACGCCCAGGGGCAAGGCGGATCTCTGCATGGTGATGCAGGATCTGATGGAAGCTATCAGCTGCGGCGGACAGTGCCTGTTCACCTCCTATGGGGTCGTACCCGGTTTCATGATCCGCAACCCCAACGGCCTGCTGCAGCGGGCGGTGAACGCGGTTGTGCCTTTCGCGGGGCCGGCGGTGCGCGTGTACAACAAGATCCCGGAGGTCGCCTGCTTCAACATCCCGCTGATCCCTTACCCGACCGAGCTCTATTACACCACCGGCATGAAGATGACGCTGGGACAGTTTACCCGGGCGGGGGAACGGAGCTATAACGTAGAGCGCGCCGTGAATGCCCGCTTTGGCGTCAGCGCCGCCAACGACAAGCTGCCCAAGCGTCTGACGGACGCGCCCCAGGACCCGAACAACCCGAAGACAAAGGTACCTCTTGAGCAGATGAAAAAGACCTATTACCGCGCCCGCGGCTGGGGCAAAAACGGTCTACCCGGAGAGAAGAAGCTGAGACGCCTGGGGATCCGCTGATGGTGACGGTCAAGCTTTTCGGTACGCTGCGGCTGGACAGCGGAGTCAGAGAATTCACCGCCGAGGCGGACAGCGTGAGAGCCCTGTATCCGCAGGTGCTGGCGGAGATCCGAGCCCGGAAGCCGGACAGCGCCGTCACGGAGAAGACGCTGCGGGCCTGTCTCGTCGCGGTGAACGGGCAGCAGACTACGCCCCGGGCCAGACTTAAGAACGGGGATGTGGTGTATCTGTTCCCGGCGGTCGCAGGCGGTTGAAAACAAAGCCAGGAAAAAACAGTACAAAGCCGACAGGGCTGTCCGGAAATGATCTTCCGGGCAGCCCTGTCGGCTTTCACAGGATGAAAGACAATCAGAGACCGTAAAACTCCAGAAATTCTTTCAGTTCCGAGCTCTGCGGAGCAGTGAGCAGCCGGTCGGCAGGGCCCTGTTCACAGAGCTCGCCCCGATGCAGGAAGAGAACCTCATCGGCGATCCGCCGAGCCTGCTGGAGACTGTGGGTCACGAGAAGGATCGTGGCGCCGGTTTTCTCGCGGTATTCCAGAAGCAGTTTCTCCGCGGCAAGGGTGGACTCCATGTCCATGGCGGCAGTCGGTTCATCCAGAATAAGCAGCGCATAATCCCGCATCAGGAGCCGGGCGAGGGCCATTTTGGCGGTCTCCCCGCCGGAGAGCTTTCCGGCGTGCTGGCGCGCAAGCGAATCCAGCTGCAGCGCCTGCAGCAGGCGCTGCATGCGTTCCGGGTCGCTGCCGTTGAGCCGGAGATTCTTTTCCAGACTCATGCGAAAGGCGTAGTTCTTCTGAGGCATATATCCAAGCTGCAGGGGAGGGAGGGGACTGATATGTCCGTCCGCGCGCTCCAGCCCGGCGAGCACCTTTGCCAGCGTGGATTTGCCGCTGCCGTTCGGACCGATGACGGCAGTGACGGAGCCCTCCGCCACGGACAAATCCGGAAAACGCAAAGCACAGCGGCCGCGGTAGCTCTTGGAAAATGCCGCGATGTTCATCTGCTCAGCCTCCTCTGCATCAGGGACAGAACCGTATTGACGACGAGGGAGAGCAGCATCAGGATCATCCCAAGCGCGATGCCCAGCGTAAAATTGCCCCGGTTCGTGTACTGCATGATGGCTGTGGTCATGACGTTGGTCTTCCAGGCAATGGCGCCGCCCACCATGGACACTGCCCCGACCTCTGCAATGGCTCTGGCAAAGGCCAGCAGATAGACGGAGAAGATCGGATAAACGCACTCGTTGAGCAGAAGCAGAAAGCGTTTCCCGAGGCCGAAGCCCAGCCCTTTTGCGGTCTCCCGCAGCGGCGGGGCAATCTCGGCGACATAGGTCTCCATGTTCCCGATGACGATGGGAGTAATGAGGACTACCTGGGCGATGATCATGAGCTTCACCGTGAAGAGCAGTTTCAAATGGCGGAAGGGGCCGACGCCGGAAAACAGCAGATAGAAAAGCAGCCCGCAGACCACGGGAGGCATACCCATCAGGGTGCGGTTGACCACCAGAAGAACGCCGCGGCCGGGGAAACGGCCTGCGCCCAGTGCGATCCCGATAGGAAGCCCGATCAGCAGCGCGAGGACGGAACTTGTCAGGCTGACCCTTGCCGTTGTCGACAGTATGTTCAGAAGCTCCCGGTCTGCCGAGAGGATCAGGAGTATGGCTTTGTGTATCGCAGAACCCATCTTGCGCTCCTTATGCAGATAGCCTTGGGAATGATCCCAAGGCTATCTTACTAAAACTTGAGGCTTTGGTCAAGGTTTACATGACGCCGTCGTTGGCCACAAAGGTGAGGAAGGTGGCCTTGTCCGTGAGAATGTAAGCGCCCATCTCCTCGGCCATGACCAGGCAGGCGCCCATACCGGCGTTGGCGGAGACATACCAGTCGGTATAGTCGGCAAAGGACTCGGCATCCGCGGTGATCCCCAGATCCTCCGGCCAGAGAGCAAGCTCCTTGCTGTGGGTGCCGGAGCCGTCGCCGCGGGAGATGAAGGTGTACTTTCCGTCGGCAATGGCCTTGAAAGCGGCGAGGACGTCTTCGGCGTCCTTTACGCCTGCAGGATCCTCAGAGGGGCCGCAGAGCACGAAGAAGTTGTACATATAGGTCATGCGCTCCGCTTCCATGCCGTCCAGCACATAGGCGAAGCCGTCTTCTACAAAAGCCTCTTCCTGGGCCTTGGCGTGGACCAGGATCAGGTCGGCGTTGCCCATCTTGGCGTTGGCGATGGCCTTGCCGGTGCCGGCGGAGTAGACCTCGGTCTCATAGCCGTACTTCTCTTCAAAGATCGGCAGCAGATAGCCGAGCAGACCGGAATCGTTCACAGAGGTGGTGGTGGAAAGACGGATCAGTTTGGTCTCTTCGGTGGCCTCCAGGATCTCAGCCGTGGAAACAGGGCGCTCGTCCTTCAGATAGAAAAGATACTCGCCGTAGTCGGCATAGCCATAGTTGGCGGCGGCCTCTTCACCCTCTTCGGAGAGCAGCCAGTTGATCAGCGCGGCAGCGCCAACCGTGTTGAGCTCCACATCCTCGACCGCGTTGCCGTCGGCGTCCACAAAGGGAGCGTCGGGGTTCACGGCGAGAAGGGTGTAGTTGTTGATCATGTTGTCGTCGGCTTCCTTCAGGATCATGGTATCGACGACCAGGGCGTCGGTCTCCTCCGCTGCCTCTGCAAAGGCGGCGACCGAACCGAGCGCAAAGAGCATGACGACGCAGAGCAGCAGGGAAATGGGCTTTTTCATAATGGTTCCTCCTACAATAAAAAATCCCCCTCTCCCGACACAAAACCGACACAGCACCGCTGCGCCTGCTCTGCTTCAGGGAAAGAGGCTCGTCCACCGCTTCCGAAAAGCGTATGAAATTAAAAGAATATTATCACCCGCACCATTATAATGCAATCGCCAACGGACGGTTTTGTGCCAAATAGGATGAAAACAGACGAAAGTGAATATATCTGCGCCAAATCCGCTGATCATGACGATCGGAAAAAGGAACGCCGGAACATCACGCAATGGCAGCTCCGACGCTCCTCGCCTCCTGAACAGCGGAGTCCACCAGCTCATGGACATGGTGACAGTTCCCGGCAAGGTGAAGCCATTCAGGACGGCCCAGCCTGCGGATCAGCGCCTGATCAGGGACAAGCCCGACAGCGGTGATCAGGATATTGCAGTCAAGATTAATGGTCTTACCGGTATCAAGCTGCCTGAGCTTTACACCCGTAAGCCGCCCCTGCCCGCAGACCTCCGTGACAGTTGTGCGCAGCATCAGGGGGATGCCCGTGGGCTCCAGAAAGCGATGATAGTTGCGGGAAAGCCCGCCGCAGCGTCCACTCTGCTCCACAACGGCGACGACGTCACAGCCGGCGTCATGGAGCTGTCCCGCCATGATGAGGCCAAGGTCGCCGCTGCCGAGAATAAGAATTCTGCCGGAGGGTCGGCGCTGCCGGAGATTCAGCTGTTCCTGGATCTGTCCTGCGGTGAAGATACCCGCCGGACGGGAACCGCAAACCGGCAGTTCGCCGATGCTGCGCTCCCGGCAGCCCGTGGCGAGGATCAAATGCTCAAAACCCGTTTCCCGCAGCCCGCCTCTGGAAGAGAGCAGGGCGGTCCGATCCGGTGAGACGGAGAGCACGTCGGTTTCAGGCAGAAACGGGACGCCTGATTCCGTGAGCTGCGATGAGAGAAAAGCGGCGTATTCCGGACCGGTTTTCTCTTCGCCGAAGAGCGCTTTCCCAAATCCGCGATGGCTGCACTGGGGAAGAATTCCCCCGGGACAGGCTCTGGAATCGACGAGGAGAATGTCCCGAATGCCGTGCTCCCAGGCGGAATGGGCGGCGCTCATTCCCGCGGCGCCGGCGCCGATGATCAGCAGCTTACAGTGTTCCATGAAAGCCTCCGTAAACGGCGGAGTCTCCGCCGGAGCATGTCACCTGTTCTTCCGTGAGGTCCAGTTCCCGGGCTAAAAGCGCTGTGAGCTTCTGCCGGCAGCGTGCCCCCTGACAGGCGCCCATACCCGTGCCGAGGCGATGTTTGAGCCCGTCGAGAGTGACGGCACCGCGCCGGACTGCCTCCAGGACTTCCGCCCGTGTGATGTCTTCACAGCGGCACAGAACTTCGCCATAATCGGGGTCCTGCTCCACAAGGCGCCTTCGCTGGGCAGGGCTCAGCAGCTTTGCTCGCGTGATCCCGGCGCGGCGGGGAGAGAAGGCCGCGTTGGCTTCTGCCTGCAGAAAGGATGCGGCCTGGGCGGCAACGTGTGCGCCGAGCGCATCGGCGCAGGTCATGCCGGGCGTCTTGACGCCGATCAGGCTCCAGAAGTTCGGAGCGGGCTGTTCGATGACAAAACTGCGGATGCTGCTGCCATCCGGACGCTGCGGATTGGGCCGCAGCGCGGCGAAGGACCGGATGGTGTCCCCAATGGAGAGCTGCGGAAACACCCGGGAAGCATAACGGCGGACAAAATCAAGGCCTTCTGCCGCAGTAGCATAGTCTGTTGTGTTGTCGCGCTCGGACGGTCCCAGAAGCAGACTGCCCTCCACGGTCGGGACGGCCGTCAGGCCCTTCCCGGCATCCTCCGGCTCCGCCTGGATGATGTGTGAGGGCACGCCGGATGCGTTCGGGTCCAGGACCAGATAATCCCCCGCGTTCGGGACGACCGTCACCGGGCACGGAAAGGCGAGCGCCTGGATGCTGTGGGCGCATATCCCGGCACAGTTGATCACCGCGCTGCAGGTATAGGAGCCGGCGCTCGTCTCCAGCCGGTAGCCGCCGGAGAGAGGGACGATGTTCTGCACTTCGGCGCTGAGAACGGACTCGGCCCCGTTCTGCAGGGCGTTTTCATAGGCGGCGATGCACAGCTCCCAGGTATTCACAGTCCCGGCAGAGGGAGCAAAAAGCGCGCTGGAGACACCCGGCGCGACGGCGGGCTCCAGCTGGCAGGCCTCCCGGCCGGAAATCAGCCGGAGATCCGGAACACCGTTCTCCAGACCGTGGGCATATTTCCTGCGCAGGACTGCATCCGCGTTCGGACCGTAACTCAGCATAAGAGATCCGCAGCGCGAGAAGGGGACGTCCAGTTCTTCGCACAGGCGGCTGAAGGCCGCGTTGGACCAAACGGTCATCTCGGCCTTCACAGTGCCCGGTTTGTGGTCATAGCCGGGATAAACAATGGCGGAATTGGCCCGGGAGATGCCGGTGCAGACATCCTCCCGGGCTTCGACAAGCAGAACAGAGCAGTGCCATCGGCGGAGGTTGCGCGCGGCAAAACAGCCGAGCAGTCCTCCGCCGATGACGCAGACGTCAAAATGCCGCATCGTCAGACAAGGTCGATGATCTCGCCGGGATGATCCAGCGTATAGCCGCCCATGGCATTGATGCGCGCGGCAAAAGCAGGGCTCTGCAGGGTGGCGATCAGCTGGCGGACTGCGGCGTTGTGCCAGGCGTCGCCCGGGATGAGCAGGTCATATTCCTCGACGCAAATCGGCAGGAAGTCCAGATCGTAGAGCTTCGCCGTGGAATAGATCCCCATGCCCGCGTCTGCGGAATCGCTGGCAATCTGGACGGCAACGGCGTTGTGGGTCATCTCCTCCCGCTCATAGCCGTAGATCTTCTCCGCGGGCACGTTGTGCTTTGCACAGAGATAGTCCATCAGCACGCGAGTGCCGGAACCCTTCTGCCGGTTGACATAACGCAGACCCTCCTTCGTGATGTCCTCAAAGGAACGGAGGGAGAGGGGGTTGCCCTTCTGCAGCATCAGGCCCTGCTGCCGTCCGACGCAGCGGACCAGGTATACGCCGCCGCGCGGAAAATACTTGCGGATATAGCTGCGGTTGTAGACGCCGGTCTCCGTGTCCAGCAGGTGGATACCGGCGGCATGGGCCTCTCCGCGGCGCACAGCCATGATGCCGCCCATGGAGCCGACGTGCGCGGAGCTTACATAGAGACTGTGGTTTTCCATGTGGATCAGATCCGCCAGCTCATCCAGCAGCGGGTCATGGCTGCCGATGACAACGAGGGTGTTTTTGAGCTTCTTTTTGGGGTTCAGCAGCCGGACGCGTACTTCCTCGCCGGACTGATAGCCCTCAGTGCCCTGGGGTACTTCAATGATGCCGTCGGCCTTCATAAAGGAAGAGACCACGCCGCTCCCCCTCGGAAGCGGGGAGGCGGTCAGCCGGTCGCCCACATAGCCCATGCGCACGCGGACATACTCCTGGTATTTGAGCCCTGAGACCACAGGTCTTGTCAGCGTCGCTCTGGTGCGGCTGCGGATGTCGCTCTCGCGGCCAAACCAGACATCCACCAGAGGCCGCAGCAGTTCTTCAATGACGATGATACCGGAAACGGGATAGCCGGGTACCCCGAGGATGGGCTTGCTGCCGCGGCAGCCGAGGATGGCCGGCTTGCCCGGCTTGATGGCGATGCCGTGATAGAGGACCTCGCCGACCTCCCGGATGGCGGAGGTGGAGTAGTCGTCCCGACCAGCGGAGGAACCCGCGTTGAGGATCACCATGTCGCATTCTTCCGAGGCCGTCAGAAGCATGTCCCGGATCGCCTCAAAACGGTCGGGCACAATGGGGTAGGTTTTGGGAACGGCGCCCCAGTCCTGCAGCATGGCCGAAAAGATGGAGGAGTTGAACTCCAGGATATCTCCGGGCTTCGGGTCGGAGCAGGGCGGGATGATTTCATCCCCGGTGGGAATGATGCCGACGACCGGTCTGCGGAGGACCTCAAGCTCGGTGACGCCGCCGGCAATCATGGCGCCGATGGCGGCGGGGGTGATCTCGTAGTATGAGGGGAGAATCATCTCCCCGGCGCAGATGTCCTCTCCGATCTGGCGGATATGCTGCCAGGGCGCCGCGGCAGCCCGGATGGTGACGGTGCCGTCGTCGTTCCGGACGGTGTCTTCCACCATGATGACGGCATCGCAGCCCTCCGGGACGGGATCGCCCGTATCGACGACGACGTAACGGTCCGTTTCCAGCGTCACAGGGGTCGTCTCGGTTGCGCCGAAGCTGTCCCTGGCCCGAAGGGCGATGCCGTCCATGGCGCTGGCCGCATAATGCGGGGCGTTGATGCGCGCGTATACGGCGCGGCAGGTGATCCGCCCGTAAGATTCCCGGACGGGAATGCATTCGGAGCAGGAGGCAAAGCCGTGCCGGCGGAGCAGTTCCATATAGTCTTTTTTTGCCTGGTCCAGAGGGACGTTGGTCAGATATTCAAAGCTCATCGTTATCCTCCTTAGTGAAGAAAGACCTGGACAGGGGCCCCTTTTGGAAGCCCTTCACAGTCGCGTTCGATGCAGAACCAGCCGTCTGCGCCGGCAAGCTGAGTAATCAGTCCGGATTTGGAATGGATCGGCACGGCGACGACTTTGCCCTCGCGATGCTCCAGCCGGCAGGCGTTAAGCTGGGCGCGGCCATGATTTGCCCCTACGCTTTCGCTCAGCTCCGCGGTCACGGAATAGAGCGGCTTTTCCCGGCCGGACAGGCGGTCCAGCAGCGGCAGAACGAACAGCTGAGAGACAAAGTATGCCGCCACCGGGTGACCGGGCAGACCGACCAGAGGCTTGTTGCCGGCTCTGCCAAGGATGGTGGGCTTGCCGGGCTTCAAGGCGATCCCGTGAAAGAGCAGCTCTCCCATCGACTCGATGATCCGGCAGGCGGCGTCCTTGACACCGACGCTGCTGCCGCCGGAGAGCAGCACAGCGTCGCACTCCCGCAGGGCCTGTTCTGTTTTGGCGCGCAGGAGGGCTTCATCATCCACAACGATGCCGTAGGAGCGCACCTCTGCCCCATGGGCGTATAAAAGAGCGCTCAGCAGGGGAGAGTTGACATCACGCACCTGTCCGGGTCCCGGCGTTTCATCAGGGGGGACCAGTTCGTCCCCGGTGGAAATCACGCCGACGGTCAGACGGGGACAGACGGCGATTTGCGCCTTCCCAATGGCGGCCAGCGCTCCGATGTCCGGAACAGTCAGAACATGACCGGCCGGAAGCAGCAGCTTGCCTGGGTAAACGTCGTCCCCGCGGAAAATCACGTTCATACCGGGAGCCGCCGGTTTCAGAATGCCGACGGTGCCGTCGCCGTAATCCTCGGTATACTCGATCATAACAGCGCTGTCGGCGCCCCGGGGCAGCGCTCCGCCGGTGGGGACATAGGCGCAGCCCTCTTTGGGGAGGTCAAAATCGGCGCCTTTGCCCATATAAACTTCTCCGCAGACAGAGAAAATTGCCGGGATGGCGTCGGAACAGCCGAAGGTGTCGGCGGCACGGACGGCATAGCCGTCCACGGTCGAACGGTCAAAGTCCGGCACATATTCTTCCGCGTACACAGCCTCAGCCAGAACCCGGCCGAGCGCCTCAGAGAGGGGGACGGCCTCTGTCCGTTCCAGCGGTACAAAGGTTTTTCGTATCAGTTCCAACACTTCATCGGGAGTCAATACCTGCAGCATGGCTTATACCTCCGCAATGACTTTGCCGATATCCCGGTAGTTGTTGCCGGTAAAGTGGCGGATTTCTTTCTGATAGGCTTCGGAACGCAGGATGCGGAGCAGAGCCTGGCCCTCCTCGGTTTCCAGAAACTGCTTCCGCAGGACCAGGTCGAAGCGCTCCTCCAGCAGAGGGATAAAGTCCAGACCCTCGATCTGGCGGGAGATGCGCTCTGTGCCGATGGCAAGGTCCGCCTCGCCGCCGGCAATGGCGGCCGCCATGGTGAGATGGGAACGCATCTCACGGTCATAACCGTTTACCAGGCGGGAATCCAGGCCGATCCGATGCAGCTGCCCGTCCAGCAGAATGCGGGCGCTGGAACCGGGGCTGCGGTTCAGAATGGAGATATCCTTGCGGGCGAGATCGCGCCAGCCGCGGATCTCCTTCGGGTTGCCGGCCGCAACGTAAAAACCTTGCGTGCGGTAGGAGATGTTGACGAGGACGGCGGGGATCCCGGGCAGCAGCGTTTTGACAAAAGGCGTGTTAAAAGCCTTTTCCTCCACGGAATAGAGGTGGCAGGCCGCCGCGTGCACCCGTCCCTCATACAGGGAGAGCAGGCCCTCAAAGCTGTTGAGATAGCAGCGCTGTGCGGGGATGCGGAGCTGGTGCAGATAGTTGGAGAGAATGTCCAGTACCACGTCCTGGCCGGAAATGATCAGGGAGGGAGGCTCGTCCGCCGGAGGGTTGAGAAGGCTGCTGCGCACGTCGACCTGCCTTACCGGCTGTACGCTCTGCTCGTGGCGGGAACGGGCAATGTAGCTGTCCACATCGTCCTGTGTAAAGCGGACTTTGCGCCCGATTTTATAAGAGTTGATCTCGCCCCTGCGGATAAGATCATAGATCGTGGATTTGCTCACATGAAGGATGTCCGCGACTTCCTGTGTCGATAGAGATTTGTTCTGAGCCATGGGCTTCACCTGCCGATGATGGATTGCCTTATTATATCTTTTTTTACACGGCGATACAAGAGTTAGACTTCTCGAATATATAATCGGATTCGTGCGGATTCATCCCGTTTCGCACAGGGAATGGTTTGCGGAGCGTCCGGAATGATATCAGTTCATGCGAGTTCGCACGGAAATCTCCTCGAAACCTTGTCTTGGAAGAGGTCTCAAAATATAATACAGTCAGGAGTATAGAACAATATGATTCAATTCCGTATGAAAAAACAGGAGGTATTTTATGAGCGGTGCATATTATGAAAAAATTGCGCGCATCAACCTGACCACCGGCGAGATCAAGACAGAGCAGCTGGATCTGGACCTGGCCCACAAGTTTATCGGCGGCCGAGGCCTCGGCACCAAGATCCTCTACGATGAGGGTGTCGCCACGGTGGATCCGCTGTCCCCTGAGAACAAACTGGTCTACATTACCGGGCCGATGACCGGGTCTAACTCCCCGTCCTCGGGACGCTACATGGTTGTGACCAAGTCGCCTCTGACCGGCATGATCGCCTGCGCCAACTCCGGCGGCATCTGGGGCGCGAAGCTGAAGTTTGCCGGCTGGGACGCGCTGATTGTCGAGGGCGTGGCCCCCGACTGGACCTATATCAACATTGTGGACGACAAGATCGAACTGCTGGATGCCAGAGAGTATCTGGGCGTGCTCAGCGAGGAGATTGACGACCGGCTGAAGGAGAAGCACGGCGCGGACGCCTCCGTCCTGAACATCGGCCCCGCCGGCGAGAAGCAGGTGCTGCTGGCCGCGGTCATGAACGACAAGGACCGCGCGGCCGGCCGTTCCGGCACGGGCGCTGTCATGGGCAGCAAGAAGCTGAAGGCGATCGTCGTCAAGGCCACGCGCAAGCAGCTGGATATCATTGCCGATGTGGAGGCCCTCAAGGAGGCCAACAAGAACTGCCTCAAGATCATGAGCGGCAACGCCCTCACCGGGGAAGGCCTGCGCGCCCTCGGCACTGCGTCGCTGGTCAACATCATCAACGGCATCGGCGCTCTGCCCACCAAGAACTGGCAGGAGAGCTATTGCCCCACCGCGGATGAATTCTCCGGCGAGACGCTGGCGGAGAAGTATCTGGTCAAGCCCGGCGCCTGCTATCACTGCCCGATCGCCTGCGGACGCATCATCAAACACGATGACAAGGTCATCGGCGGCCCGGAGTACGAGCCTCTGTGGGCCTACGGCAGCGACTGCGGCAATGACGACCTTTACACCATCAACGAGGCCAACCGTCTCTGCAACGAGTACGGTCTGGACGCTATCGGCGTGCCCTGCACCATTGCGGCTGCCATGGAACTCTATCAGCGCGGCTACATCAAGGAAGAGGACTGCGGCGGTGTGCCGCTGGAGTGGGGCAGCAAAGAGGCCCTGACCGAGTGGACCAAACGCATGGGCGATCCTCAGACTGAGCTGGAGTGGTTGATGAGCTCCGGTTCCGCCCGTCTCTGCGAGGCCTACGGTCACCCCGAGTATTCCATGAGCGTCAAGAAGCAGGAGATCCCGGCTTACGACGCCCGCGCCATCCAGGGCATCGGCATCAACTATGCCACCGCCAACTGCGGCGCCGCCCACGTCCGCGGCTACATGATCGCCCCGGAGGTCGTCGGCATCCCGGTTCAGTTGGACCGCACCGTCACCGAGGAGAAGGCAGTCTGGGCCAAGACCTTCCAAGATCTGACCTCCGTCATCGATTCCATGGGCACCTGCCTCTTCACCTCCTTTGCCCTGGGCGCTCCGGAGTATGCGTCCCTGCTGAACGCTGCCACCGGTACCGCCTGGACGCCGGAAGAGCTGCTCGAAATCGGCGACAGAATCTTCAACATCGAGCGTATGTTCAACAAGGCCGCCGGTATGAAGCCGGAGGACGACCGCCTGCCCAAGCGGCTTCTGGAAGAGCCCATCTCCAACGGCCCCTCCAAGGGCATGGTCAATAAGCTTTCCGTCACCCTTCCTCAGTACTATGAGGCGCGCGGCTGGGTCAACGCTTTCCCGACCGACGAGACGCTGAAGAAGCTCGGCCTTGACGAGTGCGTAGGAAAATAAGTATAATACCGGACAAGGGGAGGCAGCTCGCCTCCCCGTTTCATTTTATGAGAGATAAGGATGTGATTTCATGATTGAAGTGCGTCTCTTTGCCACTTTGCGGGACGGCCGCGGAAAAGTCCTTCAGATGGATCCGGCTGTGATATCCACTGCCGGAGATATTCTGCAGAAGCTGGAGATCCCGGCTGAGACGGTAGCCATCCTGCTGATCAACGGCTTCCACTCCAAGCCGGAGAACCCTGTTCAGGACGGGGATGTCGTCTCGCTGTTTCCTCCGGTGGGCGGAGGCTGAGCGTGGAGGAACGGTATATCCGCAATCTGGGAGCGTTGACGGAAGAAGAGTGCGCCGCACTCAGGGGCAAACGCGTGTTTGTGGCCGGCTGCGGCGGTCTGGGCGGATATTTGATCGAGATGCTGCTGCGTATCGGCGTGGGGAGCATCCGGGCGGCGGACGGAGACGCCTTCGAGGCCTCCAACCTGAACCGACAGCTGCTGTCCGCGCCTACGCTCCTGGGGGAGAAAAAGGCCGCGGCCGCGGCAGAGCGGGCGGCGGCAGTCAACCCGGAGGTGCGGTTTGAAGCGGTTGAGGAGTTTGTGACCGAAGAGAACGCCCGGAGCCTGGTCCGGGGCTGCGACGCCGTCCTGGACGCGCTGGACAACATCCCCTCCCGCCGCATTCTGGCACAGGCCTGCGCCGATGAAGGGATCCCCCTGGTCCACGGGGCGATCTGCGGCTGGGTCGCCCAGGCGGCCGTATTCATGCCGGGAGACGGGCTTCTCGATACAATCTACCCGGAGGGCGTCAACCTCGGCAGCAAAGCGTCCCTTTCCTTCACGCCGCCTTTCTGCGCGGCCATGCAGACGGCGCTCTGCGTGAGACTGCTGACCGGCCGCCCTGTCGAGACGGGGAAACTCTATTACGCGGATCTGCTCACCATGGACTTTGAGAGCGTCCGCTGAATCAGTCCGGCGGATCAGGACTCTCTCTACACTGATATAAACATTCAGGGCGGTACGGCATTTCGGCTGTACCGCCCTGAACGTCAGGAGTGAAAAGGATATACTAATATCTGATAGAAATCTTTAAAGTCTTTCGGCCAGAATTGTGCCATATATCGTTGGCTTTCTTGACCATATATCTCCATTATGCTCTGCGAAAGCCGCCTCATCTGGCGCAATTCTGACTCGAAAGCTTTTTTAAATCTTCTTATCAGGTATTAGTATTAAATAACGGCTGCTTCTTTCAGACGGGCGAGATCTTCCTCGCTCAGGCCGAGCAGCTCTCCGTAGATCTCAGCGTTGTGCTGGCCGAGTTCCGGAGCGGGGGCTTTCAGGGTGGGCATGTCGTCCATCAGCTTGACCGGGTTGCCGTTGACCTTGATCTTCCCCGCAACGGGATGGTCGCAGTCCAGGAACATCTCGCGGGCTCCGGCGATATGCTCGTTTTCCATGACGGCTTTGATGTTATAGATGGGAGCGGCGGGGACGCCTGCGCCGAGAATCAGAGAGACAGCGTCTTCGATGGTGTGGTTTGCGGACCAGGCTTCGATGATCTTTTTCAGTTCAGCCTGATTCTCAAGGCGGTGCGCTACGGAATCATATTTCGGGTCGAGAGGGAGCTCCGGCTGATTCAGGACCTGTTCGCAGAGAAGCGTGAAGAGCTTGTTGTTGCCGCAGCCGATGACAAACTCGCCGTCGCTGGCCTTGAAGGAATCATAAGGAGCAGCGGAAGGATAACGGTTGCCCATGCGCTCGGGCTGGACGCCGTTGACCTGATAACGAAGGGTGTTGTTCTCCAGGAAGGAGACCAGACCGTCCACCAGCGCGATGTCCACACGCTGCCCTTTTCCGGTGAGATTGCGGGCGTTCAGTGCGGCAAGGATGCCGATGGTGCAGTTCTGTCCGGCGACCAGATCGCCGATGGCGGAGCCGGTGCGCAGAGGACCGCCGCCCTCCACGCCGGTCAGACTCATCAGGCCGGACATGGCCTGGGCAATGATGTCATAGCCGGGGCGCTTAAAGTAAGGGCCGTAGCTGCCGAAGCCCGAAATTGCCGCGTAGACGATACCGGGGTTGACTTCTTTCAGCGTGTCATAACCGACGCCGAGCTTGTCCATGACGCCGGGGCGGTAGTTCTCTACGACGACGTCTGCTTTTTTGACCATCTCCAGGAACATCTGCTTGCCTTCTTCGGCTTTCAGGTTCAGCGTGATGCCCTTCTTGTTGCGGTTGATATTGGCAAAATAGAGGCTCTGACCGTTTTTAAACGGAGGGAAGACACGGGTGTCGTCGCCGCCCTTCGGATTCTCAATTTTAATGACGTTGGCGCCGAGGTCTGCCAGAAACATGGTGCAGTAGGGGCCTGCCATAACACGGGTCAGGTCGAGAACGGTAATGTTGCTCAGTGCATTGGAAGCCATGATTTTTTCTCCTTTTCGTCAGTAATGATGGATTTGAAACAGCATGGGATGATCAGCCGTGGAGGAGGTTTGCAACAGGGTTATAGAGCAGAGCGGAGACAACGATGATGCAGACGAGAGAGACGCCGCAGTAGACGAGCAGCTTCATGAATGCTTTGCTCTCTTTTTCCTTGTCCCAGTCCTTGACGCTGGTGCCGAGAGCGGCGAGGATCAGCGCGCCGCCGGTGGACATCGGAGAGATGCCGGCCAGAGAGCCGCCTGCACCGACCGCGGCCATCATGGCGACCGGATTGACATTGCCGCCGACCTGGGCCGCAATATCGGGGGCCATGGGCATCATGGTGGGATACACAACACCGAGGGCGGAGGAGACGAGGCTCAGGAAGCCCGCGGAGACGCCCATGATCGGCGTTGCGGTGGCGGGGGTCATCACTTTGGAGATGCCGGTGGAGAGAAGATCGATACCGCCGACAGCATTTACGACATCCAACAGAGCGCCGACACCGAGAACCATGCAGATGGTGCCCCAGGGGAGCTTCTTGATGCAGACGCCGTCATCCGCGACACGGAAGACGATCAGGAGTGCCGCGACGAAGAGAGCGGCGAGGCCGATGTTGACATTCACGAAGATGATGAGGATCAGCATGGCAAGGATGCCGCAGAGCGCAACGATCTGCTTGGTGCTGAACTTCTCGGTCTGCGCTTTGGCAGCGGAGTCCAGGGGTGCTTTGACCTTGTGCCCTTTGAAAGCAAACCAGGTTACACAGGCGAAAATCACGGTCACCAAGGTCTGACAGGCCAGAATCGTGGGCATGACATTGCTGATGCCGGCGCCTTCTGCGGCGGCCTCAATGATGGCGGCCTCCGGCGTGATCGGAGTCATACGGCCGGCCATCAGGCCAGCCTCGCCGATCAGACCGAGCATAATCGGGTCAAAACCGATCTGAAGCGCGACAGCAACGCCGAGTGCCGGGATGATGGCAAGCGCGGGGACTGCCCCGGGGCCAACGCCCGAAACGACAAAGCCTGCGATGTAAAGCGCGATGGGAACCAGCCAGAGCTTGTTGCCCGCAAGACCGACGATCTTTTTGGCCATCAGATCCAGCGCGCCGGTCTGATTGATCACTTCAAAGAGAAGCGTGATGCCGAACAGCGTCACAAACATGGAGGAGCTGACGCCGCTGAGAAGGTTTTTGTCGGATAAACCGAAGAGACGGACGGCAATGATACCGACTGCCAGGGCGAGAACGCCGATGTTGTTCTTACGGACGAACGCCAGGATGATAACTGCGATGAAAATAATCAGAGAGAGAATGTCTGCACGCATGATACGAACCTGCCTTTCATTTTTTTGTTTTTTATTTCAGCCTTTGGGGAAGGGATCAGGAGCAGGGAGGATTGTTCGTCTGGATGTTCATCTGGTGGCCGGAATAGATGCCGTCGACAAAGCTCTTCTGATACTTGGAAGCTTCCAGCAGCTTGTCAAAGTTGATGCCGGTCTCGTA
Source organism: Oscillospiraceae bacterium (assembly GCA_017458065.1). Taxonomy (GTDB): domain Bacteria; phylum Bacillota; class Clostridia; order Oscillospirales; family Oscillospiraceae; genus Limivicinus. The sequence continues at coordinate 57,657 of JAFTGD010000012.1, forward strand.
ACCCATGCGTTCCAGCATGTAAACCAGATCTTCGGTTGCGGTGTTCCCGGAGGCGCCGGGGGCAAAGGGGCAGCCGCCCAGGCCGCCGAGAGTGGACTGGACCTTGGTGATGCCGCATTCGATGGCGGCCAGCGTGTTGGTCATGCCCATGTTCCGGGTGTCGTGGATATGGACCTGCCATTCCACATCCGGGAACTGTTCCAGGCAGGCCTTGACGGTCTCGCGGGTCTGGCGGGGATCGGCAATGCCGATGGTGTCGGCCAGATACAGGGACCGGCAGCCGATGTCATAGAGACGCTGCGTGAATGCGAGGACCTTTTCCAGCGGGAGAATCCCTTCAAAGGGACAGCCGAGAGCGGTCGCCATGCCGATGCACACTTCCGCATCCGGATAGGTCTCCAGGATCTGGGAGAGCTCGGAAAGGGACTCTTCATGTGTCCGGCGAACATTTGCCTTGTTGTGCGTCTCGCTGACAGAAACGACATAGGAGATGTGACGGATGCCGGCGTTGTATGCGTTCTGAACACCGCGGAAATTCGGCGCAAGAGCATAGAACTTGACGTCCGGGTATTTTTCCAGGACGTAAGCGGCAAGCTGGGCTGCGTCCGCCATCTGGGGGATTGCCTTGGGACTTACGAAGGAGGTGACTTCCATCTCCTGAACACCGGCCTGAATCATCCGATCAATCAGGTCGGTTTTCTGCTCGAAGGTGAGCATCTGCTTCAGATTCTGCCAGCCGTCTCTCGGACCGACTTCGACCACGGTAATTTTCGACATGTTTAAGCGCTCCTTTCAATAATTAAGTTAATTTTAACTTAAGACAAGTTAAGTATAAGTCAAACAAGCAGAGCCGTCAAAGCTTAAAATCACTTAATATTTATTTTGGGGAATGCGCACAATTTTAAGTTATAAAAGTTGGGCAGAATGACAAAGGAACACTCCCGCGAGCAACAAAAAATGCTTAAACAGACGGTTGTTTAAGCAGAAAAATCATGGTATACTGTTTTCACCTTGGAATAGGCTGGGGGAGAAACAATGGCGACGTTAAAGGATATCGCGGAGTTATGCCGGACATCGACAGCGACGGTTTCCTATGTGCTGTCGGGGCGCGGAGAGGAAAAAAGAATTTCCGCCGAGATGCAGAAACGGGTCCGGCAGATCGCGGATGAGATGGGGTATCAGTATTCCCTGAAGAACAGGCAGCACTCCGTTACAACGATCGGGGTTTTCTGGCCGCGTCAGCATCTGGAGATGATGCTGAGCTCTTTTGTGAACGGGATGAACACGGCGCTGGCGCTCTCAACCAGGCCGGCTGAGGCAAGTATCTGCCCGTTTGAGCGAGGATATCTGGAGAGGCAGCCCTATCTGTGGTCGAAAGGACGCTTTGACGCGGCGATCATCGTCTCGCCCAACCGGCATGACATGGAAGTGCTGGCCCGAAGAGAAACCGGGATCCCGACTGTGCTCTACAACCGCCGTCTGCCGGGCTACTTCTCTGTCAGCATCGATCACGACGAGGTTGCCGGACTGGCAGTCGACAGGGCCATGGAGCTGGGCGGGGATGACATTGTGCTGATCCCGCCTGAGGCAAATCTGTACGGTGCGGATGCCCGTGTAAAAAAGTTTTTGGAACTGTATGCGCAGAAAGGATATGATATCCGGGATAAACTGATCTCCAGCGCCAATGACATCGACTCCGGCTATGAGGTCGGACAGCGCCTGCTGCTGGAAAAAAGGCTGGGAAAAGTGATCGTATGCATCTATGATGTTGTGGCGCTTGGCGTGGTGAGTGCGCTCCGCAACTCCGGCATACAGGTCGGGCGGGATGTGCAGGTCATCGCGATGAGCTCCATCTATAAGCCTATGGTGCACAGGATATGCCCGGAGATCCAAATGATTGACATGCGCCTTACAGAGGTTGCAACCCTGACCGTGAACATGGCGATCGACGCGGGCAACCGCACCCAGTCGGGACCCAGAGAACTTGTGCTTCAGCCCGCATGGAGCACAGGGAGCGGGTATTAATGCATAATATAAAAAGCCGCTGAGGAGTGTCAGATCCTCAGCGGTTCCATATTTGGGGGGCGCTTGATCAAGGGATAAAAAACAGCGGGCAGCTTATACTAATACCTGATAAGAAGATTTAAAAAGCTTTTGAGTCAGAATTGCGCCAGATGAGGCGACTTTCGCAGAGCATAATGGAGATATATGGTCAAGAAAGGCAACGATATATAGCACAATTCTGGCCGAAAGACTTGAAAGGTTTCTATCAGATATTAGTATTATAGCAGGGCGGTCAGACGGTCGATGTCTTCTTCCGTTGTGGCCCAGCTGGTGACAAAACGCATGGTGGTATGCTCCGCGTCCGGTTTGTCCCAGAAGCTCATCTCGACCTTTGCGGAGAGCTCCTCCAGCTTCGCCTGATCCAGCAGGACAAAGATCTGGTTGGTAGGCGCGTCGAATGCGAGGGTGTAGCCTTTATCGCGCAGGGCCTGGCGGATCCGCTCGGCGGCCGCAATGGCGGTGCGGCCGATCTCGCCGTAAAGATTGTCGGTGAAGAGCGTGTCAAACTGCAGCCCGGCGACAAAACCCTTCGCCAGGACCGCGCCGTGCTGCTTGGTGATGGAGAAAAAGTGCGGGACGGCGTTGTGCTTCGGGAAGACGACGGCCTCGCCCAGAAGCGTGCCGCATTTGGTGCCGCCGATGTAGAACACATCGCAGAGCCGCGCAAGATCCGGGAGCGTGACGTCGTTCTCCGGGCAGGCGAGGGCATAGGCGAGGCGCGCACCGTCCACGTACAGCCTCATGCCGTTTTCACGGCAGACGCGGCTGATTGCCTCCAGCTCGGCCAGAGAGTAGAGCGTGCCGACCTCTGTGGGATGGGAGAGGTAGACCGCGCCCGGCATCACCACATGGTCGTGGTTTGCGTCGTCGGCCCAGGTGTTATAGCAGGCCTGAATGTCCTCCGCGCTGATCTTGCCGTCCCGGCCGGGCAGGGAGAGAATCTTGTGCCCGCCGTGCTCAATGGCGCCGGCTTCATGGATGCAGATGTGACCGGTAATGACGGAGATCACGCCCTCATAGGGACGCAGGATCGCATCCAAAACCGTAACGTTGGTCTGCGTCCCGCCTACCAGAAACCAGACGTCCGCCTCGGGCGCCTGGCAGGCGGCGCGGATTTTTTCTCTGGCGGATTCGGAAAAGACATCTTCTCCGTAGACGCCGGACTTGACAAGGTTGTTTTCCAGCATCCGGTTCAGGATCGCGGGATGCGCGCCCTGGTTGTAGTCGCAGGCGAGATTCAGCTTGTCGGTCATTTTTGCATTCCTCTTTTCGTGTTTGATGTCCCTATCATAGCATATCGGGAACTTCTTCGCAATGGCGATTGACCGCGGAAAAAAACTGACGTATAATCGGGTAAAATCATTCTTACAAAGCCGGAGGCAGAAGAACCATGGCGAGGAAAACCGACGTCAATCTGCAGAAGCAGGTGATCTATTCGATCTATGTGCGCGCGCATACCGAAGAGGGGACCTTTCTATCCGTGATCCCGGACCTGGACCGTATCAAAGCCCTGGGGACGGACATCATATGGCTGATGCCGATCCACCCTATCGGTGTGGAGGGGAAGAAGGGAAGTCTCGGCTGCCCCTATTCCAACCGGGACTACCGCAGCGTGAATCCGGAATACGGTACCATGGAGGACTTCAGGACCCTGGTGGATGAGATCCACAAACGGGGCATGAAGTGCATCATCGACGTGGTCTACAACCACACATCCCCGGATGCGGTCCTGCTGCAGGAGCACCCGGACTATTACTACCATGACGAAAAGGGGAACACCGGCAACAAGATCGGCGACTGGGCGGACGTGATCGACCTCGACTACAGCGTACCCGGACTCTGGGACTACCAGATCGAAACCCTGATGAGCTGGGCCGGGATCGTGGACGGCTTCCGCTGCGATGTGGCGTCCTTTGTACCGGTCAGCTTCTGGGTCATGGCGAGGAGCTTTGTCGAGAAGGTGCGCCCCGGCTGCATCTGGCTGGCGGAGACGGTGCACCAGAGCTTCGGCAACCTTGCGCGGCGGGAGGGCTTCGGCTGTGACCGGGACACCGAGGTGTACGAGGCTTTCGATATGGAATACGAATACGACGTCCGGGAGAGCTTCGACCGCTATGTGAAGGGCGAAGTCGTCCTGAGCCACTGGCTGGATATGCTGAACTTCCAGGAGGCGGTCTACCCCGCCAACTACAACAAGCTGCGCTTTCTCGAGAACCACGACCAGCCCCGCATCTGTGCGAGCGTCGAGGCGGAGAGCGACCGGGACAACTATACCGCGATGCTCTTCTTCCTAAAGGGGACGACGCTGCTCTACGCGGGGCAGGAATTCAGCTGCAGCCACACGCCCAGCCTCTTTGAGAAAGAGGTCTTCCCCCGGGACGGGCGGGACATCAGCGCCGCCATCAAACACCTGAGCGACATCCGGCACAGCGTGCTGGATCCGGACGACGCTTTCAATGCCTGGGCGGACGACGAGCACGACATCGCCGTGCTGCTGCGGCAGAGCGGGACGCGAAAGAAGATCGGCGTGTTCAGCCTGAAGTCCGAGAGCGCCGTGGTCCCGGTCCCGGCCCCGGACGGAGAGTACGAGAACCTCATCGACGGCAGCACGGTCTCCGTGAGGGAAGGAAAACTCCTCTGCGAGGGCAGGCCCGTCATCTTCCGCTTTGAGCGCTGATCGCAGCGCGGCCGGAGCGGGACGAGAAAACAGAATCACCCTGACCGCGTGCGGAACGAAGCAGCCGCACGCGGTTTTTTACTGCCGGAGTTAAATTTTTCTATCCCAAATTCGTTTATTTTAACCAAAACTATTGACAAATTAGGTTAGTAGTATTAAACTGATGAGCTGTTAGAGAATGCTAATAAATGTTCGTATTTTCTAACGTGAGAGAAAACCGAAGGAGGACACAGCCATGATGCCTCTTCTGCTTGCCGATGTGGGCGAAGATAACATCATCAGAAAGGTCGGCGGAAGCCCCGAGATGAAAAAGCATCTCGAGGACCTCGGGTTCGTTGTCGGCGGGTCCGTGTCGATCGTCTCCGAAATGAGCGGAAACCTGATCGTGAACGTCAAGGATACCAGGATTGCGATCAGCCGGGAAATGGCCGGAAAAATCATGGTGTAAAGGAGAAAGGAACAGGATGAATACTCTCAGAGAAACCAAAATCGGCGATACGGTTAAAGTCGTAAAACTCCATGGAGAGGGCGCTGTCAAGCGCCGCATCATGGATATGGGCATCACCAAGGGGACCGAGATCTACGTCCGCAAGGTCGCGCCGCTGGGCGACCCGGTCGAGCTTACCGTCCGCGGCTATGAGCTGAGCCTGCGCAAGGCGGATGCCGAGATGATCGAAGTCGAGCCCGTCTGAGGGAAGAAGGAGACAGAGTATGGACAGACAGATACGCATCGCCCTGGCGGGCAACCCCAACAGCGGCAAGACTACACTCTTCAACGCCCTGACCGGCTCCAACCAGTTCGTGGGCAACTGGCCGGGCGTCACCGTCGAGAAGAAAGAAGGACGCCTCAAGAACCATAAGGATGTCATCGTCACTGACCTGCCCGGGATCTATTCCCTCTCTCCCTACACGCTGGAAGAGGTTGTGGCCCGGAACTACCTGATCGACGAGCGGCCCGACGTGCTCCTCAACATCGTCGATGCGACCAACCTGGAGCGCAACCTCTATCTCACCACACAGCTGGTGGAGATCGGGATCCCGGTGGTCATCGCGCTGAACATGATGGATCTGGTCCGGAGGAAGGGTGACAGCATCAACGTTGCCGAGCTCAGCCGTCAGCTGGGCTGCAAGGTGGTGGAGATCTCCGCGCTGAAGGGCGAGGGGACAGAGGCCGCCGCGGATGCGGCCGTTGCCGCCGCAAGCGGCACAAAGACCATCCCCCAGCACACCTTCTCCGGCGCGGTGGAACATGCGCTCGCACATATCGAGGAAGTCACCGTGCACAGCCTGCCGGAAGAGCAGCAGCGCTGGTACTCGATCAAGATCTTTGAGCGCGATGCCAAGGTGCTGGAGAAGCTCGGGCTCGATCAGAGTGTTCTGGACCATGTGGAGCATGACATCGCGGCGGCGGAGACAGAGCTGGACGACGACGCGGAGAGCATCATCACCAACGAGCGCTATATCTGGATCGCGAGCGTGATGAAGGGCTGCCACAGGAAGGCCAAAGCCGGTGCGCTCAGCACCTCGGATAAGATCGACCGTGTGGTGACCAACCGGATTCTCGGTCTGCCGATCTTCGCGCTCGTGATGTGGCTGGTCTACTGGATCGCCATGGGTCCCTTCGGCAGCTTCCTGACCGACTGGACCAACGATGTGCTGGGCGGGGAGTGGCTGACAGAGGGCTCCCGTGCGATCATGGAGAACCTCGGCGCGGCCGACTGGCTGACCGGACTGGTCGCCGACGGCATCTTCGCCGGTGTCGGCGCGGTGCTGGGCTTTGTCCCGCAGATGCTGGTGCTGTTCCTGATGCTGTGTATCCTCGAGGACTGCGGCTATATGGCGCGTATCGCCTTCATCATGGACCGTATTTTCCGCCGCTTCGGCCTCTCCGGCAAGTCCTTTATCCCGATGCTGGTGGGCATGGGCTGCGGGGTGCCGGGCGTCATGGCTTCCCGCACCATCGAGAACGAGCGCGACCGCCGCATGACCATCATGACGACGACCTTTATCCCCTGCGGCGCCAAGATGCCCATCATCGGGCTTATCGCGGGGGCGCTCTTCGGCGGCAGCGGGCTTGTCGCCACCAGCGCCTACTTCATCGGGATTGCGGCGATCATCATTTCCGGCATCATGCTGAAGAAGACAAAGATGTTCGCCGGCGACCCGGCGCCCTTCGTTATGGAGCTTCCGGCCTACCATGTGCCCTCCGCGGTCAACGTTCTGCGCGGCACCTGGGAGCGAGGCTGGTCCTTTATCAAGCGCGCAGGCACCGTCATCCTCCTCAGCTCGATTGTGATCTGGTTCCTCTCCGGCTTCGGCTCGGTGAACGGCAGGTTCGGCATGGTCGATGATCTGTTCGAGGACGAGGAGCTCGTCACCGAGGAATACATCGTCTCCCTCGCGGACCGGATGAACGTCCCTGAGGAAGAGGTCACTCCTATGGACGCCTCCGTGCTGGCCGGCATCGGCAACGCGCTCTCTCCGGTCTTCCGTCCGCTGGGCTTCGGCTCCTGGAAGCCGACCGTGGCGACGGTCACGGGCCTTGTGGCAAAAGAAGAGGTTGTCGGAACCTTCGGCGTGCTGTATAATTATGACGATCGGGACGGCGAGGACGAGCTCAGCGAAGAGGGCGAGCAGATCTGGGACCGGGTGGCGGCGGACTTCAACAGCTTCTCCGGCGGCCATGGCAAGCTTGCGGCCTATGCCTTCATGATCTTCAACCTGCTGTGCGCGCCCTGCTTCGCGGCCATCGGCGCCATCAGGCGTGAGATGAACAGCCGCAAATGGACCTGGTTTGCCATCGGGTATCAGTGCGTGTTCGCCTATGCGATCGGGCTCGCGGTTTTCCAGATCGGCAAGGTCTTTGCAGGCGGCGTGAATGTGATCGGACTCATTGTCGCCATCGCGATCGTCGCAGGGATCTGCTATCAGCTGCTGAAGCCCTATCAGGAAGCGGAGAAGCTGACGATCCGGTAAAGAACCGCTCTGCCGAGGCAGATTTCATACAAAGAACAGACCGGCGGAACCCCTATATGTCCCGCCTCCGGCGGGGCGCACGGGAGAAACCGGAAGGAGGGATTCCCATGCTGACGTGGCTTTCGGCCAATGCGGCGAATATTGTGATTGTTGTGATCCTGGCGCTTGCGGTCGGGCTTGTCATCCGGGGCATGATCCGGGATAAAAAGGCGGGCAAGTCCTCCTGCGGCTGCAGCTGCGCCTCCTGCGGCACCTGCGCCGGCAGCTGCTCTATGGCAAAGAACACCGGAAAGGGGCGAGGCCTGTGATCCGGACGGTTGTAAAAGTGGATGGGATGATGTGCGGTATGTGCGAAGCGCATGTGAACGACGCGATACGCAAGGCGATCCCGGTGAAAAAGGTGAGTTCCTCCCATGCAAAAGGCGAGACGGTGATCCTCACTGAGGAGAAGCCCGATCCGGAAAAGATACGCCGGGCGGTCGATCCCACCGGTTATACGGTGACGGAGATCAGCAGCGCACCGTATGAAAAGAAAGGCCTGCGAAGTCTTTTTGGCTGAGCAGACCTGCATCAGGGCAGCAGACCTGTCGGGGAGACCCGGCAGGTTTTTGCCGTTTTAAGCCAGTTCTAAGGTAAGGATGATAAGATTAGCCGAGGAATGGGAAGAAATCATGCGGAAAGCCTTGAAAATGTGAGAAAAATAAGATAGAATTCCCAAGTCTGAGTATATGACAAAGAAGGTGAGTCCCAATCGACATCCAGTATCGCCACGAGTGGAAGCATGAGATCAACATGGCCGACCTGCTCTGCATCCGGCAGAGGCTCCGTGCTGTGGCTGAGCCCGACCCCCATGCGGAGAACGGAAAGTACCTGATCCGCAGCCTCTATTTTGACAACAGCCGGGACAAGGCCCTGCGGGAGAAGATCGACGGCGTCAACCTGCGGGAGAAGTTCCGCATCCGGTATTATAACGGCGACCCCTCGGTGATCCATCTGGAGAAGAAGAGCAAGCGCAGCGGTCTCGGGACCAAATACAGCGCCGGTCTTACCCCGGAGGAAGCGCAGGCCATCGTAAACGGGGACCTCGACTGGATGCTCAGGAGCGAGCGGCCGCTGGTGCAGGAGCTCTACTGTAAGATGCGGTATCAGGGACTGCGGCCGAAGACCATCGTGGACTATACCAGAGAGCCCTTTGTCTACCGGCCGGGCAACGTGCGGGTGACCTTTGACTACGACATCCGGACGGGCCTGAGCTGCACGGACTTTCTGAATCCCGACTGCGTGACAGTCCCCGCGGGGGACGCCGCCATCATCCTGGAAGTGAAGTGGGACGAGTTCCTGCCCAATATCATCCGGGACGCGGTCTGGGTCCCGGGCAGACGGGAGACGGCTTTTTCCAAATACGCACAGTGCAGAATCTACGGGTAAGCCCCGGGCAAATAAGGAGAACGGTTTATGAACTTCAATGACATCTTCAAATCCAGCTTTCTGGAGAACGTGAGCGCGATCAGCATCGTGGACATGGCGCTGGCCCTTCTGCTGGCCTTCGGTCTGGGCGTGTTCATCTTCCTGGTCTACAAGAAGACCTATGCCGGCGTGATGTACTCCTCCAGCTTCGGCGTGACGCTGGTTGCGCTGACCATGATCACCACGCTGGTCATCCTGGCGGTCACGTCCAACGTCGTGCTGTCCCTCGGTATGGTGGGCGCCCTGTCCATTGTCCGTTTCCGCACGGCAATTAAGGAGCCTCTGGACATTGCGTTCCTGTTCTGGGCCATCGCGGCAGGCATTGTCCTCGCGGCAGGGATGATCCCGCTGGCGGTGTTCGGCAGCGTGTTCATCGGTGTCATCATCCTGATCTTTGCCAACCGCAAGGACATGACCAACCCCTTTATCGTGGTGCTGGAGTGTGACGGACACGAGAGCGAGGAAAAGGCGATGACGGCCCTTATGCAGCACACCAAACGCTGCACCGTGAAGAGCAAGACGGCCCGCAAGGGATCCGTGGAGCTCAATCTGGAGGTCCGGCTCCGCAGCACCAATACCGACTTCATCAACGACCTGACCGAGATCGAGGGCGTGCGCTCGGCGGTGCTGGTCAGTTACAACGGGGACTACATGGGCTAAAGGAGGTCACCGAAGGTGTCAACACATCGGCATATTGATGCGATCTGTGTGGCCGTTCTGGTGCTGACCCTGGCGATCACCCTCCTGTTCATGAACGGAGAGGCTTTCGGTCTGCAGGCAATCGTGGACGAGGACGCGGAGAACAGCGCGGGTTCCGCCTACTTCACGGCGAACGATCAGAACGGGAACTGGAAGACCTCCGGCGCGACACAGATCACTCTGCGGGGGGACCATGCCACGGTCTCCGGCGGCGGGGCCTACGCCTATGGCGGTGATGTCATGATCACCAACGCGGGCAAGTACGTGGTCTCCGGTACCCTGGACGACGGCAGCATCATCGTCGACACCAACAACAAGTCCAAGGTCTGGATCCTCTTAAACGGTGCAGAGATCCGCTGTTCCGATTCGGCCTGTCTGGATATCGAGCAGGCGGACAAGGTCTTCCTGACCCTCGCGGAGGGGGCGGAGAACCGCCTGACCACAGCGGCTTTCTCACCGGAAGCCGAGGACGCGGGCATGGACGGGACTGTTTTTGCCCGCGACGACCTGAGCATCAACGGGACCGGCAGCCTCACGGTTTCCGCCCCTTCCGCCCACGGGATCGTCGGCAATGACGAGCTTGTGATCACCGGGGGCGAGATCACGGTGGACGCGGCGCTGGATGCGCTGCACGCAAACGACGGCCTCCGGATCATGGCGGCCGGGCTGAAGCTGACCGCCGGTGACGACGGCATTGCCCTGACCGGTGCGGAGAGCGAGCTGTATATCGAATCCGGTGAGATCGCGGTCACGGCATCGGACAACGCCCTCTCCGCGGGGAACAGCATCCGTGTTGCGGGAGGGACCCTCTCTCTGGAAGCCGGTGACGACGCAATCTCGGCGGCCGGTGACATCCTCATCGAGGGAGGCGCGTTCAACATCAGCACCGGCGACGACGGCATCCACTCTGATTCCGCGGTTTCGGTCTCGGGCGGGACGATCCTGATCCCAAGCTGCTATGAGGGCATCGAGGCAATCACCATTGATGTCAGCGGCGGCGATATCACCGTCTACCCCGAGGACGACGGCCTGAACGCCAACGGCGGCAGCAGCGGCTTCGGGGGCTTTGGCGGCTTCGGCGGCGGAATGCACGGCGGCTTCGGCGGAGGCCTGAGGCCCTTTGACGAAAACAGCGAAGAGAGAGAGCCCGGCAGCATGCCGCAGGGAGAACCTCCCGAACTGCCCGATGGGATGGAGCCGCCGGAAGGACTGGAACTGCCCGAGGGCGCGGAGAGACCGGAGCCTCCCGAGGGAGCGGAACAGGGGACCGGGCCCGACATGCCTGCACAGCAGCCCGCAGGGCTTGCTTCGGATGCCGGGGACACGTCGGACGAAACGGAAACCTGGATCCACATCAGCGGCGGCAGCATCACCGTCGTCAACGAGACCGCACGGGATGCCGACGGACTGGACTCCAATGGGGATATCATCATCTCCGGTGGCGTGATCCGTGTGAGCATGACCAACAGCGGCAGCAACAACGCGCTGGATTACGGCAGTGAGAGCGGCGGCGTCATGCGCATCAGCGGCGGCGATGTGATCGCCTGCGGCAGTTACGCCATGGCCGAGGGCTTCGACGCCGATTCCACGCAGTGCGCCATCCTCTATAACATCAGGCGCGGCGCGGCGGCGGGTTCGACCGTCACCCTTGAAGACAGCGAGGGGAATGTCCTGCGCAGCTACGAAGTGCCCTGCAGCTTCTCTTCCGTGGCGATCAGCTGCCCGGAGATGCAGATCGGCGGGACCTACAGCATCGTCATCGGCGACAGTGCCGAAGAGATCACCCTGGAAGAGGTTTCGGCCTCCTTCGGCGACGCGCAGAGCGAGGGCTTCGGCGGCCCCATGAACTGGGGCGGGATGAAATTCCGTCCGTAATCTTTCCGCCGGATCACACTTCAAAAATTGTCTGAAATACAGTTGACAAGCGGACAAAACCTGCTATAATAACCCCAACAATGAAACACCTTATCAAGAGTGGTGGAGGGAACGGCCCTGTGAAGCCCGGCAACCTGCGGTCAACGCAAGGTGCCAAGTCCGGCGGTGAGACGAAAGATGAGGCTTTGACAGCATGTAGTTTTCGCGCCCCGGAATGTTCCCGGGGCGCTTTCTTTTACCGGATCGAGATAAGGGTCACAGAAAGGAACAATGTTATGAGCCACTATTTCTTTACTTCCGAGTCCGTCACAGAGGGACATCCCGACAAAATCTGCGACCAGATCTCCGACGCGGTGCTGGACGCCATCCTGGCGCAGGACCCCAACGGGCGCGTCGCCTGTGAGACCACCGCCTCCACCGGTCTTGTCCACATCATGGGCGAGATCAGCACTTCCTGCTATGTCGACATCCAGAAGATTGCCCGCGAGGTAATTCGCGAGATCGGCTATGACCGGGCCAAGTACGGTTTCGACTGCGACACCTGTGGCATCATCGTGAACATCGACGAGCAGTCCGGGGATATCGCGCTCGGCACCAACGACGAGGTCGGCGGCGCCGGCGACCAGGGCATGATGTTCGGATATGCCTGCGACGAGACAAAGGAGCTGATGCCCCTCGCAATCTCGCTCTCCCACAAGCTTGCCAAGCGCCTGACCCAGGTGCGCAAGGACGGCACGCTGGACTATCTGCGTCCGGACGGCAAGACCCAGGTCACCATCGAGTACGACGAGCAGCGCAAACCGCTGCGCGTGGATACCGTCGTGATCTCCACCCAGCACGCGCCGGAGGCGAGCCTGGACCAGATCCGCGAGGACATGATCAGACTGGTCATCCAGCCGACGATTCCTGCCGAGCTGCTGGATGAGAAGACAAAGATCTATGTCAATCCCACCGGCCGCTTTGTCATCGGCGGCCCGCAGGGCGATTCCGGCCTCACCGGCCGCAAGATCATCGTCGAC
>JAFTGD010000001.1 GCA_017458065.1 Oscillospiraceae bacterium
GCACGTCAAGCGGATGCGCTACCAGCTGCGCCAATCGTCCTGGTGGAGATAAGCGGGATCGAACCGCTGACCTCTTGAATGCCATTCAAAGCAGAAGCCTATATTTTTCTGGTATTATACGGAAACAAGTCACTAATAATTAACCACAATTACATTATTTGAGTTTCGAGGATTATCTTACCTTATATATAATAATAACACTTTTTTGGCCATCGTACAATACTAGATGTGTGTTGCTTCGAATCTGTTCCATGTGAAAAAGATTTGCAGGCGCAGTAAAAATGATTACTGCCCTGTAAGGTTTTATACAGACATGCATTTTGAATAGAAGCCAATTAATTTATTCTGCCAACGAGCATAACAGCACCACCAACGTTGATATTATTTCATTGAATTTACTTTCAACATTTTTCCTTTTCAAGTACTACTATCATTCAGTCCAAGAACCATCCATTAAGTCTCTTTGTTTTCCCTGTGAATGAAATACTTATTGCACTAAAAATCCTCCTTCAGTAGATGAGGTAACTTACCTCATCTACTAAAGTCTGTCAACGTAAGCCTGCAGTCCTTCGTATACAGACATTGGAACAGCAAAGATTACACAGAACAGAATCAAGAAACTGATTGCCAGCAGAAAGGCAATCAGTTTTTTTAGATTATCATCTTTTAATATGTTCACATATTTCAACCACTAGCTTGAAAAGGTTCCAGCCAATGATAATCGTCATCAGGAGGCTGATCATGGAAATCGCAAGATCGCCAATTATGGCAAGATCGATTCCCAGCCCGGTTGATCCAGTCAAAATTCCGGCTGAGAATGTTTTCCAGTCAAAGGTTGTAGTTGAAGCATTCGCAGCATCCAGATTTAGAAAACGATCATATGGAATGGATCCCAGATGAACAATATATTCCAGCACATAGCCGCCCCAATATACAGCCAGAACAGCGAAGAACGTTCTCAGAAGGACCATCATCGGTCGGTCTTTTGCCGTTCCTTCAACGGATCCGAACCAGAAAGAGGCCAGTGATTTTCCTGCTATAACTGCAATCATCCCTACAGAAAAGCTTCTCAGAATATCGTATGATATTGCCAGAAGAGGAAATACATCCAGATATGACGACAGATTCATGCCAAGAGCAGTGAGAAAGGCATTCAGCAGTGCCTCAAGAATGTCTCCAAATGCCGTAGACAAGGACTGAATTATTGATGTTAACATGCGCTACAATCTCCTCCTTGCTCAGCCAGTGCCCAAGTGCCCCGGAGACCATGCCGAACCTGAGGCAAGACTCTGTCCCATGCGAATAGCATACGGAAGAAGAAAGACCGCTGCTGTCGCCGCCAGAATCAGAAAAATCCTTGTTTTTGCTTTCGTGGCAGTCTGTTCATTCCCATAAGCGAGTTCAATCCCGCTGAAAGCAACTCCAAGTGCTCCGCCGCAAAGTGCCAGTCTCTGAATAATACTGCCGGCTTCCGAAAGATCATTTCCGAAACCATCTGCGTAAACTACTTGCGATTCTGAAAAGATGATTATTATGGCAAGGATCAGAATCATCGAGGGCAACGTGTTTTTTCTCATCTTATTATCTTTAGAATTGGTAGAGTTCAACTTGATTCTTTTCTCCTTATAGCGGGAAGCACCCGCCTTACGAGTGAAGGTGGGTGCTCCATGCTCCAATTGATCTTAACCGCCAAAATTCCATGATGCCTGCGTAAACCAGCCTCGGACTGCGCTGACAATGGCGGGGGCCATCAGGACAACTGCAATCGCAATGACAATTTTGATTGCTGCTGATTTTGCTTCCTCCGCAGCCCGTTGACCGCCCCAGATGATCTTGATAACCTGGAGAGCAAGAGCTGCTGCGGCAATCGGTGCCACAACTCCGATCAGGATCCTCCATATCTGCTCAGTTCCCTGGGTAATCCCACTGATAATACTCTGTGACTCTCCTGCAGCAAAAGCTGGTACAGAAGTCACAAAAGCACTGTATAAGCCGGTCATGACAGCACAAATCTCTCTGTTCTTACACCTCAGACCTGTATTATTTTCAGAAGTCCGAATCGCTCCGGCCATCTCCATTTCTTCCTCCTTCCCGTTCAGCTTAATGCTGAATCCGATTCTTTCAAAATTATATGCAGCATTTTTATATCTGTCAATTTTACGGCTGCACATAGAAAAAAGGCGCTGTCTTAAAGGAAGGCGCTGAGATTGCTCTTTTACCGCGCTTCGGTGGAAGATGATTGGCGTCCCGGTACATTCTCATATAGTTCCGGGCGGTCTGTTCGCCGATGCCATATTGTTCGGCGGCTTCATAACGGCTCAATTCGCCGTCGTAAATCTGCCGGCCAATGTCCAGCCGTTCTTCCGGAGTGTACTTCATGGCAAGCCTCCTGTTCTTGTCTGGGAGCCTTTGTACAGTGACGTGTTCTTGCTTGTCCTCCAGTATACCATCATCTGTACAAAAAATACCCCTTCGTGTCCAATAAAAGCTTACCACTGCAGATACTTGGCTACCCTTTTCCCCGTTTCTTTTTCAACAACGTATAGGGTACTGGAATAGTTTTCGTGTTGCTCGTACTCATACCAGTAACGGTCATAATCTTTGAAGATGGAAATCGGCGCGTCAATCAGCATTGTAAACGGCTCGTATCCACTTCGTTGTTTGCCGCCGTATGCCCAACACAGAAGCAGCCCGAAAAAAGATCCACATTCCAAGTCCGGGCCATGGACGAACTCGTCCTCGACATAGAACTCAAACACGTTTTCATCAAATTCGCCGGAGCCCTCAAAGCTATATACCGTATTGGGATTACCTCCATGCTCCAGTACTGCTCATATTTCTTCTTTGGAGAGAGAAGAACATGACTGAACAAGAAAAGCGGCTACATCGCTGTTGTTTCACGGGCCACAGACCACAGAAACTCCGGCGCTCTGAGATGGAAATCAAGGCTGATCTGGAGAGGGCTATCAAGCAGGTCATGCGAGTACGGTTTTTACCGTATAATAGTAAAAATGGCAGCAACGCGCCGCCGCAAAAAAGCATCACGGCCAGGGCATCATGCTGCTCTGACCGTGATTGTGATTTCACCCCTGAAAACAAACTCAACGCATCCGTTCCTCCGAATGATCACCCGAGAGACCAGAAGGTTCCATGCCTGCTCATCCCAATCCTCAAGGCTTTGAGGCTGCCCGTCAAGCGCGGACAGAAATCGGCGGATACCCTTGCCCCTGGTGAGGTGATCTTCTCGTTCAGCTTTCAGCCGGGCAATTTTCTCATCCGCTTTTTTGTATCGCTCGTTCAGCATTGCGGCACGAGCATCGAAGCTCAACAGCAAAGGGACGCAGGCCGGGGGCTGATATTCGGCGGCAGAGGTCAGCGGGCGCTGCCCACCTGCCAGATGTCGCGGTCGTAGTCGGCGATGGTGCGGTCGGAGGAGAAATAGCCTGCCATGGCGATGTTCACGAGGGTCTTCCTCGCCCAGGCGGCTTCATCCCCGAGGTCGGCGAGCATCCGGGCCTTGGTGGCGCAGTAGTCCGCGAAGTCCGGGAAGGTCATGAACCAGTCCTTATTCTGTAGCTCCGCGTGCAGGCGCTCCAGCCGGGCGGCGTCGCCCATGGTGCGCATCTCATCGCAGACGAGGAAGTCAAGCGCCGCCTTGAGGCGCGGATCGGCCTCGAGGTACGCGGCGGGATCGTAGTCGCCCCGGGCGTAGCTGTTGATGACCGCCTCGGAGGACAGGCCGAAGGTATAGATGTTCTCCAGGCCGACCAGCTCGGCGATTTCCACGTTCGCGCCGTCCAGGGTGCCCATGGTCACCGCGCCGTTCAGCATGAACTTCATGTTGCCCGTGCCGCTGGCTTCCTTGGACGCCAGGGAGATCTGCTCCGAGATGTCGCAGGCGGGGATCAGCTTCTCCGCGGCGGACACGTTGTAGTTCTCCACCATGGCGATGCGCAGATGCCGCCGGGCCGCCGGGTCTGCGTCGATCACATCGGACAGGCACAGTATGGCGTGGATGATGTCCTTGGCGATGGTATAGGCCGGGGCTGCTTTCGCGCCGAAGATCACCGTCACCGGGCGCTCAGGGAGGATGCCCGCGCGGATGTCCAGCAGCGTGCGCACGCACCACAGCAGGTTCAGCTGCTGGCGCTTGTACTCGTGGAGGCGCTTCGACTGCACATCGAACACGCTGTCAGGGTCGATGACGGTACCCTGGTGCCCCCGCAGCCAATCGGCGAAGCGCCGCTTGTTGGCCCGCTTGATCTCGGCGAGGGAGGTGAGCAGCGCCGCATCGTCGATGTGCGCGAGCAGCTTCTCCAGCTCAGCGCTGTCCCTGCGCCAGCCCGCGCCGATGGCGTCGTCGATCCGGGCCGCCAGGGCGGGATTGCAGCTCATCAGCCAGCGGCGGAAGGTGATGCCGTTGGTCTTGTTGTTGAACTTCTCCGGATAGATGGCGTAGAAGGGCGCGAGCTCCGAGTTCTTCAGGATCTCCGTGTGCAGCTTCGCCACGCCATTGACGGAGTGGGTGAAGTGGATGTCCAGGTTCGCCATGCGAACGTTCCCCTGTTCGTCGATGATCTGCACGAAGGGATCGTCGTACTTGGCGCGCACCCGGGCGTCCAGCCGGTCGATGACGGGCATCAGCTGGGGCGCGACCTTCTCCAGATATGCCCGCGGCCACTTCTCCAGCGCCTCGGCCAGGATGGTGTGGTTGGTGTAGGCGCACACGCTTCTCACGATGGATACAGCCTCGTCTTCACCGATGCCCCGTTCCTGGAGCAGACGGATCAGCTCCGGGATGACTAGCGTGGGGTGGGTGTCGTTGATCTGGATGGCGGCGTAGTCGGCGAGGTCGTGCAGGTCGCTGCCCCGCGCGACGCACTCATCCAGGATCAGGCGCGCGGCGTTGGCCACCATGAAGTACTCCTGGTACACGCGCAGCAGGCGCCCCTGCTCGGTGCTGTCGTCGGGGTACAGGAACAGGGTGAGGCCGCGGGCGACATCCCTTGCGTCGAAGCCGATGCCGGACTTGATCAGCCGCTCGTCCGCGGTGTCCACGTCGAAGAGGCGCAGCCTGCCGCACTTGCCTTGGTAGCCGGTGACGTCGATCTCGTACAGGGTGGAGCGGGCGGTGAAATCGCCGAAGGGGATGTCATAGTGAACGTCTGTGCGGCGCATCCAGCTCTCCTGGCCCCATTTGAGCCAATGGTCCGGGGCCTCGGTCTGCTGGCGGTCCACAAAGCTCTGGCGGAACAGCCCACAGTGGTAGGCGAGCCCCAGGCCGTCCGCGGGCAGGCCCAGCGTGGCGAGGCTGTCCAGGAAGCAGGCCGCCAGCCGCCCCAGGCCGCCGTTGCCCAGGGAGGGCTCCAGCTCGAACTCCTCCAGTTCGGACAAGGCGATGCCCTCCGCCGCCAGTTCATCCCGGACCTCCCCGTACAAGCCCAGGTTGATCAGGTTGTTGCTCAGCAGCTTGCCGATCAGGAACTCGGCGGAGATGTAGTAGACCTTCTTCCTACCCTCGTTGTATCCCCGCGCCTTCGCGGCGTCGGCGACATACCGCAGCAGGGCGTTGAACAGCTCGAGCCTGGTGCAGTCCGTGAACTTCCTGTTTTCTGTGTAATCTCTCAGCTTCATGGTCGTGCCCTCCATGGTCTTGTTTCGATGACTCTGGCATTATAATCTGTTTTTTGAAAAAATGCTTGCAGCTTACGCTCACAATGTTGTATAATTCTATCATCATCTGCCGCGTGGGGAGGGATGGACGTGGAGCTGGAGGAATACACGCAGTACCAGGAGACCAAGCTGCACGAAAAGCCGGGTTTTGCCTACGAGACCTACCTGTGCACGATCCCGCTGGACTTCGACCGTGTGAACCTGCACTGGCACGACCAGATGGAAGTGATCTACATCAAGAAGGGCCGGGGCACGGTGTCGGTGAATCTGGAGAGCTACCCGGTGGAGGCGGGCTGCATCGTGCCGGTGCTGCCGGGGGAGCTGCACGCCATCGACGGCGCCCCCGACGGGCCCATGGAGTATGAGAACATCATCTTCTCCCTGTCCATACTGGACAGCACCGAGACGGACGACTGGTGCCGCCACCACGTGATCCAGACCCTCAGGCAGGGCACGCTGCTGTTCGACCGGCCCATCCGCCCGGGCACCGCCTTCCACGACGCGGCCGCCGCGGCCCTCGATGCCGCCGACCGGGCCTGCGAGGCGCGGCCGCAGGGCTTCGCGCTGGTGGTGAAGAGCCAGCTCTTCATGTTCCTGCACGCGCTGTACTGCAACCGGCACACCGGCCTCGTGCGGCCGTTGGTGGAGGAGGCCGAATGGCTCAAGGGCGTGATCGCTTATGTGAAGGCCCACTATGCCGAACGCATCACGGTGGCGGACGCGGCGGCGGTGTCGGGCTACAGCCCCAGCCACTTCATGCGCATCTTCCGCCAGGAGGCGGGTCAGACCTTCGTGGACTTCCTCACCGACTACCGGCTCTCGGCGGCGGTGTATTATTTGAAGGAGACCCGGGACGAGATCGGCGTGGTGGCGGAGAATTGCGGCTTTGCCAACCTGTCCTATTTCATACGCCGCTTCAATCGGAAGTACGGCGCGTCCCCCGGACGATACCGCAAGCTGAGTCGGCTGGGGGAGAATGAAGCCATCGCGGCGGGGAAGGAATGAAAATGGCGGAACTGAAGCTGCCCTTCATCGGGCATGGCGGCGACTACAATCCGGATCAGTGGCGGGACCGGCCGGACATTCTGGCGGAGGACATCCGGCTGATGAAGCTGGCCAGGTGCAATCTGATGAGCGTGGGCATATTTGCCTGGGCCACGCTGGAGCACTTCCAACGCACACGCGGTGTTCTGCGTCTAATGGCTGCGGTCATCCATGAGCTTTGGATGGCCAACGATGCCAGTGCTATGATTATGCCCGGTTCTTTCCCGCTGGATATTCCAACCGTAAAGGACGAACTGGTACGGTATCTGCCGGAAACATCATGTCCAGCCGGGTTGATCTTCTGCCTGTCGGGTATTGCAGGGAGCTGGCAAAGCTGCGTGATAGCGTAAAGCCTCTGGACCCGGCTGTGGCCAAAGCCGTCATCGAGCAGGAAACCGGCAAAAAAATCGACGAAATCTATTCTGAGTTTCGGGATGAACCACTGGGATCCGCATCTATCGCTCAGGTCCATTATGGTGTCCTCAAGGATGGTACCCGAGTCGTTACCAAGATACAGCGCCCTTTGATCGCCGACATGATGCGAAAAGACTTCGTGCTTCTCAACAAGCTTCCGTTACAGAAGAAGTGTGCAGAAGAATACGCACACTTGGTGTTGGCGCGGAGGTCGCTATCTCACAGATTGTGCGGGACATCTATCTTGAAAAAGGATATGAGTTCAAACATGCAGATGGCCGGCACGGATGGGTCTGGACCCGAGATGGCTGCGAAACGTATTCCCTACAGGATAGTGATCAGTTCATAGTCCTTGATCAGGTTATCAAAGAACTAAGTAAAGAGTTCAGGTTTGATTTTACTAAGTATAAAGGTCTAACTGTCGGGCTCCCATACAACATTCCATTCATTGTAAGAGCAAAGAAAACAGCTAATGATCCGTTCCTTGAGGGAGTTATAGCCGGTATTTTGAATGGAAGACGAGACATTTACAATCCCACAGTCTTCTATGGAGATGCATTTGAAATAGAAGATATTATTTCTATGCTGACCGAGAAGTATCAAGTTATGTACCCACAGCGAAACATTGTACAAATCACCGGCGAGGAGT
Organism: Oscillospiraceae bacterium; assembly: GCA_017458065.1. Taxonomy (GTDB): domain Bacteria; phylum Bacillota; class Clostridia; order Oscillospirales; family Oscillospiraceae; genus Limivicinus. The sequence continues at coordinate 7,781 of JAFTGD010000001.1, forward strand.
TTACTCACATATTGATTCTCTGCATTAAAGACGGTACTCATCTTGATTTCAGGAAGCAATTTGATAACACTGATTTTCTCGTTTTTGAGAATGTGCAAGAAATTGCCGGAAAGAATGCTACAATGCAGCGTCGCCATCTGTAACTTCACTTGACCGGGCTTTTATCTGAACTTCGATAAAAGTACCATTTTCCTTTTTGATTACACAATCCACACCGTGGTCATCAACAAGTGGAAGGTAGACATCCAGCCCTTCCATGAGCATCTTTCCAACAAGATTGTACTCCATCCGCTTTCCAAAACCAGCGGAGTGTCTAAAAGATATACCCATGCTATTTCCTCACCAATCGTCATCCAGCAGCGCAGACAAGCCCTCGGCCTCGTCCACCCATGATGGATCATACTTTGTTTTCTTCATTGGCGCTCCGCAGGATGGGCAAACCTTGTAGGGCTTATCGCATGATGCCTTACAAGCGGAGCAAATATACTCATCAGATCGAAACAGATGTGTGCGCTGAGTCCAGTGAGCCGCTTTCATTCGTGTTCACCCATTTTCTCTATCAGATCATGCAGGCTCTTATCATGTTGGTTTTCCAGTTCTCTGCTTTGGAAAAGTCAAAGAGAAGCATGATCTTATTTCTCGCGGACACCAGTCTGCCAACGGCTCTGTAATTGTATTCGGGGTCCAATCCCCAAGCCCGGTAGATCTCATCTCCAAACAGCTTTGATTTCCCGGTTTTCTGTTGATGATCCGCGTCGTCTGTTAATCGAAGTAAAATCGTCAACAAAGCCACTTGATAGCGCTGAAGCAATAATATCAAGGCATCCGGAAGCTTTACTCCATAGACTCTTTCAAATGTCTCAACTGCTTTTTTCGTTAATCTCGGTTTGCGTAAGCTGCTGTTATCTGAAAAATCTTCTGGTCTGTAAAGCTCTCCCGCTTGTGCTAATGGCAGCAGATCCGTTTTGAAACGGATATATTCGCAATCAGCATAGCTTCGCTTCCAGATGACTTTCATTGTCCCCATGAAGTTCGCAGGGGCGTCCGAAAGAGATCCTCGCGTTTTGCTGAGGACCTGAGCGATACGGTAACCGTCGCGGAATTCTATATCCACATAATCGCCAACTTCAACATTGGGGAGTGTGTTGATATATCCAAGGTCTTCTATTTCAGAGATGCGCGGTACCATTTCCCAAGAAGAGAACACCAGAACCTTCGAGAAATCGCGGTTGCGGTCGAACACACCACCGGTCCGATAATACGGCCTGGAAGGCGGCATCCAGAGCAGCGCTTCAGATCCTATTTTTCCATCGGCAAAAACCGTATCCTTCAGATGTTCCAGCCGCGCGTTGTTTGCCGCGATCGGGCGGTAAGAATGGATCGCTGCTTTCTTGAGCAACATGTACTGCTCCGCTGCGTATTGCTTTATTGAGAAGTCGGGATGACTAACGCAGAAATCTCGGACCTGCTTCTTCAGCTGATAGTTCTCCATGAAGGAAAGCAAATACGGGGCTGACTTGACGTAGTCGACAGGCACATTCCTCCAGCGCACTGCCTTCGGACTTTGTGCAGTTATTGCCTCCAGCAGCGTTTGCATGGCGTCATAGGAAAAGATATCGCCGGTGGTGATCTTCACTTCTTTGACGCCGCTATCATCAATGATCCCGGTGTTGAATCGCTCGGTGCGGCAGATTCCCTGATACAGGGCATCTTCTGCTTTTGTTTTCTGCGCTACGAGGAGCGCTAGCGAATCATTGCTGAGTTCACAGAGCGTTGTTGAATAATCCTGCCATACAGTCTGAAATGACTGGCGTTTGTTATCCTCATAGAACAGGAAGAGCTTGTCTCCCCTGCTCGTGTTTTTGTGCGGAGCGGATGCTGTTTCTCAGGCGATTGCGAAACTCGTTTCGCAATCGGGAACTCGCGCTCATCGCACGAGGCGCACGGGGGACGCGCCTCGTTTGGTCGGCGCGAGGCCCTCGCGAAGCTCGGCTCAGGGTGTTTTTGAGGCGGCAAAGCTGCCTCAAAAACGATTGTAATTCCCTTCGGGGCAAAAGTGTGTGCTTTCCAGTGACTTTCGCAATCGACTATGTTTTATCCCTCAAGGACCGCGATGGAATAGGGCGGGAGCGTGAGGCTGGTTCCGGAGAGGGACGCGCTCAGCCCGGGATCGGTGCAGAGCGAGGCGGAGAGCCTCGCGTATCCGGCGGCCTCGCCCTCGAGCGTCAGCTGCGTCTCGGCGGTCGAGGGGTTCACGGCCAGCAGGATCGCGCTCTCCCCGTCCGAGCGGAGGATCAGCGCGGCGGCCTCCGTCTCACAGGGGAGGACCGTGCTGCGTCCGGCGGCGATGAGCGGAAACTCCCGGCGCAGGGCGAGGGCCTGCCGGTAATAGCTCAGGAGCGAGGCCGGGTCCTCCCGCTGCGCGGCGACGGAGGGATAGGCGTATTCCACCTCGGTGACGCCGGGCGGGGGCAGCGTCGTCTCCTCCTGCGTGGTCCAGAGCATCCCGAGGCGCTTGTTCGGGTCCACGCCGCTGCCGACCATGCCGATCTCCTGCCCGTAGTAGAGAAAGACCTCTCCGCGCATCAGGCACAGCAGTCCCCCGGCCATCTTGGTCTTGTCCGGGTTCGTGCGCCCGGTGAAGCCCACGGTGCGGCCCGTGTCGTGGTTTTCCAGGAAGGGCGCGGGGACGGTATTCTCCGGCAGCGTCTCCTCCAGCAGCGCCACATAGTCTCCGAACTTTTTCCCGTTCTGCTTTCCCCGCCCGCCGAGCGTCTTGGCGATATAGCCCTCGGCCTGCGAGACCGGGAAGGTGAAGAAGCTGTCGATCCGGCTCTCGCTGTAGCGGGCGAGCGCGGCGAGGTTCTCCCAGGCCTCCGCGACCAGATAGCAGTCCGGGGCGATGCCGTGCGCGGCGTCGGCCAGCCAGTTGAGCAACTCCACGTTCTTCTCCACGTTGCCAGTATAGAAGCTGGTCACCGCGTCAAGACGGAAGCCGTCCGCCCCGCGCTCCAGCCAGAAGCGGAGAATCGCCTCGATCTCGGCGCGCACCTCGGGATTGTCCAGGTTCAGATCCGGCATCGAATCCACGAAGCGGCTCTCATAATACTCCTCCCCGCAGGGGCTGTAGCCCGGCTGGGCCTTGTCGCTCCAGTTGAACCAGGCGCGCCGGGGCGAAGAGGGGTCCGCCGCGGCGCTGAGGAACCAGGGGTGCTCGCTCGAGCAGTGGTTGACCGGCAGATCGAGGATCACGCGCAGTCCGCGTGCGTGCGCCGCGGCCAGCAGCGCGTCGAAGTCCTCCAGCGTGCCGTAGAGCGGGTCGACGTCATAATAATCCGTCACGTCGTATTTGTGATAGCTGGGCGAGGGCATGATCGGCATCAGCCAGATCCCGCCGCAGCCCAGGTCCGCGACATAGTCCAGCTTCTGCGCGACGCCCTTGAGGTCGCCGATCCCGTCCCCGTCGCTGTCGCAGAAGGACCAGACGAAGATCTCATACCAGGCGTCCGAGGTCACGATTTCCTCCGCCCGCGCCGCGGGCGCGGCGGCAAGAAGCAGGACAAGAGAGAGCAGCAGGGCGAGGATGCGGTGTTTCATGGGGGCAGCCTCCTTTTTTCGCTCACGGGATCCGTCTCGCAAGCGACGCTTTTGTTCCATTATAGCCGCTCGGCGGCCTGTCGGCAAGCGCCGGACGCGGAGCGGAAAAGCTTCGACATTTTGAACAAAGCAGGCCGTTATTTTTTGGACACTTGGACAGTTGAAGCTCATGCTTTAGCGTGATATAATATCATGCGTTCAAGAACAGGTCGAACGCATTCCCATCCGTATTTCGTCGCGCTTCGGCGCGTGGAACAAAAATTTTTATGAGGAAAGGAAATGGAAAAAATGAAAAAGTTTGCTGCCCTGTTTCTGGCCCTGTGCATGATCTTCGCGCTGGCGGTCCCCGCCTCCGCGGCGAATGACAAGGCCGTCAAGGTCTGGGTCGCCGAGAACGTCGTAGAGTTCACCAAGGCCCAGATCGCCGACTTCCAGGCCGCCCACCCCGAGTACGCGGACTTTGAAGTCACGGTCGAGCCCGTCGGCGAGGGCGACGCCGCCTCCAACGTGCTGACTGACCTGGACGCCGCGGCCGATATCTTCGGCTTCCCCCAGGACCAGCTGGCCCGTCTGGTCGCCGCCAACTCCCTGCTGGAGCTTGAGGAGAGCGTGGCCGAGCAGGTCGCCGCTGAGAACGACGGCGGTTCCGTCGCCGCCGCCACCCTGGGCGATCTGATGTATGCCTACCCCATGACCTCCGACAACGGCTACTTCCTGTACTATGACAAGAGCGTCGTCTCCGATCCCAGCACCCTCGAGGGCATCCTGGCCGACTGCGAGGCCGCCGGCAAGAGCTTCTACTACGATCTGCGCAGCGGCTGGTATCAGCCCGCCTTCTTCTTCGGCGCCGGCTGCACCCTGACCTATGATACCGACTCCGAGGGCAATTACATCGCCTGCAACATCGACTACGCCTCCGAGAAGGGCTTTGCCGCGATGAAGGCTCTGGTCGCCCTGGCCAAGTCCCCCGCCTTCGTCAACGGCTCCTCCATGAGCACCGCCACCAACGTCGGCGCGATCGTCGACGGCACCTGGGATGCCGGCGCTGTCAAGGAGGCCTTTGGTGAGAACTATGCCTGCGCGAAGCTTCCCACCTGCGGCGGCGTACAGCTCAGCGGCTTCGGCGGCTTCAAGCTGCTCGGCGTGAAGCCTCAGACCGACGACGACAAGCTCGCCTTCTGCGACGAGCTGGCCTACTTCCTCGCCAGCGGCGAGGTGCAGCTGGCCCGCTTCAAGGCGGTCGGCTGGGGTCCCTCCAACCTCGAGGCCAAGGCCGACGAGGCTGTTCAGGCTGACGAGGCGCTCTCCGCTCTCGGCGCTCAGCTCGAGTTCATGATCCCGCAGGGTCAGTATCCCGGCGAGTACTGGGGTCTGGCTGAGGGCCTGGGCGACGACATCATCTCCGGCAAGTATGCCGACGCTGACGACGCCGCTCTGATGGCCGCGCTGGAGACCTTCCAGGCTGCCTGCGAAGCCGCGAAGTAATCCGATTTTATAACAAGGAAGGGCTTTGCCCTGCCTTGTCCCGTTCCCGGACAGTTTATCTACTTGGGAGGAAACCGTATGGATGAGACATACAGAGGCGGCGGAGCGCTATCCCGCTTCTTCCGCTGGCTCGGCAAGGACCTGAAGGAGATCGGCCTCAGCTTTGCCGAGGGGGATTGGAAAACCAAGCTCTCCTTCCTCATCATGGGCTTCGGCCAGCTCTGCCGGGGGCAGATCGTCCGCGGCCTGTCGATGCTCGCGCTGGAGGGCGGAATCCTGTTTTATTTCTTTGATTTCGGCTGGGGCTATCTGAAGGACATCGTCACGCTCGGCACCGTGGAGACCTATAAGGAAGGCCGCCGCACGGTTTACGGCGACAACAGCTTCCTGATCCTGCTCTACGGCCTGCTCACCATCGTCATCGTCGCCGCGCTAATCTTCCTCTGGCGCGTCAACGTCAAGCAGAACCGCGAGGCCGAGAAGCGCCTGAAGCTCGGCAAGCGTCTGCCGACAAACCGGGAGGATCTCGCCTCTCTCTTCGACAAAAACTTCGACAAGACCCTGCTGGCCCTGCCTGTGACCGGCATCTTCATTTTCACGGTGCTGCCGATCATCTTCATGATCTGCATCGCCTTCACCAACTACGACGTGACGCATCAGCCGCCCGCCAAGCTCTTCTCCTGGGTGGGGCTCTCGAACTTCAAGGAGCTGTTCGGCATCGGCGGCGAGGGCTTCGGCAACACCTTCTTCTACGTTTTGGGCTGGACCCTGGTCTGGGCTTTCTTCGCCACCTTCCTGACCTACTTCCTGGGCATGGCCGTGGCCATCATGATCAACAAGAAGGGCATCAAGCTCAAGAAGCTCTGGCGTACGATCCTGGTCATGACCATCGCAGTGCCGCAGTTCGTGTCGCTGCTGTACGTGGGCAAGATGTTCGCCGCCGACGGGCTCGTGAACGGGCTCCTGCTCAAGTGGGGCTGGATCCAGACGGCGATCCCCTTCTGGCAGAACGCCACCTACGCCCGCATCCTGATCATTCTCATCAACCTCTGGATCGGCATCCCCTACACGATGCTGATCGTGACGGGCCTGCTGATGAACATCCCGGCCGAGCTGTACGAGAGCGCGCGCATCGACGGGGCCAACGTCTTCCAGACCTTCCGGAAGATCACCCTGCCCTACATGCTCTTCGTCACCGGCCCCTTCCTGCTGACGCAGTTCATCGGCAACCTCAACAACTTCAACGTCATCTTCCTGCTCAACCAGGGCAACCCCAAGAGCCTGTCGCTGGCCAAGAACGCCGGCTCCACCGACCTGCTGGTCACCTGGCTGTACAAGATGACCATCAACGACTCCAACTACAAGATCGCCGCCGTCATCGGCATCATGGTCTTCCTGGTCACCGCCGTGATCTCGCTGATCGTGTACAACACGATGCCGTCGGTCAAGGATGAGGAGGGATTCCAGTAATGGCAAGAAGAAGAAAGCTCGGGAATGCCGGCATCTACTGCATTCTCATCCTCATGAGCATCGTCTGGCTCTTCCCCTTCGTGGGGCTGGTGCTGCAGAGCTTCCGCGGCGAGAGCGGCGGCATGGTGCAGTACCTCGTGCCGAAGGAGTTCTCCTGGAAGAACTACCAGTTCCTCTTCGGCGGCGAGAGCAACTTCCCCCGCTGGTATCTGAACACCCTGATCATCGCGATCTTCGTCGCCGTCCTGCAGACGGTCATCATCATCTGCGTCAGCTACGCCCTCTCGCGCATGCGCTTCAAGGGCCGCCGGATGCTGATGAACATCTGGCTGGTGCTGGGCATGTTCCCCGGCTTTTTGACGATGATCTGCCTGTACTTCCTGCTCAAGCAGATGGGCCTGACGATGTCGGGCGCCGTGCCTGGCTTGATTTTAATCTCGGTCGCGAGCTCCGGCATGGGCTATTACGTCTGCAAGGGCTACTTTGACACGATCCCGAAATCGCTGGACGAGGCCGCCATCATCGACGGCGCGACCCGCGCGCAGATCCTGGTGCAGATGATCATTCCGCTCTCCAAGCCCATCATCATCTACACCGCGCTCGTCGCCTTCATGGCCCCTTGGTGCGACTACATTTTCGCCTCCTACGTGGCCTTCGGCTACGAGAAGGGCTACAACGTGGCCGTCGCCATGACGCGCTGGGTCTGGACCAACGACTACCAGGGCTACTTCACCCGCTTCTGCGCGGGCGGCATCCTGGTCGCCATCCCCGTTACGATCCTCTTCATGTGCCTGCAGAAGTACTACGTCGAGGGCGTCACCGGCGGCGCGGTCAAGGGCTGAGCCTGGGATCAGCGCAGTTTTATACAGAAAACCACCAAAAGGTGCTGTCTCAAAAGGCAGCCCCGGGAAAAGCAAAAGAAATAACGGCAGCCGTCCCTTGAAAGAGGGGCGGCTGTCGGCATATAATTTAGGTGTGAAACAAAACCATACGCAGGTAGATTTTACACTGTACGAGACAGGTCGTCAACTAAAACTACCGATGGAAACAGAAATATTAATAGCAGCAGATGATCCGGTGAGATTGGTAAGCGCCGTAGTGGAAAGGATGGATATACGAAAGATCGAGCGCTCCTACTCTCAGGACGGGAGAAACGAATATCCGCCGAGGATTCTGCTGAAAATCCTGATCTATGGATACATGCGCATGATCTACAGCTCGCGGGCCATAGAACAGGCATGCCGGGAGAACATCTGCTTCATGTAACGGGAAAAGGGCATCACAAGTCCGCCTTGCAAAAAGCGATCGAGTTGGTGAACGGCTGGCTGGAACGGTGGAAGAAGTACACACAGGATCTGCATATCTGCGGAGATCGGAACAGTTATTGCAAAACGGATCATGACGCCACGTTTATGCACATGAAAGAGGATCACATGCGAAACGGGCAGCTCAAGCCCGGATACAATGTGAATGTGGCGACCTCGGAGGAGTTCATCATCGGCAACTACATCAGCGCCGACCGAAACGATGTGCATACGCTCGTCCCGTTTATGGAGTATTTGAAGCAGTATCCGATCAAGCGAGTTTGCGTAGACGCCGGGTATGAGAGCGAAGAGAATTACTGCTACTTTGAAGGAAACAAAAGCACAAAGCTATATGTGAAGCCCAGCAACCATGAGCAGAAGAAAACGAAGAAATACCGTACAGACATCAGCCGCCGTGAGAATATGTCTTATGACGCTGAGAAGGACGCCTACACCTGTGCAAAAGGGAAGCTGATCACATATGACTTCACCAAGAAAAGCAAATCTCAAAGCGGCTTCGAGACAGAGACCGCCGTATACAGTTGCAAGGACTGTGCCGGCTGTCCTTTGAAAGAGAAGTGCATCCGTGCCTGTGGGAGCAAGAAGCCGCTGGAGGAAAGAAACAAGGTGATCTATGTTTCCAAGCGCTTTGTCAGACAGCGGGAGGAAATGGAGCAGCGGATCAACACCGATGAAGGGAAGCTGATCCGCGTGAACCGCAGTATTCAGGCCGAGGGCGTCTTCGCCATGACAAAGGAAGACATGCACTTTCGAAGGTTTATGCTCCGCAGCGCGGTCAAGGTAGAGGTCGAGTGGACACTTCTGAGCCTCGCCTACAACGTGCTCAAGCTGCACCATAAAATCCAAACCGGCCGCTTGGGAACGGGTCTCGTGGTTCCGAAGAGCTTCCCTGCCGGACTGTAGCTTTTTCCCACAATTGAACACAGAAAAACACCCGGGAGCGCCGCAACCCTGCGGTACTCCCGGGGTGTTTTCCACATTTCGACGTGATTCCGCCCTCGCTCGCTTCCTCTTTTCCACAGAAGCCCACCAAATTAAGAGGCGTTGCCTCTCAATAGCCGATTGAGCTATTTTGAGACAACGCCCCAATTTACAAATATAGTTTAAGTAGTCATCCAGTCCTTTTGTTTCCTTCCTCCAGTGCTCTTTGATGCGAATTCCATTCTCATAGCGGGTATCATATTCAATTTTGGCTTTTGAAAGCTGCTGTGACAATCGCGCTATATCGAAAAATGGGTTATCGCTCAGTTGGAAACTTATTATGTTGAGACCAGCCAGATGCGACAGGTCTTCTCTTTTCCGCAATGCATATTCCTGATCCCAGCAAAGCACATCAACCGCAATCTGTTCGGCATTGAATATTTGCTTGATCTTTCGTGAAGCTGTTGCAACCGCAGGATTGCAGCATTTATCCATATCGAAAGCAGACTGTATTCTTCTGACGCCTTCCTTTTTCAGTTTTCCTGCAATCATCGGCAACTCATTAATGTTGTTGACTCCCTGAACAGCTATGACTGCAACGTCGTCATTCAAGCCTTCCTGGCACAGGAGCCAAAGGATTACCTCCGCTTTTAATGGGCCTTCGGTAAGATATACTGATGTATTCTCGCTGATTGTACGTTGGCTGCGGCAAACATGAGTCCTCGAGATTCCAGAGGTCACACCATCCGGCAACCCCTTTGAGGATATCATTATCACTCCGGAAGACCATTTCGTCACGATGAGCACATGCGCTTATTCTTTTGAAAATGCGAGAACCGTAGTCGTCGGAAAAATGATATGTCTAGATGACTATTCTGATAATTACAGATCTGGTTCTTCTAAATCTCTCGATTAAGGAGAACTAAAGTATCAAAAAACACAAAAGCATTGTTGTAGAGTATAGTAAGCCCGTTTTCCCCCACCCCCTTCTGCAACAACGTGCATAAGTCCGGATTTTCTCCCCCGGTGGAAAGCAACAGTCTGAACTTGATTTTTTACATAATTTCGGCGCATCAAAAGCGCGAAATTCATGTACGGAAAAGAAGCCTAGAGCCCAAGAAGCCCATTTTTTACAGGCTTTCTGGCGATTATGTAAAAAGCAATAACAGACGAGCGCCTCACTTTGGAGACGCTCGTTTTCACTTTATAGTGTCGGTATAACGATTTGGAAAAATTAGTCCTCGTAGCTAACGCTTGCCATATACACGCATTGTAGGTATAAAAAGACCATGATTAAAACCATTTGCTGATAAAGAAACTGAAAAGGTTTACCACAAAATCTTTTCTTGAAACAACCTACTATAATGGACGATATTATGGATACATCAATTACCACTCCAAGGATTAGTGAAATTCTCTGGGAAGAATTCATGCAGCCGATGGGTATTTCCGCATATCGACTTGCTACGGATATTTATGTCCCGGTTTCCAGAATTCAGAATATTTTGCATGACCGGAGAAAGATCACACCGGATACATCCTTACGTCTTGCCCGTTATTTCGGTGTTTCGGACAGATACTTTCTTGATATGCAGAATGATATTGATGTACGAAATCTGAAAATGCAGCTTGCTACTGAAATTGCAGTCATCCGGCCATTTCAGGAGGCCGCTGCAGGGTAAATATGGAGTAATGTGGGGAGCTTTTACGGCTCCCCTAAAATAATGCATAATAGATGCAGGCGGTTGCAATCAAAGCCACGCATATAACATAACGCGCATCTCTGCTTTAAGCAGGAGATGCGCGTTATGTATAGGAAAAACATCCTCTTACTGTTTGAAGCGCTGTACAAGGAAAAGAATCCCAGCCAGTGTCAGTGCCGTTCCAAGCCCTGTGTAGAATACTGCGATGAAATGGAGTGGGAGCAGCTCAAATCGCCGGATCAGTATCCCACCTCCGATCATCACCACCATGATCATAAAGGCCTTCAAATCCAGGAAGCGATAGACTGGTTGCTTCTCCCGTTCATAGCCGAGCATCCTGGCTGTGTGCTTTTTGACCAGTTTGCCGAAGACCATAAAGTGGAACAGAAGGAATACGACCACGGAGAGCAGATAATTGACAATGGAATGATAGTCCTGGTAAGTCAGAATCCCGATCCGAAGCACATTGATCCCTGCAATCAGCCATACGGCTCCAGCGACAATCAGCAGGTTTTTTTTATGAAGCATAGAGTATCCTTTCCGGCTCGCGCCAATGTATTGTTTACCCACCCTGTTTCAAGGCTTTTTCTCTATTGAATCATCCCCAAAGCTGTTCTCCTCTATGCTATGCTGAATCTGCAGCACCTCTTCCGGGTGCAGTGCACGTTGCCGCCGCATCATCTCGTTTAGGCAACTGTGCAGAAACTGGCTGCGCATCGGCTGGGTATTGAAGGCTTCCCGGGATTGCATCCGCAACTCTGCCATGGTTTCCATGATTACATCCATGCACGTGGGGATATGTTCAGCCAGAAGGTCGCGAAGCAATGCGCTTGCAGCTGGACTTGCACCGAGACTGGATACGGCAAGCATAGTACGGCCCTCTCGGTAAACCGCGGGAAAAACCGCTGTTCCGCCCTCGGCCCGGGACACGCTGTTAAAGGGAATGTGCTGTTCCCTGCAGGCTTTCTGCAGCAGCAGAGTCGTCTCTGCATCGCCTGTGGCGTCCACCACGAGGCACTGTCCGCTCACATCTTCCTTCGACACCTTCCGCAGGTAAATGCGGATCGGCAGCGCCTGAAGTTCGGGGCAAATGATCGGAGCGACCACTGTCACGTCAGCTCCCAGTGAGCAGAGCAGCTCCGCCTTATGTAATGCGACTGGGCCTCCCCCGGCAATCATGCAAGGGATGCCCTCCCATTCGACGAAAACAGGAAAAAAGGCCATGTTCGAGCAGTTCCTTTCTCTTTCGCGCTTCAGACGGGATGCAACGGAAATGATCTTTAATGTTCGGTCAGGCCAAGTTCCGCGGCTGCCTGTTCCACACAGGCGACCAGGGACTCCAGCGTGGCTTCGGCGGCCACCCAGGTTCGCATTCCAAAGCGGTCCGCCTCCCGCTGCGTCTGCCGGCCTATGCATACGGCGCGCAACCCGGTCAGATCGATCCCATGGGCACTTTCCACAAAGCCTCTCACCGTGGATGCGCTGGTGAAAACGGCAAAATCCACATCCTCCCGCTGAAGGAACTCAGTCTCATCCAAGATCCGTGGAGTTCTGTGCACCGTATGATAAAGGGGCAGATCCGTGAGGATCAGATGGTCGCCTTTGCTCAGCTCCTCGATAAGCTCTGGGTTTCCGGCAGCGGCTCTCGGGATCAGGATCCTCTCACCGGCACCGCAGATACCTGCAAGCTCCGTGCCGAGTGTCCGACCGTCGTACACCGACGGGATGAAGTCTGCCCTGAGTCCGTACTTCCGAAGCTCCTTCTCACTCCCCCGCCCGATCGCGGCGAGTCTGACACCGGCGAGGACGCGCAGGTCACTGCGCTCCATCAGCTGTTCCAGAAAGATTCTCACGCCGCTGGGGCTGGTAAACACTAGCCAGTCGAAGTCACCCTGTCCCAGCTTCAGGATTACCGTATCAAGGGTTTCCTTGTCCTCCGTGAGCTCCGTCGTAATGGCAGGATATTCCAATACCTCCGCACCCTGCAAGCGAAGCATGGCGGAAAGGCCAGAAATCAGTTGCTTCGGCCGCGTCAACAAGATTCTGACGCCTGCCAGGGGGCGCTTCTCATACCAGGAAAACTGTTCCGCCAACGAGCAAACTGGCCCGACCACAATAACAGCGGGAGGCTGAATGCCGGATTGCGCACTGGCTTCCGGCAGCGTGCTTACTGTAGCAACAATCCTTCTCTGACGTGCGGTGGTTCCGTTTTCCAGCACGGCTGCTGGGGTGTCCGGAGCCATGCCAGCGTTCACAAGACCTGCGCAGATCTCAGGCAAAGCCCTGACTCCCATCAGGAAAATCAGTGTTCCCCCACCACGGACAAGCGCTTCGAAATCAAGGTTGTCGGCACTGTCCGCCCTCTTGTGCCCGGTGATGATATGCACAGAGGAGCAGAAGTCCCTGTGAGTGACCGGGATACCGTTGTAAGCTGGGACGGCTAGGGCGCTCGTAACACCGGGGACAACCTCAAAGGGGATTCCGTGCTCCCGAAGTAGTTCCAATTCTTCCCCTCCGCGACCGAACAGGAATGGGTCTCCGCCCTTCAGGCGGACAACACGATACCCCTTCTGCGCTTCCTCCAGCAGGATGCGGTTGATTGTCTCCTGTGGGAGTGTATGGTTTCCTGAACGCTTTCCAGCATAGATCAGTCTAGCCGTCTCCGGGATCATACTCAGTACACCAGGGCCGACCAGAGCGTCATAAACGACGACTTCCGCCTGTTCCAGGACCTCTTTGCCCCGCAATGTGAAGAGCCCCGGATCTCCGGGGCCGCCTCCGACCAGCCAAACCTTTCCACCCATTCCGTTACAACCTTCCTTTACTCAGTGAGCGTGCCAATTCACGTCCCAGCTCCTCCGCGTCCGATACAGAGCCCTTCAATTCTCCGATGCGATACATCCCGGAGTCTCCGTCATAGTATAGTCCGCGCAGTGCAATCTGATCCACGCTCACCACCGCATAGGCACAAACGGGAGAGCTGCAGCCCCCGTTCAGCTCACGGACAAATGCCCGCTCACAGACAGCGGCGGCAGCGGATTCCGGATCGTAGTATTCCTTCAGACAATCCCAGACAGTTCCGCTCCGGCCCTGGACGGCAAGTATGCCCTGGCCGGCCGCAGGGATCATTTCCTCAACGCTAAAGTAGCGGCTTATCCGGTGGGCAAGGCCCAGGCGCTTCAAGCCGGCAGCTGCAAGCACAAGCGCCGCGTACTGCCCACTATCCAACTTGTTCAGCCTGGTCTGGAGGTTACCCCGCACAGGCCTAATCTCCCAGCCCGGATAGAGCTGCTTCAGCTGCAGCGCACGCCGGAGGCTGGAGGAGCCAATGGGTAGGGCCGGATCCAGTTCTGTTCTATCGGCAGGGAGAACCAGTACGTCACGGGGATCCTCTCTCCGGGACATGGCCACAATCGGCAGATCGGAAGGCAGATCCATGGGCAGGTCCTTCAGGCTGTGAACCGTCAGATCTGCCCTGCCTTCCCGGAGGGCGACGTCCAGTTCCTTGACAAACAGACCCTTCCCGCCGATCTGGTCCAGCGTCCGATCCAGAATCCGGTCACCGGTGGTTTTCATGGTCAGCAGGGAGACCTGGGCGTCAGGCAGCGCTTTCCGGATGGCATCGACTACCGTCATGCTCTGTGCAACTGCGAGGCTGCTCTCCCTGCTTCCAATGACGATCTTCTTCATCGGAAGAAATCTCTTACCGCTTCCAGTGTTCTGTCCAGGTCTGCGTCGCAGTGGGCGCAAGACAGGAAGACTGCCTCAAACTGTGAGGGAGCCAGCAGGATGCCGCGGTCAATCATGTGTCGGAAGTAGGCTGTGTACCGGTCGGTATCGCTGGTCTGTGCGGAAGCATAGTCGCGCACGAGCTGCTCAGTAAAGAACAGACAACCGAGAGAACCCACGTGATTCACCTGGCAAGGAATTCGCTCCTGCTGGACAAGCTGCTTCAGTTCCCCAAAAAAGCTGTCCCCGGTTTTGTTGAGTTTTCCATAGAAATCCGGGCTGTCTTTCAGGATCCTCAGCTGGGCAAGTCCAGCTGCCATGGCAACAGGGTTGCCGCTAAGGGTGCCGGCCTGATAAACCGGCCCACAAGGAGCCACCCGTTCCATGATATCGCGTCGGCCACCGTAGGCGCCGACAGGCATACCGCCTCCAATGATTTTGCCGAAGGTGCTCAAATCCGGGCACACATGATAATAGCCCTGTGCGCCGTCTGGGGCCAGACGGAACCCAGTGATCACCTCATCAAAAATGAGCAGGCTGCCGTGCCGGTCGCACACGGAGCGCAGGCTCTCCAGAAAGCCGTCTGCGGGCAGTACAACACCCATGTTGGCTCCGACAGGCTCCACGATGACGGCGGCAATCTCTCCGGGATTGGCCTCAAAGAGCGCCTCCACCGACTCCAGATCGTTGTACACGGCACAGAGCGTATCGCGCGAGCAGGCCTCCGGGACCCCGGCGCTGCCGGGGATGCCCTGGGTCATCAGTCCGGAGCCAGCTTTAACCAGCATTGCATCGCAGTGCCCGTGGTAGCAGCCGGAGAACTTGATGATCTTGTCTCTGCCGGTATAGCCCCTGGCAAGCCGGATGGCACTCATTACGGCCTCCGTCCCGGAATTGACCATACGGACCATCTCAATGGAAGGAACCATACTGCAGATCAGCTCCGCCATCTCGACTTCCCGCTCAGTGGCAGCTCCGAAGCTCAGACCGTCCGAGACAGCCTTCCCGACCGCCTCGATCACAGCCGGGTGGCTGTGTCCCAGAATCATGGGGCCCCAAGAGCAGATATAGTCGATGTATTCCCTGCCGTCGACGTCCCAGACGCGGTCTCCCAGGCCCTTACGGATAAAGCGGGGGGTCATGCCAACAGATCCAAAGGCTCGTACCGGGCTGTTCACGCCACCGGGGATGCACTCCTTCGCACGATGAAACAGGTTCTCAGAAGATATCATCATCCGATTCTCCCTTCCCTCATGAATTGCGCCAGCTCCTTGGCATAGTAGCTCAGATAGATGTCGGCGCCTGCGCGGTAGGCGGAGACCGCCATTTCACAGAAGATCTTTTCCTCATCGATCCAGCCCCGCTGTGCGGCGGCCTTTACCATGGCGTACTCTCCGCTTACGCTGTACGTCGCCACTGGAACGTCGACGATCTCACGCACATCTCTTACCAAGTCGAGATAGGACATGGCGGGCTTGACCATCACGATATCGGCGCCCTCTGCGACGTCAAGCAGGGCCTCCTTCCGGCCCTCCCTGCGGTTATGGAAATCCATCTGATAGCTCTTCCGATCGCCAAAGGAGGGCGCAGAGCCCGCAGCCTCCCGGAAGGGACCGTAAAAAGAGGATGCGTACTTGACTGCATAGGACATAATCGGAAGACTGGAAAAGCCATTTGAGTCCAGACATTCCCGGATTGCCCGGATGCGTCCGTCCATCATGTCGGAAGGGGCAACCATATCTGCTCCCGCCCGGGCATGGGACAGGGCAGTTTTCGCCAGCAGCTCCAGAGTCTGGTCGTTGTCGACATCATGGCCGTGTAGGACACCGCAGTGACCGTGGGAGGTATACTCGCACATACAGACGTCCGTGATCAGATACAGGTCCGGGAACTGATTCTTCGCCATTCCGAGTGCACGCTGCACCACGCCGTCTTCCGCATATGCCTGGCTGCCCACGCTGTCCTTTTCGGCCGGAATCCCGAATAGCATCACGTTGCTGACGCCGACGCGGCTCAGCCGCTCCAACTCCTCCGACATCCGATCCACCGTATAGCGGTACTGCCCGGGCAGGGACGGTATCTCTTCAACGAGGTTTGTTCCGTCCATCACGAACATGGGATAGATCAGCGACGCGGGATCCACCCGGGTTTCCCTTACCATCCTGCGGATAGATTCGCTGCCGCGCAGTCTTCTCGGTCTCTGTGTCAGATCCATTTCATTGCCTTCTTTCATCTGTATCGTTACTCGTCGAATGCTTTTTCCATTGCATCCAGACAGTCCCTGAATTCTCGATCGGTCAGTCTGTCACGCAGGCTGAACAGGAGATGATTCATCATCCGGGCGGCAGCGCCCTCAACTTCCTTGCGCAGGTCTGACTTTTCATCCTCATGTAATGCGATGTAGCGGAAGAAAGGGTTCATACGGTCTCCCACATCCTTCCCGGTACGGGACTTGAGATCCTGAATTCGGGGAATGAATTCCCTGCAGTCATACCAAGAGTTGAAACGTTCCTGCTCTTCCTGAAGTATTTCCTCCGCTCTGGCGAGATTGACACGAAGCTTCTCAGAATGCAGATCTATGTGAAAAGAGTCGATGTCGTACATGATGAACCCGTCCAGTGAAGCAATCTCCGGCTCCATATCACGGGGTACCGCGAGATCAATCATATAAACGGGATGATCGGGCTTCATGCCGCACAGATCCTGATAGCGTAGTGTATAGTTCGGACTGCTGGTGGCACTGACCACAAAGTCGCAATCCGGCAGAACGGACAGTCGTTCGTCATAGTTGATGCGCCGGCAGCCGGGAGGAATGTCGACAATTCCGCTGCGGTACTGTCGGACGGTGACGGTCACCATCGCTCCGTGGTCCAGGAGAGCCTGAGCCGCCAGCCGGCCCATCATTCCATTTCCTATGACCAGGCAGCGGCTGTCGGTTACGGTAACACCCCCTTCCGCCAGCATCCTCAGGGCCGCGTGAATCACGGAATGATCAGCTGTAGACAGGTTGGTCTCGGTCTTGATCCGTTTCCCGGCGGTCACGGCAAGACGGAACAGCACCTCCAGGCAATGGTCTGTGGCATAGCAGCTTCGGGCAAAGGCCAGCGCATCTCCAACCTGTGTAATGATCTGGTCCTCCCCTACGATTCTCGATTCCAGCCCGGCCGCAAGTCGAAACAGATGGTCAACGGCATCCTGTTCCTTCCGATCGACAAAAAAAGGGGCGTACTGAATCGGGTCTACGTGAAGGAACCCGCAGATAAGCGAAACCGGAGAAAGTTCCTCTTCCTCCGAGACGCTGAACCAAATCTCCATCCGGTTGCAGGTTGAGATGATCACGCAGCCTTCAACCGCAGGGAGTGCCAGGAAGTCCTTGTACGCCTGCTCCATGAGCTTTTTAGTGAAGGAAAAAACGCTTCTGACGTCCAGACTTGCCAGGTTGTGATCAATGCCAGCCATCTGCACGGACATAAAAACTCCTCCAGAAACGGTAATGTCATATTGGAGAAACCATTGTCGCTGTCCAGATCCGGACGACTCTGTCGACATTACCGGGGATAGAAAAGCTGTGGGGACAGCACCGAGTGCAGTCTCCGTAAGCGGTTTTACACAGCAAATTGCGTTTCACTTTACAAAAAAGGGTTTTCTGTCTCCGTCTATGCCTCCGGATCCAGCACCTGTTCCATCCTTTTGAGACAGAGTGTTCCGATCGCGGCACAGACCTCGGGAGATTCCAGCAGGCCATGACCGAGCATTTCCGAATGGATGCCGGCTGCAGTGAAAGCGCGGCGCAAGGCGGCCCCTTCCGCCGCAATGTCACGGGCAACATGTGAAGCGGGTGACAGAAACAGCGGAAACAGAAAGATGTGGGAAATCTGTTTCTTGCAAAGAATCGGTAGTAGGGATTGAACGGAGGGTTCTCCGTAGAGCATTACGAGATAGGTCTCCGGGAAGGACTTGCGAAGCCCGTCCCGAAAACGGATATATGACTGGTCCTCAAAACCGGTGGAACCGTGCCCGACCAGAACGAGCGCGGTATTAACGGTGGAGTTTATTCTAGGTCACCACTTTCCTCTGTGAAATACTTCATTCCTGTTTTTTTTAGTTCACGAAGCGACCGGAGACTTGCGTATCTGATCGGACGGATGCGGCGTTCCATCTCCTCCAGCAGCTTTAGAAAACGAGCCTCTGAGCGTTCATGCACCATGGTATAGAGGTTGTAATCAAATTCAGGCCTGCGGCTGCGGACGTAACAGTGCGTAACCTGAGGAAACTCCGTGACCGCGGCTGCTGCTTCGGAAACGCGATCCTCAGGAACGTCCCAGACCAGCATGGAATTGATGGTGTAACCGACGCTGCGGTGATACAGCGCAGCCGCAATCCGTTTGAGCCGGCCCTGCCGCTGAAGCTCCCTTGTCATCTCCAGTACCTGTTCCCCACTCACGCCGAGGGCGTCGCCAAGAACATCAAAGGGCCTCTCACAGAGAGGAAACTCCTCCTGTAGCAAGCGGATCAAAGCAATCTGACTGTCTGTCAGTGGCGGATTCATGGTCTTTCCTCTCTCACGTCAAACGCGGCATGGATTTTGAACTGCCGTAAGCGTTCAAAACGGTAGACCCGATCCGTCAAGCCGCTGGATTCCAGTTGACCGATCACCCGGTCAAGATCCTCCTGCCTGCGGCAGGAGAGTGTAAACCACATATTAAGCGTATGATCCCGCAGATAGTTGTGCGTGATCCCGGGAATCGTGCTGATCAGGTTCGCCATCTCCTCGACATGCTCTTCCGGAACGCGCATGGCACAGAGGAGAGAATGATACCCGAGCGAGGCGGCATGAAAAAAGCCGGAAAAGCGACGGATCCAGCCGTCTTCCATGAGCCGGGTGATGCGTGCGATCACCTCCTGGGCGGACAGTCCGCCCAGTCGCTCACCCAGGTCCCGATAAGGCTCCTCCGTAAGAGGAATCCCCTCCTGGAGCAGATTCAGGAGGGCCCGATCTGTATTGTCCACTTCTCTCATCCTACTCGGAATCAGAGCTGTACCGGGACGGGGAGTCTGCGCTCCTCTTCGGTCAGGTAGCAAGCGGGGTCGAAGCCCCAGAAATCGCCGCTTACTGCTTCCGCGCGGGAACGGAAATTACCGTTACAGACAGAGAGCCAGCTGCAATTGCGACAGGTCTCTGGCAGAAGAGACTGCCGGTCCTTCAGGCCTGCGAGAAGCGGAATGCTTCTGTCGGTCCAGATCTCGCTGAAGGGGCGCTCACGCACATTGCCCAGTGTATGCTGCTGGGTGAACTGATCCGGATGAACATTGCCTTCGGCATCGATGTTGGCAAAAGCCATCCCGGAGCGGTTTCCTCCGTTGCGGCGGAGCAGACGGTAGATGGCGGCGCAACGCTCGGGATCGGACTCACGAATTTTCAGACAGAGATAGGGGCCGTCCGCATGGTTGTCCACCATGAGGACCTCCTTTTTCAGACCGCGTCGGTGAAAATCCAGCGTGCGGTCGATAATCAGGTCCAGGACGTCACGGGTCTGCTGAGGGCTGAGATCCTCCTTTTGCATGGTGCTGCCGCGGCCGGAATAGACCAGATGATAAAAGCAGATGCGGTCCACATCCTCCCGCTCCAGAATATCAAGGATTCCCGGGACATCGTCAACGTTGTTCCGGTTGAGGGTGAAGCGGAAGCCGACTCGCTGCCCGATACGGCGGCAGTTGCGCACCCCGTTGAGTGCACGCTCATATGCTCCCGGCATTCCGCGGAAGCGATCGTTCGTCTCCGGCATCCCGTCCAAGCTGATGCCGACGTAGCTGATCCCGAGTGAGCGGATACACTCCGCGAGTTCCGGGGTGATCAGCGTTCCGTTTGTCGAAAGCGTCACGCGGATACCGCGTTTGATTGCATGTCCCGCTAGAACAGGAAAATCCTCCCGGCAGAGCGGCTCCCCGCCGCTGAAGAGCAGCGCAGGCACGTGGAAATCCGCCAGATCATCAATCAGGCGAAGAGCTTCTTCGGTGTTCAGTTCATTCTCATAAAGCCGGTTTTCCGAGCGGGAATAGCAGTGCCGGCAGTGAAGATTGCATGTGCGGGTATAATTCCATGCTACGACGGGGCCGCGGCCTTCCGCCACCCCGTCGGTCTGGGAGAAGGCGTTTACGGTGTACCGCAGCTCATCGCCGGAATAGTTGTCGCCGATCAGCATCTTGGTCAGACTGAGCATGCTTTATGCCTCCTGCATCTGAAGTCCATAGGCACAGTAGCTGTCTGCAGCCATATAGTCTCCGTTATGATAATAAGCCGCGCGCGCACGGCAGCCGCCGCAGATGTCCTGATAGCCGCAGGCGCTGCAGTAGCCTCCGTAGTTGCGGGTGCGCAAAGAAGCAAAGAGTTCACTGTTTTTCCAGATTTCGTCGAAGGGCTTCTCCCGGATGCTGCCGGCCTCTTCGGTCATGTACGCGCAAGGACGGACCATGCCGACTGGACTGACAATGCAGTAAGTGAGTCCGGCAAGACAACCCCTGGTAAAGCGCCGGTCGAGCGTGACGCCGAGCTGCTTAGCTACTCGCGTGAACTGAGGCGCACAGGTCGGCTTGATTGGGATAGGGATCTCTTTCTGCTTCATCATGATCCGCTGCAGCAGCTCCTCGTATGCCTGAACCTCAAGAGCAGAATCCTCAATAAACACTCCGCGGCCGACCGGGATCAGGAAGAACAGGTAAGCAGCCATGGCGCCCTTCTCTACGGCAAAATCAATCACGTCGCAGATCTCATCCCGGTTCCAGTCCATGACGGTGGTGTGCAGCTGGAAAGGAAGCCCGGCCTCTCGGCAGTTCTCCATCCCCTGCAGTGTGCGGTCGAAAGCGGTTTCATCACCCCGGAAGGCGTTATGCTTGTCACGATCCAGACTGTCCAAACTGATGCCCATGGCCGCAGCTCCGCTCGCCTTCAGCGCGCGGACTATCTCTGGCGTAAGCAACGTGCCGTTGGTCCCGAAGACAGGCCGCAACCCTTTTGAGGAAGCATAGGAGACCAGCTCCAGAATATCCGGCCGAAGCAGTGCCTCGCCGCCGCTGAAGATCATAATCCGGAAGCCTGCCCTGGCAATCCCGTCAATCAACTCCCGCGCTTCAGCGGTCGTCAGCTCTTCGGCACGGCTCTCTCCAGCATTCTGGTAACAGTGTTTACAGTGGAGATTGCATTTGTTTGTTGTCATCCAGGAAACGATCATTTTTAGTCAAACGCTCCTTCTATATGCACTGACCCGGAATCCAGTCCGGAAGCTTCTAGTCTGAATACCCGTTCCTGCTTGAAATACAAAAGCCTCAAAGCCGGGACAGGCTTGCTGTTTATTGAAACAAAAGCTAAAAAACAATATTAATTCTGATTACTCATAAGAGCATGCGGGCTTTTGCGTCAAAACTTGATCCAAGCTGGAAAATAACTGGTATTTAATCAAAATTATGGCCGAAACCCCCCAAAACATCATCAATTTGTTGAAACAAATTTTAACATACTGCATTCACGCTTTCAAGTGCATTCCCAAAAAATCATCGATTTTGTTCATCGAGTTAAAATATGCTACAGAAGTCGTCTGCAGATTTCAGATTGAATCGGCATTTTTTGTCATCTTTACAAACGTTTTTCTTGACAGGTAGAAAAGCAATATTCTATAATTTTTCCAGTGCATGATGAAAGGGGCGATGAATCATGGGCGAAATCTCACGCAGGACTTTTCTGAAGGGCAGCGCGGCGCTTGCCGGTACGACGTTGCTTGCGTCGCTCGGTCTGAATGCCTCCGCAGAAGTGGCACAGTCTGACGAAGAAAAGGTCGTCAGCGCAAAGACCGGAACGTCTCCTGTTTCCGATCAGAACACAGAAGGCCGCAATGTGGAAGAACAGACAGCGGAGCGGAAATTTGAGCTCATCATCAGTGATGAGATCGCAGAACTTATGGAAGAGCGCGGGATACGGGAAGAGGACGTCCGTGAAGTTGTTGAATTTGCTGAGTCCAGCGGGAAAAAGCTCTATATCGAAGGAGAAGAGCACTTTCTGGCTCGGAAACGTATCGGCAGTTTTACGGCATATGCGGAGTACACGGTCAGTGGGAACGACGTAGAGGTGCTAGATGTTTACAGTCACATGATCGTCTTTCCAGGCGACGTGCTTGAGGATCAGGGAGAATCATAATGGGTAAGCCAAGTAAATGGAAATGCTACACCTGTAGGGTTGAAATGGAGAAGGTCCTCGACATCTCCGTGAAATTCCGCAAATTCAACCTGCCAAAAGCGGAAGGTCTGCGCTGTCCGCAATGCGGGGTGCAGTATCTGGAATCAGACTATGTAGCTGAGCAGGTCTCCCCTGCAGAAGAAATACTCTCCGGAAAATAAGGCTATGAATCTGATTTGTAAAACCCGTAGCGTCTGCCCGGTCTGTCTGAGGGAACTGCCCGCAGAACTCACAGAACATCCAGACGGGATTTACATGGAGAAAGTCTGTGCCGATCATGGTAGATTTGAAACGCTGATCTGGCAGGACGATGGGGCCGGCTTCCTGCAGTGGATGACCAGAGGAGGATGTCCGCCAGAAACACTGCCCTTGACAGAGGAACAGCTGGAGGCTCAGCTGTCGGGAGCCGGGTTTACATGCGACGCCTGTCAGAGCCCCTCCTCCGCTGCGCTCATGACGACAAACCGCTGCAATATGAACTGTCCGGTCTGCTTCACCAGAGACCGGCAGGAGGCGCTTCATGAGCCCTCTCTGGAGGAATGCGAGAGTCTTCTGCGAAACTATCGGGAGCGAGCCGGAGATGACGCACTGCTGGAATTCTGTGGTGGGGAGCCCACCGTGCGGGAGGATCTCCCCGCCCTGGCTCAGCTTGCACGCAATATCGGATTTGACTACATCCAGCTCAATACAAACGGAATTCGTCTTTCTGAGAGCGTGTCCTACTGCAGCCAGCTCAGAGAAGCAGGTATAACCACCGTTTATCTGGGCTTCGACGGTGTGACGGACCATCCTTACCAGATAAAGTACGGACGCAGTCTGCTGGAGGAAAAGAAAAGGGCCGTGGACAACTGCGAAGCAGCGGGGCTCGCCGTCGTGCTGGTTGTCTGTGTGATCCCAGGAGAAAACGACGGAGAGCTTGGAGAGATCATCCGCTACGCCAAGGCTAATGTTCCGACAGTAAAGGGCGTCTATCTGCAGCCGATCAGTTATTTCGGCATCTATCCGGAAGACATCCGGAAAAGGATCACAATCCCGGAGCTGATCCGCAGGCTCGCAGATCAGTGCGGGGACATTTCCGAAGGAGACTTCGGGCCCTGCAGCTACGAACACCCCCAATGCAGCTTCAATGCCTGTTATCTGGTTGACCGTGAGGGCACTCTTTGGAGCTTGTCAGAGCCCTTCTCTTCCCGCTGTGTGGAAGGCCAGTGTGCCGGTCGTATCAGGAAAGTGCTCCGTAATACCTGGATGCCGAGCCGTACCAGGATGCTAACGATTGGAGGAATGGCTTTCCAGGACGCCTGGAATATCGATCTGCTGCGCGTCAGGCGTTGCTCAATTCAGGTTATCCAGAAAGACGGCAGGCTGATTCCTCTGTGCAGTAAGTATCTCAGCAGTTGCGGAGGCGGGAAACTCTTTCCGGGAATAGGATAATGAGCCAGTCTCTTCAATGCGGGCTCTATAAGCTGTGCGAAAAACGAATCTCAGAGGAGCGAGAATTCCGGGCCGTAACCGATACCTGCGACGGTCCAGTAACCGATGAGCTTTTTGATGCATACCGGCTGTGGCAGCTGCAGAAGACTGTAAAGCTGGTCTGTGAAGAGAGCCCATTTTACCGCCGACTCTATCAAGCGGCAGGGGTTACTCCCGGGGATATACGCTGTCTGCAGGACCTGAAAAAGCTGCCCTTCACTACGTCTTCCGACCTTCAGAACAACCCGTACCGATTTTTGTGCACCTCTCAGAGTGAGATAGAAAAGCCGGTCACTTTTTTCAGCTCGGGTTCTGTCGGCCAGAAAAAAAGAGTGTTTTTCAGCCGGTTGGACATTCAGAGGATCATGGATTTTCTCCCGTGTGGAATGCATACGGTAATTGAACCCGGAGAGGGACGCGTTCAGGTCTTTCTGCAGAATTCCCAGGGTAGAGGAACCGGGGAGATCCTCGCCAGGAGCCTTCGACTGTACGGTATGCAGTCTTGGACTTCTGACCTGCAGGACAGCACAGAGGACATCTTTCGACTTGCCTCTGAAAACCAGGTAAACGTCTGGTTCGGAGATGCACTGACCATTCTCCGGGCGAGCAGGATCCTTGCACAAGAGCATGATCTGCGCCGTTTTGGAATGCAGTGCATATTTCTCACAATGACGAATATTCCCGACAGTATGGTGCAGGATCTGACAGACATCTGGGGCTGCCGGGTCTCCACGCACTACGGTCTCACGGAAGCCGGCTGGGGGCTGGCCGTTGACTGTGAGGTCTGTAGGGGATATCATTACAACGAACTGGATCATATCATCGAGATCGTCGACCCTGAAACCGGAGCACCGCTCCCATACGGTGCGACGGGTGAAGTGGTTCTGACGACGATTGCAAGAGACTGCATGCCTTTGCTGCGGTATCGGACTGGCGACATTGCTTCCCTGTACCCTTGCCGTTGCGGAGGGCATCTGGATATTCTTGGGCATATTGTGCGGAGAAAGGAAGGCGCCTGCCGGATCGCGGGAAGAGAGGTCTACCCTGCCCTGTTTGAAGAAATACTTTTCAAGGACCGGCAGATTTTGGACTACCGTGCGTATACCGACGGAGAACAGCTCTACTTTGACGCAGAAGTCCTGAGTCCGTACTGTTTTGATGCCAGTGTATTGTCCGAACAGTTGGGGGAAATTCCGGGGTTGCAGGGAATGAAGTCACCTCAGATCCGCGTTCTTCCGGTCGGAGCTCTTCGTCCTTATGCATTTGAAAAAAAGCGGATTTTGCCCGTCTCCGAACGGGTGGGAGCAACAGTATGAACGGTGACATTCTCTATACAACAGACAGCCTTTGTCCGGTCTGCCTGAAAAGGATTCCGGCCAGATATCTCAGGAAAGACAGCAAAGTTTACTTCTACAAGGAATGCCCTGAACACGGTCCGTTCTCGGTATTTTTCTGGGATGATGCCGATCTGTACGAAGAGTGGCTTAAACAGAGCATCCGTGCGCCTGCTGTAAAAAACGGGAAACCGAAAAAGGACGGGTGTCCTTTTGACTGCGGTCTTTGCGAGGAACATCACAGCGGTACCTGCACCGTCATTCTGGAAATCACCTATCGCTGCAACATGGACTGCAGGATCTGCTTTGCCGATGCTAATAGGAACCGCTTTGATCCGGATTTGGACACCATCCGCCGGATGTACGGAACTGCCCTCCGTGCAAATCGTTTCTGCAGTGTTCAGCTCAGTGGCGGAGAACCGACAGTCCGTGACGATTTGCCTGAAATCATACGTATGGGAAAAGAGCTCGGTGTCATCCATCTCCAGGTTAATACGAATGGATTGCGGATCGCACAGGACCTCCCCTATCTGCAGAAGCTGAAAGATGCAGGTGTCGATCTGATCTACCTTCAGTTTGACGGCACCGACGACGAGATCTACCGCGCTATTCGCGGCAGAGAGATGATGGAGATCAAGAAGCAGGCTATAGCCAACTGTGAAGCGCTTGGGATCGGGGTTTTGCTGGTGCCGGTTGTTATACCGGAACTGAATCTCCATCGCCTTGGAGAGATTATTGCATTTGCAAAATCACATATTCCGACGGTCAAAGGAGTCCATTTTCAGCCGCTCAGCTTCTTTGGCCGCTATCCTGACCAGGCTCCTCCAGACGAATGCCGCTGCGGGCTTAGTGACGTCCTTCACGCGCTGGATGAGCAGTGCGGGGGTGAATTGAAGATGGAGCATTTCGTTCCCAGAAAGCAGTTCGATTCTCACTGCGACTTCAGCAGCAGCTATTATCTTGACGAAGACGGGAAGCTGATCGCCATATCCGACAAGACGCAGAATTGTGATGATACCGAGAAGACCGACTTTGTTGCCAAGACCAACCGATATACTGACAAGCGATGGCGCTTCCAGCCGGAGGGTTATTCTGACAAACCTTTGATTCGCTTTGCCATGCGGACAATGACACATTCCTTCAGCGTTTCCGGAAAAGGGTTTCAGGATGTGTGGAACATCGACCTGGGGCGGCTGCGCGGCTGCTGTGTCCACGCAGTCACCGATCGTGGGGAGCTGGTTCCATTCTGTGCGTTTCACCTGACATCAGCCAACGGAAAAAGATTATATGAAAATGGTGAGGAAATACTATGATACAGATTCCGATCAGGAAGGACACCACACTGGAAGATGCAGTCGAGAGAGCGCCGGAGACCATGTCTGTTTTCCGTTTGCTCGGGATATGCTGCATCAACGACCGCAACCGGAATATGACCATAGAGGAACTCTGTCGGTCCTGTAATATTGAGCCGGACTCTTTCCTGGCAGCACTGAACAAAATAATCTGAAGGCGTTGTCTCAAAATAGCAATTAAGGCTATTGAGAGGCAACGCCTCTTTCGTTTGACCAGGAATGTTGAAAATTACGGTCAGATCAAGCGATGAGATGTCAAAATGCGGAAAACCATCCAAGGAGTACTGCAAAACAGCAGTGCTCCCGGATGGTTTTCCTGTGTTGAGTTTTTAGGAAAAGCTACAGTCCGGCCGGAAACCCCTTTGGAACTACGAGACCTGTTCCCAAGCGACCATTTTGGTTTTTATGATGCAGCTTGAGCATGTTGTAGGCCAGACTCAGCAATGTCCATTCCACTTCAACTTTAACGGTGCTGCGGAGAAGGAAGCGACGAAATCCCATGTCTTCTTTGACCATAGCGAAGACGCCCTCGGCCTGGATGCTGCGGTTCACACGGATCAGCTTTCCTTCGTTTGTGTTGATCTGTTCTTCCATCGCGTCTCTTTGCCTGGCAAAGCGCTTGGAGACGTATATAACCTTGTTTCTATCCTCCAACGGTTTCTTGCTTCCACAGGCGCGGATGCACTTTTCCTTCATTGGGCAGCCCGCACAGTCTTTGCAGCTGTAGACGGACGTTTCCATCTTAAAGCCATTTTGAGAAGTGGTTTTCTTAATGCCGTCAAAGGTGATCGCCTTTCCGTTTGCACAGGTATATGTGTCTGTCTCTGCATTGTATGCCATGTTTTCCCGGCGGCTGATGTCTGTACGGTACTTTTTTGTCTTCCTTTGTTCGTGATTGGAAGGCTTTACAAACAGAGCAATATCCTTTAATTCCTCAAAGTAGCAGTAGTTTTCTTCGCTCTCATAGCCAGAGTCCGCACAAATCTGCTTTATCTCGTACTGCTTCAAGTACTCTGTAAACGGGATCAACGTATGTACGTCATTCCGGTCAGCGCTGATGTAATTGCCGATGATGAACTCTTCCGAGGTCGCCACATTCACATTGTAACCGGGCTTGAGCTGGCCGTTGCGCATATGGTCTTCCTTCATATGCATGAACGTAGCGTCATGATCCGTTTTGCAATAAGGCAAGACGAGATAATTGAACAGACTGAAGCGGAGTTAAAAGCATTTTTAGGAAATAATTATAAGGGAAGTATTTCTATAAACGGTCTGTTGAGCTTTTGTGGGTTGGCAGTCGACAACAATGGGAATACAACCATTGTCGATGAAAAAGATAAGAGCTTACGTGTTGACCAACAGAAATACTTAAAAGAGTATTCTTACGAAGCACGAGATCTTGTAAGAGATGGCCACATAGCAATTGTACAAGACACGATTTCCGCAAAAGTTAATAATGTGGAGTCATATATATATGAGGAAAATATCAAAAAACTTCGAAGCCGCCTTCAGAAGATGCAGACCAAAGTCGACAAACTGAACGCAGCAGAGTCTTCAAAAATAAGGGGTTTCATTCAAGTCTATAACGAGTTTGAATCAAACTGTTATAACGCTAAAGAGGATTTTATTCAAGCAATCAGACATGTAGGATACAATGCGGCATCCGATGCTTTCCTAGATATAAAATCAGAATTGTTCTATATGGTCGAAACGGAAAAAGGAAAGACGAAGACATCAGATATCCAAGGGTATTTTGATGCACATAAGGACCGAATTATCCGAAGTATCCAAGAAAGAATAAACAAAAAGATGGCTCAGGCGGAACAAGATTACGCTGAAGCTATAAAAGATGCACAGGAACGATTAGTTAAAGACTTCAAGAGAGAACAAACAGTATTTGAAATATCTTTATCTTCAGAAAACCTTTCGTTGGATGATATTCTTGGGAATGCGTTAAAGTATTCTTGGAAATCGTTCGGTAATGATGCATTTCGGGTTGGAAGTTTAGCTTTAAGCGGTGCAGGTATAGGTTCATTAGTTGCTCTTGGTATAGGTACAATTATTGGAGCTGCGATTGGCGCATTAGTTGGAATACTTAGCAGTATATGGAACTTCTTCGCAACAGAGAATTCAAGAGTAAACACAGCAAAAGAAAAAATCGAGAGAGCAATTAATGAACAGATTGATGTTGTCTCTGATGATATCAAATCCGAAATAGATAAACTCGATTTTGAGCAACGTATAAACGCAAGTTATGACCAGATTTATGAGCAAGCTGAAAAGCAAAAAAATGCATTAACAC
Organism: Oscillospiraceae bacterium; assembly: GCA_017458065.1. Taxonomy (GTDB): domain Bacteria; phylum Bacillota; class Clostridia; order Oscillospirales; family Oscillospiraceae; genus Limivicinus. Next base: position 36,696 of record JAFTGD010000001.1, read on the forward strand.
AGATAGAAAGAGTACTTAGTGTTGTATCAAGCGAATTGGGAAGAAAGAGTCGTAAGGTTTCATAAGGAGGAGGCAACCGATGTATAGCTTCAATGATTACATAGATAATAAGAATGAGCTTATCGGAAGAGCAGATTGCAGCATTCAATGGGGCATTTGAGGAAAGATTTGGGAACATCGCGCTGAATCCTGAGATTATCGTCGATACCAGGAAATTTGAGGTCAAAACCGGAGATGTTACAATCTCCGTCAATCCGGACCAGAGTTTTCTTGTTGAGTCAAGAGAGATAAATGGGAAAAAATATATCATGATTCCGGCAGACAGCGGAGCTGAGCTAAATGGTTTCTCGGTGACAGTATAATAAAGTCTTTTCTACTAACAGTGGGAAGCAAAGATCCTGATGGTAAACTTTGCTTCCCACTGTCTTTTTGATTGTTACTCTGTCGCTTAAGAGGCATCCTTTGAAGAAGTCAATGATTCCCTTTTCCTCATCACATTTGATTTCATCAGAATTATCAATCTCATGCCGATAACCGGAATAAAGCCTGGTCTTTATCTCATGCTCTTTTTCTTCAGGCCGGTTTGTAGTCTGACAGACGCCTTCTCCCCAATTGCCAATCAGGTCCAGGTCGCCGCCAATGTTGTAGTTTGGCAGATCAGCCGGTACTTTGGATGACCGTCCTTTTCCCTGGCGCAGTCCATAATAAAGGAACCAGTAATAAAAAATTTTTTTCTGTCATATCCTTTCACAGCTTTTCATAGAATTCCGTAATTTGCTCTAAAAGTTACTGTTTTGCGATTTTTCGTTGTTTTTATTGACTTTTTATGGTGTTTTAGTTATACTTTTGATGCATAGTTCATGGGATCATGTGTTTGCTATTAAACCTCAAATACGTCTCAGGAAAGATTATCACTGCCAAACACTTTTCAAATGAGCAAAGCACTATTTGATATGATAACACTGGAAAGAGCTTTCATATATGGCAGAAATAAAAGCTAGCGATTCTTCTATTGAAGAGCAGCCCGAAACAGGTCTCCCGTTTGTGTCGGCGTCATGTGATATTCCACCTGCCCGTGGTCATAAGCGTAGAGGAAACGGAACAGGATCAGTACGGCAGATGTGGGACGGCCGCTGGAAAGCAATGATAACTACGGAAATATACACCGTACCCACTGAACATGGCAAAATACTCACACGAAAGCACACCAAAAGCAGAATTTTTCTGACAGAAAAGGAAGCGGAACGCGGAATAATCCAGCTCAAGGAAGAATATGAGAAAATGGGAGGGATCACTGATTTCAAGAAGCATTGTATTGAATTAAAAGATGGACTTGCGAAGAAAGACGCTCATATTAAGGATTTGAAGGCTCAATTGTCCAGACTTCAAAATAACATTGCTGAGCTGGGAACACACACTGAACAATCCAATAAGATTTGAAGGTATACACATGGCTAGAATTATTACAAATAACTCCTTATCATTAGAAGAGCAAAAAGACAAACCAGTTGTTCTTTCGCCTCCAAAAGAGATGTCTCACTCAGCAGTCGGGAACAAGAAGCGTGCGAATGGTACTGGTTCTGTCACACAACTCGAAAATGGCCAATGGCGGGCTAAAATCATAACAAAAGTATATACTGTAATTGACGATAACGGTAAAAAATGCACACGGAAAAGCACGAAGAGCCGTGTATACCCCACGAAACATGCTGCCGAACTTGGAATTAAAGAGCTTTGGTTGGAATATGAAAGAGATAGAAATGGCGGACTAACTAGCAACCCTACACTTTCAGAAGTTTATTCAGTCTGGGATAAGTGGTATGATCGCTTTGGACGTTCAAAGCAGACTTCTGACTGCTATCGTTCTGCTTATTTGCATTTGAAACCGCTTTATAACGAAAGAATATCAGAAATCACTATTGACCAGCTACAAAATTGCCTTGACAGTTGCCCTAGAGGGAAACGAACACGTGAAAACTTAAAAACCCTTATTGGTCTTCTCTATAAATATGCCGTTCCTCGTTCTATGGCAAGAGAGAATCTCGCCCAGTACTTGATTGTATCATATAACAAAGACAATGAGAATATTCCCCGTCAATCATTAACAGACCAAGAAATTGATCGTCTGTTTAAGCTTGCAGAAATTGATGAAGATGCAAAAGACGTCTGCTGCCTGATATACCTTGGGCTGAGGCCCTCAGAATTTCTCAATCTTAGAGTTGAAAAGACCGACCTTGAGCGAGGATACATTATCGGCGGTTCAAAAACTGAAGCTGGAATAGACCGGATTGTCACCATCGCACCTCGAATTGAAAAATATATGCGCGAACGGATCGGAACAAGAACTGAAGGTTTTGTTTTTGGGAATCCCGACCGTAAATATGCAAGGCGAGACCTGAAGCGATGGAGTGAGGGACCTTTTCGTCATGTACTGGAGAAGGCAAAAATCGATAATCCTCTGGTTAAAGCTGGAGGAGGGACCAAAAGAAAAAGGATAACGCCTCATAACTGTAGGCATACTTTTGCGAGGCTCGTCAAAAAAGTCAACGCTCCTGTTGAAGATAAAATGGCGCTGATTGGACATGCAAACGAAGACCAGCTCAGGGATTACATGGACTCAACATTACCTGAACTGAGAAGAATTACAGACCAGCTCAAATGAGAAGGAACAGATGAGACTCATCATACGTGAGAATCATAATGATATCTGCTTCAATGAGAACGCCATATCACTTCACCGTGAATCATATTTTTGTGAAAAGAAAGGACGCTTCATTAAATAGAGGCGTCCTTTCATATATGCCGAATTATACTTTTCACGCCAGTTGAGGTATTAGATAAGCCATTTTTTGAAAAATTAAGAAAATAACAATTTCAATCAAAATATAGGCTAATTGTCCAAATTATATCCACATTGCGAACAATTTCAGCGTTTTCCAAAGGCTCTCATTAATCTTCATTTCCAAAAACGGCGTCATTTAACAATATGTTCATATTTGGGGAGTGTTTTTCTATTCCCCACCAAAAATTAGTCGCCACGGCGTTATCCACGATATCTATTGTTTGGCCTAAAATGTTCTAAAACTCATAACGTAGTAATAACAACTTTTCATTGCAGTTCTTTTCAAAATTCGCCACGCAGCAAAAAGTATTTATGGTTGAAAAGTTTCGCAAACAGCAAAAAACCACACCTTTCGGTGTGGTTATTGTGGTGGACGATACAAGACTCGAACTTGTGACCTCCCGCACGTCAAGCGGATGCGCTACCAGCTGCGCCAATCGTCCTGGTGGAGATAAGCGGGATCGAACCGCTGACCTCTTGAATGCCATTCAAGCGCTCTCCCAGCTGAGCTATACCCCCGTGAACAAGCGATAATATAGCAGAAAACAGGGAAAAAGTCAAGCACTATTTTTAGTTGGGGGCAATTTATTTCATTGCCCCCGTTTTATCAGTGATCGTGGCCTTTTTCTGCACCTTTGGCGCCTACGCCAAAGTGCAGTTCCTTCATGCCTTCCACCTCGTCACAGATCCCCTTGAGAGAGCAGACCGAACAGTCCGTCGGCAGACCTTCAAGGATCGTCGTGAGGGTGTTGGTGATATCATTCGCCTTTTTGGCGGTATCCTTCATGCCGGTATAGTCATAACCGGGAGCGGTTACAAAAATCACCGTTGCGTTCAGGACGTTGATATCCTTTTTATAGGCCTTGATATAGCTGGATCCGATGCTGCGGAAACTGATACCGCGTTTGATCGCCTGCTTGGAAACACGGATCTGCTCGCGGTAATTCTCCGGTGAGATCCGGACCATGTACCCTTCCGGATAAACATGGTACTTGGCAAACTCAATGTCCTTCAGAATGCGATATACCTTCTCGTTATCGTCATCCAGAACGCCGACCCGAAGCAGAACAATCCTTGCAAAATCCGTATCGGAACGGATCTCTTTCAGGTCCGGTCCATACAGGAGCACCTGGTCCCGGTTAACAAGGTCGGCGTCAGAAGTAAACAGGACATAGTTTGCAGACCCCTTGCCGCTTGCGCCGAGCTCATATGCCGCATCTCGCTGCATGACCAGCTCGCTCGAGCCGATATCCGTCCAGCAGTCGCGCTCGGAATAATCCCAGACCTTTGGCGAACCTTTCGCCAGAAATGCCTGTGTGTCTTTGATCAGGGAATTATACAGTTCCATATGCGATTAGAACACCTGGTCTACTTTCTTCTGATCAAACATCAGGTTGACCTGTTTATAGGCCCAGCCCAGAACCTTCTGATCCAGGTTCCAGAAGTAGACCGCAAACAGGATCGCTACAACCGCGAAGAGGACCTTGCACAGCTTCTTCACAAATTTCAATGGAATAAGCTCCTTTCAATCATTTTCAGTTGGATGCGGGAGAAGCGCAGATAGCGCTTCTCCCTTTCAGGCTTCAGGGAGACTTACTTCTTCGCGAGGCCCTTCTGGCGTGCATACTCGGCAGCACCCAGCGCGCCCATGAGCTGCGGGTCGGTCTTGAGGTTGACGACCTTCAGCTTCAGGACATGCTCGATGGCTTCCTTCAGACCGTCGTTCTTGGCGCAGCCGCCGGTCAGCGTGATGCTGTCGGTGGCGCCGGCCTTCTTGGCCATGACAAAGCAGCGCTTTGCAACTGCCATCTCGATACCGGCAGCGATCTCATCC
>JAFTGD010000013.1 GCA_017458065.1 Oscillospiraceae bacterium
ACAATAACTGAAGTGGATACTTTTGCAGATGCAAAACCTGGGTCAGTTTATAGCCTCGGTGGCGAGGTAATAGTCCCTGCTTCAGGTGAAACTGCGGAGGATATCTCAATCGCTTCAGTAGTTGAAAAACCAGGGGTTTTGCTGGGTGGAGACCTTAATATTATTACGCCTCCAGAGAAATTGGATTCAGCTTTTTTAGCAATCAGCATTTCTAATGGAAAACCACATGATGACATGGCTAAAATGGCACAAGGAAAGTCTGTTGTTCACCTCCATAATACCGACTTGGAAAAGATCAATTTGAGCTTTCCCACATACGATGAACAAGTACAGATCAGTTCTTGTTTCAGGCGAATAGATGACCTTATCACCCTTCATCAGCGTAAGTATTTTGAGCCATTTTTCAGCTCTTTGAAGCTGTTATCCATAGATTTTTAACCGGGAAAGGACGTGTTCTCATGGTTTTTAATAAAGAATCCGAATTTGAAAACGCTTTGGTTGACCTTCTGAAAGAGAAAGGCTGGAAGGACGGTGTCCTGAAGAATCCCTCCGAGGCCAATCTGATTCGTAACTGGGCAGAGATTCTTTTCCAGAACAACCGTCACATCGACCGTCTGAACGATTATCCCCTTACAGACGGCGAAATGCAGCAGATCATCGAGCAGATCGAAACCTTGAAGACGCCTCTGCGCCTCAATGGCTTTATCAACGGCGGAAGCGTCTCTGTCAAGCGTGATAACCCTGATGATGTTGCTCATTTTGGCAAAGAGGTATCGCTAAAGATTTATGACCGCCGTGAGATTGCCGCTGGGCAAAGCCGTTATCAGATTGCACAGCAGCCCAAGTTCCCGACCAAGTCCAAGATCATGAATGACCGCCGCGGGGATCTGATGCTGCTGATCAACGGTATGCCTGTCATTCATATTGAGTTGAAGAAGAGCGGCATTCCGGTTTCCCAGGCGTCAAACCAGATTGAGAAGTATGCGGGAGAGGGGATTTTCTCCGGCCTTTTCGCCCTGGTTCAGATATTTGTGGCCATGAATCCGGAGGAGGCGCTGTATTTTGCCAATCCCGGTCCGGAGGGTAAGTTCAACTCTGATTTCTATTTCCACTGGGCAGATTTCAACAATGAGCCCATCAATGACTGGAAGGACATTGCATCCACGCTTTTGTCCATTCCCATGGCGCATCAGCTGATCGGGTTTTATACGGTTGCGGATGATTCCGACGGCGTCCTGAAAGTTATGCGCAGCTATCAGTATTATGCGGCCAACGCCATATCCGACAAGGTCTCAAAAACCAAGTGGGAAGGGAACAATCAGCTCGGCGGGTATATCTGGCACACGACTGGCTCCGGCAAGACCATGACCTCTTTTAAATCTGCCCAGCTCATTGCCACATCGAAAGATGCGGATAAGGTTGTATTCCTGATGGACCGTATTGAACTCGGTACTCAGTCTCTGAAGGAATACCGCAACTTTGCCGGCGCCGGACTGACGGAACAGCAGAAAGCCAACACAGTCCAGGAGACAGAGGATACTCACGTCTTGATCAGCAAGCTGAAGAGCTCCGACCCTGCCGATACCCTCATTGTGACTTCCATACAGAAGATGAGCAATATCAGCGAGGAGAACGATGGGCTGAAAGCTGCGGATCTTGCGGTGATGAATAATAAGAGAGTGGTTTTCATCATTGACGAGGCGCATCGGTCTACTTTCGGGGACATGCTTCTGACGATCAAGGAGACTTTCCCCAAGGCGATTTTCTTCGGCTTCACCGGTACCCCGATCCAGGAAGAAAACCAGAAGAAGATGAGTACCACCTCGACGATTTTTGGAAATGAGCTTCACCGCTACAGTATTGCCGACGGTATCAGGGACAAGAACGTTCTGGGATTTGACCCTTATAAAGTGTTGACCTTTAAAGATAAGGACGTGAGGCAGGTCGTTGCGCTGGAACGGGCAAAAGCCAATACAGTTTCCGAAGCAATGTCCGACCCGGCCAAAAAGTCCGTATTTTTGGAGTATATGCAGAAAGTTCCCATGGCTGGTTATGAACAGGCTGACGGGACTTATATCAAAGGGATTGAAGACTTTCTTCCCAAAATCCAGTATCGCACAGATGAGCATCAGGAGATGGTGGTAGAGGATATTCTTGCCAATTGGGAGATCCTTTCCCAGGGGAGTAAGTTCCATGCCATTTTTGCTACCAGCAGCATTCCGGAAGCGATTGAGTATTATCATCGCTTCAAGGCGGCCTCTTCGGATCTTAAGTTTACAGCTCTTTTTGATCCGAGCATTGATAATAACGGCGGCGCCAAATTCAAAGAGGACGGACTTGTTGAGCTGATAGAGGATTACAACGAGCGCTACGGCCAGGACTTTACAGCTGCTTCTTTTGCCAAGATGAAGAAGGATATTGCTGCCCGTCTCGCACACAAGAAGCCTTATGAGCGCATTGACCGGGAACCGGAGAAGCAAATCGATCTTCTGATTGTTGTCGACCAGATGCTGACCGGCTTCGATTCCAAGTGGATCAATACCCTTTATCTGGATAAGGTGCTCCAGTACGAGAATATTATACAGGCCTTTTCCCGGACCAACAGACTGTTTGGACCGGACAAACCCTTTGGTACGATCAAGTACTATCGCAAACCGCATACGATGGAAAAGAACATCGAGGCAGCGGTCAAGCTCTATTCCGGAGATAAGCCCTTTGGTCTCTTTGTTCAGCGGCTGCCGGATAACCTGCTTGGCATGAATTTTGTCTTCAGAGAGATTAAGACGGTGTTTTCACAGGCGGGCATTCCCGATTTTGAACGCCTTCCGCCCAGTACAGCTGAGTGCAAGAAGTTTGCTGTTCTGTTTCGCAAATTCAATTCTTACCTGGAAGCAGCAAAGGTTCAGGGCTTCCGCTGGAAAAAGTTGGAATATACCTTTGAGAATGAAGATTCCAATACAGAGTTTACGATTACGCTTGATCTGGATGAGACGGCGTTCCTCGTTCTGGTAAAGCGGTATAAGGAGCTTTTTGGACAGGGCGCTGGCCAGGGCGGCGGTGACGTGCCTTATGACATCGAGGGATATATTACCACCATTGACACAGATAAAATCGATACGGATTATATGAATTCCCGTTTCGATAAATATTTGAAGCTGCTGCATACCGGCGGTGCAGGATCGGAGGAGCTGAAACAGGCGGAAGATGAGCTGCACAGGACCTTTGCTACGCTCTCGCAGGAAGAACAGAAGTTTGCCAACATTTTCCTCCATGATATTCAGAGCGGCGATGTAGAGGTCGATCCTTCAAAGAGCTTCCGGGATTATGTCACAGACTATGTCTCCCAGGCTAAGAACGATCAGATTCACCGTGTCGCCCTCGTCCTGGGACTTGATGAAGCTGCTCTTCGCAAAATGATGGCACAGCGCATCACCGAGGATAATATCAACGAGTTTGGGCGGTTCGACGCGTTGAAGGCCACCGTTGACAAAGCTGCTGCCAAAGCGTATTTCGAGGCGCTTACCGGGCAGAAGCTGATTCCGCCAAAAGTCAATATCCGTGTGGACAGTTTCCTTCGCGAGTTCATCGTCAAGGGAGGCTTTGATATCGAGGATCAGAGCGATACAACGGTTCAAACAGTACACCAGGCTCAGTATTACGATGACTCTGCATATTCAACAATGAAGCAGGCCGCCGAGCCCTCTGCGGACATTTCATAATTCTCATTTCATCCTGATTTTTCATACTCCCAAGTTATCAGCATTGCGCTGCATGAAGATGAATTGAGAGCGAACTGGCAACTGCTCTCTGAAGGAGAAGGTTTCTTCAAAATTGACCCATTGAAATAATCAGTTGATGGTAGGTGCTTATCATGCTTAGACCGACTGCCGTAAAAGTCGTTCCCATGAACGATTATCTTTTGAGTATAGTATTTGATAATGGCGAGCAAAAAGTGTTCGATGTGAAGCCTTATATCCGGGGCAGCTGGTATGGCGAGCTATCGGATCCTGTTTACTTTAAAAGTGTCGTGACAAATGGTTATTCCGTTGAATGGGCGAATGGCCAGGATCTGTGCCCGGATGAACTATATTATAACAGTCTTTCAATTCTGCCGGCTGTCGCTCACTCATAAGGTGGTATGGATGAGCACTCGGTGAAAAAAATGCGGATGCCGCAAAAATTTCACTTTTTGGCTTGCTATGTCCGTGCGTTTTATGCTATACTGCTCGTGAAAAAAATGCGGATGCCGCAAAAATTTCACGGAGGGCATCGTAATGCAGTACGCGAGAAAGCAATATCTGGATCAGCTGATCCGTAAGAAGGACAATGGGCGTATTAAAGTGATCACCGGCCTTCGCCGGAGCGGAAAATCCTACCTTCTGTTTACGCTTTACCGTCAGTACCTTCTGGACAACGGTGTGGGAGAAGACCAGATCGTGGGGCTTGCTCTGGACGAGATCGATAATGCAAAATACCGTAACCCCTTTGAACTGAACAAGGTTGTAAAGGATCAGATGCCGGATAAGAATAAACGGTACTATGTATTTATTGATGAGATCCAGTTCGTCAGCGAAGTTCCGAATCCGTATGTGGATGATCCGGACGAGAAGATCACCTTTATCGATGTTGTGCTTGGGCTCATGAAGCTTCCCAATGCCGATATCTATGTGACGGGCAGCAATTCAAAAATGCTTTCTTCCGATATCCTCACCCAGTTCCGAGACAGAGGTGATGAGATTCGCGTCAACCCGCTCTCTTATGCAGAAGTCTATGAGCATTATCAGGGAGACAAGCGCGGAGCATGGCGTGATTATTACACTTATGGCGGTATGCCTCTGGTCTGGACGATGGAGTCGCATGAGGAGAAAAGCCGGTATTTGAGAGATCTCTTCAATCGCACTTATATCAAGGACGTTTTGGAGCGCCATCAGGTGAACAATGACGCGGAAATTCTTGAAATACTTCTGAATGTGCTGGCTTCCGGGATCGGTTCCCTGACCAATCCAAGCAGGTTGTCAAACACGTTTGCCAGTGAACGGCAGATCCGGATAGGACCGGATACGATTGACAAATACATCGGATTTTTCATGGAAGCGTTTCTGATTCAGAAAGCAGAACGATATGATGTGAAGGGGCGGAAGTATATCAAGACCCCTGTTAAGTACTATTACTCTGATCCGGGGCTGCGGAATGCAAGGCTTGGATTCCGGCAACTGGAAGAAACCCATCTGATGGAAAACGTTCTCTATAACGATTTGATCCGAAGAGGTTTCGATGTGGATGTTGGTGTGATCGAACAGAATATAAGGGACGATTCAGGCAAGAACATCCGCAAGCAGTTGGAAGTTGATTTTGTAGTGAACCGAGGCGATGAGCGCTGCTATATTCAGTCTGCATTGACCATTGACGATCCGGACAAGAAAGAGCAGGAGATCGCTTCCCTCATCAGAATACCGGACTCTTTCAAGAAGATTGTAGTTGTAAAAGACTATGTGAAACCTTGGCGGGATGAAAACGGCATTCAGTATGTTGGTGTCGAAGACTTCCTTTTGGATGAGGGCCTCGTTCTATAATTTCCGGGGGCGCACAGGGGTCGATTCTCTGAGCTTGCTTGTACCACAAAACGATGCAGGCTGTACCACGTTTTTGTGATACAGCCTGCGATAATTTTATGTTTTTTACACGGCAGGATGAGCTGCGCTGACCGGTTCAGCGGCCAATGAGAACCCGAGTTTGTTCCCTGGCTCAATTTTAATCACGTTTGTCGTTACTCCGCAACGGGCTGCAGGACCATGGCGGTGCGGGGCGGGAGGCAGAGACTGAGGGCAGGGCCGTCGTGCCCCTGCACATAGGCCGAGCAGGGCGCGTGGCTGATGTTGCCGAAGCCGCCGTAGGCCTCGTCGTCGGTGGTGAAGAGCACCTCGTGGTCACGCCCGACGCTCACGGGGATGACATAGTCCGCGTGGGTGGTCTGCGGGTCAAAATTGAAGACAAAGACCAGACCGCCGCGCTCAAAGGCCAGCATGTGGTCCCGCTGCTGCAGAAGCTTCAGCTCGGGCGTCCACTCGCGGAGCAGGCCGGAGTCCCGGACGGTGTGGACCATCTTTTTGTCGAACTCGTTGAGCTGGTCGTATTTGAGGAAGCCGTTCTCCACCAGACTCCACTGGCGGCGGCAGTAGTGATAGCTCCAGCCGTTGCCCTCGCGGGGAAAGTCGATCCACTCGGGGTGGCCGAACTCATTGCCCATGAAGTTCAGATAAGCGGTGCCTCCGGCGGACACCGTGAGCAGCCGCAGCATCTTGTGCAGCGCCATGGCCCGGTCGATGGTCGGGTTGTGGCAGATCTTGTCCATGTCGGTGTACATGTTGGCGCCGGCCAGGCGGAACATGACGGTCTGGTCCCCGACAAGGGCCTGATCGTGGCTCTCCACATAGGCGACGGTGGGCGCCATGCGCACGGTGAGCTCATGCCAGATATAGTCGAGGTTCCAGTTTTCGTCCTTCTGCTCCTTGATGAGCCGGATCCACATATCCGGCAGTCCCATGGCCAGACGGTAGTTAAAGCCGATGCCGCCGTCCGCGACAGGGACGCACATGCCCGGCATGCCGGACATGTCTTCCGCGATGGTGATGGCCTCGGGACGGACCTCACGGATCAGCTCGTTTGCCAGCTGCAGGTAGGTGATGGCCTCGGTGTCGGTGTTCATGGAGAAGTACAGCTTCAGATTGGTGAAGGCTTCGCCGAGACCGTGGTTGTGGTAGAGCATGCTGGTGACGCCGTCGAAGCGGAAACCGTCAAAATGGTATTCCGTGAGCCAGAACTTCAGGTTCGAGAGCAGGAAGTGCAGCACCTCAGGCTTGCCGTAGTCGAAGCACTTGGTACCCCAGGCGGGGTGCTCGCCCTCGGGCCCCGCGTGGAAGAACTGGTAATCTGTGCCGTCAAACTCGTTGATGCCCTCGACGGTGTTTTTGACCGCGTGGGAGTGGACCAGATCCAGCAGGACCGTGATGCCCAACTCGTGGGCGCGGTTCACCAGATATTTGAGCTCTTCCGGATAGCCGAAGCGGCTGGACGCGGCATAGAAACTGGACACCTGATACCCGAAGGAGCCGTAATAGGGGTGCTCCATGACCGCCATGAGCTGGACCGTGTTGTAGCCAAGCGCCTGCACCCGGGGCAGGACCGTATCGGCAAACTCGCGATAGGTCCCGGGGCGGTATTCCTCCGTCGCCATGCCGACGTGCGATTCGTAGATCAGAGGGGTGTCGGACGGACGGAAGGCCCCGTCCGTCCAGGGAAAGGCCTCGGTCGGGTCCCAGACCTCACAGAGCCAGTCGAAGCTGACCGTGTCCTGAACGACCCGTCTGGCGTAGACCGGGATGTGGTTGCTGAGGCGGTCGCCGTTGCGCACCACGGCTTTCACCCGGCTGCCGTCGTGCAGCGCATCCTCCGGGAGGCGCAGCTCCCAGCTGCCGTTCTCCAGACGCGTCAGCGGATGGGAGGTCTCGTTCCAGTTGTTGAAGTCCCCCATGAGATACACAGCGTCAGCGGCGGGAGCCCACTCGCGGTAGACCCAGCCCTCCCAGGTGTGGTGAAAGCCGTAATATTCATGGGCGTTGGCAAAGTCGTTCAGCGTTCCGCTGCCCGCAAGCGTACCGTGCATGCGGTTATAATTGGACATGCGGAGCTCAATGTCCTTTGCAAATGGAATCAGTGCCCGGTCCTGCTCGAAAATCCGGAGCATGGAGAGACCCCCTTTCGACGTTCTTGTTATCTCTTGCTGTGCTGCGGTGTTCAGACCGCACGGAGGAACGGATTAAAACTGAGTTTTCTTTTTCGGTTTCCACTCCAACTGGGAGAGGATGATGGCGAGGAACATCAGGCCTGCGCCGCTGAACTCGCGGACGCTCATCCTCTCGTGGAGAACCAGCCAGCCGGAGAGGGCGCTGAAGACGCTCTCCAGACTCATGACAAGGCTTGCGACGGTGGCGTTGACCCCGTCCTGACCGAAAATCTGCAGCGTGTAGGCAATGCCGCTGGAGACAATGCCCGCATAGAGGATGGCGGGCAGACCGAGGCGGAAGGATTCCATGGTCGGGTGCTCGGTCAGAAGCATGATGACGGTGCTGATCACCGCCCCGACCAGAAACTGCATTCTGGAGAGCCGCACCGCGTCGACCAGAGAGCTGAAGTGGGAGAGGATCAGGATCTCCACCGCGAAGAGAAAGGCGCAGACCAGCTCCCATGCGTCACCGTATTCCAGAGTAAAGCTATCCTTCATACAGAGCAGATAGAGCCCCACCAGCGCCAGAACAACGCAGAACCAGACCTGCGGGGAGGGGCGTTTGCGGAGGAAGATGCTGAGCAGCGGTACCAGCACGACATAGAGCGCCGTGATGAAGCCCGCCTTCGAGGCGGTGGTGTAGGCAATGCCGATCTGCTGCGTGGCGCTGGCGGCACAAAGCATGACGCCGCTGAGGCAGCCCGCCAGCAGAAGCAGTCTGCGATCCGCCGCGGAACGGGGACGGCGGTTGTCAATGCCGCGTTTTTCAAAGAAGCGGTCCATGATGTGGACCAGCGGAGTCAGAAAGGCCACCGCGACCCAGCTGCGCGCGGCGAGATAGGTAAACGGCGCCACATACTCGGCGCCCATACGCTGAGCCACAAAGGTGGTGCCCCAGAGGAGCGCCGCCATGAAGAGAAAGAAAATATGCAACTGATTGCCGGATTTGCTCATAGAATACCTGCAGTTTACCAATGGATTGAAAATGTGTGACGACAGATCACAAAAACTAATTATACCAGAAGAAAAGCCCAAAAACAACGAAAAATCGCGGACAGAACAGAACCTGTCCGCGGTTTTTCGGCATCGGCCTGAGCATGCACAGGCGACTCACGGCAGCTCCCGCGCGAGAGAGGAGTTGAGATAGCGGGGATCGCCGGTGACTTCACGGAGCACACGGATCTCCGGCGGGATGCGGAATTCCTCTTCTTCGCTTCCGAGCTCCACCTCGAGGATGGCCTGTTCGGTCCAGAAGGGATAGAGGTCGATTTCCAGAGTATGCCCCTCAAAAGGCACGCACCAGCGCGTCTTTTGAAGCGGTCGCCGGTTCGGGTCCGCTTCCGACAGGAGCGCGTCATACTCCTCGGATGTGAGCTCGTCCTCCGTCTCCTCCCGCGTGCGGTCGGTGAGGCTGCGCTTGACCGTCCGGATATAGACGGTTTTCCCGTCTTCGGTCCAGGAGCGGACACGCCGGGTCTTGCCGTTTTCAGACAGCAGGTAGGTCTGGACAATCTCGACTCTGCGGCTGCCGGGCCGGGACCGGAGCCAGTCCTGATCGGGAAATGCGATCAGGAACTTCCGCTCGATCTCCAGCGGAGCCCCGGAGGGCGATACAGGAACAGGTTTATTCATGGGCGTTTCCCTCCGCGGCTTCCGTGCCGGTTTCCTCCTTTGCTTCCGGGGGAAGAGAGGCTGCCGCCGGCTCGTGCGGGGCTTTCTGCGCAGGCGCGGTCCCTTCCGCTTTCCGGCTTCTGACTCGCTGTTCGACGGGCCGGATTTCCTTCCGGTACTTCCGGCTGATCAGGATGATGACGACGATAAACAGGATGACGAAGGGGATCAGGATGATCCCGACGGTGCGGAGGTCGTCCTCCTCCACTGCGATCGGCGCATTGGGGTTGGTCCCCATGTAGAAGAAGGAGCCGCCGTTCGGAACGCGGAAGACAATGTACCGCCCGTCTCTGGTATAGGAGGTGGGGACGGATTGGCCGTTTTCCTGCACGAGATAGAGCATACCGTCCGTGTCGGTCAGCATACGGACCGTGAGCTCGCCCTCGTATCCGGAGACCCAGATGACCTGCGCTGCGAGCGGTGCCTCGGAGAAGCCCTCTGTCGGCAGCGGCAGCAGCTCCAGCTTCTGCCCGTCGTAGAACCGGCCCTCGACCAGATAGGCGGGGGGATCGCCCTCTCCGGCGATGGTGCTGCGGGGAGAGTGGAACGAGCCCTCGACGCTGAGCGCGCTGTAGATGTGTTCCTGCTCCGGCAGGTCCCAGCTCCAGTACATGCCGTCCCGGTTCTCGATGACGGGGACATGGCGTAGCGTCCCGCCGAAGCGCACGGTCTCTTCGGAGAGAACCTTCCCTTCAAAGACGTACTGCACGGTGACCGTGCCGAACTGCGCCGGGACACCATCCAGACGCAGGAAGTCCTCCTCGCTCAGGGCGTCGGTCTCGCCGGAGATGCTGATGCCGTCGACGCCTCCGGGGGTGACGGAGACATAGTAGTTGCCGGTGACGGGGCCTTCTTCCACCCAGCCTGCGATGGCGCCGGCGTACTCGTTCTGCTGTTCAAAGTGGACCCAGGCTTTGCAGTTGCAGATTTTGGAGGCATAGCCTGCGACACCGCCCACATACTTGCCGCCGTGCAGCAGACTGCGGGACCAGCTGTACCAGACCGAGCCGGTGGTGTAGCCCACGAGGCCGCCCACATAGTCGCTGCTTCCGCCGCTCACCGAGCCTGTGACCGTTGAGCCCACAATAACGCCGAGGTCCATGGCGCCGGCAATACCGCCGACGGTGCCGCCCTTGGCGCTTACCTCGCCGCTGCAGACGCAGTCCCGCACCGCGGCAAAGAGGCTGTGACGGGAGTTGGAGGTCAGGTAATCCGAGATGTTCAGCCGGTCCTCCATGTCAAACTCCACCTCGAAGCCGGCAGTGCCGAGGATGCCTCCGGCGTTGTTCTCGGCGATGACGGTCCCGAGGTTGGTGCAGGAGGCGACGGCGCCGGTGTTCCGGGAATAGGCCTCGGACTCGGACAGATCGTCCGTCTCCGGGGTGATGACGGTCAGGTCGGATATCGTGGAAAAGAGGACGTTGAAGATGTTGGTGATCTGGTCGGAGACCCTGCGGATATCCGCGGCGAGAGAGCCAGTGGCATCCCGCGCGAGATCGATGAACAGGGTGGACTCGCCGTACATGTTGCTGAGCGCGTAGGACAGGGCGTTGGTGTCCACGTTCCCGAGATTCGGCGCCGAGAAGCTGATCTCCCCGGTGGTCGGATCGACATAGATGCTGTCCCGGAGGCTCTGGATAATGCGCTCGTCGTTGTCGGCGGCGTATTGGGCAATATCAAAGAGGGCGTTGGTCATGTCTGCGGTATAGCCCCGCAGACGGTCGACGGAGGAATAGATCGAATCCCCGTAGCTGTCGAAATTATAGGAGAGGTTGTTGAGCTGGCCGTTCAGGATGGAGATCTGCCAGGAGAGCGCGTCCAGCTTGCCGGAGCTGAGATCCCAGTCGGAGAAGGGGATCAGCTGCCCCACGATGCCGCCCGTGTCGCGCCGGCCGTTGATCTCCGCTGCGTTGCGGCATCCGCTTACATAGCCGCTGCTCTTTCCGGCGATGCCGCCCACGTTGTAGCCCGTGCTGCGGTAGCCGACCGCGCCGTTGTTGCGGCACTGGTCGATGATGCCGGTGTTGTCGCCGGCGATGCCGCCGATGTTGGAGAGGTTGAGGAAGTCGTCCTCCGAGACCTGCGAGATGTCAAAATGCGCGTTCAGCAGGCTGTCGACGGACTGCTCCCGCGGCGTGATGGCCACGGTGTTGACCGCGCCGAGGTTGCTGCATTCGAGAAGAATACCGTCGTTCAGCCCGGCGATCCCGCCGACCTGGTGCTCGGCCGTGACGTCCCCGGTGAAGCCGCTCCTTGCGACCGTACCGGTGACGGTGTTGTGGCCCACAACGCCGCCTACGTCCTCCATGCCGGAGACGGTGCCTTCAAAGCTGCAGTCGGTGACGGTGCCGCTGTTCACACCCGCAATGCCGCCCACATAGCAGCCGGTCCCGCCCGGCGTGACCGTTCCGGAGACGCGCAGGCTGCTGACGGTCGCGCCCTCCGCGATCACGCGGAAGAGGCCCTGCCGGGAGCCGTCTCTGGTATAGCGGAGGCCGGTGATGCGGTGGTTCCGTCCGTCGAAGCTGCCGCCGAACCACGGGATCGGGGAGAAGTCCGTCCCTGTCAGGTCGATGTCCGCCCCGAGGGCAAAGCTGCGGCCGGCGGAATAGGTATCCGAGGCGCAGTTTTGGGCGAAGCGGACCAGCTCCTCCGCGGTCCGGATCACCGTAGTCGCGTCCTCGGACGCATCCTCGGCAAAGACGAAGCAGGAGAGCTGCAGAAGCAGCAGGAGACAGAGCAACAGGGACAAAAGCTTTTTCATACAGATTCCTCCTCGTCCGCAGGCCGGACCCGGATGGTGGTTCTTTCAACCGCCTTATCCAGAAGAACCAGCAGCTGCGGCAGAACGGTCATGACCAGTACGACGGAGATCAGCGCGCCGCGACCGACGCCCAGACCGATGTGCCCGACGTAGACGTCGCTGACGCGGAAGGCGATCAGGAGTCCGGCGATGGTCATGATGGAGCCCGAAGTGAGAACCGTGGGGAAGCTGTGTTTGACGGCCTCGGCCATGGCCCGCTTCTTCGGGAGCGTTTGCTTCAGCGCGAGATAGCGGTTCATCAGGACGATGGCATAGTCGATCGTCGCGCCCATCTCGATGGCCGAGACGATCATGTTGGTGACAAAGGACGGATGTGACCCGTGCAGGGCGGGGAAGGAGAAGTTGATCCAGATGCTGCCCTGGATGACGAAGACCAGGATCGCCGAGCCCACGAAGGTCCGGAAGGTGAACAGCAGGATCGTATAGACAAAGAGAATGGTCAGCAGGCTGATGAGGGTCGAGTCTCCGGTATAGGAGGCGGAGAGATCCCTTGCGCTGGTGATATCGCCCACCACGAGGACCTGATCCTTGCCGTACCAGCGCTCGGCGATCTCCCGCAGCTCTTCCACCAGGGCGATGCTTGCCTCGCCCTCCACCGGAAGGGAGGAGGTGAAGACCAGCCGGTTGTACTTCTCGCCGCGCAGCTGTTTGATGCCCCGGTCCAGGGTCTCCCGCAGATCCAGCACCTCCTGAGCCTGGTCGCCGTTGAGCTCCACCACACCGCGGTCCATCACGTCAAAGAGATAGAGCAGCATGTCCACCAGAGGGACCTCATAGTGCTCTGTGACGCCGAAGATGGCCTGGTACTGCTCGTTCCGGACGCCGTAGGCCTGATAGAGCAGGGCGGATTCCTCAAAGGGGATGTCCAGCAGCTCAGCGAACATGCGCGGCGTATACGAGTCGGTGAGCACGTGATCGTCGTCGATCTCGATGTTGGCAAGGCCGGTGGCGTCCTTGATGCCGTCCAGCGCCGCGGCCTCCTTCAGGATCGCCTTCTCGGCGGCAAAATCCTCCGACGGGACCAGCAGCGCCACATAGGTGGACGGGGCGAAGCTGTCGTTGATTTTGTGCATGGCGGCGCGGCTCTCCGAGTAGACAATCTCGGAAACCGTGCTGTCGCTGAAAGCGTATTCGACCCTGCCGGAAAAGAAGACGGCCGCGGGGATCATCAGGAGGAAGATCCAGACAAAGCAGTAGCCGGACTTCATCAGGAAGCGGCCCCAGCCGATGATATCCGGGATCAGGCTCTTGTGGGCGGTACGGCGGATCGCCTTGGGGAAGAACAGGATGAGCCCCGGCATCAGCAGGAAGACCGTGAGCAGGCTGCAGACGATGGCCTTGGCGAGGACAATGCCCAGGTCGTAGCCCAGCCGGAACTGCATCAGCATCAGCGCCACCAGCCCGGAGATGGTCGTGAGGCTCGAGGCCGAAATCTCGATAATGGACTTGGCGAGCGCCTCGGTGAGCGCCTCGCGGGCGCTGGGGCGGACCGCCGCCTCGTCCTGATAGCGGTGGGCAAAGATGATGGCGTAGTCGATGGCCAGAGCCAGCTGCAGGATGACGGCGATGGAGTTGGTGATGGACGAGATCTCCCCCAGCCAGAAGTTGGTGCCCATGTTGAACAGCGCCGCGAACACAAAGACGATGAAGAAGATCACAACTTCAAAGTAGCTGCGGGAGGTGAAGAGCAGGATCGCAATGATGACAATCACGGCAATGAGGACCACGCTGACCATCTCGCCGGCGAGCTGGGCAAAATAGTTCTCTCCGATCTCGGTGTTGTAGTAGGCGTCATAGGGCGCGAGCAGGCTGCGGATCTCCTGCATGGCGGCGAGAACCCGCGGATCGTCCGCCTCGCCGGAGAGGGAACCTGCCTCACTGCCGGTGAAGGAGACGGAGTAGAGCGCGGCCGAGTTGTGGTAATGGGAGGGACTGTCGTCAAAGCCGACTGAAGCCACCGCGTCGATCTCCGCGAGCGCGTCCGAAAGACG
This sequence comes from Oscillospiraceae bacterium, assembly GCA_017458065.1. Taxonomy (GTDB): domain Bacteria; phylum Bacillota; class Clostridia; order Oscillospirales; family Oscillospiraceae; genus Limivicinus. The sequence continues at coordinate 14,270 of JAFTGD010000013.1, forward strand.
CTCGGCGGTCTCATAAGTGATGTTCGAGACCATGATCTCGGCCGAGGCGTAGGTGGTGAACTCCTCCTCCATGATGGTGAGGCCGCGGCGGGTCTCGGTGTCTGCGGGCAGGAAGGCGGTGAGGTCCGAGCTCACACGGACTCTTCCGACCGAAAGGGCGCAGTAAACCCCCGCCGCGAGAAACAGGATCAGGATCACAAAGCGTGATCGGATGATCCCGGCGGCGATGCTGTGCATCAGATCGGGTTTGGCTCTCTCGTTCATGGGTCCTCCGCAGTCGGGTGCAAGTTGTACGGAAAAAGAATAAATTATTATAGCATAAGCAAAAAGGCGAGGCAATAAAAATCAGTTTGCCCGGGGAGATGCGCCTTCGGCAGCAGAAAGAATTCCGCTTGTGCGGAAGAGGGCAGCGTGTTACAATAGGGCGACTTCAGGGAAAGGAACGCGCAGACATGGAACCGGAAGGATCTCTCATCCCCGCAAAATACAAGGTCTTGAGCGGCAGCGCGCTCAAGTGCATCGCGCTCATCACCATGATCATCGACCACATCGGCGTCGTGCTGCTGAAGGACAGCCGCATCGTCCTGTTCGGCACCGGGAGCGGGGCCTTCACGCTCTATACCCTGATGCGGAAGATCGGGCGCCTGGCTTTCCCGCTTTACTGCTTCCTGCTGGTGGAGGGCTTCCTCCACACGCATGACCGGAAGAAGTACGGCCTGAACCTGCTGCTCTTCGCTCTGATCTCGGAGCTCCCCTGGAACCTGGAGCACACGGGGACCCTGCGCTATGCGGCGCAGAACGTGTTCTTTACGCTGTTTCTCGGCTATGTGGGTCTCTGCTGCATTGAGTACTTCCGTCAGCGGCCGAGGGAGCAGCTGGCATCACTGCTGCTGTTGTTCCTCATCGCACTGAACCTGAAAGCGGATTACGGCGTGACGGGCTTTGGCTTTATCCTGATGCTCTATGCCCTGCGGCAGCAGAAGATCCTGCAGGCGCTGGTGGGCTGCTGCTTCCTCTCCAGCACCTGGGTGGGAGGCCTGGCTTTTATCCCCATCAATCTCTATAACGGCGAACGCGGCTTTATCCGCGGAAAGGTCCTGAAATACGCTTTTTATGCCGCCTATCCGCTGCACATCCTGATTCTCTACTGGATTAAGAAAAAAACCATCGGGTACTGACCCGATGGACACCGCGGGAGAACGCTATGATATTATCGAAAGAACAGCAGACCGAGCTTGCCGAGTGCCTCCTGGATATGGGCGCGCTGCTTCTGGACTGCGGGGCCGAGATCAGCCGTGTGGAGGACACCATCGGCCGCATCGGGAGAGCCTATGGCGCAAGCCATGTGGACGCCTTTGTCATCACGTCCCTGATTATCCTCTCCATGGAGTTTGACGAGGAGGACAGCATCACCGAGACCAGGCGGGTCTTCTCCAGCGCGGGGACGGATTTTTACCGGCTGGAGAAGCTGAATGATCTGAGCCGCCGATGCTGTGCCGCCCCTTTGCCGCTGGACGAGCTGCGCAGAAGGGTCCGTCATGTCGCGGAAGGGAAGAAACCGGACAGCGTGATCTTCCTGGGCGGCGTCCTGGCGGCGGGAGGCTTTGCCGTGTTCTTCGGCGGGGGCATTGCGGACGGCGTCGCCGCGGCGGTCTTTGCCGTTGTGATCTGTCTGCTGCAGAAGCGCTTCGGGAAGACGCGGATCAGCACCGCGGGGTCCAACCTGATCATTGCGCTTCTGGCGGGGCTCGGCGTCGGGCTCCTGTGCGAGCTGCTGCCGGTGCTGCATATGGACAAGATCCTGATCGGCGACATCATGCTGCTGATCCCCGGGATCGCCATGACCAACGCGATCCGGAACATGCTGGGCGGCAACACCATCTCCGGTGCGGTCCGCCTGATCGAGAGCCTTGTCTGGGCGGCAGCGCTGGCGGGCGGCTTCATGACGGCGATGCTGATCGTCGATCTGATCGTGGTCTGAGGGGGAGAGAAGAGATGAAACTGATCGTTATCCAGCTGATCACTGCGGGCATCGGCTCCCTCGGCTTTGCCCTGATGTTCGGCCTGCGGGCCAGGCACCTGTTCTTTGCCGCACTGGGCGGCATGATCGCCTGGGGGATCTATCTCGGCGTCAACGCGCTGCTCCCAGGGGCCTTTCTGCCCAACCTGTGCGCCGCAGCTTTCGCCGTCACCTATGCCGAGCTGATGGCGCATGTGCAGAAATGCCCCGCGACCCTCTATGTGGTGCCGGGAGTGGTGTCGTTGGTACCGGGGAGCTCGCTCTACTACGCAATGGATTGCGCGGTAAACGGCGATCTGGTCGGCGCGGGGGCATACGGACATCAGACCCTGATCGTCGCCCTCGCCATTGCCGCCGGCATCAGCCTCGTCACCGTCTGCCGCGAGCTCCGCACACCGAAGTAAGGATGGGATTACATGGTTTTTAGGGAAATCGAAAATAAACGGGACTATCTTCCATTGCTTTTACTGGCTGACGAACAGAAAAACATGATTGACCTTTATCTTGACAGAGGAACTATGTTTGTTCTCGATGAAGACGGAATCATAAAGGGAGAATGCGTCGTTACGGATGAGGGAGACGGCGTGCTGGAAATACAAAATCTTGCAGTGGCGCAGGAATACCAGGGCAAAGGATACGGGAGACAGTTGATTGAGTATGTTGTCAATCATTACAAGAACCGATACAAAGTCCTTCAAGTCGGTACAGGAGACAGTCCCTTAACCGTTCCGTTCTATGAACATTGCGGATTTGTCCAGCATCATATTATTCAAAACTACATTATTGATCATTACGATCAACCGATTTTTGAAGGAGGAAAGCAATTGATCGATAAGGTATATTTGAGGATGAAGCTGTAAATCCCAGTTTCACGAGATGAAAAATACTCCCGGTCACCGGCTACAATCCGATGATCGGGAGCATTGTATTTACCAGACCAACAGATGGCGTGTATAAAAAGCCTCGAAATCTGTGGCACGTTTTGTGGCACAAAAACAAAAAGCCCCTGAAATACTACCTGTTTCAGGGACTTTGATGGGGAGTGGCGGGTTCCAAGCGTCAGGAGAAGCTCTTGGGAAGAAAAGAATAAAAGAAAAGGGGCGCGTCCTTATCTGGAAGCGCCCCTTTTCTTCGGGATTGGTGCTATAATCTCAAAGTGATCCACATATAGAATGGTTCGTGAGATAATACTTTGGTGGGGCTTAGTTCACATTTCGTGAACCACCCCACCCGGTCAGTTGTTTCGGCGCTGGGCTCATTGTCCAGCGCTTTCCCATCTTGTGAAAAACGTTTTTCTTTCCCGTAATTGAACCGTATTCTCAAATAATCATCATAAACGAAAATGGCATTGACGAACGTGTTCACAAGATCACGCATGTATGTTGCATCATCAAGGTCACCTTTCCGAAGCTCAAGAAGATTGAAGCGGACCTCATCGGGCGTTGGAAAATCGTTTGCTTCCTCATCCAGCCGGATAGCCTCTTCAATATCCCGGCGGGCTTCGTTCAATTCCAACATGCGTTGCTGGGTGGTATCGTTGAAAATGCCCGCCTCAACGGCATTCAGGATGTTTTTCAACCTTGCGTTCACGTCATCCAGATCCGCCTGCAAGGCATTGCGTTTGGTCTGGTCCATGGCATCTTCATATACGACGCTGTAGCCTGATATGATTTGGTCGATTACCTTATCGTTCATGATCTCAGCCCGGATTGCATTACAGACGGCTTGCTCCAGATCAACCTGCCGGACGTTCTTTTTGTCGCACGCGTGCTCATACCGGCGGCGATTGCACATGTAATATCCGCGTTTGGTCCCATCCCTTGCCGTGCCGCATTGCGCCCCCATCGGAGAGCCGCACTTTCCACAGAACACTTTCCCGGAAAGCAGATATTCAGCGTTTCGCCGCTGTTTGCCGCGCGGATTTTTCTTGTGCAATAGGATTTTTTGGACCTTATCAAAATCTTTCTTTTCGATGATCACGGGGATTCCCCCTTCCGTCCGGACGCTGGAATATTTGTAAACGCCTGTATATTGCTCATTCTGGAGCAGCTTGTCAAAGCTCTGGAGCCGCCACGGTGCCCCGGTCGCCGTCTTAACGCCCCTGCGATTCAGATCCGACATGATTTCAGTGAGGCCCCATCCATCAATCACGCGCTGATAGATCTCCTGTACAATGGCGGCAGCATCCTCATCAATGGCATAGCTGCCATCAGGCCCGCGCTTATAGCCGAGCGGCAATTTCCCGTTCACCTTGCACTTTGCGGCGTTGTCCATGAGCCCGCGCTTGATATCCTCGGCCATTGCCTCGCTGTAAAACTCATTGACGTTCATCATGCTCCTCAACGCGAACCGGCCGGCAGCGGTATCGTCGAAATCTTCTTCGACATACAGGACCTTCACGCCAAGGTCGGCAAGCTTAGACTCATTTACCAATGCCTGCAGCATGTTCCGGCCAAGCCGGTTTGATTTCCAGGCGAGCACATAATCAAATTCGCCCTTGTGCGCGTCCTGCATCATCTTTTGAAACTGTGGCCGGTTGTCAGTCCTGCCGGATATGGCGCGGTCAGCATAGCGGGCGACGATCTGGAGGCCGGTCCCTTCGGCGTACTTTTCGCACGCCTCAAACTGTTGCTCTATCGAAACATCCCGCTGATTGTGAGAGGAATACCGGCCATATAGAACTGCCGCCCCCTCATACTGTTTTTTACCCATTGAGCTGCAGATCCTCCCGCTTGATTTTCGGACGCTCAACGTGTATAATGCGTGTAGCGTTCATGAGCTTTTTAGTCCTTTCCGCTCTTGACCTCCCCGGTGCTGCAACACCGGGGGCTTTTTTATTTTAGGCCAATTTGAGCCTTTCCAATCATCATGCCATTTTGGAATGTGACATTGCAATTGAATATTCCTGTTTTGTTATACCAGTGATAAACTTGTGTGACAACATTGCCAAGTGTTATTTCAGAATCAAGAGTTCCTTCAATTCCAAAGAGCTTACAAACATCTTCATAGCTCATTGATGTATCTATCTTGTTGAAGTTCTCAAGAGTAACAAGGCTTGACACATCCGTGCGGGATGAGCTTTTCAGTGGAATAGAAAAATCATCGTCTTGACTTGAAACCCACGCCATGGCGCAAATGATAATCACCAGCAGTATTAATAACGTTTTCCTAAGGGAACGATAGCTCCGGGCTCCGCAATACGGGCAGACCTTCGCCGATTTTGCGATCCGTTCCCCGCACGTTTTACACTGTATCATTTTTGCCATCTGTAATAAGTCCCTTCTGTGTGCGCCCCCGGATTAGTCCGGGGGCCTTTTTATATACGCTGCAAAATTTACGACGCTGCAGAAGCGTCTTTTTCTTTAGACACGTAATCAAAACCAAGTGCAAGAGCGGCTATTTCCTTTTTGTCTTCAGGGGCAACGCGCCAAGCCTTGACAACCGTTTTTTCCTCATTGTTTACGGAAAACCCGTCTGAATACTGTGTCCCGTGTGGGTCATCACAAAACCCCATCAGGTAATCAATTGATACCTTGTACGTTGTCGCAACAGAAATCCAGAAATCGGAAGTTGGTTGTGTTTTCCCCGTTTCATAATTGCTATAAGTCGATTTCTTTACACCAACAGACGCGCCGAATTCCTCTTGCTTCATGTTTAGTGATTCTCTTAGCTTTTTTAAGTTCTCATACACGCAATACACCTCCTCAGCATCAATATAAATCAATTTTTCCGGATAGTCAAGAAAAAAATCCATGTTTTTTGGAATTTATTCTTGACAATCTAAATATTCTGGATTATACTAACAATAGTCCAAGAAACTTGGAATGGAGGTGATGAAAGTGCCGAGGACAAACATTGAGGCCGAGCGGGGGCGGCTTCAAATGACGAAGAAGGAGATGTGCACCGCACTTGGGATAACGGATAAGACTTACCTTTCCTATATCCGGGGCGGGCCGATTCCGTCGCCCATTTTGGAAAAGCTCAGGACAATGACAGGCAAAAGCGTTGACTATTTGCTTGGCCTTGCACCTCAGTGAGTACCGCGGTTGGTGTGGCCGATCATGACGGTAATACCGATGAATCAGGTTGATCCCGATGCTATCCCCGAAAGCGTGAAGGTCAAACTATGCTCCGGGGCTGTCGATCTGGTGAGACGGCGGCGCTCAGATCCCGAATACCGGGCCCGCTATGAGAAATGGCTTGCGGAGCGGAAAAAATCAGCATGAAAAGGAGGGAAAACAGATGAACGAAATGATCCGAGAAAGTGTGCTGCGCATGGCGGCTGGCGCGATTGAGGAAAAAGTCGATTATGAGGTCTCCCGCGTGATTGACAACTGCAACAACGGAAACCGTGAAACCGCGCTTGACCCTGTGCCCGTTCCGCACGTTCCGCGAAGTTGTTCAGCCGGAAAGCGAATTTATCCTGCGCCTTGATGACAAGGGACGCGTTGGCCTGTTTGAGGCAGACGGCGGGATATGGAAGATGGAAGCGAAGGCCAACATTGCAGCCTATTTTGAAGACGCGCTTGCCGATGAGGTAGAGGCAGGGAAGGTCATTGTAATGATCTGACAGAAAGGGGACCACCAAATGAAAGAAATGAACACACGAAATGGCTTCAAAGCCTATGAACCGGGGCTTGTGTGCCGGGGTAAACAGTATGTCGAAGATACCACGTTTGAGGAAAACGGCACGGAGATTTGCCGCGAAGGCATGATGCACTATTGCACCAATCCCCTTGATTGCCTTGATTATTACCCGCTTGTGCGTGAAGACGGTCAGCTTTCCGATTTTACCGCGGTGACCGCGGAAGAGGAGCCGATCACGGACGATGGGAAAAAGTGGGCTACACGAAAGCTGCACGTCGGTTTCAAGCTGGATCTGAAAGGCTTTATCAAGGCCGCGTTTGAATTCCTGTGGGAGCAGTCCGAGTTTGAAAGCAATATCAAGAGCGGATCAGAAACTTGTTCTAACAGAAGGTTGGCCAAGCTCGCCGCCTCAGGGTATGCCGCCCAGCTCGCCGCCTCAGGGTATGCCGCCAAGCTCGCCGCCTCAGGGGATGCCGCCAAGCTCGCCGCCTCAGGGGATGCCGCCCAGCTCGCCGCCTCAGGGGATGCCGCCCAGCTCGCCGCCTCAGGGGATGCCGCCAAGCTCGCCGCCTCAGGGGATGCCGCCCAGCTCGCCGCCTCAGGGGATGCCGCCCAGCTCGCCGCC
>JAFTGD010000079.1 GCA_017458065.1 Oscillospiraceae bacterium
AAGGAACTGCGGGAGTCGCGAGGGCAGGCCGGCTATCGTCCCTCCGTTCAGGGCGAGGAGAGGGAGCTTTACTTCCTCACGGATCTGGGCACGCCCAAATACGGCCACCGCATCGAGGACAAGGACCGCCGCGTCCTCTACGAGGCCAAAATGACCAAATACACCCTGACTCAGCCCTTCGGTTTTGACTTTATCGATCACGAGCACGGCACAACCACAGCTCATCTGGTTGGTCACGAGGAAGAGAGCCGGTGGGACAGCCTTCTGATCGACAACCACTATACCTTTGAGCTGGACGGCGTGGATGTGTGGAAGCACCTGAAGCAAAACGGCGTCAGTGTGGACACCGCGTTCGACAGCGGAAACGGCCGTCTGATCGGACAGTCCTATCGGATTCTCCGTGACGGAAGGGAGATCGCAAGGGCGGAAAGCACAAGCCAGTATCCCCACGAGGAGGACGCGGCGCAGCACAAGGTTGCAGGAACGCTGCCGGTACAGGGCTTTTTCCGCATCTGGACCTGTGAAGAGAATCTTGATCTGCTGTTTGTGACGATGCTGGCCTTTGCCCGCAGCGGCGCAGGCGACGACAGAGGCGGCAACTATAAAGCAGTGCTCGGGACACTGAAAAAAGCCACTCAATAATTTAAGAAAACAGACAGACAGGATGGTTTCCTATGACGCTCATCCAAACTGCCGTCATGTCAGCCCCAGGGCTGCATGACTTCATCAAGGCAAACTATCTGGAGACGCTGGCACTCTTTCCCACGGCTGCGTTGCTGCTCCTGCTCGTCTTCATCATTTCCGTCAGCCGTTATTTCCGCGCTGAGCTCAAGCGGACCATGCAGTTGATCGTGATCCTGGTGTTCAGCCTGGTGCTGCAAAACTATCTGGAATATCGCCTGACCGAGGGGCAGGTGCGGTGGCTGGCGCGGACGCTGGTGGCCGTCTATGGCTACGCCGTCCGGCCGTTGATCCTGCTGCTGTTCATGAAGGTGATCGCGCCGGAAAGGCGCTTTGGCTGGGCCTGGGCTCTGGTGGGGGTGAACGCGGCCGTCAACCTGACGGCGCTGTTTTCCCACATCTGCTTCTGGATCGATGAGAATAACCACTGGCATGGCGGGCCCCTGAACAAGATATGCCTCTATGTGAGCGTGATCCTGCTGGTCGGCTGGTTCGTGCTGACCCTCCGCGTTTTTCGGCCACAGACACGAAAGGAGACCTGGGTGCCGGTGCTGGTGTTTGGGATGATCCTGGGCTCCATCGTGCTGGACAGAAACGTCGGGCTGATGCCCCAGCCGGTCACCTATCTCACCCTTGCCGTCGTCATCAGCTGTGTGGCTTATACCATCTGGCTTTTCCTGCAATTTGCGCGGGAGCACGAGCAGGCGCTGATGGCGGAGCAGCGTATCCAGATCATGATGACGCAGATCCAGCCCCACTTTCTTTACAACACCATCGCCACCATCCGGGCGCTGTGCCGCCGGGACGCAGACAAGGCCGGCGAGGTGACGGAAAAATTCGGGGAGTATCTGCGCCGGAACATGGCTTCTTTGGACATCGTTGGGCTGATCCCCTTTCGTAAGGAGTTGGAGCATACCAGACTCTATGCGGAGATCGAGATGGTGCGCTTTGAGAATATCCGCGTGGAGTATGACATTCAGGATGAAAGCTTCGACCTGCCGCCGCTGACGGTTCAGCCGCTGGTGGAAAACGCGATCCGGCATGGCGTCCGCATCCGGGAGAAGGGGCTGGTGCGCGTCTCTTCCCGGCGGGGCGAGGGCTGCCATGTGGTGGAGGTCTGGGACAACGGCACGGGCTTCGACACTTCGAAGCTCGAGGCCCTGGGCAGCGCGCACATCGGCATCCGCAACGTGCGCGAGCGGATCGAGACCATGTGCGGCGGCGAGGTGAAGGTGGACAGTCAGATCGGCGCGGGGACGAGGGTGACGATTACCCTCCCCCTGCGGGACGACGCCGGGGAGGTACACGTATGAGAGTGCTCTGTGTGGACGATGAGCGGCTTTTGATGGAGGACACGGTGAATCTGTGCCAAGGTCTTGACCTGATCGACGAGGCGGTGGGCTTCACCCGCCCGGCGGACGCGCTGCAATACCTGGAGCGCGAATGTGCGGATCTGGCCCTGCTGGACATCGACATGCCGGGCATGAACGGGATCGAGCTTGCCGCGGCCATCCGGGAAAAACAGCCGAAGCTTCCCATCGTCTTCCTGACGGGATACGCGCAGTATGCTCTGGAGGCCTATTCGGTTCACCCCTCCGGGTATCTGCTCAAACCGGTCAATAAAGAGAAGCTTTCCGCCGAGATCGCCTATGCGCTCGACACGTCCCGTCAGGAGCGGCGTGCCCGCGTTGAGGCGCACACCTTTGGCAATTTTGATCTGCTTGTGGACGGGAAACCGGTGACTTTCAAGCAGGCTCGATGCAAGGAGCTGCTGGCATACCTGATCGACCGCCACGGCGCCAGCGTGACCCGGAGAGAGGTTTTTGCCATCCTGTGGGAGGATCGCGCTTACAACCGCCCGATGCAGAAACAGCTCGACACGATTATCCGCTCGCTGCGCGCAACACTGAATGACTGCGGCGTGGGCGAGATTCTTGAGATGAAGAGCGCGACCATACGGGTAAATCCCGAACTCATCGCCTGTGACGCCTGGCGCTATCTTGCGGGGGATCCACGGGCAGAACATGCCTTCCGCGGCGAATATATGAGCAATTACAGCTGGGCAGCTTTGACAGAAAGCCTGCTGGCTGACAGGAACCGATAGTTTTTCAGCAGAGTGGCCCCGGTTACAGGGACGTGTGACGTTTCTGTAACCGGAGCCGGTTTTTGATGGACATTTACTGGACGCCGTATGATATTTTATTCAAAAATCGGAATAATAGCGAAAGGAAGATGGGGATGATTCAGTTGATTCTCGGCCTGGTCGTGGGCCTGGGCCCCAGCCTGGCCCTGTACTTCTGGCTGCGCAAACGCAGCATGGAAACCCCGGCATATCCCGAAACCTGCGGCAAGGCCCTCACCGCGGGTCTTCTCGCCACGTTTCCG
>JAFTGD010000014.1 GCA_017458065.1 Oscillospiraceae bacterium
GGGCCAGATTATCGACGTGGATAAAATAACCGCCGAGAACGGCGGCAGCGCCATTCAGGGCGGCAAGATTGCGTTGGAGCGCATCCGGGCATGTCTGGACAAGGGAATCAGCTTCACGCAGGAGACGACCCTCTCAGGCCGCAAAACCGAGCTGACAGCGCAGGAAGCGCGGGAGCGGGGGTATTCCGTCCGGCTCTTCTATGTGGGCCTTGACAGCGCTGAGGAGTGCTTGCAGCGCATTGAAAACCGCGTTGCGCACGGTGGGCACGATATACGCGAGGAAGACGTGCTGCGGCGCTTTGCGGGCCGCTGGGAGGCCGTGATGAAGGTTCTGCTCTATTGTGACGAGGCACACTTCTTCGATAACTATAACGGCTTTGTCGAGGTCGCCGAGTATGTCAACGGGGAACTGATCGTGAAGGGAAACAAGCTGCCCGCGTGGATTCAGGAATTCCGGCAGTTTCTCCAGACAGCAAGAATATAACAAGAAACAGACCGTAAAAGGATTGGGGAGCGGCCCGAAGGCTCTCATTGCCAATCAGTACGGTCTGTTCCTTTGCCCGCTCTTTCTACATCCCCCTCGGTCGCAAGCGCCGAGTTCCGTGGATATACAGGATTGGGCCCTGAGCTTAAACCGTCTGTGGAGCAATCTGGTAGTTGATTCTCAATTCACGACCATCGGCTCAGGCTTTGGCAGACTACCATCACAAGCTGCCGGTTTTGAGAAGGTACGCATGCCGGTAAACCAGCAGTGCGTCACAGAGGCATCCGGCAGGGGCGCTTCTCTCCGTCACTCTGCCCAAGCTCTCTGCTGGGCACAGTATAACAGAGTGCCCGCTACAATGCAAGGGCGGTTATATTCACAACTGTTAATACACTGGGAACCGGACTTTCTTCGCATGGGTCTTATTATACATTTCAAAATAGAGCTCGCAGTTTTCGGCCTGCATTTTGCACATCTCAAGGTATTGCTGGGTCGTTAATCCCCCTGCATCAGCTCGCTCCAGTATCTCCAAATCGTAAATGCTTAGACCGGCAGCAAATTTGAGCTGCTTCCAGATAGCTTGCTCCTCACACAGCTTGATATAATCTGCTGTTTCTGTTGAAATCCGCTTCCTGAATTCGGTTTTGTCCAGATTCGCTCTCACGATTTCTTTTGCACCCGGCAGCGACGGTAGCAGATACAATCCCGCCGGAGCATATAAAGAGCTGTACCCGTAAGGGCAAATGTAAATCGTTTCGTCCTCCTGTCCGTCCAGATAGAGCTTATACTTATCGACCATGACTGGAAGAGAAGGATGTGTAAATGAGCCCTCTCGCTCCCATGTAAACGCCTGATTATCCTTTGTGCGAAGACGAGATAAGTATTCTTTGCTGCCATCAATGCCGCAGGTGGATATGGGGTCTTCGAGGGAATAACCGAGATCCGGGTCATTTGGCTGCTGCCGATAATAGACTGCCTCCCGGTGGGCGTACATATCCATGAGAGACTTTACAAGTATGTCTGATCCGGCGTTGGTGGCCCGCTTGCGTTTGTCGGGGCTTTCTTTTGCACTTTTCCGGCTCTTCTGTTTTTCTATGATAAGTCCCCGGTTGTTCAGGATAGAGATACCTACCCCGGAGAAAACCGTTGTCCAGAGCGCATAGGGGCCGCCTGTGGAGCTCTCCGTCACAAATAGGAATACGGCCATTATAAGAAAGTTGAACGCAAAACAAATTATGCGGAACGTACTTCTTTTTATTGGTTTCTTTCTGAGCCCTGCAAACAGCAGCGGAAACAGGCCATAAAAGAAGATCGTGATAAGAAGTGAAAACACCAATAATCGCCAGTCGTATTCTTGCATGAGTGGTCTCCTCTATAATTACTGAAATCTTCTGAAAACGACGGCACGGATTGCAAAGCCGATCGCCAGAACTGCCACGATGATTACAATCTGCTTCGGGGCGGCGATCAGGGATAAAGCGCTTTTATATGTTGCCCTGAAGAATGACAGAATCGTAAAGGCAAGGCAAATAAGATTGACCGGTATCAGGAGTCCGCACTCAACATCGGTGATGTGAAACAGCTTCCGCTCGTCCATGATGGACAGGGTTGGGATTGTCAGAATCCATCCGACTGTCGCATGTAGCAGGCCAAATAGGGCAAAGGCAATCAGAACAAATCCCACAATCCAGCCGCAGTACCAGACACAGGGTACGGCCATAATGATGCGATTTATCCAGCAGAGGCCGCCTGCGGAGATATGGCGGCAGAGGCCCATTTGTTGACGCAAGGCGATCATATAGGTCAATTCGTTTGCGGTTACATAGAGAAAAATGAATAGGAGTTGCATCATATAGCTCATGTCCCCTCTGACTGTTTCTGTGCAATCATGCTGAGATATGGTAAGGTACAGAAAATGTTAACAAATGTTAAGGTCTGAAAAAATGCTAAGATTTGCTAAGGTTTAAAAAACACAGGCGGCTCCGTTCAAGAAAAGATCCCCAATAGAAATGTCAAGATTTGTCAAGGTTGCGAAAAATGAGGACACAATCCTTCTTTTACGCAGCAGCTATGCTTATATACCGAGATCCTGTAAAATATGATCCCTCTTGGAATTCTTCAAAACGTGTAATTTGACAATGTACCTTCACATAGCTTCCGGGAGAAAAAACTCTCACTTCATCACGATTGATATTCAGTATGGGGAAACATTCAAGTGAGAACGTCCTCATGGTATCCTGCGCCTGCCGGTTTCCATTGCTATAATCCCATTCAGCCCCTTCTTGGAATACATAGCCGAGTACGGCATAGGGGGATGAAACCAAATATAGATTTCCATTTAATACTTCATTGCCGTTTCGCGAACCATAGTCTATAGAGGAGATGTAGCCTTCGATATATACTTCCTGACCGATAAGCTCGGCGCCATGCGATAAAACATAAGCAACGTCATAGGTATTTACATGATCCCAGAGCCCATAAAAGGCACTTATGCTCATTGATCGAGCGGGCGAATTACGATTCCAAAGCTCTGTGGCCTGCTCTATTGGAATAGCAAGGTTCAGGTTTTGCCCTTCAACATACGAAGCGGATGTGATTCCAACAACTTCGCCGTGATCGTTGAACAGCGCGCCGCCACTGCTGCCGTGGGAGATTGATGCTGTGAATTGCAAATATGTCTGGCCGTCTTCGGTCACGCTGCCGCTGTACACTCCGGTCGATACGGAATTTATTAGCCCCAGAGGGCTCCCGATTGCCACGACCTTCGCTCCCTTTTCCAGCGCTGAAGAATCTCCAACAGGCAGGCGGGCAAGGTTCACATTAACGCCTGTTCCTACGCTCAGGATGGCTATATCTGCGTCTATATCAAAGGCGACAACTTTTGACAGGTTAAACTCCTGCCCGTCTTCTGTCTGTGCCTTTATGAAATAGGTATCCCCCATGATGACATGACAGTTTGTGACAAACATACCGTCATCATAGGCGGCAAAAGCACTCCCGGTCGCGCAGAGCTCCCCATATTGGTCATAGCAGCTTAGCATGACAATGGAGTTGGACGCTGCCTGAATCGCTGTTGTATCATCCGAAAAGGCGACCGATAAAGAGGCCGCAGGCGTCGGTTCTGCCGAGATAGTTGCTGCGGGGGTATGCGTGGCGGCAGTCGGTACCGGCGAAGAGGCAAAAGAGCGAAAATACACGATGTATCCGGCAGCAGCGATAACAACGATCAGCAGAAGAATCCAACCGACAGGGCTCTTCTTCCGGCGCTTAGACAGATTGCGTGCTTCTCGTTGCCACTCTTCAGCTGCGCTATTATCGATCTTCTTCCTTGTCAGTCTCTTTCCGCACTCCGGGCAGAACCGCGCATTCCCCGACAGCTCCGCTCCACAATATGGGCAATACTTCACGGTCTCTCCCCCTTACAACTGTCTGATTATTTTGGGGCGTAAAAAATGCGCGGCCCCATAAGGAACCGCGCAGAAAAATACACAGCTCCTTTTGCTGCCACACAATCTTTGAGCACTAACAGAGAATGCCAAAGTGGAGAGTGTATTTTTGCCGAAACAAAAATACATTCTCTATTAGCGCTCCAATACAATATTAGATTGTGTGGCCCGTACATCTTACCATATCTGAGGATCAATGACAATCTGTATTTATCTGTAAAAAGCAAAAATATCGTCTCACAAAGGAGGCGACGCAATTAATCAACTTTGGCTTGTAACGTGGGCAGGTATCTGTTATAGTTCAGGAGAACGAGCCTCCTGATCGACCAGGCGTCCAGTTTGCTGTACGCGGTTGTTATAGGAAGCTCGTTTCATAGTCTTATGATATAGGGGAAGAAGATAAAATGCCTAAAGTAACATGGATTAGTCAGCCAAAGCCAAAAGTAAACGAGCTTGCCGCTCTGTTTCGCGCATATCGCAAGGCCCGGAACATGACCAGCGACGATATAGGGAAAGCTGTCGGCTGCACTCCGCAAAATGCCCGATACCAAATGAACAAGCCGGGAACTGACTGGAATATAGGTCAGCTCCTGAAATACTGTGATGTGCTTGGGATTCCGTATGAGGATGCCTTCAAGGCTGCAATACAATAGCTGATTCTGTCACAGGGGAGCCCTCTCGCTGAACTATTGCCATAATGAATTGACGAGAGGATCGGCGTCTGCTAAAATGGACAGCGGAGATTATTCCCCCGCTATCGACCAGTCGAGCCTTCTCAGGAGCGCGGTTGTTAGGGGGAAGCCTCCGCAGAACTCCGATGCGAGGCATTCGCCTCAGCGGCCGACGTCGTACTGTTGTTCGACTGATGGCCATTGCCGGAGTTCTATTTTTATGGGCTGAGCGACACGTCATAGACATATTTCCCGCTCTTGGTGGAGCAAGGGCTGTTTCGACGTGCGGGCATAGCCCTTTTTAGGCGCTGCTTTTTACCGCATTTTTACCGCACAACCGTGCGGTAAATCGTCGGAGAAGATGAAACACTGCGAGAAGCAGATGCTGTAAAAGCAGCATGAAATAAGGCTTTTTTAGAGATCGTAAAACGCCGCGAAAATTGAAATCCATAGCTACGGACCAGAAGGTCAGGGGTTCGAATCCCTTATCGCGTGCCAGCATAAAAGCCTTGAAACACGAGAGTTTCAAGGCTTTTTGGTATGTTTACGGAACTTTTGGACCAAAAGAAGAAGTTGACATAATTCGTAAAATTGGATTAAGTGACTATTGAGTGACCAGCAGAAAAAAACCGGCCCCAAGGAGCTGTTTAGAAAATAGTACTTTTCAATGGAGAAGTCAACAGAATTTCATGCGATTTCAAGCTTTGCCCTGAGCGCTTCTTGAAGAGTTGCGGAAAAGTTTACACCCTTTTGCTCTGCAAGCGTATTCAGCCAAGCGGGAATGCTAAGGGTTTTCTTTACAGCGTAATTGCCGTATTTCTTCCGGTATTCTGAAGTGTCGGCGCTGACAAGCGTCATGATTGCACCATCCGGACAAGAAACGTCTGTTACGCTGGACGCGGCAGGGATTGGTTGTTTGTCGTCTTCCATCGTCATCAGAACCAGATTAAGCACATCCTGTGCCATCTCCATAGCCTCGCATAGATCGGCGCCGTCAGTAAAACAGTTCTCCAGATCCGGGAACGTAACGATATACGCACCGTCTTCCGGCGTCATTACAGCGGGAAAAACATACTTCATCTTATTACCTCCTATAGCAGAGCTTATTTCAGCCCCGCTGCCTTTTTGATTGATTTCAGAGTACCCGGCTTCACGTCCTCTCTGTTATGTCTGCCTACCGGGAATTTTAGCCCTGTTATGGGACTGTACCAGATTTCGTGATTTCCGCCCTCGCCGGTCTGGTAACATCCAGCCTTGCGCAGTTCTATCTTCAGTTCGCTGTATCTGATTTTATCATCCCCTTGACTCTTGAACTGTTCCAATTATACTACGTATTAATACGTATGTCAACTAAAGAGTTTTGTCAAGAAAAAAGACCCGTCCGACTCGAATCCAGACGGAAACAATTGTTTGCGCATATGTCAAGCAATATCGCCAGCTTTTTTGATAATTCATGCTGTCTCTTCTGGATCTGCGATAAAGGCAGCCGAAAGAGACTGAAAAAAGCTTTCTAAGCGGTATGAAGAGGTCTGCGGATCAGCGGGCCTCTTTTTGCGTCTGCAGGGGAAGGACATATTCTAAGCGCGGATATTTTATATTGCATAAAACCACATGACATGATATGCTTTAGCCATCACCCAGAACCAGATAACGGCGAGTGATATTCAAGGACGAAAAGAACCCTACACCGGAAGAGATGCTGCGCCTGCTCAAGGCGCAGCAGAACGTTAAGCAGCGCCGCGGAGATAACGTCCTTGCGCTGTTGTGACACACAGGAGGAAACCATGCAGTACAGAAAAGACAAAAACGGCAATGACCTGAGCATTCTTGGCTACGGATGCATGCGCTTCAGCAAAAAGGGAAACGCCATCGACGTGGACAAAACCGAACAGGAGCTGCTGGCCGCTTACCGGGCGGGCGTCAACTATTTTGACACGGCCTACATCTATCCCGGGAGCGAGGCCGCCGTGGGCGAGATCTTTGAGCGCAACGGGATCCGCGACAAGGTCCATATCGCCACAAAGCTGCCGCAGTATCTGATCGGGAACAGAGCGGCGCTGGACCGCTACTTCGGTGAGGAACTGAAGCGCCTGCGCACGGATTATGTGGATTACTACCTGATGCATCACCTGACGGACGTGGCCATGTGGGAGAAGCTCAAAAAGGTCGGGATTCTGGAATGGATCCGGGAGAAGAAGCAGTCCGGCGCGATCCGGAACATCGGCTTCTCCTACCATGGCAACACGGACAATTTCCTGAAGATCCTGAACGACTACGACTGGGACTTCTGCCAGATCCAGTACAACTATCTGGATGAGGTCGCCCAGGCGGGGAGAGCTGGCTTGCAGGCGGCCGCGGCCAAAGGGATCCCCGTCATGATCATGGAGCCGCTGCGCGGCGGAAAACTGGTCAACATGCTGCCGGAGGCCGCGAAGAAGGCCATGCAGGACAGCGGGCGGAACTGGGACCCGGCAGAGTGGGGTCTTCGCTGGCTCTACAACCAGCCGGAGGTCACGGTCGTCCTCTCCGGGATGAACTCGCTGGAGATGGTAGAGGCCAACTGCCGCACGGCGGGCCAAGCGGGATCGGGCGCTTTCACAGAGGCGGATTTTGCAACGCTTGAAAAGGTCAAGCAGGCGATAAGGGAGAAAGAAAAGGTCGGCTGCACCGGCTGCCGCTACTGCATGCCATGTCCCAAGGGGGTGGATATCCCCGGCACCTTCCGCTGCTACAACGCCATGTTCACCGAGTCCAAAATGGGTGGCCGCTCCCAGTTCATCCAGACGGTGGGGCTCACCCGAGAGCCGGCCTTCGCGTCACAGTGCATCCGCTGCGGCAAGTGCGAACAGCACTGTCCCCAGAGCATCCCCATCCGGGACAAGCTGCAGGAGGCGGATCGGGCGCTGCGGCCATGGCCTTACAAGGTCGCCATCGGTGTGGCGCGGTCCTTCATGTTCCGCAAGGCCAGGAATACCTGAGCAGAGGGCACCGTATCCGGCCCCGCTTTGTCCGGCCGCGGCAGAGGATAAAACCCCTTTTCCTCTTTTCAGTTCTGTTCTCTTGCTCCAAAAACGGATATGTGCTACAATAAAACCGCATAAAACTGCAAAAATAAAAATGTGAAAGGAAGAATTCTATGGCAATGAACATTACCCGAAGAGACTTTCTGAAAGGCATGGCAGCAGGTGCGGTCAGCGTCGGCGCAATGAGCGCGATCCCCGGCTTTGTGGCGCCGGTCACCGCAGCGGCGGAGGGCACCCCGTCCGAGACCATCAAGTCGCTCGACATGATCCCCCAGGCCTACCTCAACCCCCAGCTCAGCGACGCGGAATTCCGTTCCGCGGACATGGAGCTCAAAACCCTGTTCTCGCCGTTCAAGATCCGCAATGTCGAACTGAACCACCGCATGGTGAAGTCCGCGGCCGGTTCCGCCTGCTATCTGGCCGGCATGACGGATGAACTGCTGGAGTACTACTTCAACCTCGCCAAGGGCGGCGTCGAGCTCATCTTTGTCGAGACCATCGACTTCCTCGAAGTGCCCGAGAGCGGCGAATACGACGCCGAGACCAAAGCCTTCCTCGAGAAGCTTATCAACGGCGTCGCCGAGTACGGCGCAGTCCTCGGCTATCAGGTGTCCGGCTTCGGCATGGGCGAGAACGAGATGACCGTCGACGAAATCCACGCCAGGCAGGCGCGCATGGTTCAGGTCGCCAAGGGCCTGTACGAGGTCGGCTTCAAGGTGATCGAGTTCAACTGCGCCGGCTTCAACATGCCGGCCCACTTCCTCTCCCGCTTCCACAACACCCGCACGGACGAGTACGGCGGCAAGAGCATCGAGAACCGCGCCCGCTTCGTCACCGAGATCCTGGAGCAGCTTCGCGCCGAGTGTCCGGATCTGGCCATCCAGTGCCTGATCGACTGCGTCGAGGAGAACGACAACATCGCCAACAACCCCACCATCATGACCCTCGATACCGACGTCACCACGCCGCATACCAAGGTCTTTACCATTGAAGAGGGCATTGCCGCAGCCAAGCTCTTCGAGGCCGCCGGCTGCGACTCGATGCACCTGCGCGTCGGCCCGCTCGGCCACCACGTGGCCCAGTTCGCTACCGACCTGTACTTCATCGTCAACGGCGTGGAGGGCGCCACCGGCTTCGGCACCCAGTACGACTTCACCCGCAACTTCCAGGGCAAGATGATCGCCAACACCAGCGGCTGCGGCGCAGCGCTGGACATCGCCGCCATGTACAAGAAGGAGCTCAACATCCCCGTCGGCGTCGTCACCTATATGGACCCGGCCCACGCCCCCGACTTCTTCGAGAAGGCGCTGGAGGACGGCAAGACGGACTTCCTGATCATGAACCGTCCGCTGACCGTCGATATGGATTATGTAAACAAACTGCGCGAGGGCCGCATCGACGAGATCGCCCCCTGCACCCGCTGCCTGCACTGCCACTCCGGCTCGAACGAGATGAACGCCATCTTCTGCTACTGCCGTGTCAACGCCCTGACCCAGCGAGTCATGCGCGAGGGCGGACCCGCCACCTACGAGATCCCCGCGGCCGAGACAAAGAAGAAGGTCATGGTCATCGGCGGCGGCCCCGCCGGCATGGAGGCGGCCCGCGTCGCAGCCATCCGCGGCCACGACGTCACCCTGTATGAGAAGAAGGGCATGCTCGGCGGTCTGCTCGACTTTGCCAGCATCGTCAAGGGTCCGCACGAGAACCTGCAGGATCTGAAGAAGTACCTGATCCGCCAGCTTGAGATCACCGGCGTCACCGTCAAGACCGGGACCGAAGTGACCAAGGAGCTCATCGAGGAAGAGGCTCCCGACGCCGTCATCCTGGCCGTCGGCGGCCTGCGCGACACCCTTGAGGTCGACGGCGATGTGCCCGTGGTCGACATGGAGCGCTTCATGTTCGACGATCTTGGCGACAACGTCATTGTCTACGGCTCCAACGCCCAGGCCTTTGACGCGGCCCTGTGGCTCACTGTCCACAAGAAGCACGTCACCATGGTCACGCCCAGCACAGCGGACGACTTCGATATCCAGCAGTCCCAGCATGCCAAGCGCATGATGACCACCGCGCTCTATGCGCTGGGCTTTAACTCCTTCCCCGAGTCCTCCATCAAGAGCGTGAAGGACGGCATGGCGACCATCACCATGGAAACCGGCCTCGACACCGTGATCCCCTGTGACGCCATCGTCAACGCGGCCGACATGCTGCCGAACACCAGCCTGCTGGACGGCGTATCTGTGGCCGAAACCTACACCATCGGCGACTGCGCGGCGCCCTTCAACATCGCGCTGGCCATCCGCGGCGGCAACGACGCCGGCCGTGCGGTATAAGACAGCATCAGGGAAAACAAACAGAAATACCTGTATCAGGCAAACAACCGGGGCCCATGCCCCGGTTGTTGCTTGTAGAGACGGATGATCGGTGTTATAATCATCCGTGAAAGAAGGGAAAGGTTTTTCATGCGAGAAGACAGATCATCGGACAGCTCGGGAGGGAGAGCATGAAGAATAAAAAGATATTCATTTCGGTCCTTGTTTTTGCCCTGATCACGGCGCTGTTTCTTCCTTCCACAGGGTATGCAGCCGGGCGAAAGCTCAAAATCCTCAATGATACGGCATCGCGGGACAACGTGACCGTCACGCTGAAAAAGGCAAGCGCGCAGAGAAAGACGAAACCGGACCGCTATGAGTACGCACTGAGCGGGACGATTGAGAACAACTCGGATGAGGGCATCATGAGGGTCGTCTACACCTTTTCTTTCTTTGACAAGGACGGGGAAGAGTTCCGCTCCTTTGCCGAGGTATACGACGGCCTGACCCAGGCGATTCCGCCTCACAGCAAGATTGAATTCTCTCACGACGGCATCAAATGGGGAGCGCAGTCGGTCCCGGCTTCGGTGTCGATCGGGATCGGCTCAATCAAGACCGAATCCCAGCTTCCCCCGGTGAAGATCCCTCAGCCGGGCGAAGCGCTCTATCTGGCGCTCGGCGATGAGAAGCTCGCCGGGATCAGGGAGAATCCTCCTGTGGAGCTATCGTTTCATATCGATCAGGGGGGCTACGGACGCACCGCCACATTCGGCGAGGGACCGCTGCTCGACGAGGCTGTCGAATTATTTTGCGGAATCAAAATCGGCGAAGAAACCGGCGAATGGGTTACGGACAACTATAACTGGATCAGGCTGACATGGGAGGATGGGACAGCATCCTTTATCAGCATCAATCTTTACAATCTTGAGCATTACCTGCATTCTGAGTCGCATATCTTTACGCTGGAAAACCTGAGCGACTTCTGGTCATTTGCCGCTGCATATCTGAAAGAAGACCGTTAGCACTGACAGAAATATACGGCAGAGCTTGCAATCGGCGTTCATTATATGATTATCCTCGGTTCTGTGGGGCTTACCCAGAAATTGTGCAATCATCAATTGCACAATTTCATCTGCTAAGCTGGACACATGAAAGACACTGTTAGAGGTAGAGGACTTACATGATTGGACAATATAAAATCATCACTCTTTGTGGCAGCACGCGCTTCAAGGATGAGTTTATGGAAGCGCAAAAGCGGCTTACGCTTGAGGGCAACATCGTCATCAGTGTGGGGCTCTTTGGCCACTCCGGCGATAATGAAGTCTGGGAGAACATGGATGAAGGCACTCTGACCAAGACCAAGGAGATGCTGGATGACATGCACAAACGCAAAATCGATATGGCCGACGAGATCTTTGTAATCAACGTCGGTGGCTATATCGGGTCCAGTACCCGTTCTGAGATCGAATATGCAGAAGCCACAGGAAAGACCGTCAAATATCTGGAGCCTGTGGAATGAAGCACAAGATCAGAGTACAGGTTCCGGTAGAGAAGCGAGGTTTGCTTGGAATCAAGAAAACCGTTATGGAGACTCGCACCATCGAGGTCGATGGGAAAACCTACAAGAAGCTCAAAAGGGAATGGGAGAATCGCCCGTATAGCATCGAGGAAATGATGTTTTATGATGAGATTTTTGACGAGTGGGATAACTAATCCTATAAATGATGTAAGCCAGAAATGAAGAATATACAAGGACCGCATCACCTCTGCTCGTGATGAAGTCCTTGTATAGAGAGTATGAGTAGCTCAGTCAGTGATGACAGGCTTCGATTGTGAGTTGCTGCGATAGGGGAATGGTGCAGAGTTCCTAACTGCTAAATATCGCATAGCGTAACTATTGACCGAGGTCAAAACACTGACCTCGGTTTTTTAACAAACAAAGAAGTTAACATAATTCCGAAACAATAATCTTGTGTAACTCGCGGGCTGCATGACCTGTATCGGTGATGCAACCCGTTCTTTATGTGCCACGACATTTGTCCAAGATAAGAAGAATCTCTAATTGCGACAATAAAATGCCGAACAACACATAAATCTTTCAGAAAGTACACCTTTTGACAGTGAAAAGTTGCCATATATTATACACGGAAAACGCCCAATATACAACACAATTCCACCTTTTTTGATTGAAATATCTCCATGGGTTTTCCATATGACTGGCCACTATGAATATTATCAAAAGGTGTACTTTCTGATAATGGTCATAGTGATGGGATGTAGAAGGGAGAGACTGATCTTTGGCACAATTGGAAGATTTGACTGTTGGCAGCACTGTTAGCGGCCTGGTCACAAATGAATCTGTGCAAATCGTAGCTGTCAAATGGTATGGCAGCTCTGTGCTTGAGATAACCTATAAAACCGGAAGGGGTATGTTGGCAAGTCAGCTTCTGTATCGGGAGGACGAGGCCAGATTAACCGTTGAAGCCGATAATCTTCCGTGGAGCTTTGACGCGGATGGCGATACTGTGCGCCTTGCGTCAGAAGCATACCGTATCAACCTTGCACATTTGTTTGATCCATACCTTGCAGTTCATACATCTTCTATCGAGCCCCTGCCCCATCAGATCTCCGCCGTGTATCAGGAGATGCTTCCCCGACTGCCGCTCCGCTATATTCTGGCGGATGATCCCGGTGCCGGTAAAACAATCATGACCGGCCTGCTGCTGAAGGAACTGATGATTCGCGGCGACCTGAAGCGTTGCCTGATCGTATCTCCCGGCAGTCTGTCGGAGCAGTGGCAGGACGAGCTTTACAGCAAGTTTCATCTGAAATTTGAAATCCTGACGAATGATCGGTTTGAGTCTGCTGTGAGCGGGAATGTGTTTGCAGAGACAAACCTATGCATCTGCCGTTTGGACAAGCTCTCCCGAAATGAGCTTCTGCAAGAAAAACTGAAGGCCACCGAGTGGGACCTGATCGTCGTGGATGAGGCACATAAGATGTCGGCAAGCGTCTGGGGCGGCGAGATCAAGTATACAAAGCGCTTCCTTCTGGGCAGGCTGCTTTCCGATATCACGAGGCATTTCCTTTTACTGACGGCGACACCGCACAACGGCAAAGAGGAGGATTTCCATCTTTTCCTGTCCCTGATCGATCAGGAGCGCTTTGAGGGGGCTGCCCGGTCGAGTTCACAGGCGATTGATGTCTCTGACGTCATGCGCCGTCTGGTGAAGGAAGACCTGTTGAAGTTCGACGGCACACCGCTGTTCCCGGAGCGCCGTGCCTATACTGTAAATTACGACCTGTCTCCAAGGGAGGCTGCACTTTACCATGCGGTTACCGAGTATGTACAGGAGGAGTTCAACCGTGCTGATCAGCTGAGCAGCGATCACCGGAGCACAGTTGGATTCGCGTTGACCATTCTGCAGCGCAGGCTGGCGTCCTCGCCGGAGGCTATTTACCAGTCTCTGCACCGCAGGCGTGAGCGGCTTGAGAACAGACTGAACGAGGAGAAGCTTGGAAAGAAAGCCGAGGAATACCGCTCCTCCATCCACTTTGATGTCGACTACGATGATGACGATTACTCCTCCTCCGAGATGGAGCAGGAAGAAGAGAATGTTGCGGACCAGGCTTCCGCAGCTCGTACCATCAAAGAGCTGGAGGCCGAAATTGCAACACTAAAAAATCTGGAGCGGCTGGCCAATGAAGTCCGTCTCAGCGGTGAGGATCGCAAATGGGATGAGCTTTCCAAGCTCCTGCAAGACAACGAGTGCATGTTCACACCGGAAGGCCAGCGGGAGAAGCTTATTATCTTCACCGAGCACCGAGACACCCTGCGTTACCTGACAGACAAGATTCGCACACTCTTCGGCAGTGAGGATTCTGTGGTGACAATCCACGGCGGCATGCTTCGGGATGAGCGCCGGAAGGTCGAAGAGCGCTTCCGTCAGGATAAGGAAGTCCGTATTCTGATCGCTACCGATGCTGCCGGTGAAGGTATCAACCTGCAGCGTGCCCACCTGATGATCAACTACGACCTGCCGTGGAATCCCAACCGTTTGGAGCAGCGTTTCGGTCGTATCCACCGTATCGGTCAGACAGAGGTCTGCCACCTGTGGAATCTGGTGTCGCAGGAGACGCGGGAAGGTATGGTGTTCCAGTGCCTGTTCAACAAGCTCGAGGAAGAACGCGCCGCGCTGGGCGGGAAAGTCTTTGATATCCTTGGCGACATGACATTCAACAACAGGCCGCTACGAGAGCTGTTGATCGAAGCTATCCGCTACGGCAACGATCCGGAGGTACGCAAGCGCCTGTGGGAAGTCGTCGATCACTCCATGAACACAGAGAAGTTCCGGGAGCTGATTGCAGAAAATGCACTGACCGAGGATTCGATGGATGTCTCCAAGGTTATGGAGATACGCGCAGAGATGGAGCGCATTGAGGCACACAAGCTGCAGCCGCATTTCATCGAGGCCTATTTCATTGAGGCTTTCAAGTCGTTGGGCGGAAGAATCCATAAGCGCGAGCAGGGCCGGTACGAAATCACCTCCGTGCCCTTCGCTATCCGGAACCGAGACATGCAGATCGGCTTTGGCGAGTCGGTGCTGAATCGCTATGAGCGCATATGCTTTGAAAAAGAAAACTGCAATGTTCCGGGTCTCGTGCCGGCAGCATTGATCTGCCCAGGCCATCCGCTGCTGGAAGCCACCACCGATCTGATCCGTGAGCGCAATGCCGATGCCCTGAAGCACGGCGCCATCTTCGTGGATGAGAGCGACTATGGACGCGATCCGAGGCTTCTCTTCTACATCGAGGATGCCATTCAGGACGGGGTCGTGCTTCCCAATGGTAACAAGCGTATCATCTCTAAGCATGTCCACTTTGTGGAACTGAAGGAAGACGGAACGGCCATGAATGCCGGGTACGCACCGTATCTGGATTACCGTGCGCTGCGTGATGACGAGCGTGAGGCAGTCATGGACTATGTCCGGCAGCAGAGTTGGCTCACACATGGCGTGGAAGATCGGGCTCAGAGTTATGCGATTTCCGAGATCATCCCGGAGCACTTCTCACAGGTGAAAGTCCACAAGACAAAGATGCTGGACAAGATTGCCAAGGCAGTAAAGGAGCGCATGACGCAGGAAATCCAGTTCTGGGATTTTCGCGCCATCGACCTCCGGGAGAAAGAGGCCGCAGGAAAAGGGAAACAAAACTTAACCTCAGCCAATGCCGCTCGCCGTGCGGAAGAGCTGGAAGCGCGGATGCAGAAGCGCCTCGCCGAAATAGACACCGAACGAATGCTCTCAGCCATGCCTCCTGTCATCGTGGGTGGGTCTCTGGTGATTCCGAAGGGACTGCTTCAGATTCTGACGCATCAGTCCGTGCCGAACACCTACAGTCAGGGCGACCGGCAGACTATCGAGTATGCCGGGATGAAGGCTGTCATGGACATCGAAAAGAAGCTGGGCTTTATCCCCACCGATGTGAGCGCGAAGAAGTGCGGCTATGATGTGGAGTCCGAGATACCCAAGGAGATGCAAAAAGAAGACGGGTGCCTGCGGTTTATCGAAGTCAAAGGTCGGGTGAAAGGCTCAACCACAGTCACAGTTTCCAAGAATGAGATCTTGACAGGCCTCAACAAGCCGGAAGAGTTTATTCTGGCCATCGTAGAAGTGGACGGTCAGAACACGAGAACGGTTTATCTCAAAAAGCCTTTCAAAAACGCACCTGACTTCACGGCAACCAGCGTCAACTACGACATTATAGATTTGATTCGCAATGCAGAAATCGTCTATCAGGAATAGAGAGGGAATAATGGTGATAAAAAAACTGATTGAGGTGGCACTGCCTCTGGAAAAGATCAATGCAGAATCTGCGCGTGAAAAATCTATCCGTCATGGCCATCCCTCCACGCTCCATTTGTGGTGGGCGCGTCGGCCTTTGGCTGCGGCAAGAGCAGTCATTTGGGCTTCATTGGTAGATGATCCTTCTTCTCATCCTGAGCTTTTCCAAACTGAGGATGATCAGAACAAGGAACGGCAGCGCTTATTCAAAATACTCGAGGATCTGGTGGTATGGGAAAATTCCAATAACGAGGCTGTACTGAATCTCGCTAAGGCGGAGATCCTGAAATCCACGAATAACAATCCGCCCGCTTTGCTGGATCCTTTTGCCGGTGGCGGAGCGATCCCTTTGGAAGCTCAGCGTCTAGGACTAGAGGCCCATGCCCACGACTTAAACCCTGTGGCTGTGATGATCAACAAGGCAATGATTGAGATTCCGCCCCGGTTTGCAGGCATGGCGCCTGTCAATCTAGAAGCCAGAGCACAGCCCAACAATGACAGCTGGAAGGGCGCAACTGGCCTCGCGGAAGACGTTCGCTATTATGGAGAGTGGATGAAAAAAGAAGCCTTCAAGCGTATAGGGCACCTCTATCCCAAAGTGAAAGTCCCGCAGTCACAGGGTGGTGGTGAGGCAACTGTGATCGCGTGGATCTGGGCAAGAACCGTGAAGTGCCCTAATCCTGCCTGTGGCTGCACGATGCCACTTACGACCAGCTTTGTATTATCAAAGAAAAAAGGAAGCGAAGTGTGGGTAAAACCTATTCCCGAAAATGATTATGTCCGCTTTGAAGTGCAGAATGGGAAATGTCCGAAAGAATATGAGTCCTATAAGCAGGGACGTGGCGCCACTTTTAAGTGCCCCTGTTGCGGGGAAATTACTACGGATGAATATGTCAAATCAAAAGGAATGAAACATCAGCTTGGAGATCAACTTATGGCTATCGTCGCAGAAGGTCGGCGTGGACGTATTTACATATCTCCAAACGAAGAGCATGCATTAGCTGCCTCTGTTTCTTTACCAGATGACTATCCCTCTGGGTCAATGCCGGAGAATCCACGATGGTTCAGTCCCCCTGCATTTGGTATGACAGACTATGCTGATTTATTTACTAATAGACAGATAACAGCATTAACTTTGTTCTCAGATCTAATCTATGAGGCTCAGACTAAAGCCGAAAGAGATGCCGTGCGTTGTGGAATGTCGAACGACCATATTCCTCTGCATGAAAATGGCAGAGGAGCAAAAGCATATGGAGAGGCTGTTGGGGTTTATCTGGCCTTCTGTTTAGATAAAATGGCAGATCTCTCAAATGCATTGAATCGATGGGAACCAATTGCTCAATGCCCACGGCAGTTGTTTGCGAGACAAGCGGTACCTATGGTTTGGGATCATGCAGAGAGTAATCTGTTCAGTTCAAGTTCTGGTTCATGGGAAGTGCATTTGAATAACTTCCAAAAGAGTGTAATTTCAGATAGTTTTGCCTTCTATCGTGAATGTATGGGATCTGCCAATCAACAGGATGCACAAGTCGATTGTGGTCTGCGTAATGTTATGATATCTACAGATCCGCCATACTACGATAATATCGGATATGCAGATTTATCAGATTTCTTCTATGTTTGGATGAGGAGAAGTCTAAGGAGAACCTACCCTTCTTTGTTTGGAACAATGCTTGTTCCAAAAGCGGAAGAACTGATTGCAACACCGTATCGTCATGGGGGAAGCGTAGAACAGGCAAAAGTTTTTTTTGAAGATGGTATGATGATGGCGTGTAAGCAATTATATCAATATACTCGAGATGATATTCCTGTAACTATTTATTATGCATACAAACAGAGCGATTCAGACGAAGCATCCGAGGGTCAGGTTTCTTCAGGTTGGGAAACAATGCTTTCTGCGATTATTCAAGCAGGGCTTACAATCACCGGAACATGGCCTATGAATACAGAGTGCAGTTCGAGGTCAATTTCTCAAGGCACCAATGCACTGGCGTCCTCTATCGTTCTCGTATGCCGTAAACGTACTGTGGATGCACCTATCTGTACCCGGCGCAACTTCATCAACGAACTGAAGCGTGAACTGCGACCGGCCCTGCAGAAGCTTCAGAGTAGCAATATCGCACCGGTTGACCTGGCACAGTCTGCAATTGGCCCCGGTATGGCTGTCTTCTCAAAATATAAGAAAGTTCTGGAAGCTGACGGCACGCCCATGAGCGTCCGCAGTGCATTGCATATTATCAACCAGGAGCTGGATATCTACTTCAACGAGCAGGACGGAGAGTTGGACCGCGACAGCCGATTCTGTGTGGAGCTTTACTCGCAGTTTGCGTTTAATGACATGAAGTTTGGCGACGCGGACACACTTGCCCGTGCAAAGAACACTTCTGTCGCTTTTTTGGCTTCAGCCGGAGTGGTCTACGCGCAAAAAGGTGTGGTGCACCTGTATGGGCGAGAAGAGATCCCTGAAAAAGTCGACACACACGAAGACTGCATCTGGCTTTTGACCCAGCAGCTTACCCGTGCTATGGAGACCGGAGGCATGAAAGCCTGCGCTGAGATCGTTGCGCCGATCTTCGGCTCAAACGGAGAAAAGGCGAAGGATCTGGCCTATCGCCTCTACAAGATTGCCGAGCGCAAGGGCTGGGCACAGGAGGCCTATGCCTATAACTCGCTTGTCATTGCCTGGCCGGAAATACAGTCCAAAGCCGCAGAACTCAAAAAGATCGAACCAGAACAGCTTTCCATGTTCTAATCACACTGAAAAGAAAAATCGATGGAGGTTGTCACAATGCTGGAAAATAGCACAAAAGTACAACAGGGGTTCCGCATCCTGCTCCCCATGTTCTCTGCCTATGTGGCAAGAGAAATGAAGCTGAATTACAAGGATAACTGGTGGAAGCAGACACTCTATGTCCTGAGCGATCAGGTCAGCGATTTGCCGGTGGACGGTGAGTGGAATGATCTTGTCGGCTCCCTGGATATTGCCAACTGCATCAGGCTGCTGGACCGCTCATGGGGCGATGTGTTCCGCCGAAAACTCTCTATTGATTACCGCACATGGGCCAAGGAACTGATGGGCGTCCGCAATCGGCTTGCGCATATCGGCGCAGATGATTTCAGCGACGATGATACCTGGCGGGCTCTGGATACAATGGCTCGTCTATGCAGCGCCTTCGACGACGAGGCTGCGGAGGAGATCCGCGCTTTGCTGCGCGAAGCCCGCTACGGTTCCAGCTCAGGATCGACAACGGTTACAGAAGTCACTGCACAGCCCCAGCCGACAAAGAAGCTGGACGGCGTCATGAGCACCTCAACGCTTGGTCTGCCAAGCTGGCGCGACGTGATCGAGCCACATCCCGATGTGGCGCAGGGCCGCTATAAAAATGCGGAGTTTGCCGCCGATCTCGCCCAGGTCGCCAGAGGCGAAGGCGCGTACGAATACCGCGATCCTGTAGAGTTCTTTGCCC
Source organism: Oscillospiraceae bacterium (assembly GCA_017458065.1). Classification (GTDB taxonomy): domain Bacteria; phylum Bacillota; class Clostridia; order Oscillospirales; family Oscillospiraceae; genus Limivicinus. Next base: position 19,244 of record JAFTGD010000014.1, read on the forward strand.
GCACCTATGTGACCGAGGGCATGAAGGGCTTGCTGGTGCAGGCGCTCAAACGCATTAATGGGAAAGACGGAGAGCCGGTCATCCAGTTGAAAACCGCATTTGGCGGCGGCAAGACACACAGCATGCTGGCTTTGTATCATATGATGCGCGGTAAGGTCTCGGTCGACAGGCTGCCGAACATCAAGCCGGTACTTGAGGAAGTCGGCGCAAGCACGCTGCCGAGGGCGAATGTGGCCGTGTTAGTGGGAACCTCCCTTGACCCCACCAAGGCCAGACGCCCAATCAATATGCCGGGCATCACCATCAACACGCTTTGGGGCGAAATGGCCGCCCAGCTTGCGGAATCTGCGGGCGACCTGTCGCTCTATGACTATGTGAAAGAAGCAGACAAGAAGGGCGTCTCTCCCGGCTCTGAGGCATTGAAAAATCTCTTCGACGCCGCCGCACCCTGCCTTGTGTTGATGGACGAGCTGGTGGCTTATGCGAAGAAGCTCTACGGTGTAACCGGTCTCCCCGCAGGGACCTACGATAACTTCATCACGTTCATCCAGGAAGTAACCGAAGCTGCCAGGGCCAGCCGAAACAGCCTGGTTGTGGCCTCCATCCCCGAATCGGATATTGAGATCGGCGGCGAGGCCGGAGCAAACGCCTTGGAAACCATCGAGCACACGTTTGGCCGTATGGAATCTATCTGGAAACCGGTCGCTGCCAACGAGGGCTTTGAAGTGGTACGGTGGCGTCTGTTCCTTCCCTGCAAGGACGAGGAAAAGCGAGATGCCGTTTGCGAGCGGTTCAGCCAGATGTATCGGGAGAACGCCAACGATTTCCCGATGGAGACCCGTGAGGTCGAATATCGGAAACGAATGGAATCCTGTTATCCGATCCACCCCGAGGTGTTTGACAGACTGTATGAGGATTGGGCTACGCTTGAGCGCTTCCAGCGGACCCGCGGCGTGCTGCGCCTGATGGCGGCTGTCATTCATGAGCTGTGGATGGGTAACGACGCCAGCACCATGATCATGCCCGGATCTATCGCCCTGGACGTGCCGAATGTGCGCGACGAGCTGACCCGCCATCTAAATGAAGGATGGAACAGCATCGTTGACCGTGAGGTGGACGGCAAAAAGTCGATTCCATATCAGAAGGATCAAACTGTGCCCCGCTATGGCCGCCTGATGGCTGCCCGCCGCGTTGCCAGAACGATCATGCTGGGCAGCGCCCCGACCGAACGCGCGCAGTCTGTTCGCGGAATTGAATCTTCCCGGATTCGTCTCGGTGTTGTCCAGCCGGGTGAGAGCGTTGCGGACTTCAACGACGCTTTGAATACGCTGCAGGGCTCTTTGGCCTATCTGTACACCAATCCCTCCGGGGACCGTTATTGGTATGATACGCGGCCTACGCTGCGGAAAACAATGGAGGATCGTGCGACGCAGGTCCCCGTATCTGAGGTCGAGTATGAGATCGAGCGCCGCCTGAAATCCATGCGCAAGGAAGCTCCCTTTGCCGGCCTCCATGTATGCCCCAGTTCCTCACTGGACGTAACGGACGATCAAGCCGTCCGCCTGGTTATTCTCCGCACAACGGATGACTATAAGGCGGGGAGTACAAAGTGCCGAGCGCTCACTACAGCGGAGGATATTCTGAATAACCGCGGCACCTCGCCTCGCATCTATCGTAATATGCTTGCTTTTATTGCTCCGGATCAGAGCTTGCTCGGGTCTCTGCAGCAGGAGGTCAAGCGGTATCTCGCCTGGAATTCGATCAAGAACGACAGCGAGGATTTGAACCTTGACGCCGCGCAGAACAGAGAAACAGACAACAGCCTCCGCCGCAGCAATGAGACGGTAGAACTGCGCATCCTTGAAACATACTGCTGGCTGCTCGTTCCGTATATTGACCGTGTTGTGGATATGAAGACAATCGTCTGGGAGTCAATCCGCATCAGCGGCGGGACGGATACCATCGTATCCAAAGCAGCCAAGAATATGATCCAGAACGAGGCACTGATAACGAAGTGGGCCCCATCGCTGCTGCTCATGGAGCTTGACAACGTGCTCTGGACGGACAGCGACAACATTTCTGTCAAGAAGCTTTGGGATTACCTCTGCACCTATTGTTATCTGCCGAGGCTCGCCAATTATGCTGTCCTCGAGGACACAATCATGACAGGCGTCAACTCGACAGAATATTTCGCTCTCGCTGCGGGAATATCCGGCGACCGCTACCTTGACTTGAAGTATAATGTATTCCTCGGCGCGATTGATCGGTCGGATTATCTTGTCAAAGCGTTCTCTGCTCTCAAGCAGATTACGAAAGAGAGTCAAACGAAGACTGAGCAACAAGGACAGGGCGGACTGCCGTATCATATAGAAGACGTGGGATCCGAAGTGGGTAATGCAGTTGGAGAACACACAGGAGCAAATGAACCTGCGGTAAAAACTGCGCCGGGCGATACACGGTTCTTTATGAATGTCAAACTGGACAATACAAGAGTGATCCGTGATTTGCAGAAATACCTTGATGAAGTGATTAACCATTTGTCTTCAGTGGATGGCTGCGAAGTGGAACTATCTCTTGAGGTAAGCGCACAAGCTGCTGATGGATTCCCGCAGAGCACAATCCGCACAGTATCCGAAAATTGCAGGACGCTAAAAGTGAACACATTTGGCTTCGAAAAATAAACCAATCGAAAGCGACAGTATCATTGGATTGCCGGGGATGGTCATGGTCGCCCTTTACATTGCAGCAAAATAATACGCAAGGACCGCATCACTGTTGTTCGTGTGATGCGGTCCTTGCGTATCGTTTATGAATGGCTCAGTCGGTGATGACGATGCTTTCGATCACGGGCTGTTCGGCCGGGGGGATGGTGCCGTTGTTGTCGGTGGGCTTTGCGTCCTTGGCAATCTGATCGGCAATCTCCATGCCCTCGGTCACATGGCCGAAGGCGGCATAGTTGCCGTCGAGGAAGGTGGAATCCGCCACCGTGATGAAGAACTGGGAACTGGCGCTGTCAAACGGGTCGGAGCGGGCCATGGAGATGACGCCCTTTACATGGCTGATGGGGTTCTCCACGCCGTTCTGCTTGAACTCGCCCTTGATGGTTTTGCCCGAGCCTCCGAATCCGGTGCCCTCGGGATCGCCGCCCTGGATCATAAAGCCGTCAATGATGCGGTGGAAGGTCAGCCCGTTGTAGAAGCCGTCATTGGCCAGCTTGATGAAGTTTGCGACGGTGATGGGGGCGACGCCCTCGTCCAGCTCCACCTTGATGGTGCCGTAGTCCTTGATGGTGATCTCCGCGTGGCGCAGCTTCTGGCCGGGCTCGACGGCCTGCTTGCTGCCGCAGCCGCAGAGCAGCACCAGCGCCAGAAGGGCGGTCATGATCATGAGTACTTTTTTCATGTGTATCAGCTCCTTATATGTTCAATAAAAATAACGACAGGGTTACTGCGCATCCCGGGCCTGCTTGATGGAGAGGCCGATGCGCTTTTTCTTTTCATCCACGTTCAGCACCACGACCTGCACCACGTCGCCCACGGAGAGGACCTCGGAGGGGTGGCGGATGAAGCGGTTGGAGATCTCGGAGATATGGACCAGGCCGTCCTGGTGCACCCCGATATCCACGAAGGCGCCGAAGTCGATGACGTTGCGGACGGTGCCGGAGAGCTTCATGCCGGGCTTGAGGTCGGAGAGCTCCATGACGTCGGTCCGCAGGATGGGCTTGGGCAGCTCGTCGCGGACGTCGCGGCCTGGCTTCATCAGCTCCTGCATGACGTCCATCAGTGTGGGGACGCCGATGCCGATTTCCTCGGCCGCTTTGGCAGCGCCGTAGTCTTTGACCCGGTTCGGGAGGTCGGCGAGCTTCCCGGCGCGGAGGTCCGCGTCGCTGTGGCCCGTCAGCGTGAGCAGGGCCGAGGCGGCGGCGTAGGACTCGGGGTGGACGGCGGTGTTATCCAGGATGTTCTTGCTCTCGGGGACGCGCAGGAAGCCGGCGCACTGCTGGAAGGCCTTGGGTCCGAGCTTGGGCACCTTCTGCAGCTGCTTGCGGTCGCGGAAGGGGCCGTTCTCCTCGCGGAAGGCGACGATGTTTTTGGCGGTGGTCGCAGTCAGGCCCGCGACTCGGCGCAGCAGGGAGGGGGAGGCGGTGTTGACGTCGACGCCGACGGCGTTGACGCAGTCCTCCACCACCGCGTCCAGCGCGGATTCCAGCTGCTTCTCGGGCATGTCGTGCTGGTACTGGCCAACGCCGATGGCCTTGGGCTCAATCTTGACCAGCTCGGCCAGCGGGTCCTGCAGGCGGCGGGCGATGGAGACAGCGGAGCGCAGATTGACGTCGAACTGCGGGAACTCCTCAGCCCCGAGGGGGCTTGCCGAATAGACCGAGGCGCCCGCCTCGGAGACGATCATATAGCTCAGGTTGGCCCCGCGCTCGTTCTCCTGACGGATCAGCTCGATGGCCATCTGCTCGGTCTCGCGGCTGGCGGTGCCGTTGCCGATGGCGATGTGCTCGACACCGTGTTTGCGCACCAGAGCGGCCAGCTTCTGGATGGCCTCGTTCTTCTGGCGCTCGCCATAGGTGGGATAGACCACCGCGGTGTCCAGCACGCGGCCGGTGCCGTCCACGACGGCGACCTTGCAGCCCATACGGTAGCCGGGGTCCAGACCCATGGTGACCTTGCCCTTGACGGGCGGCTGCATCAGCAGCGGGCGCAGGTTCAGGGCAAACTGGCCGATGGCGCCCTCGCAGGCCTTCTCCGTGAGGTCCGAGCGGATCTCGCGCTCCAGCGAGGGGAAGAGCAGCCGGTCGTAAGAGTCCAGCGCCGCCGCGCGGATAAACTCCATGGCGGCGGTCCCGGGCATGACGACCGCGCGGTAGACCGTGCGCATGGCGGTCTCGTGGTCCAGCACGACCGAGACCCGGAGGAACTTCTCCTTCTCGCCGCGGTTGATGGCCAGGATCTGGTGCCCCTGCAGGCGGGACAGGTTCTGTGTGAAATCATAATATAGGCTGTAGACCGAGTCCTCCTCGGTGGCGGCCTCGGAATGGAGCTGGCCGATCCGGTCCAGAAGGGCCTTCAGGGCCTTGCGCAGCTCGGCACTGTCGCTGATCTGTTCTGAGATGATGTCGCTTGCGCCGGAGAGGGCGTCCTCGACGGTCTCCACGCCCTTCTCAGGGTTGACATAATCATGGGCGGCCTGCGCCGGGTCCGGGCAGTTCCGCTCCTGTCGGAAGAGGAGCGCGGCCAGCGGCTCGAGGCCCTTTTCTTTGGCGATAGTGGCGCGGGTGCGGCGTTTCTGCTTATACGGTCGGTAGAGGTCCTCCAGTTCGGCGAGGGTCCTGGCCTTGCCGATGGCAGCGGCGAGCTCCTCGGTCAGCTTGCCCTGCTCCTCGATGGAAGAGAGGACGGTCTCGCGCCGCTCCTGCAGGTTGCGCAGGTACTGCAGACGCGTCTCCAGCGTGCGGAGGACGGTGTCGTCCATGGCGCCGTGCAGCTCCTTGCGGTAGCGGGCGATGAAGGGGACGGTGTTGCCCTCGTCCAGCAGGCGGACGACGTTTTCGACATACTCGGGTTTCTGGTTCAGCTCTTCGGCGAGAACTGAGATGATTTCTTCCATGTTGCTTCCTTTCACGAAAAAGGCTTCCCGGAGGAGACCGGGAAACCGTAAGATATACAAAGTCCGAAAAAAAGGCTGCCGGTTCAGCGCAGACCGTGTTCCAGCTCCTTCATCTCGACGGCGATGCCGCCGTTGTCAAAGACGGTAAGGAGCGCCCAGGTGAGGGTGCGGCCTTTGCCGGCGGTGCCGGGGTTCACGACCTTGACGCCGCCCACATCCTCGTGGAAGGGGCAGTGGGTGTGGCCGAAGAGGGCCAGCTGGCAGCCGGCCTCCTGCGCGGCATAGACAAGGGAATCGACCCGGCCGTAGTCCACGTGATACAGGTGGCCGTGGGTGAGGAAGGCCTTGACCGGACCGAACGAAACGGTCATGACGTTGGGCGCCAGGGCGGCAAAGTCGCAGTTGCCGGCGACGTTATAGAGCGGGATCTCCGGGAACTGCTTCAGCAGCACGCCGGTGTCACGGTCGTGGTCGCCCAGATGGACGATGGCGTCCGGCCGGCAGCGGCTGACCGCGTCGACCATGGGGGCCGTCAGGCCGTGGGTGTCGGAAAAGACGGCGATTCTCACTTGTTCGTCTCCTCCGGATGAGGCGTCTGCGGGGGATTGGGGAAGTCCGCGTGGGGGACTGCGGCGGCCTCGGGGTGCAGCTGCTTGGTCTTGCGGAAAACAAAGAGCCACACCGTGAGAGAGATCGCAAAGGCGACCACGATGCAGACGATACGGATCCCGGTGCCGGGGCCGGCGATCAGCACGGCGATCAGGCCGAGGACCGCGGACACCGCGTACAGCACGGCGACGGCCTGCTTCTGGTTCATGCCCATGGCGATCAGCTTGTGGTGGATATGGCCGCGGTCGGCATGGAAGGGGCTCTGCCCGTGGAAGATGCGCCGGAAGAAGGCAAACACCGTGTCGAACAGGGGCACCGCCAGCGAGAGCAGCGGAATCAGGAAGGTGATGATGGCGTGGAACTTGAACAGACCCATGATGCTGACGCAGGAAAGCACATAGCCCAGAAACTGCGATCCGACATCACCCATGAAGATCTTGGCAGGGTTGAGGTTGTAGGGCATGAAGCCGAAGCACGCGCCCGCGAGGCAGGCCAGGATAAGAGGGATCCCTGCGATGCCCGAAGGGAGGATCAGCGAGACGATCATCATCGAAAGCGAGCTGATGGCCGAGATGCCGACGGCGAGGCCGTCCAGCCCGTCGATGAGGTTGACGGCGTTGGTGCAGGCGATGATCCAGACGACGGTGAAGGGGATGGAGAGCCAGCCCAGCTGGATGGTAGTGTCGGCGTCAAGAAAGCCGGGGTTGGAGATGGCGTCGAAGACGATGCCGCAGCGGATCGCGACCAGGGCGGCGAGAAACTGCCCGCCCAGCTTGATCCAGGGATTGAGACAGAGAATGTCGTCCAGGGCCCCCATGACCGCGATGATGATCGCGCCCAGCAGCAGACCCATGACCTGCATGGACATGTTCACAAAGATGAGGACCGACAGCACAAAGCCCACAAAGATCGCAAGGCCGCCCATACGGGGGATCGGGTGGTTGTGCACCCGGCGGTCGTCCTTCGGCACGTCAATGGCGCCGACGTTCTCGGCAAAGCGCTTGACCGGCGGGGTCATGAAGTAACAGACCAGGAACGCCACCAGCGGGCCGGCGGCCATTTTCCAGATCGGGAAACCTAAAGATTGCATAACAACGACTCCAAGTGATGAAATCGACCGATGACAGGGTCAAAAACGAGAGAGAAGCGGATCAGAAGGGCTTCTCCACAAAGCCGACGCGCTTATAGACCTTGCGCAGGGTCTTGCGGGCGATGCCGGTGGCGCGCTGGGCGCCTTCGGTATATACGGTGCGCAGGTATTCCTTGTCGGCGATCATCCTTGTGCTCTCCTCGCGGATGGGACGCAGCGTCTCGATGACGGCGTCGCCCACGGCGGGCTTGAACGCGCCGTAGCCCTTGCCGGCAAAATCGTGCTCGATCTGCTCAAAGCTCAGGCCGGTGACGGCGGCGTAGATGTTCATGAGGTTTGCGACGCCGGGCTTATTCTCCGGGTCGTAGCGGACGCAGTTCTCGGTGTCCGAGTCCGTGACGGCGCGCTTGAACTTGCGCGCGATCTCCTCCGGCGGGTCCATGATGAAGACGCAGCCGGCCGGGTCGGACTTGGACATTTTGGAGGTGGGGACGGACAGGCTCATGATGCGGGCGCCCACCTTGGGGATGTAAGGCTCGGGGACCGTGAAGGTCGGGCCGTAGATGTTGTTGAAGCGCATGGCGATGTCGCGGGTAAGCTCGCAGTGCTGCTTCTGGTCCTGGCCGACGGGGACAAAATCCGCCTGGTAGAGCAGAATGTCCGCCGCCATCAGGGCCGGATAGGTGAAGAGGCCGCCGTTGATGTTCTCGGCGTTCTTGGCGCTCTTGTCCTTGAACTGGGTCATGCGGCTGAGCTCGCCGAACATGGTATAGCAGTTGAGAACCCAGCCCAGCTCCGCGTGCTCATGCACATGGCTCTGGATGAAAAGAGTGTTCTTCTGGGGATCAAGCCCGCAGGCGATGTACTGCGCCAGCTGCGAGACCGAGCGCCGCCGCAGCTCCGCCGGATTCTGTCGGACGGTGATGCTGTGCAGGTCCGCCATAAAATAATAGCAGTCAAACTCCTCTGCGATTTCAGCCCAGTTCTTCACCGCACCGAGGTAGTTGCCCAGATGCAGGTCTCCGGAAGGCTGAATGCCGGACAGCATTACTTTTTTTCTGGTTTCTGTCTGCTGATCCATGATGATGGTTCTCCGTTTCGATTTTCCAAAATACTGTGCACAGAGGCGGTATCTACTACCACATGTGGACAACTAACTTATTGTAACAGAATAAGTTGTGCTTGACAACAGGAAAAATGTAAAATATTATAAAGAAACCGATTCTACAACAGGAGGACAAAGCTATGCCTGAGAAGATTGATCTCAGCTGGTTTGAAGAGATGGAAGCGCGCATCCCGAAGGGGAAGGTGCGCACGCGTTTTGCCCCGTCGCCGACGGGATACATGCATGTGGGGAACCTGCGCACGGCGCTCTACACCTGGCTGATTGCGCGCCATGCCGGCGGGACCTTTATCCTGCGCATTGAGGACACCGACCAGGGCCGTCTGGTAGAGGGCGCGGTCGATGTGATCTATAAGACAATGAAGGAATGCAAGCTGGACCACGACGAAGGCCCGGATGTGGGCGGCCCCGTCGCCCCCTATATCCAGACCGAGCGCAGACCCTTTTACGGCAAGTACGCCGAGCTGCTGATCTCGCGCGGACACGCCTACCGCTGCTTCTGCGAGAAGGCGGAGAGCGAGGAGGACAGCGGCGACTTCAACCGTGCCGAGGACCCCTGCCGCAGCCTGGACCCGGCGGAAGCAGACCGCCGCGCCGACGCGGGCGAGCCCTTTGTCGTCCGGCAGCGGATCCCCCGCGAGGGTGAGACCGTGTTCCACGATGAGATCTTCGGAGATATCCGGGTGGAGAACAGCACCCTGGACGACCAGGTCCTGATGAAGCGGGACGGCCTGCCCACCTACAACTTTGCCAACGTCATCGACGACCATCTCATGGGCATCACCCACGTGGTGCGAGGGAGCGAGTATCTCTCCTCCGCGCCCAAGTACAACCTGCTGTACGAGGGCTTCGGCTGGGAGATCCCCAAGTATGTACACTGCTCGCCGGTCATGCGCGACCAGCACAACAAGATGTCCAAGCGGCACGGGGACCCGTCCTATGAGGACCTGATCGCCCAGGGTTATCTGACGGATGCGGTGATCAACTATGTGGCGCTGCTGGGCTGGAGCCCCGGCGGGGAGCAGGAGATCTTCACGCTGGACGAGCTGAAGGACATCTTCCAGATCTCCGGCATCTCCAAGTCCCCGGCCATCTTCGATATCGAGAAGCTGCGCTACTTCAACGCCGCCTATATCCGCGCCATGGCGCCGGAGGACTTTGCCCGCGTGGCCGAGCCCTTTATCCGCCAGGCGGTGAAGAACGAGGCCTATGACGCGGCCGCCATCGCGGCGCTGCTGCAGCAGCGGACCGAGGTCCTGACCGAGATCCCGGAGAAGCTGGACTTCTTCGACACGCTGCCGGAGTATGAGACCGAGCTCTTTGTCCACAAGAAGTCCAAGTCCGACCTTGAGAGCTCCCGCGCGGTGCTGGAGACGATCATCCCGACCTTTGAGGCGCTGGACGAGTGGACGGATGAGAAGATCCTCGGCGCCATGACGGCCCTTGCCGAGCAGTGGGAGGTCAAGAACGCCAAGGTCATGTGGCCGGTGCGTATTGCGGCCGCGGGTAAGGCCGTCACGCCGGGCGGCGCGGTGGAGATCTGCCGCATCCTCGGCAGGGACGAGACCCTGCGCAGGCTGCGCATCGCCCTCACAAAGCTGAGCTGAGCAAAGCGAAGCTTTTTGCCCCGGCCGCGCGCAGGCGTTAGGCCGGGGCGGAGTATACCATCCTATCGTAGCACCATTTTTAGGGAGAGACCCGTGGAAGAAAACGTCGTCAGGCTCGCAAAACCCAGAAAAAAAGGACTGCTGTATCTGGTTTTCAGCCGCTTTTTCATCATCGCGCTGCTGATTGCCCTGCAGATCGCGTTCTATGTGATGCTGGCCATGTGGCTGAGGGAATATCTGCCGCATTATGCGATCGTCCAGGCGCTTTTTGGCCTGGTGATGGTCATTTTTCTTTTCAACAGCCGTATGGACTATTCCGCCAAGCTCACCTGGCTGGCCCTGATTGCCGTGTTCCCCCTGGCCGGCGCGCTGATGCTGGCCTATACCCAGAACAACCTTGGCCAGCGCGCGGTCAAAAAGCGCTCGGCTGAGCTGATCAACCAGACAAAACACAGCATCGCGCAGGACACGGAGACCATCGAAGGCCTCAAAGGCGACCCCTATGCCAGCGACGACCTGCATAAGTACCTCTGCCGCAGCGGATGCTTCCCCATCTACCGCGGCACGCAGGCGCGCTACTTCCCGCTGGGGGAGAATGTGCTGGAGGCCATGCTGCCGGAGCTGGAGAAGGCCGAGAAGTTTATCTTCCTGGAGTTTTTTATCATCGAAGAAGGCTATATGTGGGGCCGCGTCCTCGATGTGCTGACGCGCAAGGCGGCGGCGGGCGTGGATGTGCGGGTGATGTATGACGGAATGAGCGATCTTTTCAACCTCCCGCCCAACTACACAAAGCTCCTGGCGGCGAAGGGGATCAAGGCCAAGGCTTTCGCGCCGATGACGCCCTTTGTCTCCACCCATTACAACTACCGCGACCACCGCAAGATCATGGTCATCGACGGGAAAGTCGCCTTCAACGGGGGCGTCAACCTGGCCGACGAGTACATCAACCGCACTGTGCGCTTCGGCCACTGGAAGGACAGCGCTGTCATGCTGAAGGGCAGCGCGGTCGCAAGCTTCACCCTGCTGTTTCTGCAGATGTGGAACCTGACCGAGAAGGAGGCGGAGTTCCCGGACGAGCTTCTTGTGAGCCCCGCGGAGGAGAAAGCCGACGGTTTCGTCATGCCCTACGGCGACAGCCCGCTGGATGAGGAGAAGGTGGGGGAGAACGTCTATATGGACTTTCTCAACCGGGCAGTGGACTATGTGCACATCATGACGCCCTATCTGATCCTCGACGGTGAGCTGGAGGCCTCGTTGAAATACGCGGCCGAGCGGGGCGTGGATGTTCAGCTTATCCTGCCGGGCATCCCGGACAAGAAGGTGGCCTACGCCCTGGCAAAGTCCCACTACGCCGCCCTGACGGAGGCGGGGGTGAAGATCTATGAGTACACGCCGGGCTTCGTCCACTCCAAGGTCTTTGTCAGCGACGGCGTGCGCGCTGTGGTGGGCACCATCAACCTGGACTACCGCAGCCTCTATCATCACTTTGAGTGCGCGACCTATCTGTACCGGAACGCCTGCATCCCGGAGATCGAACAGGATTTTCAGGACACGCTGGCAAAGTGCCGCGCCGTCACGCCCGAGAGCATCCGGAACGAGAAGCTGGGCTACAAGCTGCTGGGTCCGCTGCTGAAAATCATCTCGCCCCTGATGTGAATATCAGAAACGGGAGCAATCGCCGCAAAGCATGTGACGATTGCTCCCGTTTCTTCGATATGGATATTGAGCCCCGGACAGTGCGCAGGGCGAGAAAACTCAGCGGTATTTCTGCTCCATGGGGGTGTGCTCGCCCTCGTGATAGGCGTTGGTGTGGACGTCGATGTATTGGGCTTTGAGCTTGTCGTAGAGGATCCGCTGGCTGGAATAGAGCCCGGTGTAGCCTGAGAGCAGGTAGCTCAGCGCGCAGGCCAGGGCAAAGTACAGCAGGCCCTCCGCGCTGAAGAGCTCGATGGCCAGGAAGGTGGAGGCGATGGGGCAGTTGACCCCGCCACAGAAAACGCAGATCAGCCCGACCGCGGCGGCAAAGCCCGCGGGGATCCCCAGCAGGGGACCCACGGCACAGCCGAAGCAGGCCCCGATAAAGAAGCTGGGCACGACCTCGCCGCCCTTGAAGCCGGCGGAGAGCGTGACGGCGGTGAAGAGGATCTTCAGCAGAAAGGCGAAGGGATTGGCCTGTCCCTGCTCGACAGCCCGCTTAATCACCGAGGAGCCGGCGCCGTTATAGTCGCCGCCGGGGAAGAGAAGCGAGAGCGCGATCAGGATCGCGGCCCCGACAAGAACACGGAGATAAGGGTTGGGGAAGCGCTTTTGCATCACGTGCTCCATCCAGTGCAGCACGTTGCAGAACAGGAAGGAGACAAAGCCGCTGAGCGCAGCGAGAAGGGCGACCTTCAGCAGCATGACAAGCTGCAGCTGGGGCATCGCGACGGTGAAGTGGGTCGGGCTGACCCCAAAGAGGGACGAGATGCCGTAGGCGGTCAGCGACGCCAGCAGGCAGGGCAGCAGCGCCGCGTGGTACAGCAGCCCCACGCTGATCACCGCCATGGCGAAGACCGTCGCTGCCAGCGGCGTCCCGAAGAGGGCGGAGAAGAAGGCCGCCATCCCGGCGAGGGTCGCGGTGCGGAGGTCCCGGTCGTCGAGACGGAGAAGCTTGCCGGTCTCATAGCCGATGGTCCCGCCCATTTGCAGCGCGGCGCCTTCCCGGCCGGCGGAGCCGCCGCAGAGGTGGGTCAGCACGGTGGAAAAGAAGATGGAGGGGATCAGGTTGAGCTTCAGGCCGTTGCCGGACTGGACCTCGCTGATGATGTTGTTGGTGCTCTGCCCCTCCACGGAGAAGAAGGAATAGATCGCCACGATGGCGGCGCCGGCGACCGGCAGCAGCCAGATGAGCCAGGGGTGGACCAGACGGAAACCGTTTGCCGTGTCGACGCCGACGTGGAAGGCGGTGCCGAGGCCGCCGCAGAGAACGCCGACGATGCCGGACACCACAAGCCATTTGACAAGGGCCTTCAGATAGATGATATAGCGTTTATATTCAATCAGCAGGTGCTCACGGAATTGATTCATGACCGTTCCTCTTACCATAGTACCAGAATAACGAGAGGATTATAGTGGTTCCGGGGAGAAAACGCAAGATGAAAAGACAATAAAAACAATGGACGAACAGGGAATCTTTGCGTATAATATAAACAGAAAACCAGATTCTTTATTTAACGGAAGGACAGGATACCATGGAACTGCAGGATTACGAACGCGAACATCTCACACGGCTGCGGGCCTCGCTGGCCGAGTGCACGGTGCTGCTGAAGACGGACGGCAGCTTCCCGCTCAAAGAGGCCGGAGAACTGGCCCTCTACGGGAGTGGCGCCAGAAGGACCGTCAAGGGCGGGACCGGCTCGGGCGAGGTGAACTCGCGCTTTTTTGTCACGGCGGAGCAGGGGCTTGAGGAGGCCGGCTTCCGCCTCACGACGAAGGACTGGCTTGACGCCTATGACCGGGTCCGGGAAGAGGCCAAAAAGGACTTTGTCAAAGAAATCAAGGCGCGGGCGAGAAAGAAGCACACCAACGCCGTCATCGAGGGCATGGGCGCCGTCATGCCGGAGCCGGAATACGAACTGCCGCTGCAGGGCGGCGGGGACACGGCGGTCTATGTCCTGGCCAGGACCTCCGGCGAGGGCAACGACCGGGAGAACATCCCAGGGGACATCGCCCTGACCGGGACCGAGATCCGGGACATCCTGCAGCTGCAGAAGCAGTATACAAAGTTCCTGCTGGTGCTGAACGTTGGCGGACCGGTGGACCTCAGCCCGGTGCTGCAGGAGGTCGGCAACGTTCTGCTTCTCTCCCAGCTGGGCGTCGAGACGGGCGCGGCTCTTGCCGACATCCTGCTCGGGAAGGCCAACCCCTCAGGGAAACTCGCCACCACCTGGGCGGCTTTTGAGGACTATCCCACCATCGGCGACTTCGGCGATCTGGACGAGACACGCTACCGGGAAGGCATCTATGTCGGCTATCGGTACTTCGACTCGGCAGGTGTGACGCCGATGTTCCCCTTCGGCTTCGGGCTTTCGTATACGGGCTTTGAGGTCGCGGACGAGAAGGCCGAGCTCGAGGGCGAGTGGGTCACGGTCACGGCGAAGGTGAAGAACACCGGCGCCTTCCCCGGCAAGGAGACGCTGCAGGTCTATGCCTCCAAGCCGGAGGTCACCCTGGACCAGCCCTTCCAGACCTTGGCGGCTTTCGCCAAGACCGGCCTGCTTCAGCCGGAGGAAGAGGAGACGGTCGCGATGCGCTTCCGCTTCGACGAGCTCGCCTCCTATGACAGCAGGCGAGCCTGCTGGGTGCTGGAGAAGGGGGATTACTTCCTGCGCTTCGGGACAAGCTCGGATGACACAAAGCCCATTGTCCGCCTCCGGCTGGAGGAAGAGGTCGTCACCCGGCAGACGAAGAACGTCTGCGGCGTGACCGACTTTGCCGACTGGAAGCCGACGCTGGAGCGGATCGATATGTTCGCGCCGGATGTGCCGATCCTGACGGTGGAACCCTCGGCGATCCCGACAGAGACGGTGGATTACAGCTGTGACACGGAGATCGACGACGCGGTCAAGGGAATGACGGTCGACGAGCTGATCCGGATGGAGCTGGGCGCGTTTGACCCGAAGAACGGTCTCGCTTCCGTCATCGGGAGCGCGGGCTTCGCGGTCGCGGGCGCCGCGGGCGAGACCTGCCGGCTCTCGCGGGACCTGGGGCTGGAGCCCCTTGTGATGGCGGACGGCCCTGCCGGTCTGCGCCTGAGCAGGGACTACGCCATGGGCGAGCAGGGACCCGTGCCCGTGGGGCAGTCGACGATCGAGTCGATGGGGGACTTCCTCCCGAAGCCCGCGGTCTGGCTGATGGGCAAGCTGGGGAAGAAACCCGCGCCGAATGCCGAGATCCGGCACCAGTATGCCACGGCCATCCCCATTGGGACGGCGATTGCCCAGAGCTGGAACACCGCGTTTGCCGAGCTCTGCGGCGACATTGTCGGCGACGAGATGGAACGCATGAACGTGGACCTGTGGCTGGCCCCGGCACTCAACATCCACCGCAGCATCCGCTGCGGACGGAACTTTGAATACTTCTCGGAAGACCCGCTGGTGAGCGGCGCTTTCGCGGCTGCCATTACAAAAGGGGTGCAGGCGCACCCGGGAAAGGGCACGACCGTCAAGCACTATGCCGCCAACAACCAGGAATACAACCGCTATAACAACAACAGCATGGTCAGCGAACGCGCCATGCGGGAAATCTATCTGAAGGGCTTCGAGATCTGTGTCCGGGAGGCCCAGCCCCACGCGCTGATGACTTCGTATAACCTGTTGAACGGGACCCACACTTCCGAGCACAGCGGCCTGATCCGGGATATCCTGAAGTGCGAATTCGGCTACAGAGGCATCGTCATGACCGACTGGGTGGTGATGGGCATGAGCAACAAAAAGAGCCGCTATCCCGTCGCCGACGCCGGGCGCGTCGCCGAAGCGGGCGGTGACCTCTTCATGCCGGGCAGCAAAAAAGACGCCGAAGACATCCGCGCGGCGATCAACCGGGGTGCGCTCACGACCCTGCAGCTGCAGAAGAATGTCAGCCGCGTGATCCGGAAGATCCGCGAGCTGAGACAGAAATAAAAAGAGTAAAAATTAAAAGGCCCTCTGCAAACGCAGAGGGCCGTCAAGAATGCTCTTTGGAAATGGCGGGAAGAGGACAGTCTATTTCGTGTAGTCCTCCAGACGGTTGATACTGCCGACCAGTTCGTCCGGCCGTAGCAGCGCCTCCAGGGCTTCGGCAGGGGACTCGCAGAGACGGATGAGTTCCAGACAGTTCCGGCTCATGAAGCCCTGTTCGGCCATCTCCTCCAGATACGAGACCAGCGGCGTATAGAACTGCCTGGTGTTCAGCAGGACGATCGTTCCTTTCAGCAGACCGAGCTGGCGCAGGGTGATGGCCTCAAAGAACTCGTCCATGGTGCCGATGCCACCGGGGAGAGCCAGACAGGCGTCGCTGAGCTGCATCATCTTTTCCTTGCGGGCGGACATGGTATCGGTGAGAATCAGCTCGTCACACTCCGGAAGCAGGAAGCCGGGCTCGTTGAAAAGCCGCGGCGCAATGCCGACCACGCGGCCGCCGCCCGCCTTGGCTCCCCGGGCGCAGGCGCCCATCAGCCCGTCGGCCCCGCCGCCGAAGACAATTTCGTGCCCGACCTGGGCGATCAGCCTGCCCATGGCCTCCGCTTCTGCAAAATATACCGGATCCAGACGGTTTGAGGAGGCGCCAAAAACACAGATATTCATCACTTGTTGTTCCTTTCTGCATATGGCTAAAGGGAGTATAACACGGAAGCGGTAAACACGCAAGACAAGGACACTGAGCTTTATATTAGGTCTATGGGAGAAATAATACATAATGAAACATCTGATTAAAAACGGAAGAGTTATTGATCCGTCCCAAAGAATAGATGCGAGATTGAATGTTCTTATAGAAAATGGAAAGATACTCTGCCTCACCGGAGATACGCCGTCTGCGGAGATAACGACGGATGCAGACGGTCTCGTTGTCAGCCCGGGTTTTATCGACTTGCATGCACATGAGGATCCGCTAATCGGCGGAATTCGTTATTCTGACCCGGAGCGAGCAAACCTTGCCTGCTTGCTGCGCATGGGGGTGACCACCTGCCTGGCTGGAAACTGTGGGGACAACTTCGGCGATCCGGTGCTGTTTCTGGACGAGATTCAACGGGACGGGTGCTTCGTCAATGTTGCGATGCTGGCAGGATATACCTGGTTCCGTGAGAAGATTTCAAAGGCAGACCGCTACACCTCTGTATCTGAAGCAGAGATCAAAGAGATCGGAAAAACGATTACAGCAGCCTTGGATGAAGGATGTGTTGGCATATCCTTTGGACTGGAGTATGTTCCCGGAATAAACAGAGAGGAGCTTTTGTCTTCTGTCCAGTGCTGTAGTGGAAGAGGGAAAATGATTGCTGCACATATTCGTGCCTGCGCAGAAAAAGCGCCATCAGCCGCTGCTGAAGTGATGGAAGCAGCAAAAGCCGCAGAAGTCCCTGTTCAAATTTCGCATATAGGAAGCATGGCTGCCTATGGGCAAATGGAGCAGCTTCTACGGTTAGTAGACAGATATCGGGCAGATGGAGTGAATGTATGTTGTGACTGTTATCCGTATGCTGCGTTCTCAACCGCCATCGGAAGCGCTCCCTATGACGACCTGAATGCAATGCACTGCAGTTATAAGGATATTGAACTCTGCGAGGGCGTTTATCGCGGACAGCGCTGCACGAAAGAAATATTCGAGGCAGAACGGAAGGCTCATCCAGATTATCTGACAGTTGGACATGTGATGAACGAAGAAGAAATCCGACTTGCCTACCGCCATCCAAATGTAACAGTTGGCAGCGATTGCTTCCTCTCAAGAGGAAATGGTCATCCACGAGCGGCAGGAGCTTTCCCGAGGTTTCTTGGACGGGTTGCATCTGAGAGCGGGCTCAGTCTTTATGAAGCGTTATTTAGAATTACAACACTTCCAGCTCAACGCTTGGGGCTGACAGAAAAAGGAAATCTGCGGCGTGGCGCGGATGCGGATCTTGTGCTCTTTGACCCGGATCAGATCATCGACTGTGCAACGTTTTCGGAACCGACACGCCCTCCAAAGGGAATTAAAGAAGTAATTATAGCTGGAAAGCCGGCTGTCCTGGACGGAACTATTGTAAATGGTCGCCTGGGGAGGCCACTGCGCAAAAACAACTTGACGTCTTAAAAGAAACTTAAGAAAAAGTCGAAAGCTCCCCTTGACAAGTGAATAATTATTCATTATAATGAGCGGCGTCAAATAAATTTATGCGAAAGGACAACTCAAAATGAAAAAGCTTATTTCTATAGCACTTATTTTGGCATTGGTCTTCAGCGTAGCTGCGACAGCCGCGTTTGCTGATGGCGCAGAGAAGAAGGAAGTCCTAGTGCTTGGTACGAGCGCGGATTATGCACCGTTCGAGTTTATGTATCCGGACGAGAGCGGCAAGATGGTCTACGGCGGCATCGACATCCTGATCGCACAGTACATCGCCGACTATCTCGGCATGGAACTGCAAATTGAGAACATGGACTTCGGATATCTGCTGACGGCACTGAACAAGGGCGACTTTGACATCGTCATGGCAGACATCGAACCGAATGAGAAGCGCCAGAAAGCCGTCGACTTCAGTGATATCTACTACAATGAGATTCCTGAGAAGCTCCTGGTTCGTGCTGCTGATCTGGACAAATTCCAGGATTCCGCAACCGACTTCAACGGTGTGAGCGTCGGCGCCCAGACCGGTTCCACCAAGGTCCAGAAGGCGGAAGAGAACCTCATCGGATGCAATGTGGTCTCCCTGTCCCTCGTAACCGACCTCGTCAACGAACTTGTCAATGGTAAGGTTGATGCAGTCCTGCTGGATGGATCCGTGGCAGTTTCTTACGCGTCTCAGTATGAGGAACTCGCGATTGCCGAAGAGGCCAGCGAGGTCTTCCCGGAGAGCCTGGGCATCGCGATTGCCGTTGCGAAGGGCGACCCCAAAGGCCTGCTCACCGATCTGAACGAAGCCATCGCCAAGCTGCTTGAAGAGAACAAGGGCGAAGAGTTTGCCGCTGCTGTCGATGTAATTCAGGGCGTCGAAGAAGTCTCGGCTGATGCACCCGAAGGTTATGAGTCCGATGATGCCCTTCTCGGCGAAGAAGAGGCTGAAGTGGCCGAGGAGACGACTGCCGCCGCGGTAGGCTGACCCTGCTGAGAAAGCTGACTGCCCCTGCACCTCACATACCATAATTATGCTTTGCAGCACGAATGTGTAAGGCGTTACGCCTTGCACATTCGTGCGCATTATCCGAGTACATGCACTACTCACGAAAGGACTTCTGATCTATGGACTGGGAAGGTATTTTTGGCAACTTGTCGCCTGCGTCGTTCTTTAACTTCTCCTTTTTGGGAGAATATGGGACCTATATCTTGCAGGCGCTGGGCTATACGCTGCTGCTGGCAGTGGTTTCCGTGCTTCTCGCAGTGATCCCGGCTTTGCTGCTCGCTATCATGCGTCTGAGCAAAAACAAGCTCGTCAAGGGCATCTCCGGCGCGTATATTGCGATCTTCCGTTCAACGCCTCTGCTGGTTCAGCTGAGCATCATATACTTCGGTTTGTTCGGAGCAGTTAGGATCCCGAACAGCTGGCAGCTCTTTGGCTTTATTCCGATGAGCAGATTCATTCCCGGCGTCGTTGCTCTGGCACTGAACTCTTCCGCCTACGTGGCGGAAATCTTCCGCGGAGGCATTCTCGCAGTGGATATCGGCCAGACAGAGGCTGCCCGCTCGCTGGGGCTTTCTTCCTGGTCCGCCATGAAACTTGTGGTTCTGCCCCAGGCGATCAAGAATGTCCTGCCCGCTCTAGCAAATGAAATCGTTACGATGGTAAAGGAATCGTCCATCTGTTCGACTCTTGGTATGGCGGAGCTGATGTTTGCCGCGAAAACCGTTGCAGGAGCAACGTATATCACGCTCGCACCGTATACGGTAGCGGCTGTGATCTACTTTGCCATCAACTATCCGGCCTCCAAAGCGATCGAGGCAATTGAAAGGAGAATGCGCCGTGGCGACAAACACTGAACTCATCCGCGTCGTAGACGTCAAAAAGGAGTATAACAACGGCACGGTCAAGGCGTTGAACGGGTGCAACCTTACGGTGCATAAGGGCGAGGTCGTCGCCATTATCGGTGCTTCCGGTTCCGGAAAGAGCACGCTGCTGCGTTGTCTGAATATGCTGGAGACGCCAACCTCCGGACATATCTATTTTGACGGAGTGGATCTTGCGGATAAAAACGTGGATCTGAACCTCCATAGACGGAAAATGGGCATGGTGTTCCAGCATTTTAATCTCTTCCCGCACAAGACGGTCATGCAGAACATCACGCTGGCCCCGGTCCATCTGAAACTGAAGACGAAAGCGGAAGCCCAGCAGAAGGGAAAAGAACTGCTGGAACGTATCGGGCTGGCCGATAAGGCGAACGAATATCCCAATATGCTCTCTGGCGGCCAGAAGCAGCGTATCGCGATTATACGCGCTCTTGCTATGGAGCCGGAGGTTATGCTCTTTGATGAGCCGACTTCTGCATTGGATCCTGAGATGGTCAATGAAGTGCTGGATTTGATGCGAGACCTGGCAAAGAACGGGATGACGATGGTAGTCGTCACCCATGAAATGGGGTTCGCACGCGAAGTAGCAAGCCGTGTGATATTTATGGACAGTGGTCAAATTTTGGAAGAGAACACGCCAAACATGCTGTTTGACAATCCTCAGAATCCACGTCTCAAAGATTTTCTCTCAAAAGTTTTGTAAGGAAAGATGTAAGATCTGAATGAAAGCAAATTCCTATCTGCAGGTTGACCTCCCGGCACTGCGGGCAAACATCCTGCAAATCCAGAAGGAGATCGGCCCGGGTGCCCGGCTGATCCCGGTTTTGAAGGGAAACGCCTACGGCCTCGGTGCGGTCAGGCTGGCAAAGATGCTTGGCGCCATGGAAGGGATCGACACCTTCGCCGTGTCGCACGTGGCGGAGGGCCTCACCCTGCGCAGCGCGGGCGTCCGGGAAAAGATCCTGGTGATGAGCCTGCCGCTGGACTTTCAGCTTGAAGAAGCCGTTCGGCATGAGCTGACCGTCACGCTCGGCAGCTTCCGGCAGTTCCCGCTGCTTCGGGAGCTGGCAGCGAAGAGGGGAGCCCCGATCCCGGTTGCGCTGAAGCTGGATACGGGCCTGCACCGCATCGGTTTTACGCCCGGCGAGCTGGGGAGGCTCTGTGACGAGCTGAAAACGGCGAAAACAGCGCTGACCGTTACGGACACCTTCTCGCACTTTGCCGAAAACGGCGAGGAAGAGGACGACGCGCAGGCCGCGTGCTTCCGGGACTGCATCCGGACCCTGCAAGAGGCGGGGATCGAACCGGGGATCTGCCATGTCTCCTCCTCCGCGTCCCTGGAGACCGGGAGGGACTATCTCTTCGACGCGGTCCGCGTCGGACGCCGACTTTTCCTGGATAACCCCGCAGCCCCGACGGGAAAGATCCGCGAGGCGGTATCCTTCCGGGCCTATCTCGCCGATGTGCGGGAGCGCCATGCGGGTGAGACTCTTGCCTATGGCGGAAAATTGACGCTCGGGGCGGATACCCGCGTCGGCGTGCTCTCGATCGGCTACGGCGACGGGCTGGACCCCGCGCTGGCGCGGGCGCAGGCGCCGGTCCTGGTGAACGGGCAGCGGGCAAAGCTGCTGGCCTGCTGCATGGATCAGAGCTTTGTGGACCTGGGAGAGATCCCCTGCGAACCCGGCGACGAGGCGACGCTGTTCGGCCATGACCGGAACGGCGTCCTGCTGCCGGCGCAGGAGGTCCTGGGACTGATCGGATGCGAAGGCTGCGACCAGACCGTGCGGCTGACAGACCGGGTGGAGCGTGTCTATCTGGAGGAATAACACACAGAAGCGCTCCAGGAAAACAGAACCTGACAGATATTAGCACTCTTTATACAAGAGTGCTAATATTCATATTTAGGACATATTTTATAGAGGAATTGTTCATAATTGTATGGTATTTTATATACACGATGAAACGAAAGAAATGAATCGTTCATCGAGAACAAAATTTGTAAATTAAAAATTTGGAGGTATATATCATGTTTGAACTGATTCCTTTTGATCGCAGAGGCAGCAGAGTTTCGGTGTATGATCCGTTCCGGATGTTTGACGAGATGGAGCGCAATTTCTTCGGCGGCAACAACCATGCGGCAATGACCGCTTTCCGCACGGACGTGACCGACACGGGCGACGCTTTCGTCCTGGATGCCGAGCTCCCCGGATTCAAGAAAGAGGACATCAAGATCGATGTCGAGAACGACTGCCTGACCATTTCGGCCGAGCGGAAGCTGGACGAGGAAGAGAAGCAGAAGAACTTCATCAAGAGAGAGCGCTTCTACGGCTCCTACAGCAGAAGCTTTGATGTCTCGGGCGTGAACGTCGACGGCATTGAGGCCGAGTACACGGACGGCATCCTGAAGCTCACCATGCCCAAGAAGGTCGAGACCGTCCCCGCCAGCAGACGGCTGGAAATCAAGTAAGATCCCCATAGAATCTTCCCCTTTCACAGAAGAGGCCGCTTTCGGGCGGCCTTTTTCGTTGCCTGTTTGCGATTGGTGTGGTATAGTGAGGGGACAAATCACCACAGGGAGAAGGACGGCAATGTATTTTGACACCCATGCGCATCTGGACGACAAGGCCTTTGACGAGGACCGGGAGGCTGTGATCGAACGGATCCTTCAGGCGGGCGTAGAGCTGGTGCTCGACCCCGGCTGCGACGTGCAGAGCAGCCGGAAGGCCGCTCAGATCGCGGAGAGCCATGAGCAGATCTGGTTTGCAACGGGGATCCACCCGGAGGAGCTGGCGGACTTCACGGAGGACGGGCTGGAGCAGGTGTTTGCGCTTGCGGAGAAGCCGAAGTGTGCCGCAATAGGGGAGATCGGGCTGGACTACTACTGGGACGACAGCCATAAGGAGGAGCAGAAGCAGCTTTTCCACGCGCAGCTTTCCTTTGCCCGCGAGCGGGATCTGCCCGTCATTGTCCACGACCGGGAAGCGCATGGGGACTGCCTTGCCATCGTGAAGCAGTATCCCGGGATCCGCGGCGTGTTCCACTGCTATTCCGGCAGCGCCGAGATGGCGGAAGAGCTGCTGAAGATGGGCTGGTACCTGGGCTTTGACGGACCTGTTACCTATAAGAACGCCCGGAAAGCGCTGGAGGTGCTGAGCGTCTGCCCGGCGGAGCGTATCCTCATTGAGACGGACAGCCCCTATCTGGCGCCGGTGCCCATGCGCGGAAAGCGCAACGACCCCGGGAACCTCCCGTATATCTGTGCCAGAGTTGCCGAGGTTAAGGGCCTGACCAAGGAGGAAGCGGCCCGCATCACGCTGGAAAACGGCCGCGCTCTTTTCCGGATCGGAGCCTGAGGGGGCGCCGGTGGGGAAGAATTCACGGATTATTATTGAATCAGAAACGCTTTGGATGTAAAATACCACTGCAAACCACGGAAAAGGAGGCAGTTGCATAGATGAAGAACCGAGTCGCATGGCTGCTGTGCATGGCTGCCCTGTCGCTGGTCCTCGCCGGGATCGTGCTGTCCAGGCTGGAGGCAAAGACGGATATCATTTTCGGCGGGATGGACGGCGCGATCGTCTCCACCGATACCTATGTATACGAAGACCCGAACAAGGCCGAAGAGACGGAAGAGGAAGTGGACGACGGCTGGCCGGATATTGACATCACGCAGGGCCAGTACCGCATGGTTAACGACGATACGGAGTTTCTTCTGCCGTCCTCCTTTGAGCCGACCTGCGGCGTGATCGACGGGACCAAATACATGATGTTCGACGCGGACTATCTGCCATATCTGAACGCCATGATCCACGCTGCGGAGGAGGCCGGACACACGGTGTACATCGCCGCGGCATACCGGACCTATTCCTACCAGACCCAGATGTTCAACGCCAAGGCCAGCCAGCTGGCAGGGGATATCGACTACATGGACCCGCGCTATCAGCAGTATGCCGAAAAGGCCAAGACCATCGTCATGTATCCCGGCAGCAGCGAGCACCAGCTGGGGCTCGCCGTGGATATCATGGACCGGCAGCGCAAGAGCCTGATTTATGAGAACATGGACCAGGAGCTTTTTGCCTGGCTGGATGCGCACTGCGCGGAGTACGGCTTCATTAAGCGCTATCCGACGCGCAAGCTGCTTCTGACCGGCTGGGACGAGCCATGGCACTACCGCTATGTCGGCGTCGAGGCCGCTACCTATATCATGGAGCACGGCATCTGCTATGAGGAGTTCTACAAACACTATATGCCGGACTTCAAATACTGAATGAAAATGAAAAAAACACTTGCCAAACGCCGAAGAAAGTGCTATGATACCTCCAGCGTTATGAAGTGATCCTGAAGAGTGGGTTTGTGCCCACTCTTTTTTGTGAAGATTGGAGGCTCATACGGCATGAGCAAGCTGACAGACAAAATCGCGGAGATCGCGCGGCCGGTCGTGGAAGACGAGGGCTGCAGCCTCTGGGACGTGGAATATGTCCGGGAGGCTGGGACCTGGTATCTGCGCGTGTTTATCGACAGAGAAGGCGGCGTCTCCATTGACGACTGCGAGCGCATCAGCAGGCGGCTGGATCCGATCCTGGACGAGAAGGACCCGATCCCCGACAGTTACGTCTTTGAAGTGGGGTCCGCCGGGGCGGACCGGGAACTGAAGCGCCCGGGGGATTTTGAACAGTTCATGGGCGAAGAGGTCGAGGTCAGGCTTTATCGGCCTGTCGCGGGCAGCAAGCGTTACACCGGCACGCTGTCCGGCTACGAGGACGGGGCGGTCAGCATCCGGCAGGGCGAGAACGACCTGCGCTTTGAGAAGGAGCAGATCGCACAGGTGCGCCTGTATGTGACCATCTGAGCGGCAGAACGGCAATTATCACTATATAAATATCAAAATAATAAGTACAGAAGATCAGAAACGGAGAGCATGTCATCATGAATGCAGAATTCTTTGCAGCCATAGAAGATATCGAGAAAGAAAAGGGTATCCCCAGAGACTATATGTACGATAAGATCCGCCAGGCGATGCTGGCGGCCTTCCGCCGTGACCATCCGGAGAACGAGGACAATGTCGAGATCATCCTGGATGAGGAGAAGAAGCGTATCGACATGCAGGTTAACAAGCTTGTTGTGGAAGAAGTGACCGATCCCGCCCATGAGATCGATCCGGACGCCGCAAAGAGAATTTCCAAGCGGGCGAAGGTCGGCGACACGGTGGCGATCCCCGTCGAGACCAAAAAGTTCGGCCGTATCGCGGCACAGGCCGCCAAGCAGGTGATCATCCAGGGCATCCGCGAGGCCGAGCGCGGCCTGGTCTATGAGGAGTTCACCTCCAAGGAGCACGAGATCCTCACCGGTATCGTCTCCCATGTGGAGCCGCGCAACGGAAGCGTCTCCATCCGCATTTCTTCCAACAGCGAGTACACCGAGGCGCTGCTCCCGGCGAACGAGCGCGTGCGCGGGGAAGAACTGGTCGAGGGCGACCGCATCAAGGTCTATGTGGTGGAGGTCAAAAACGCCACCAGAGGCCCGCAGGTTATGATCAGCCGGACCCATCCGGGCCTGGTGAAGCGTCTTTTCGAGCTGGAAGTGCCCGAGATCTACGACGGCACGGTGGAGATCAAGTCCATCGCCCGCGAGGCGGGCAGCCGGACCAAGATGGCGGTCCTCAGCAACGACCCCAACGTGGACGCTATCGGCTCGTGCGTCGGACCCAAGGGCGCGCGTGTGGCCGAGATCGTCGATGAGCTCGGCGGTGAGAAGATCGACATCGTCAATTACAGCGAGATCCCCGAGGACTACATCGCCGCCGCACTCAGCCCCTCCGAGGTGGTCAGCGTGACCATGCTGGAGGACGGCAAGAGCTGCCAGGTCGTGGTTCCGGATTCGCAGCTCTCCCTCGCCATCGGCAAGGAAGGGCAGAACGCCCGTCTTGCGGCAAAGCTGACCGGCTATAAGATCGACATCAAGCCGGCTTCCCAGGTATAACAATATGCCCACCGCGCCGAAAAAGATCCCCATGCGGCAGTGTGTCGGCTGCCGTGAACACAAGCCCAAGCGGGAGCTTGTTCGGGTTGTGAGATCCCCGGAGGGGACGGTCGGGCTGGACTTCAGCGGGAAGGCAAACGGACGCGGGGCCTACCTCTGTCATGATCCGGAGTGCCTCCGGAAGGCGGTGCGCAGCCGCGCGCTGGAGCGCGCGTTTTCCGCGCAGGTTCTGCCGGAGGTAATCTCCCGGCTGGAGAAGGAGCTGACTGAGAACCGTGCAGAGTGACTTGCTGCGTTTCCTGGGCCTGATGCGGAAGGCCGGGAAGCTCTCCCTCGGAGAGCAGGGGACCGGACAGGCGGCCCGCGCCGGAAAGGCGAAGCTGATCCTGCTGGCGTCCGACGCATCCGCGAACGCGCTGGACCGCGCGGAAGGCTTTGCGCGGCGCGCCGGGGCGCCCCTGATCCGCCTGAGCGCGACGAAGGAGGAGCTTGCCTCCGCCCTCGGCGTGGCGGGAGGCTCGATGGGGGCGGTCTGTGACGACGGATTTGCAAAGGCGCTGACGGAGAAGTTCCCAGACGATACGGAAAGAATATAAGGCAATGTCCGGCTTCGGCCGGAAGGGATAGATAGGAGAATGCTTATGGCTATGATGAAATACCGGGTTCATGAGGTGGCGAAAGACTTTAATACGACGTCGAAGGTGATCACGCAGATTCTCACCGATTATCTGAAGCCGCCGAAGAACCACATGCAGGTTCTCGAGAATCCGGAGCTGGATGTCATCTTTGAGTACATGACCCAGCACAACCAGGTCGCAAGCCTCGAGGATATCTTCAAGGTCGCACCGCCGGAGAAGAAGCCGGAACCGCAGCCCGAGACGGCGGCGGAGGAGAAGGCCGCTCCCGCGGGGAAGGCCGCGGAGACCCGCGGCAAGGCGCCGGTCCAGCCGCAGGGACAGACCCAGCAGAAGTCTGCCCAGCCGCAGGCACAGAGCCAGCAGAGCGCCCAGCCGCAGAAGAAGAAAGAGAACAAGCCGCACGTGCCCCGTCAGGTGGCGGAGAAGCGTGTGGTCGATACCCGCGGCGGCGCAGCCGTGAACATCGAGAAGTACAACGAGAAGTTCGAGGATATGGCCGGCAACAAGGCCAACTCTTCCAAGATGCGCAGCGGCGGCAACGGCAACAAGGAGAAGATCAAGTCCCAGGCCAAGCAGCGCCAGCAGGCGCAGCAGCAGTCCCCGGCCAAGCGGCGTCAGGAGGAGCGGGACAGACAGAACCGGCTCCAGAGAGAGCTTGCCAAGAAGAAGCCCCTGGTCGTGGAGATCCCCGATCAGATCGCCGTCGGCGAGCTGGCTTCCCGCATGAAGAAGACCGCTTCCGAGGTCATCAAGCAGCTGATGAAGTCCGGCGTGTTCGCGTCGGTGTCCGAGATCATCGATTACGACACTGCGGCGCTGGTCGCGATGGAGCTCGGCTGTGAGGTGAAGAAGGAAGTCATCGTCACGGTGGAAGAGCGTCTCATCGACGCCACCCCGGATAAGGAAGAGGATCTGCAGCCCCGCGCTCCGGTCGTGGTGGTCATGGGCCACGTCGACCACGGTAAGACCTCGCTGCTGGACTACATCCGCCACGCGAACGTCGTCTCCGGCGAGGCGGGCGGCATCACCCAGCATATCGGCGCCTACACCGTCGAGATCAACGGCAACCCCATCACCTTCCTGGATACCCCGGGCCACGAGGCCTTTACCTCCATGCGTGCCCGCGGCGCCATGGTGACGGATATTGCGATCCTGGTGGTCGCGGCGGACGACGGTATCATGCCGCAGACGGTTGAGAGCATTAACCACGCCAAGGCGGCGGGCATCCCGGTCGTCGTGGCGATCAACAAAATGGATACCGTCGGCGCCAACCCTGACCGCATCAAGCAGCAGCTGACCGAGTACGATCTGGTCAGTGAAGAGTGGGGCGGCGACACCATCATCTGCCCGATCTCCGCCAAGACCGGTATGGGCATTGACAACCTTCTGGAGAACCTGGTCATTCTGGCCGAGGTCCAGGAGCTGAAGGCCAACCCGAATCGCGCCGCCAGCGGCGCGGTCATCGAAGCGCGTCTGGACAAGGGCCGCGGCCCGATCATGACCGTGCTGGTGCAGAACGGTACCCTGAAGACCGGCGATATCATCATCGCGGGCAGCTCTGTCGGCCGCGTGCGTACGATGATCGACGACAAGGGACGCCGCGTCACTGAGGCCGGCCCCTCCACGCCGGTTGAGATCTCCGGTATGTCCGAAGTGCCGAGCGCCGGCGACACCTTCAACGCGGTCAAGGACGAGCGCATGGCGCGCGAGCTGGCCGAGGAGCGCCGTCAGTCGGCAAACGCCGGCGGCCCGGTGAAGAAGGTCTCGCTGGAGGATCTGTTCAGCCAGATCCAGGCGGGCGAGATGAAGACGCTGAACCTGATCGTCAAGGCCGACGTCCAGGGCTCCGCCGAGGCGGTGAAGTCTTCTCTGGAGAAGATCTCCAACGACGAGGTCCGCGTCAGAGTGATCCACAGCGCCGTCGGCGCGATCTCCGAGTCGGACGTCATGCTGGCTGCGACTTCGGATGCGATCATTGTCGGCTTCAACGTGCGCCCGGACAACGCCGCCCGCGACAGCGCGGCGCGCAGCAACGTGGATATCCGGCTCTACCGCGTCATCTATGACTGCATCAACGAGATCCAGGATGCCATGAAGGGCATGCTGGCGCCGAAGTACAAGGAGAACATCATCGGCCATGCCGAGGTACGCGAGACCTACAAGGTTTCCAAGGTCGGCACGGTGTGCGGCTGCTACTGCACCGACGGCAAGATCCAGCGCGGCTGCGACGTGCGCGTGCTGCGTGACAACATCGTCATCCATGAGGGCAGCCTCGCCTCCCTGCGCCGCTTTAAGGACGACGTGCGCGAGGTCGCATCGGGCTATGAGTGCGGCATGCAGATCGAGAAGTTCAACGACGTCAAGGTCGGCGATGTGATCGAGTGCTTCGTGATGGAGCAGATCACCTGATTGAAAAATAGCGAAAAAGTACAAAAAAGCCGAAAAGCTCGGATTAAAAGATAAATAGGCAAAAAAGATACACATTCAGGAGCGTTTCCTGAATGTGTATCTTTTTTCGTCAGTTTACGTATTTTCTCATATCTTTTCATAAGTTCTCATCAAATCAGGGAGAAATTGAATAAATACTGAGTAAGTTTTTTGAAATGTAAGAGCGGTAGGACAACGAGGGACTATGCAATGCTTGCTACTACTTTTCGGGTTTGCCCGATTTATGTCCTTATACGGGGGAAATTATCGCTGGGGATGATGTTCTGCAGTATGGTGTCTCTGACAACTTCTTACTACATGCTGATCGACCATGTTTGGCTGTCTGTGGGGATCACCGTTTTGAAGGATGGCGTGTTTTATTCTGTCCTCCCCATCCTTGGGTCGGTGCTGCTGAATGATACCGGCATGTGGGCTGCTTTTGCTGCTGCGCCATTGATCGCGCTGGCGCTATCGTTTCTGTTTATCAGGATCCGCTTTGGTAAAGCGCGCTTCCCATATCTCTTGGATGATTCAAGCACGGACATCGTCGTCATAGAGGATACCCTGACGCCGGAAAGCTGCGCGCAGCTCTCCGAGCGTGTGGATGCGGCGATTCGGGAACGGGGATGTCCGCAAGCTATCGCCGCAAAGGCGGCGTTGTTTGCCGAAGAAATCGGATTGACGATTCTGGAGAAAAACGGAGTCATCTGCACCCATGGTGGGTGAGAATAATTAACAACGGAATATAGAAAAGCCACTGCGAATCTCCTAATATACTGAGTTGCGACACAACAGCGAAGGAGAAGAGCAATGGCTTCGCAACTCAGTATACTAAAAAAC
>JAFTGD010000015.1 GCA_017458065.1 Oscillospiraceae bacterium
CGCGGAGCCGGGCATTTTATCTTTTCCCTTGCATAAAAACCGCAAAATCAGTATAATCATTCAAGAATCTCTGGTCTGACAAGGAAGTGGTCAATCTGAAATTAATCTTCCGGTATCTCAGAAAATACTGGTACCTGGCCCTGCTGGCGGCGGCCTTCATGATCGCCGAGGTCTATGTGGATCTGTACCAGCCGCGCATGATGGCGGTGATCGTGGACGAGGGCATCCTCGGTCTCTCCAGCGGCGGGGTCTCCAACCTCAGCCTCGTCATCTCCACCGGGCTCAGGATGCTGCTGGTGGTGATCGCGGGCGGGCTCTGCGGCCTGCTGTCGGCACTCTTCACCAATGTGACCGGCCAGGGCTGCGGCAACGAGATCCGCAAGCTCTGCTTCAGCCGCATCATGCACTTCTCCTTTGAGCAGACGGACGACTTTTCTACCGGCTCGCTCATCACCCGTATCACCAACGATGTGACCCAGGTGCAGCAGCTCATCATGCAGCTCATCCGCGGTCTGGTCCGCTGCCTGATGTTCTTCGTCGGCGGCACCGCCGCCCTGCTGTCGCTGGACCTGAGCTTCGGCGTGATCGTGGCCTGCGCCTTCCCCCTGATCCTGATCGACATCATCTTTGTCGTCTGGCGCACCAACCCGCTCTTCACCGTGCTGCAGGAGAGCCTCGACCGGCTCAACAGCATCATCCAGGAGAACGTCACCGGCATCCGGGTGGTCAAGGCTTTCATCCAGGAGAAGCGCGAGGAAGAGCGTTTCGACGAGGCCAACCGCCACCTTGTGGACACCCAGTTCAACGTCCAGATGCTGCTGTCTTTCTGCGCCCGGTAATGAACATTGTCCTGAACATCGCCGTCGTCGGCATCATCTATGTCGGCTCGGTCCAGATCCAGGAGGGCGACGTCGCCCCGGGCACCGTCATGGCGGCCATCACCTACCTCTCCCAGATCCTCAACGGCATGATGATGCTGGCCATGATCTTCTCGACCCTGTCCCGCGGCATGGCCTCCTCCCGCCGCCTGCAGGCGGTCATCGACACCGAGTCCGAGATCCGGCAGGAAGCTTCCCTCTCTGCGGAGGGCGACGGCAGCCGCGGTTCCGTCCGCTTTGAAAACGTGAGCTTTGTCTATACGGATAACGGCACCGAGGTTCTCCACGGCATCAACCTCTCTGTCGCCCCCGGCGAGACCCTCGCCGTCATCGGCGCCACCGGCTGCGGCAAGAGCTCGCTGGTCAGCCTGATCCCGCGCTTCTATGACGCGGCGGAGGGCCGCGTCCTGGTGGACGGCGTCGACGTGCGCGCCTACGACCCCGCAGCCCTGCGGGAAAAGGTCACCGTCTGCCTGCAGAAGAGCGAGCTCTTCTCCACCACCATCCGGGACAACATCGCCCTCGGCAGGCCCTCCGCCTCGGAGGCGGAGATCCGCAGCGCGGCGGCCGCAGCCCAGGCGGACGGCTTTATCCTTCAGCAACCGGAGGGCTATGACACCCCGGTCGCAGAGCGGGGCATGAGCCTCTCCGGCGGCCAGCGCCAGCGCATCGCCATCGCCCGCGCGCTGCTGAAGCGGGGCGAGATCCTGATCTTTGACGACAGCACCAGCGCCCTCGACCTGAAGACCGAGGCCGCGCTCTACGAGGCGCTGAACCGGGACTATGCCGACGTGACAAAAATCATCATTGCCCAGCGCATCGCCTCTGTCCGCAGCGCCGACCGTATCGTGGTCCTCGACGGCGGAACGATCGCCGCCTGCGGCACCCATGACCAGCTGATGCGGACAAGCCCCGTCTACCGGGATATCTATGACTCCCAGCTGAGAGAGGAGGCGACGGCATGAGCGCGCAGACCTCTGTCCAGTCCTCTACCGTCCAGCGCGGCTTCCGCCCCGGCGGCGGGCGCGCGGGCATGGGCGCGCCCGTGGAGAAGCCCAAGGAGGGTAAAAAGACCCTCGCCCGCCTGATCTCGTACTTTGGCCCCGAGAAGCACTATGTGATCCTCCTGGCGCTGGTGGTCGTGCTGGCGGTGCTGGCCAGCGTCATCGCGCCGAGCCTCCAGAGCAGCGCCATCGACGACCTTGTAAACGGTGCCTTCGGCGAGATCCCCCACGTCCTTGCGCTGATGCTGCTGGCCTACGTGATCCACGGCGCCGCGACGCTGCTGCAGGGCTTCTTCTCGGCCCGCCTCTCCCAGCGTGTGATCTACCGCCTGCGGACCGAGCTCTTCGGCAAGGTCGTCTCGCTGCCGATCCCCTACCTGGACAACCACTCTCACGGCGACATCATGAGCCGCATGACCAACGACGCCGAGAACGTCTCAAACGTCATCTCCTCCAGCCTCTCCTCGCTCTTTTCCGGTGTCCTGACCCTGATCGGCACGGTCGCCATGATGCTGCGCTACAGCATCCCGCTCACGCTGCTCACCTGCGTGACGGTGCTGCTGTCCATCCTCGTGACCCGTGTGATGTCGTCCCTGATGCGCAAGTACTATCTGCGCCGGCAGGAGCTGCTCGGCCGGCTCAACGGCATCGTCGAGGAGAAGGTCTCGGCCGGGAAGACCGTCACCGCCTACAATCTCCAGGAGGCCACAATCGCCGAGTTTGACGCGGCGAGCGACGAGCTCACCAAAACCGGCATCATCGCCGATGTCATCGGCAACGCCATGGGCCCGCTCATGAACATGATCAACAACTTCTCCTTCGTGATCGTGGCGGCTTTCGGCGCGTGGTTCGCCCTGCGGGGGATGATCTCGGTCGGCGTCATCTCCGCCTTTATCATCTATTCCAAGCAGTTCTCCCGCCCGATCAACGAGCTGGCCCAGCTCTACGGCCAGATCGAGACCGCCATCGCCGGCGCCGAGCGCATCTTCTCCATACTGGACGCCGAGAGCGAGGACACCGGCGGCGACCGGAGCTTCGAGGTCACGGAGGGCGTCATTGAGTTCAATCACGTGGACTTCAGCTATGTCCCGGGCAAACAGGTCATCTACGACTTCAACCTCCGGGTCGAAGCCGGGAAGAAGATCGCCCTGGTCGGCTCCACCGGCTCCGGCAAGACCACCGTCGTGAATCTGCTCATGCGCTTCTACGACATCGACAGCGGCAGCATCACCGTCGACGGAGTGGACATCCGCGACATCTCTTCCGACGTGCTGCGCGATTCCGTCGGCATCGTCCTGCAGGACACTGTCCTTTTCACCGACACGGTCCGCAACAACCTCAAGTATGCCGACCGCACGATTTCGGACAAGAAGATGATCGAGACAGCGGAGAGCGCCAACTGCGACAAGGTCGTCGCCGCTCTGCCCGACGGCTACGACACGGTCCTCACCGCCGCCGGGGCCAACCTCTCCCAGGGCCAGCGCCAGCTGCTCACCATCGGGCGCGCTTTCCTCAGCTACCCGAAGATCCTGATTCTGGACGAGGCCACCTCCTCGGTGGATACCCGCACCGAGCAGCAGATCCAGAACGCCATGGTCGAGCTGATGCGTGACCGCACCAGCCTCATCATCGCCCACCGCCTCTCCACCATCCGCGACGCGGACCAGATCGTCGTCATGGAGCAGGGGCATATCATCGAGACCGGCACCCACGACGAGCTCCTCGCCAAAGGCGGCAGCTACTACAACCTCTATATGACCCAGTTTGCCGGCAACGCGACGTAAACGCCGTGAACGACAGCATCCGTGTCGCAGACGAAGATCTGGTCATGGCTCAGGACATCTATGACGACATGATCCGGAGACGGGATGATTTCCGCAAGGCATGGGAACGTCAGGTATCAGAATATCACATTACTGATATCGATAAAACGGTCTTTGAACGGTACCTGAAACGCGCCAAGGAAGTAGGCCGTATTACTTTTGATAATGAAGACCCGGAAAGCGTGCTGAACAAGCTGGAGCTGACCAGCGGTGATTCTCTCCTGAACGCCGGTGCTGCCCTTTTCGTGGACTGTGGTATCAACGACCTGCAGATGGCAAAATTCGCAACGAATGAGCGGATCACCTTCACGGATATCCGGCGTCAGACCGGTTCTATCCTCGGTCTGGTGGAAACCGCCATGCAGTATCTTATCGACGCCATGGACTGGCGGGCAGAATTCGGCGGACTCCATCGGAAGGAAATCCCGGAGGTTCCCGTGGACGCTCTCCGTGAGGCTGTGATCAACGCCTTTGCGCACCGCCAGATCGAATCCGGCCAGAGCATCCAGATCATGGTGTACCGAAACCGGATTGAGATCTACAGTCCCGGGACGTTTCCGGAGCGGATCACGCCGGAGGAATTTGCCGAGGGAAACCAGAAGGCCATCCGGCGAAACAAGCTGATCACGCAGGCGCTCTACTACTCCAAGGACATGGAGACCTTCGCCTCCGGCCTGAAAAAGATCAAAACCCTCTGCGATGAAGCCAGTGTCAAATATGAATTTCAGAAAGAGGCCTATGGCTTCACCGTCGTATTCTATCGTCATTGCGGTGAAGGCTGGGGCTGGAGCGGCGGTCAGGAGGGCAACCAGAAGGACAATGTCCCTCACGATGACCCTCACAATGTCCCTCACGAGGAGACGCTGGAAGAAGTGATCGAAAAATCGATTCGAGCGGACAGACATATCACCCGCGCCAAGATCGCAGAAAAGGCCGGTGTGAGTGTTAAGACCATTGCCCGCAAATTAAAAGAGATGGACCACATCAGATATGTGGGCAGCGGCAATAACGGTCACTGGGAAATTGATGATAAACCGGAATAACAGAGCAACAGATCATGCAAGAAACAGTTTACAGACCTCCCTCGGAGATAGCTGAAAAGCTATTATCCGAAGGAGGTCTGTTTTTATTGAGCAAATTATCATACGTCTCTTAACGAGACACTTAAAGCAGAGCCATATATCCCTAATATGAAATTGTCATTTTCCATCAGTTGCTCCTTTGTCACCTTGAACTCGAACGGAAACAGAAACGGAAATTCGGTCAGCTGTGGAAATGAATAGTAACTGCTGCCGTCTAAAGTCATAACCACCCTGAGCATGTATTCTACAATTTCTGGATTTACAACCCTGATATTTCCGGATAACTGTTGTCCCGTTTTCTCCGATTTTACGCATTCCAGCTGACGCATGGTGGAGATGATCTTTTCCGCCGAAAAGCCGACGACGCCTCTTTCACCATATTCATCGGCCATTTTTGCTTTTATGGTCGCGGTCGAAACGCTCTCCTGAAACTCAAACAGTTTCCCCATCAGTCTGCCCTGATCATAAAACATCGGATATGCCAGTGGGATCATGCACCAGCCTATCGCTGACAATTGATCCGGATACTTTTGGATCAGCTCCCGGCCTTCTTGCTGTAGTTTTTCTGTGCCTTCGGAATCCAGATACCAAACGCGCATCATGATTTCTCTTGCTTTGCGTCTGTTTGTTGGGCTGTCTATTTCATAGGCCAGATGCTCGTCAAGCTCTTTCCTGTACTTTTCCTCCGGGAGATTCTCAGGAAGAAGCGAAACCGCTTTTTTCATCCAGCCCTGTTTTATTACCAAGTTTAAGCCAACCATCTTAGCCATTGTTTTCTCCTGCCTTGATCCTGATAAACGGCACGATGCATTCGTCAATCGAGATGCCGCCGTGACTCATGACTTCTTCACCTTTTGCATCAAACGAATCGCCAACATCACAGATCAGATAATCATATTCCTTCGGCAGATAGGTCTTCGGGAATTCCAGAAGACCATATTTTTCTTTAGTGCCTTCTTTATCCGCAAAATCTTTCAGTACCAGCATACACCGGCTTTTTGTTTCGGTCTCCACGCCGCTCGTCATGAGCTTGCCCATGCCTCTGCGCGGGGTGTTCCCGTGGTCAGCTGTAATATAGACATCAAAGCCTGCCGACAGAAATCGCCGAGTCATATTCACAAGTTTTCTCTGTTTCGCCATGACACCGACATCGTTGTACATCCCGATGCGGCCTTGCTTCTGGCCGTGCACCATGTCGTCGATATCATTGATGATAACCGCTCCGCACCGGATCAAAGACCCGAAATCCGCGTCATATCCACGCTGATAACTGATCTGCTTATCTGAAAATCCCATGCTTCGGGCACATTCGACAAATTCCTGCTTCTCCTTGCTCTGACTCCACAGGCTGATCAGCTGGCTCGGATACTTGTTTGACAGGAGGCACTGGCGGGAAACCGATGTCACAGTAGGAATCATGGCGAATGCGGCTGTGGCCTCATAGTGAATACCTTCAAAAGATGAGGAGAGAATGTTCCAGTCAAACTCGGCCATGCCGTCCATAACCACGATCACGAACCGCTCACTGTGGTCATGCATGTATTCCATAGCGCGACTCACAAGAACCGGGCTTTCCGCATCCATGCAGGTAGAGAGTTTCTTATACGCGCCAAAAATATAGTCACGGAAGCGGTAGTTGATCTCAGATGTATCAAGCTCTATCTCATGACAGATAGACAGGACGTCAATCCTCGCTTTTTCACTGGCAATGGCAAACCATTCTTTATAGCTGGTGCAGCCAGACGAGCGCTCCAGCAGCTTCTGATAACTTGTCATCAGGTTATCTTTGATATTCTCGTAGGAATAGGCGCGTGAACGCAGAAAGAGCTGTGTCGCCTCCGGTGTTTTGTACTGATCATATGTCTGAGTGTATGCTGCGCTGACAAGATCGTAGTCTGTCCCATTCTCGCGAAGCACCGATGGTTCCAGGCGAGGAAACAAATCTGCCAGAGACACCACATAGACTGTCAACCGACGACGCAGATCATACGGGATATACTGCTCTGGCCTTGCGACGACGGCAATGCGGCCTTCATCGGATTTGATCCGTTCCTCATATTCCATGCGGAAGCTCAGATCATCATGGTACGTGATAATTTCAAAACCACGCGACAAAAAGCCATCTGTGAAGTGAGTATCATCCGTCAGATGATCCGCATCGATGAGCAATATCCGATTCGAATACTCAGCTGCCGACTTCTCATACACGTAGTCTGCAAACATCCGTCACGCCTCCAATCTGATTTTTCATTCCGGGCAAATATGAATTGTACTTTTTCGCTCAAGTGCGGCTCAGGCTGATATCGTAGTACATCAGAAGATTCGGATCTTCCTGAATGGTCTGTTCCGGCAGTCGGTTCGCAGTATCTACGATGGCCTGATAATTCTTATCTTTCCACAGGCGAGAGAAGCCGACGCGGATGGCCTCGGAGCGGAACAGTTTGAGCTTGCCTTTACTGTTCATGTAGCCTTCGAACTCCTTCCAGAGCTTCTTCTCACGCAACTTGGCGACATCGCCTTCCTTAGTAACGTCCGGGATATACCAGCGACCCTTTTCGTCCTGCAGGAAGTTCTCCTCCAGAAG
>JAFTGD010000016.1 GCA_017458065.1 Oscillospiraceae bacterium
AAGAAAGCAGGGCAATCAAATAACCTCATTGTGAGGTAGCCAGTATCAGGCTTTCGATACCCCGCCTTGGGCGGGCGCAAGTATTCTGCCCCTTACAGGGGCGATTTCAAACCACCACTTGAAGTGGTGGTCCTGACTTT
Source organism: Oscillospiraceae bacterium (assembly GCA_017458065.1). GTDB lineage: Bacteria > Bacillota > Clostridia > Oscillospirales > Oscillospiraceae > Limivicinus. Next base: position 141 of record JAFTGD010000016.1, read on the forward strand.
GTCCCAACATTCTCAAGGCTCAATCCAAGGCAGTATAGTTCAGCTGTTCCATCGCCATCCGTCAGCGCCTTCAGAGAGGCAGCTTTCTGACCAATTTCAGTCCATGCCGTACTGTTTGAAACCTGGCTGCCGTTTACTTTCCAGTTCGGCGCCCCGTCTGTAATCAACAAGGCGATACATTGATGATTACTCCTTTGAGTATCTGTATTGAATTTGTCAATTGCTTTCTGCAAACCATCCCGCTGGTTTGTACCCCCAGCCAAACTGATCCCCTCCAGCGCATCATAAAATTGCTGTGCCTGCTCTTTCGTGAAAATTCCCTTGTCATAGGTGCTCGCATTGAAGGTAACAAGGCCAAGCTCTGCATTTGCATCTACAGCATAAATAACCTGAGCGGCTGCTTTTACCGCCTGCTTCAGATATTCAATCCGGCTGACCCATTTATACCGGGTGCCATAAGTAGTTGTAGAAGAGCCTATAATATCTGTTGTATAGATGTTCCCATCAAGATTATTCACAGTCCATCCGCTGATCGGATTTCCCTCGTTGACCTCACTGTCCGGAGGATTGTAATTCGACGCGTCCACATAGTACCAGGCATTGTTCCTGCGGAATATCGTATAAACTGTGGCTGAACCGTTCGGATCAGAAATGACAAAATACGTTTGATTTGTATTTCCATTGCTGTTCAGCCATGTTGCAAGATTGCTCTTGCTATTTCCGCCAAGAGTGCCTGCCTGATCCAGACTTGTGGGGAAATACATAGACCGGGAAGCATCTACCACAAATTCAAGGTGGATACTGGGAGAGATTTCATAATATCCTGAAGACGCACCGATTTCAATTTTGTAGATGCGATTACTATAGTCCTGTACTTTTGCCGTCTTATCTGCAATCAATTCCTGTGTCATCTGCCGCTGAAATTTCGTGACAAGAGAATCCACGTCAATCTGCGTGAATTTGTCCGATTCACTGGTGTTTGCAATAAATCCATCGACCTGTGCAAATAGAATCGGAGAGGCTTTTGAATCTGACGTTTCTACTTTCGACAACACTCCATTCGTAACAGAAAACGTATACTCATTATTGTAATACTTGTTGTAAATCATGTTACTGGCTGTATTGAAGAACAGCTGTCTGGCGCTGTTACTAAATCCGGTATTACTATTCAGGTCAATGAATGTTCCACTTTCCGCCCCCGAGCCGCTCCCAGCGTAGTATTCTGTAGACAGATATGCTCTTGTTCTGTTGTCTCCGCCGCTTCCCATGAGATACCAGGCGTAATCATCAAGATAGGACACATCGGTTGTGCCTTCGCCCAGAAAAACAATGGTTTCGCCGGCCACTTTTACTTCTCTCAGTGTGCCGTCTTTCCCCAGCGCATAATACTTGCTGTTCGCCGTGTCCTGAAATACCAATACGTACTGTCCGTTAACAACAGGCCATCCGGAGGAGTTTGTAACCGACACCTCTCCGATTACCGAAAAGCTATCCTGCATATAGGTGATTTCCGTTGCCGTTTCATTGACGGCCACGTCATCAATAACCTCTATGCCAACTTCCATAAAATGAACAATGCGCAGATCCTCGTCTTCCGCGAGTTCAACCGGCTCATCCTGCGTGATCTTCACTTCAACTGCCGTCTTCGGCTCGACCTTCTGACCATTCGAAACAATGGAGATATCAAAGAAGCGTGCCCCGCTGATTCCTGCTGTATCATTTTCATCTCGAAGCTGTTCCTCTGCTGCATCCCAGTAATCCTGGTATATATCCTCATTCGGCGTGATCTCACGTGCAGTAAGCTCGGAACCGTTTGGAATCCCAGCTGCTTCGTCATAGGTAATGGTAATGGTATATCCGATTCCGTCCGCCGTCAGTACATGCGTTGTAATCTGCGCATCCTTCACCTTGATCGTGAATACTTCCCCGTCCTTCATGGTCACGGTCAATTCTTCTTCACTTGAGAACGGAAGCATGGAAATCAGAGCCCAGTCACCGGCTTCCACCGTCTGCGCATTTATTTCCGCGATCTGCTCTTCCGTCAGTTCCGCGCTATACTCGCACTCCAATCCGTTCGTTGCTTTCAGCTCGCCAACTGTGGTCACGGTGTCTACCTTTCCAACCCAAACCAATTCAGGGTTGCTGAATTCCACAGATTCCACGTTTGCTACGAACTTCTTCACCGCATCGCTTGCTGTGACGTCGAGCACACCATCGGTGATCTGTTCTTCTATTTCCGCGTCATTTCCCTCGTTGTATGTATCACCAACTATACCCAGCACTTCTACGAGGTCTGTAAAACTGACAAATCCGCCTCCGGGAAGGCTGAACTGGTACATTTTGCCGTTAACGGAGTACTCAAAGTCCACCGTATAGCTCAGAACAAAATTGGCAAAAGACTCTGTTGAAAACGAGAATCCGGAGACTGTCTGGACGTCATTTTCATCTGTTTCCGCTTCCAGCTTCAGCGTGTCGGAGAGCTCTGTTGCAACCCCGTCCTGTACCTGATACAGTCTGAAATCCGTACCGACGAGCTCCTGATCGAGAGTGACCTCAACTTCAAACCCCTCCGTATACTCTTCAGCATTGATATCATTCAGGCCGATGCTGAACACCTGCCAGTTTGTTCCGTCTGCGGAAGAATCTGTGCTTTCCCGCACTGCGGCAACTGCTTCATCGCCTGCCGCTTCTGTCAGGATTTCGGAATAAGCTGTCGCCGCTTCCGGGAGAAAGCGGTCGTCCACTGTTCGGATCACGGTATTCTCGGTCGACGCTTCCGTCGAGCCATGTGCCTGCACCTGGATGGTGAAGATCGCTCCGTCTTTCATGGATACCGTCACGGTCTCCGCTTCGGCAGTGTCCTTCAACGGGCGAAAAGCCCAGTCGCCGTAAACCGGCGTGACTTCAACGATTTCATTGTTGCTGCTTGTTACATCGGCAACTTTTGAGATAAAGTCGTCAGTTTCGGCAGCGCTCTTTACAATGCCAAGTTCATTGATCACATTGGAGAGAAGAATGACCTCCGCCCCGGGCATAGAGGCAGTATATTCCACACCGTCAACTTCGTAGACGATATCCACCGTATAAACAACGCAGTAGATGGAGAAGCTTTCGGCGTCAAAAACCACTTCACGGTCCGTGATTTCGGCATCTTCTGCCTGATCGATCACTTCGGCCTCGCCCTTCTTATCGATGTGAACAACCTTGGTATTGTTGTCGTCATGCTGGCTGCGCTCCGGGATGATGGTGACACGAATCGGGATACGCGGCTCGATCTCTTAACCCTCGGCGCTGTAGAACTTGATATCCACTGCCTGGACTTCCAGCACTTCGCCAATGATGGCATCGGCAACCGTATTCTTCAGCATATTGCCGTTGACCGGCGTCACGGACATCAGGGTGTTCTCCGGGAAGGCGCCCTCATCCGCCTCAACGGATACCTGGATTCCTCCCGCGGTCAGTTCAAAACTCTGGGCAGGCATAAGGATGTCAGGTTCGGCCTCTTCCGTGTCCGCGCCGTTTTCTTCCGTCTGTTCCGCATCAGCCGTTTCGTCGCCCTCCGGGTCCACGGTTTCAGCTTTCTCAGGTTCTGCAGCCTCGTCAGGTTCCGGCACTTCCTCCTCCGGGACATAATCCGGGTTTTCCGGCAGAATACCGTAACCCATGAAATAGCCGTAATCCAAAGCATAATCAAAGCTTTCAACGTAATTTGTCCGGTTGCCTTCAATGGTCCTGACGGTATTGTTTTCCTCGTCTACTTCATAGACGATACCGACATGATCCGCCCGGTGATCCCCTTCCCAGTCGAAGAAGACGAGATCGCCGGCTTTGGGCGTATATCCGTAGGAGTCATGGTACATCTCAAGCTGCGCCAGATGATCGGCCCAGTTGATGGTGCCGCTGTCATAGGGGAAATCTTCTTCCGAGATGCCGGCATAGTGCAGGCAGAAGGAGATGAACATCACGCACCAGTCCCCATAGGGATAGCCGTACCATGCGCCGTAGCGGGTCCAGCCAAAGAGCCTGTACCCGTCTTGATCGTCATTCAGATATGCTTCAAAATTGAGACTGCTCTCCGAATAGCCAAGCTGTGTCTCGGCGACGGTGATCAGATCCTCCGCCCAGTTGCCTGTGAGATCCATGTTCTGGAACATGGCATCCCAGTCAGCCGCCGACTCAACATCGGCATATGGATCGCTCTCCGGCTTCTCGGGGAGCCCGTCCTCCTCATCTCCGGAAGGGGCAACGGTCTCCTCAGGTTTTTCTGTTTCTTCCGGGTCTTCCGTTGCCTGGGGCTTCTCTTCCACCTCTTCTTTTGTCAGCTCCACAGTTTTGATACAGTTGGCATCGTGTACATGGAGGGACAATTCTTCCTTGTCACAGGTGAGTTCCCGACTGACCTCATAACAGCTGTCCGTATGCGTGTGCGCTCCCTCGCCTTCTTCCATGCCGCAGGTTAGCTCGCGTTCGGTAACAAAGCAGGCATCTGTGTGGGTGTGAGCGCCGTCCCCTTCATTCATCCCGCAGATCAGCTCACGGCGGGTCTCAAAGCATGAGTCGGAATGCTGATGTCCGGGATTCTCTTCCAGACCGCAGGCAAGCGTTCTGATTTCCGTATAGCATTCTTCTGAATGAGTATGCGCTTCTCTCTCGGGCAGGGTGCAGACCAGATTCCCGTTTTCGTCGCGGCAGTCATCATTATGCTTATGTGCGACAGAAGCGGCCCCTTCTGCAGCATAAGGGCAGTCCAGGATCTGCTTTGTGTAGGTCTGGGCCACTGCCGTTTTGTGCAGGGTTGCAAAGGTCCCCAGGGATACAAGCATAGAGAGGCACAGCACCAGGGCGATCCATCTGTTCTGCGACTCATGATCCCTCATAATCCGTTTTAACAGAGACTCCATCATAACGAAATAGTGTCCTTTTCAAGATTTACAATTCAATCAGTTCATGCCCGGTAATCATATCGAATCTTATATTTCGATTCCGGCATATCGAAACGCGCGTCAATACGGGCCTGAATGTCAGCGCAGTCCTCCGGCACCGTATTCACCAGCAACACAAGATACTGAAGCCTTCCACACCGGCATACGATATCCGTCTTCCTCAGCGAGGTACAGATCGCGTCTTCAAAGAACGAAACAAGTTTCTCCTGCAAATCGTTCTCCTCATAAGAGCTTCCATCTGCTTTTTCCATTGTACAAAGCATCAGCAAATTGGAGCGGCCATTGCGCTCTTTCATTCGTTCCATTACGCGATAAATATTTTCAAAGACGGCATAGCTGCAAAGAAATGCACCTTTCTCCGGCTCATGCTTTCCGATCAGATATTTCTGAATGGTCTCCAGTGTTTTTTGACCGGAGCGCCTGCCTGCGGTGATGATCTCCCGCAGTTCAAGCATACGGGTATCCGGCTGTACGCCTAATTCCGCGGCATATTGCCGCTCCGTTTCACGGTATAATCTGTCAGCCTCCGCATAGTGTCCAAGGCCAACTAAAGCTTTCAGCGTAATATGCTCCCAGTCAGAAAACGGCTGTACCCTGGCTGCGTACTTTCCAAGCGCTTGAAGGCGGTCATATCGCTTCAGATCAAACAAGATCGCCGCAGCCTGGTTTACGCTGTCGCTGAACATGTCGCCGTAACGTCTTGCTTCCTGTGTTGCCCACAGACTTTCGGCACGCATGGGAAGAAAATCTCCCCCATACAGTTCACAGGCAGTGAGATATCCGCTCAGCTTTCCCTCCTGTGTGGGACTCGCATTCGCCCTTTGAAATGCGGTTTCAAATTCTACCGTATCTTCTATCACGGGGATTTCTCCCGTCCAATAAAAACGTCCGCTCTTTTCCACAATATAAGCGCAATCCGGCAGACCCATTTCTTTTAACCGCTTTTTGCAGTTATAGAACAATACGTGCATCGAGTGTGTGGCGTCCTTGATCTCACGATCCTGAAACAATTCGTTTATCAACAGGGCTCGATCCGCGCCTTTCTCCCGTGTGTGCAGAAGGATCTGCAGCAAATGCGTGAACTGCGATTCTCTCCCATAAATAAGCTGTTCGCCATTCCATCTCACAGAAAACGCGCCGAAGAACCGCACATACAAAACATTGTTCTTCTCCTGCATATGCGGTTCACCGCCTCTCAAAAAGCAATTCTATCTTCAGTACCCGGACAGACCGGTATTTCGAATATAATATTATATGTCCATGCTCAAAAACGTCACAAGACTACTTACCGGAATCTTTTTTCTATTCCGGTTTCAGACCGCCTTTATTTTATATCCTGACATGCTCAAAACCGTCCCTGAGAATTGCCGAAAAAAGAAGGCGCGGACCATAGCCCACGCCTCAACTTAATTTTTAATCGCAATCTGTCATTTATCCCTGATGTTCAAACCACAATTTCCCCGAGGTTATTTCCGCCCAGCTGTACTGTGCCATATATTCTCCGTGATAGGCATTGAGCGCGTCGGGATTTCCGCTGAGCATCTGGTAGTAATCACAGTCGATCCAATCTGCATGTATCGCCATCACACCGCTTCTTCGGATCAGCAGATCCTCCATCCCGATTTTTCTCAGGGTCTTTCGCAAGTCGTTGACAAGGTTGCGAATATTATGTTTTGCTTTCTCCAAATCATCTTTGTCTTCCCAAAGAGCCGTTGCGATCTCCTCCGCCGTACAGGATTTGCCTTTTCGATCCACAAGAAAGGCCAGCAGTTCCTTCGTTCTGCGTCGTTGAAACAAAAGCGGTTCTCCTCGCCAGAACACCTCAAAAAAGCCAAAACATTGGACATACAGCGTCTGAGGATTCGGTCTCAGGGAATGTGGAATCTGATCCAGTTCTTCCCGAATTGCCGCGGCATCAACCGGTTTCATAATATAACCATGCGCATGAACCCGATAAGCCTCCAGGGCGTACTGGTCATAACCCGTCACGAAAATGATCCGTACGTTCGGTACAGCTTCTTTCAATTTCGCTGCAAGTGTAAGACCGCTCATACCAGGCAGCTCAATATCCGAGAACACCACATCGGGCAGCTTTCCCAAGTTATGCAATGCATCAATTACATCTGCCGCAATGGAGAAAACAAAAATTTCCGCCTCAGGTTCCGCATCCTGAATCGCTTCCTGCAGCATACGCAGCATTTTGGGTTCATCATCTATGGCAAAAATACACATTTCAGAAGCCCTCCTTCGGTATAAAGATAACCGCTTTCGTTCCAACTCCGGGCACAGAATCAATAAGCAGGCTGCCTCCGGCAACACGCTGAAATCTCTCACTGACATTAAAAAAACCAATATGGGAATGCCCATCACACTTCTCCTGATTGGGGTCGAAACCCGGACCGTCATCCAAAACTGTGAAATCATAAAGATCCAAAAACTCATAAGATGAAATCGCAACGCGTCCCACGTCCGCTCGGTTTTCCCCTGACACCGTGACGAACAGCATTTTCAGCCAGCGGCTGCAGAGTGAGCGTCGGGATCCGAAATTCGGTACAAATCAGATCATAGCTCACCTGAAGCGCGTCTTCATATCGCAGCTGCTCCAACTCCAGATACAGCTTTGTATGCTCCAGCTCCTGCGTGAACGAAACGGTTCTGTCTTTTGAGATTGAATCCATGTTTCCCCGAAGGTATCTTGAAAATTTAGCGACCGCTTTTTCCGCAGCTCCGGAATCGGTTTTACAAAGGCTCTGGATCGCCCCAAGCGTATTATACAGAAAATGCGGCTGAATCTGGCTGAGCATAATGTCGATACGAAGCTGCTCATTCTCTCGAACCTGTTGGTAGTATCGCTCAGACTGGTCGAGCCAAATGTAGTTGAACATGAACACTGTAGCAATAGAGGAACCGAGCAGGATCGTGTAAATACCATAGAAAAACATCTGGAGCAGCATGGAAATCATGGGGATTGTGTTGTAAATGCCAAATGCAAGGCGCTGCTTGGCAGATAGCTGATTCCTCATTCTCCAGAGCGCGATGATGTTGACCGCCATGATCAGGACAGGCGGAACAAGCAGCAGAGGATACAACGGTCCGCGCCGATACACATTTTTTACGTCGATGCTGTAGATCACGGTGGAAAACTGCGTATAAATCAGCAGTCCGACATAAACGATCCATAACGCTGCAACAATGCGAAAAAGCTTGCTCTCTTTCCAATCGGTTTCGCCGCTTGAACGGAGTAAAAAAACTGTGAGAAGCAGCATGAGTAAGGACGACAAAAGGGATTCCCAAAAAAGCGTAAAACGAAAGATTCTCGCATGCGCCAGGTCGGAATACATCGACATGATCTGCCCGGACAGATTAAAAACGGCAATGGCAACCATGATACTGAAAAATGCAATAAACAGCTTTTTTGTCCATTGCTCAAAATGCGGGCTGATCAACACTTGCATCAGACCTAACGTGCTGATGATAAATCCTGCAATCCCGATGTTTAAATTTAGAATAAATTCTTCCATCTCGATTTACTCCATGCTATACCTGTTTTCGCTTAAAAGGAAACAAAACATTTGCATACAAAGACAGACGGTATTGTCTCTGCAGCGCTGCTTTTCTGTTTTCCGTCTGGAAATACTGAAATGTTTTATCATTGTAAAAGCCTTTACGCTCAAAAACGTCTCAAAGGGTCTTAACTGGCGCAATAAAAATCCGCACAATTTTTTCCTCTGAGATTCCTTATTTTCTTTTCTATTTTCGTTGAAAAAGAGAGCCGTTCCTTTTATCGGAATTGCCCTCTTTTTCATATTCATTCTTTACTTTTCTATGCAAAGGCTTTGTCCGCCCAGTGCGCGTCCTTTAGCAGTTCCCTGCCGACGCCGATCAGGTCGGCCGCGCCGGCTTCAAGCAGCGCTTCCGCCTCGGCAAGCGTTTTCACGCCGCCGGTGAGCATAACCGGGATAGACACCGTTTTTTTGATTGCGGAGGAAGTCTCGCGGAAGTACCCCGCTTCGGTATGTCCCGGGAGCAGGTAGCGGCACATGCCGCCGGAGACGTCGATCATATCAACGCCCGCTTCCTCCAGCAATGCGCCGGCGCGGGCGCTGTCCTCAAAAGTGCTGCCGCCTTCCCGATAGTCGCATCCGCCGAGACGTACAGAAATGGGCGTTTCCCTGCCGACAGCGTCTCTGACCGCTTCAACCACTTCCATATGGAACCTCAGCCGGTTTTCGAGACTTCCGCCATATTCGTCCGAACGGAAGTTGCTGAGCGGTGAATAGAACTGGTTGAGCAGATACGCGTGGGCCGAATGGATCTCGATCCCGTCGTACCCGGCGTTCTTCGCCCGCACTGCCGCTTTGGCATATTCCCGGACAATCGCCGAGATTTCCTGCTTGGACAGCTCGTTCGGCACCGTCCCGTCCCCGATCATCGGGTCTGTCGGCAATACTACGCTGCTCGGGGCGACAGCCGGCATCCCCGTTGCGGAAAACGGAGCCGCAGCACCGGCGTGATTCAGCTGGATCATGGCCCTTGTCCCATTCTGGCGGATCACGTCTGTCAGGCTCTTCAGGCCTTCGACACAGCTGTCATCCGCAGCGGAGAGCTGCTTTTCGCGCGCCATCCCCTGCCGCATGAAGTACGTATGTTCGGTAATGATCAGCCCGATATTCCCGCCCTCGGCTCTCGCGCTGTAATAGGAAAGGAGCTCTTCCGTCACCTTCCCGTCCGCGCCGCTCAGATAGGTGGCAATCGGCGGCATGACAATTCTGTTTTTCAGTTCCAGCGTACCGATCGTCAG
>JAFTGD010000017.1 GCA_017458065.1 Oscillospiraceae bacterium
CCGACAGCGGCCTGATATCCTTTCAGCTCTGTAAGGCATACGCTCCGCCCGTTGGTGTAAAAGGCCAGATCAGTACGGTATGCCTGTATACAGCGGGCGGGAATCTCGCCAGTAAAGACAACTTCATCCTTTTTTACCTGGGCCGTTTCGATGGTGGCACAGTATTTCGGTGCATCATGATAAGCCCTGGAAAGGTATTCCTGGGGCGCATAGAGGATGAAGGAGAGATAAGGTTCCAGCAGCTGCGTCCCCGATTCCTTCAATGCCTGTTCCAATACAATCGGGGCCAATGAGCGGAAGTCCGCCGGCGTGCTGACCGGACTGTAATAAAGCCCGTATTCAAAGCAAATCTTACAGTCCGTTACGTTCCAGCCGAACAAGCCCTGCTCCAGCCCGTAACGGATACCATCCCTGACAGCGTTTTGAAAACTCTGGTTCAAGTATCCCAGCGAAACCCGGCTCTCGTATTGTACACCGGAGCCAAGCGAGAGTGGTGTAACAGACAGTCCTATGGATGCCCAAAACGGGTTGGGCGGCACCTCGATATGGATGGTGTGGCTGGCTGCTTTGAGCGGCCGCTCCATATAAATGACGGAGGGTTCCTTTACCACTGTTTCAAGCTTGTATTTTTCCGACAGCAAAGCGGAAACAACCTCCAACTGCACCCGGCCCAAAAAAGAAAGAATGATCTCATGGGTGATGGAATCCACTTCGCAACGCAAAAGCGGGTCAGTATCCGCAAGTTGCGTAAGAGCGTCCAGCAGCCGTTCTCTTTGCGCTGCCGTTTTCGGCGCAATCGTCGTCCGCAGCATGGGGAGGGGGTCCTCGCGCCACCTTTTACGAGGGAGCCGGGTTTGGTCCCCTAATACATCGTTTAACCTCACGCTGTCGCTGGGAAGGATAACAATTTCACCCTGATAAGCGGTGTCTGTCCGAACAATTTCCCCTTTGGATGGAATACGCATCTCTGTGATTTTCAGCTTTTCTCTCCCGGCCAGGGCCACCGTATCCCGCAGGCGCAGCGTTCCGCTGTATAACCGTAGATAGACACGCCGCTGGCCGCAATCGGTGTACTCAACCTTGAAAACGCTGCCGCATAGGGCGGCGCCCCCCTGTTCCCCAATCGGTTGGAACAGCCCTGTCACCGCATCCATCAACGGTTGAATGCCAAGGCCATTTTTGGCGCTGCCATGATAGACTGGGAACAGGGAGGCGTCTTGAACCCGCTGCTGTTCCTCCCGCGCAAGTTTTTCCCGGCTGATTGGTTCTCCTGCGATATACTTTTCCAATAATTCATCGTTATTTTCGATGACCGCATCCCATGCTTCTATGTCGGTATTTTCCTCCAGGACTATTTCCGGGGACAGCGACACCGTCTGCTTGATGATAATATCGGCGGAGAGCTTATCCCGAACAGACTGAACCACGCTCTGCAAATCAACGCCAGCCTGGTCGATCTTGTTGATAAAGATAACGGTGGGAATGTTCATTTTCCGCAGGGCATGGAACAGAATACGGGTCTGGGCCTGCACGCCATCTTTAGCGGAGATCACCAAGATGGCCCCATCTAAAACAGCCAAAGAGCGGTACACCTCCGCCAAAAAATCCATGTGGCCGGGCGTATCCACAATGTTAACTTTACATCTGTGCCACTGGAAGGAAGTGACTGCCGCTTGAATGGTAATCCCACGCTGCCGCTCCAAAAACATGGTGTCCGTCCTCGTTGTCCCTTTTTCGACGCTCCCCGGTTCTGAAATGGCTCCGCTGGCATATAGCAGGCTCTCCGTCAAGGTCGTCTTTCCAGCGTCTACATGGGCAAGAATTCCAATATTGATTATTTTCATGTGATTGTCCTCCCTTTACAGCCCCAAAGGGCATAAAAATCCCCAGCAGTAAAATACTTTTACCACTGGGGATTATAAGTTGCGGACATACACATATACAGCATACACCTGTTTGTGATTGCTGTTTTTGGGGATATGTCAAAATTGATAAGGCAAAAGTATTCTTAAATTGGGTACAAAAAACTAAGCCCCTACAAAAGGAGCTATCATAATCCTTTGTTCCCACTATTTGATTATAGTTTTATTTAAGAATACCTTGCCGCATATTTTTTACTCCTTTTCTGGATTAAATCATTGTATCACATCAGTTTTAGGAAAGCAAGTACCTAAAAGAAATTTTTCTTCCCCTTATATGTAACAATCATACCGGCTTCCTAGCGTTCAGAATGTTTTCTGCTGTCTGCTGTGGTGTTTGGTTGGAATTGTCCAACCAAAAGCCGATCCGTGGTGTTGTCTGCATTTTACTAAATACAAATTCAATGTATACAGAAAGATATAAGGAGTGGGAGGGATTCCGCCGTAGTTGGCATTGTAGGAAAATCCAAAAGTTTAGATTTTCCCACAATGCTTATCTTTTGGTCTTTGGTTCGGAATAGTGTAGTGCTGGCGGTCTATCTCTTGTTTTCGGTTGCTTGCTTCCTTACCGTACATGAGCATTCTGAGCGGGTTTCTTGCTATCCTTCAAGCTCTGCGGAGATCCGGTTAATGTGGTTTTCAATACCGACAAGAGCGGCTGTAATTGCTGCAGTTGTCAGAGTGTTGTCTGCTGATGTTAGAGCGGCGCGGAGTGCGTACACATTACCGGATACGCCTTTTAATTCACAGGACAATGCAAAAGAATCGCTGCTGTTGTTCATCTGGCAATTGCCTCCTTTGCAAGCTCCTTGAAAAAAGCTTTGTCTTTCTGATCATCGCTGTCAGCTTTGAGAATAGGAAAAGAAACGTTCTTTGATGCTTCTGACTGTTCCTGCAAACGGTATAGCTCACTACGATCACGGCAGAGAGAATCAAGGCTTCCTTCCAGGTCATCAGCGACATACTCCAGAATCGTACTGATTGCAAAGAATGTTGCAGACGAAATATCAAAGTCATCATTCTGAGCCATTAATACCAGGCTGCTAAAGCCTCGCAAAAAATCTGGCACCTCAGAGACTTCAAGGCTGAATTTCTTTTTGTTTTCCATAATGTGTTATTCCTTTCTCCCCGTGTTGCCGGTAGGTCAGCATTGATTTATAAGAGTTCTAATTGGATTTGCAACAGGTGAAGCATTTCGCCCTGTGTCAGATTGAGCGGTTGAAGTAACCAGCGCATAAGCCTTTTCATTTTTAACGATCTCCCTTCCTGGCTGTGAATTATGCTGCTTGCAACTTCTGGTTAGCGGCATCGCGCTCAAATTCCGCTTTAGCAAGTTTCCGCTCTGCTGTGTGGATCTGGTTCGTCAACGTTAATATCTGACGTTGTGCGCGGACATCTTCAGCACTGGCAGGATATGCTGCTGCCTGAGTAGCAAGAGCAATGTCCAGAAGGCTGTAGAGACCGGTCAGACGTTCCCTGGTGGCAATTATGACCGCATCCGCCTGTGTGACGGTAAACCGGAGCTTTTCGATCTGATCAGCCTGTTTGCGCTGTTCCCGCTGGATCTTCTCCTGCTGGTGCTGGAACTGATCCTGTTTCCGGCGCTGCTGCTGGATCTTCCGGTCGAATGCACGCTGCTTACAGGTGGTCTTTTTGGTCTTCCGGCTGAGATGGTTCAGACGGTCATCCACAGCGTCCTGGTGTTCAATGACATCATGCAGAAGGGCCTCCATGCGTGCCAGCTTCCGACCGTTGAGAATAACCTTGACTGCTAACAATACAGCGATGATGGACAAAGTAGTCAGCATAATAATAAACCTCCTGTATTCGGCAACGGGGGATTTCTCCCCCGCGCCCTGTTCCCTATTAGGTAATCTGCATCTTCTCCATGCAGTCCCCGCATATCAAGTTGGATATCTTCGTTGTGCGTGCGATCTGTCCACAGCAAGGGCAGGTGTATTTCAACGAATGATTCTTCGGATTTTTACCTGGAGCCTGTCCTGTCGAATTGCCTGTCTTCTCTCCGCCTGTGATACGGATCCCGCCGGGTTCGTTCCGGTTCAGGCGAATTTCTTGAATGTTATTATTCAAAACCCATTCGATCAGGTCATCGCTCGGTGCAGTGTGCGCATATCCATATTTTTCGGACTTGGTAACAATCAGACCGACGCTCTCCGCCGTTGCCTTGAACTGTTTGTTGTGGTAGGTGCCCTGTCTGCTGCAATCCTGAATGTTCAGGACAGTATCATCGTACATGTGACACATTTCGTGCAGAAGTGTCGCAACGGTGTATTCGATGTCGCGGTCAAGGGTTCCGGCGCCGATATTGATTTCGTGGCGCTTCTCTTGCCCGTTGACCGTCCAGATGGGAGCCACAGAGTAATGGCCATAGGCACGAGGCGTGCTCTGTACAGTGATGACTGGATCAGCAAGCTGCCCATTGAAGAAGTCAGCGTTGAGCATACGGAAGAGCTTTTCAAGCTGTCCAGCAAGGCGGGATGTCTTGACTATTTCCTTCATTGGTATATCCTTCTCTTGAAATGAATTTTGAAGTTGTGGAAGAGCGGGACTTGTGGTATATTGTACCTGTCCCGCTCATGTGGGGCGTCTCAAGTCTCTTGTGATTATGCTTGCCGGCTCTCACAAGAGGCTTTTCTATTAGGTGATGGAGAATCGACGGCTGGAGACCTGCTTGGTGTATGCCTTGTAAACATCCGGCATTACCTTCTTGAATGCGGTGGAATCAAACCTGTTTGACAGGACGGTGGTAAAACGTGCGATGTACTGACCGGCTTCCAGCTCCTCAACGTTGCGTGCGGTCATCTCCGCCTTGATCTGGTCCTTCAGGCTGTCCACCATCGCGGCAGCTTCCTCGGCCAGCGCTTCCCATTCCTTCAGGGACTCGATAACGGAAACAAGATTCTTCTCTGACATGATGGCATATCCTCCATTTTTTAAGATGTTCAAGTGGGGCGTGAGTCTGGTCGGCAGCTCCTGCAGCCTACTGAGGAATGCGTTTCCCTCCTGACAATGATATAATAGCATGACGTACGTCATTTTACAAGATGGAATGTTGCACAAAATTCGTACGTCATTTTTGTGCATTATTATGATGTACGTCATATTGCTTTTTATCTATTAACTCTGGTATAATAATGTCATCATATAAAGGTGGTGATACTTTGACACGTAAGAAGATGTACACATCCGACAACCCAGGGTATGAAGCTGTCAAAGCATACCGGGAATCAAGAAAGATAGTGCGCGTTCCTCTCGATATGCCAAATGATGAAGCTGCTGCGCTCCGTCAATACTGTGCTGATCACGGCTTGACGGTCGCCGGGTTTATCCGTGGCCTGATCCGTGATGCTATCGCTGCCGGTGCTGATCTTGTTCAGGCGGGTACCGGTGGGGGAATAGAGGCGGCGCTGTCGGCGGGGGTTAGCCCCATCAGTACCGAAAAATAGAAAAAGCCCGTTCTGTGTAACGTATATGATCGTTACAAGAAAAGGCAGATTCAGAATATTTCAGAAAAGACAAAAAGGGTGTCGTCTGTATTGTTTGGGTGCGTGACTGGCACGTTGATTTATCGATTTTTGCTATTATGTTATGGCTGAATAGCGATTACAAAGAAAAGACAGGGAATAACCTCTGCTTTGCGTTAAGAGTGTCTTATATGTTCTATCCATTAAAATATAGCATATATCTATTAACAAATAATTCTTTACTTTCTTACTTCAGGGGAGTATAGTAGCTAAGTGTATATTAATTTGTAACACTTTACCAAATTTGGTTCGTCACTTTTGGAATTAGTCACAATTTCTTTTTAGAAAGACATATGTTACAATATATATGCAGTGGAGATGGACACTTTAAACCCATCTGTCGAGTAGGGCCAGATACTATAAACCTGTCCGATGAGTCTGGTGGGGACTATATCCCACCACTTTTTATGCTTTTGGAGACAATATGGAACAAATCCCTTTCATTGAGCGAGTTTGTCAATCTATTATTGACAATGCATCCGTATTCGCAGATACTTTTCTCAGATATGATTATCTTGTGTGCTGTCAGGCATTTGCTACAAAATACCGCATCATTACTGCAAATGAACGCAACTATTTACACCTAACAGGTGTACACACTTCAATGAAGCCTGATGAATTCTTTAATAAAGCACTATCAGGGAAATTGGTTCCAACGGATTTTGATTTTATAAAGCCTCATGTGAGCGAACAATCTGTAAAAGGTTCTGTAAGAGAAAAAATCATTGCACTTCCGCAAATAGATGATTTTTTTGCACAAGACTTATATGCTTCAGATGGTTTTATGCAAAACCGCATGGTCGGGACATTTTCGACAGCGGATACATCGAATCTTGTTACACTCGGATTCGTTCAAAACGGCAATCCAATGTCTTTGCTTAAAGGGAACAAACTCAAAGGCAATAACATATGTAATGTTGATTTAGTTTTTCAGCGTGACAAAAATGCAGAGAGTAGCTTGTTTACTGCAATTAAGCATGGGAACATCGAGGCGATCTCAAGCTATATTAGTGTAATTGAGTCGTTTTTGTGTGATGAACTCCGCCCCTAACCGGGCGGTTTTTCTATTTGTTGACCTAACTGATTGCGTTCAATCTCGCTTGATTCTGGGCTTGTCAGAGCTTTACAAAAGGAATACCGGGGGACTCTCCAAAAGTGGGGAATCCTCCGGTATGCTTATATCAAGTTGTAAATGAACGTAACAGGCGAATTGCGTCCAACTTATCACGGTCTGCGGCTGCAGGATTATCGCGGATCTGTCGGCAGATTTCGACCGCGCGGATCTTGTCATTTCTGGCGGCTGCAATTTCGTCCTGTTTGCGTTCTGTGCGTTCTCTGCGCGTCAGTGCGGCTTTTTCTGCCGGTGTCAATTGTTCCATGTCCTTTTACTCCCTTCAAAAGATGGTCTGTTTCTGACTGTAATGAGCGGTCACGGGGTGAACTGATATAACCATTGCGGAAATCATCAATCAGTGTTACGGCTGTCTGTTTATCACATAGGGCAAAACCCCGTAGCATTTCAATTTCGTCTTTCTGACCTCGGAAATTCAGCCAAAGCCTATATAGTTCAGAGCGCGAATATCTTTCACCCATCGGCATCACCGTTTGTGTATCACTTCAATTTCTGCTCATTCATGATGTTCGCATCCTTCCTGATGATTTTTATTCCTGAGTATTTGAATCATAACATTCAACCTTTTTGTGTGTGATATGGTTTGGTAGAGCGGCTACTGCGGAAGTCATCCACAGCACGGTCGCTGATGTCCGGATAGCGTTTCATACGGAGACGGTGCCTATGGCAGTGATGGAGAGCATCATCGAGACTGTGAAAATAAACTTGTTCAAGGATCTTATTTGACTCGAGAGCCAAACACACACGATATGTTGTGGTCCTGCAAAGTGGCAATCGTTCAATAACAGCCCTGTTCCCTTCAACGCCAGCAGTCTCCGCAACGATGACCGCCAGCTTTCTACCCGCTTCCGTTGGTTCTGGAATGCAGCCTGGGACGCCAGAGAGCACTGCCTTCGTCCTTCTCCCCGTTGAGGTGTGTAATTCCTCATCCTTACGAGCACGCACTTCCTCACGCTTTTTACGAGCTTTCTCATACTGCTTCCGCATAGCATCCGGATGTTCCGCGCGCCATTTTCTCTGATATACATTTTTCTGTTCCCTTGTCCACATTGTCAATCATCCGGCAAGCAACGATAACGCTCTTCAATAATTGACGGATCAATTGCATCGCCGAGCGGGTTCTCTTTCGGGACTTCAATCGTCAGCGCATCACGCCACATATACCTCGCTTTGGCAACAAAAATCGCCGGGACCGCCGCCACGGTTCCATTCAACGCACAATTCATCATGGTTTCCCCGAAGCTATCGGAGACCTCTTCCAGCCATTCCGCCGTTGGTGAATTGGGCTTCCGCTTCCGATAATCATATAGCGCTTGCCTTGAATGACCGAGAGCCTTTGCAAGTCCGCTCATCGTTGGCAAACTTGACGCTCTCGCGCACGCCTTCACGTACTGCACCGTGATTCTCTGTACATCGTCCACATCTGACAGCAGGATCTTTTCCTGCGGATGCACGATGTTTTCCAGCCCTTCCGCCAGATTCTCAACGGCGTCCGATATCCTGCTCTCATTCGAGACAAGCGTGTCCTCTTTGCTGTACACTTTCGACCTCTTTGTCATCGCCGCCGCTGCAGTCATCTCTTCCATTGTCTGTGGTAATGCCTTTGGTGTACGCGCCATTTCTATCACCTCAATTTCTATAACATCCTATGACAATCTTGTCACAATTAAAACTATTTAACATTCGTTATGTGCTTCATACATGCTGATTTTGAGCGGAGGATCTGAGCTGTCGGAATTAGGGTCAAACTCCATCGCATCGAATCCAATTTCGAGGACATAGCTGTCGCCGGTCTCCGGACTGAACAGGGATAACAAAACTCCATCGGTCAGCGGGTAGTTGATAGGCTCCGCATCAGTGATGGTAAAGCCTTGGAGCACCGCGCCGAGGTTCTGTCCGTCGATGACTTCCGGCTGCTGGTTTTCAGGAAAAATATACTTCCTTGCCTTCCGCTCAAACTTCCTGACATCAACGTCAATATGGTTTTTCCGTACATATTCGATCAGCTCATCAGCGGTCTTGAAGAGATATGTTCCGGAAATGATACCGAGGTGCCAGGGATATTTGTCATCAGGATCATAGTACACATTGACGTCATTCGGCATCCCGCGATGGTTTGAGTAAATTAACATTTGAATCATCCTCTCTGTTTTTGAATGTTAAGGTTCAACCCTATTGTTGACGGTGTTGACGGTTACTTCTTATTGTTATTGTTTTTATTACGGCACTCTCTATATACTATATTTTTTATTTTTTCTATATTTTAAGAAAAGTACTGTCAACACTGTCAACGCTCAATTTTACGCGCCAAATAGTTCTGAAAACCGACAATTATTTGGATATATCGTTATATTTCACTCATTGTAATTTCCCCACTGTTGACAGTGCATCACAAGATGAACTGTATACGCTGTCAACATTTCGCCCTTCATGCAGTCCGGTATGCGTCCCATTGCTTTTTGGCTGGCAGTTTACGCACGCGACTAACTTTTCCGTTTACTCGCTGATTTTCGGATTTTATCCCGATCTTGTCGAGAGCTTTTCCGATCTGCTCTGCGGAATATGGCCGGAGGATATCGTGGCGTTCTTTGAAGGATGATACGGTCATCAGGCTCCATGTATAGCCGAGCGGGTTCCTGTCGGCGTCTGCGAGGATGTCCTCGATCTCTGCCTGTCCCTTCAAGTATTTTTCATGAATGCCATTCCGACGGGCAAGCTCCGCCTGTTCAATCTGAGTCAGTCGGAATCCCTGGGGATTTTCTTTGACCAACACTTCAACCTGCTTCCACAGTTGGAGGGCGTCCAGATTCGCCAGTGCGTCAAGGTCTATGTGTGTGATTGGTACTGTCCAGAATCGCCGGGAGCCTGACGGATCAATCAGGAATCGGGCAGAGTTGCAGGTTGCAATAAACGATGTCCGGCGCGCTAGCTTCACATCTGCACGGCCATATGGGAGCCGGTACTCATCCACTTCGGCGGTGATGAATGCTTTCAGGCGTTCGAGGTCGGATCTGAGTGTGGTTTCGATTTCGCCGAGTTCACCGATCCAGCAGGAGGTCGCCCTTCGAGTGGTATCTTTGTCCCGGCTATCGACATAGAGCCCTAGTTTCCAAAACTCCGGACGAACAGCAATCTTTCTACAAAAGCTTGTTTTTCCGATGCCCTGTGGACCTTGGAGAACGAGAATACCATCTGCACCAAAAGCGATGGGGCCGAGTTCGTTTCCTGCAATGGCCACAGTCTGCATATACCATTTCCTGATGAGGGAGCGAGACAGCGTGTCATCTTCAGAAACGTGGAGGATCTCATAGGTCTCTGATATCCTGTCTATGCCATCCCATGTGGGAGCCTCTGCCAGCATATCCAGCACCGGGTTATAACGATGCTTTCCTGCAATCACACCGAGAAGATCACCTATTTGGTTCACGTTGCAACTGAACTGCTGTTTCACCTGATCATGAATGATAACGCCCAATTTCGAGTTGATATCTTCCGGGTCGTATACAGAAGGCACACCTTCGACCTTGATGTCATGCGTAATGACATTTCGCCGCAGGGAAATTCCGTTGTCATCCAGCCATTGCTCCAACGTGTCAATGGTCAACTGCGGTTTTATCTTTCGCCCCCGCTTGTATGTTTGGTTTCTGTCCTCGCTGTTATCGTTGGATGGTCCTCGCTTATATCGCTCTGTACTTTTGCACAGCGTAAGAAGTTCCGGCTCTTCCAGTGGTACATCACATCTACGGTTAATTAACCTCATGGACGGGAGTATTTCCTCGACGGTCAAATTTTTCGCACGCAGTGAACACGCGATCTTGAAAAGAGCATTGTTCCGCTCTCCTACGGGGATTCGCTCCGGGATCTCTGACGTTGCAAGAGAGAACGGCCTCTTTTCCATCTTCCGGAGGATCAACTGGTGGAGCCATTCCGGCAGGTCAGCAAGTGGTGTCTCGTGCGGCATATGGCCAGCGTCCCATTCATATTGACCACCGTTCGGATGGATGGATGGTGGAAGTAATACATATCCGCCGGCAGCGCGAAAATCAATTCCCGGTGCAATCGCTGTTCCCACTGTCAGCGCCGGATCATCACATCGAAAATAATAATGTGCTCCGCCTGTCGGCGTCAGAACGATCCACGTTTCAGGCAGTTCTCCGTATTCCTGTTCCAGTTCCCGCAATGAATCTGCACCGTCAGCATCCTCTGTGTGATGGTCTATATCGAGAACTACAAAGCCTTTTGTCCACATCCCGATATTTGCATCCGGCCATTTCTTCCACCATGCATGAATCCATGCAGGATCTGCCGTCGCCTCATGGAATCCGCCGTCGATGAGAGGTGTCTTCCTGTGTGGAAATATTGGAAGAATCGGGAGCGGAGGCCTTAGTCCGTTCTGCACCGTATAGGTTAGCGCATCCTTAATGGAAGGCATTCAGACCACCTCCCGTGACATCTTTGCCATCCACGCAGGATAATCGACTCGAAAATCTGAGCCAACTTTTATGTGTGGGACTTCTCCACTTTTGCATCCTTTGAGTATGAATGCCCTGGACAATCCTGACATCCGCGCCGCGCTGTTTAACGGTTGATACCTTGCATTTGGATCAACTGTCTTCGGATCTGGTCTCACGGAGCTCCGCCTCCTTCTTCCTTGCTCTTTTTTCCCAGTACCGCTTGTTGATCTCTCTTGTCTTTTCTGGGTGCATTCTTCGATATTCGCGCATATAAGAAGCACGTTCTCGCTTTGCCTGTTCACTGATTATGTCCATAAATACCACCTTTCTGTAAACACACAAAAAGCCTCTATAACCGGTTACATTTATCTTGACTTTTTAAGTCATCTGAATTATAATTGACTCAAACGTAAAAGTAAAGATGAATAAGTCATATTATTTATTTTGACTTAAAACTAAAAAATAGGTGGTGGTATTAAGTGGTTAGACTTGAAATCAATGAAAGAATCGGCAAATTACGGGTAAGGTTAGGCTTGTCTGGTAAAGAGTTCGGGGAAAAGTTAGAGGTTAAGCGGTCAACCGTTAACAACTGGGAGACTGGCGGTTATAATGTTAAGGCTGATGATATTGTAAATATCTGTAAGACTTTCGGTGTTTCTGCTGACTGGTTATTAGGGTTAGCTCCTGAGAATCAGTATTCAAGAGACGATACTGTTAAAATGATTTCAGAATATACGGGGCTTTCAACTGTTGCTGTTGAACGGTTACACAAGCTCCAACACGGGGAATCAGAAGAGTATATAATCAAAGATAATATAATAAAAAGCCGTCTAACTCCATCGGTTCAAGATAAGCAAACGCTATTTGCAATAAATACTTTATTGGAAAACTTTCCTGTTGGGAAAATGGTATTGTCGAATATAGCAGAATATTTAACCGGGCGATTTAAGTATTTTTCATTACCTCCTGAGCCACGGTTTAATTCAACCGATGAGTGGATTCAGCAACGAATTGTAGAAAAAGAAAATGGTATTCCAGTTGAGGCCGGAATAGATTATATGAAAACAGAAGACGTTGTTTATAAAGAATCCGTTGTTCTTTCTGAGGATAAGAAGCAAGGATGGCGCGCTCTTGAAATGCCTATGGAAAACATGCAAGCAGTCTTTCTGGTACTTATTCAAAATGGATTGCACAAGCTGAGAGAACAGATGATGAAGGGAGATAGCAATGGCAAGCGCAACAAAACTGCGGACAACTAAAGACGGGCGCCGGTACTGGATTATTCAGGCGTCCCGTGGCCGTGGACAGTCTCCGTATTCAAAGAGGTTCTACTGGCCGACGAAAACATCCGGGGAGCCCTATTCTGAAAAGCGCGCACTGGAAGAATTGGAAAAAGCTGTCAGTCAGTTCCAGAAGGATGTTGACGCCGGTCTCATCAAAAACAATGCGGAGAAGAAAGAACTCCGGGAGGCAGAAGAGAAGAAGGCTGCGGAGGAAAAAGCAAAACAGGCTCAACTCCTGACAGTCCGCCAGTATGCAGAAGGTGTCTGGATGGCAGGAAAAGAGTTAGAACTTGCAGAGACCACACGTTCCTCATATCAAATGTTCCTTGACAAGTACGTGCTTCCTGAAATTGGTAATAGCCTTCTCAAAGATGTCAACGCTTCCATGTTGAAGAAGCTGCTGCTGGACTTTCAAAAATCTGGAATGTCCCTTTCATCTGCCAGAACACTTCATGTGGTGCTCCGTGGTCTGTTCGATTCTGCATTCAAAGACGGTAGCATTCCCATCTCCCCGATGTTGTGGGTGGACCGTCCGAAAAAACCAAAGAATGCACCGGCGGCTTCGGAAGCGGATCAGGCATTTGTTGAGGATGAACTTGTCTATATCATGGACTGTCTGAGTCATGAGCCGTTGAAGTGGAGGGCTTACATCAATCTTGCTATTGACACAGGTTGTCGGCGCGGGGAATTGACAGCTCTGAAATGGTCTGATATTAATTCCAACGATGAGACCGTGACCGTCGAGCGGAGCCTCCAATACACACCGGAGAAGGGCGTCTATATCGGAACTCCAAAGAATGGCACAGAACGGGTTATTGACATCGGTGCTGAGACGGTCGCACTTTTGAACGCTCTGCATGATGATCAGACAGAACGCGCAAAGAAGCGTGCAGAAAAGACTGGTAAGAAGGTTGTCCACTTGTCGCCCTGGGTCTTCAATCAGGATGGAACAGACGAGCCCATGCATCCAGATAGTCCTACACGATATTTCAAGAAATTCGGTGACAAATACGGAATAACAGGATTTCATCCTCACCGCATCCGTCACAGCTCCGCATCAATCGCGATCAGGAACGGTGTTGATGTAGCTGCTGTATCAAAGCGGCTTGGACATAGCGACATCAATATCACGCTTCGGACATATGTTCATGCGACAGATCGTGATGTTCGCGCCGCCGGTCAAACTGTCCGCGCCGCCCTTGCCTCAAAGAAGGCGGAGCAGGAGAAGAAAGTCTCCGGAGAAAACAACAATGCAGAGGGTCAGTAAAGATCCTCTGCATCTCTTTTTCGAGCCTGTTTTTTATACCCGTAAAGTTTTTTGTAAAGTTTTTGAGGGTATCCCCAGAAATAGCCAAAAATGAATATTTCGGCTTTCAGTGCATAAAGTAATTAAAAAAGAACAATCCAGATTAAAACCATTCGTTTTGTCTCTGAATTGTTCTCGCTTTTTGGAGCTGGATGCGAGATTCGAACTCGCGACCTCATGATTACGAATCAGGCGCTCTACCGGCTGAGCTAATCCAGCATTTCCCCGAAAGCTCAGATATCTTACCACAAGTGGGCTTTTTCGTCAACTGTTTTCTTTCCTCTTTCAAATTCTGCTGATTTCGTCAGATTCGGTCCTATTGGAGGGGTGATCAGGTTACATAACAGAGAACTCACCCATCCCATGAAGAAAAGTTATTGACAGTTTGAACAGAGTTTTCGACAGGTCCGGATTGTTTTTTTGACCGCATTACCGGTTTTTTTCTTTTTTCACCCCGACCGTCACGGAAACCGGTGACAAAATAGTATCGTTTTTTGGTTTCCATAACCTTTATTCTTACAGAAAGCCGTTCTCCCGCAACGAGCAGTAATCCCCTTCCGCGACGATCAGATGGTCCACCAGTCTCACGCCGACGGTCTCGAGCGCGGCCTTCGCCGCCTGTGTCGCATCGAGGTCTTCGCGGGAGGGCGCCAGCGTGCCGCCCGGATGGTTGTGCGTCAGAATGACGGAGACCGCTTTGCAGCCTACTGCTGTCTCTACGATCTTCCGAACCGGAAAATGCACCGCGTTCACATCGCCTTTTACAAGCTCTGCCCGCTTCACGATCTTCCCTCCCGCATTCAGGCAGAGAACCCGCACGCTCTCATCCCTCTGGTTGCGGAACATCGCCGTGCAGATCTGTCCCGCATCCGCTGTGCTGCGAACATGGGTCAGGCCTTTCGCCCTGGACATGTGATAGCGCTTTTCGACCGCCGGGATCAGCGTGATCAGGACCGCGGTGTTCTCTGTGACACCGGCATCCACAAGCTCCTTCTGGCTTGCGTCCAGGACCTCATGCAGGCTGCCGAAGTGCTCGATCAGCTTCTTTGCGAGCGCTTTGGTGTCTCTTCGCGGCAGGGCATACTGCAGCAGCAGCTCCAGCACCTCGTAGTCCTCCCGGAACGAGTCGATCCCCTCGTCCTGGAAGCGTCGGCGCAGGCGCTCCCGGTGCCCCTCCATCTGCTTTTTCTTCTCCGGATCGGTAATCTGTCTCATCGTCTTGCCGCTCTCCTCAGGCAGAATAGCTGTGGGACACATCCATGCTGGCATAGGCGTTCAGATCGCTGCCCGCCCGTGTCCCCGCGAGGTACTCGTAATAGCCCTGGGCGCCGATCATGGCGCCGTTATCCCCGCAGAGCTTCAGGGGAGGGATAAAGAGCGCGACGCCGGCCTCTTCCGCTGCCTTCTGAAAGTCGCTGCGGATGCGGGAATTGGCCGCAACGCCTCCCGCCACCGCCAGCTTCCGATACTCCAGCGCCTTCACTGCCTGCATGGTGCGCGGGACCAGGCTGTCGCTGACCGCCTTGGTGAAAGAGGCCGCCAGAGCCGGGCGGTCCAGTTCCTCCCCCGTCTGTTCCGCGTGGTGGGCCAGGTTGATGACGGCAGTTTTCAGGCCGGAGAAGCTCATGTCATAGGGTCTCCCCTCCACATGTGCGATCGGGAACTGGTACCTGGTGTCATCCCCGCCCTTTGCAAGGTCGTCGATGGGCTTGCCGCCCGGATAGGGCAGTCCAAGCACCCGTGCGGTCTTATCGAAGCACTCCCCCGCCGCGTCGTCTCTGGTCGCGCCGAGGATGTGCATGTCGGTATAGTCCCGGACGTCGATGATCAGCGTGTTGCCGCCGGAGATGGCGAGGCACACAAAAGGCGGCTCCAGCTCCGGAAAGGCCAGATAATTGGCCGCAATATGCCCCCGGATGTGGTGCACCGGGATAAGCGGGACCCCCAGCACCGAGGCAACGGCTTTGGCAAAGTTCACGCCCACCAGCACAGCGCCAATCAGGCCGGGCGCATAGGACACCGCTACCGCGTCGATCTGCCCTCTGGTAAGCCCTGCATCCTCGAGAGCGCGCTCCGTCAGAAGCGAAATCGCCTCCACATGGCTGCGGGATGCGATCTCAGGCACCACTCCCCCATAGACCGCGTGGAGCTTCGCCTGGGAAAAGATCTGGTCCGTGAGGACTTTCCGTCCGTCGGCGACAATGGCGACGGCGGTCTCATCACAGGTGGATTCAAAAGACAATATATTCATGGTTTCTCCTGCTTCCAATACTTTGACATAAGGACGGCGTCTTCCCGCGGGTCGCTGTAATAGGCCGGGCGCAGTCCGACACGGGCATAACCGTGCTTTTCATAGAGCGAGACCGCGGGGCGGTTGGACGATCGCACTTCCAGCGTCAGGAAAGAGAGCCCTCTCTCCCCGGCGAGGCGGTCCAGCGCCTCCAGCAGGGCATCGGCGATTCCCCTGCGCCGGTATGCCGGGCGAACCGCGACATTCCCGATATAGCCCTCGTCCAGGACCGTCTGGACCCAAACAGATCCCGTGAGGACTTCGCCGTCGCGTGCCGCAAGGAAACAGGTATTCCCGTCCTCCAGCAGACGGGCAATCTGCCGTTTCTCCAGCGGGTGCTGAAAGCATTCCGCTTCGATCTCGGCCAGCTGCCCGGCCGCCTCTGATGTAACAACTTCAATAGAATCCTTCATGACTTGCAACTGGTTCTGTTTTCAATCTCGTGATATCAAAGAAGCGCCCGGCGAAGCGGGTGATTCGGAATCTGGTCCGACGTCAGTGCGCCTCCGCCCAGGTGCGGGCGGACTTGGCCTCTACCGTCAGCGGAACGGACAAATGTACGACCTGTTCCATCTCTTCCGCGAGAAGGGCTTCCACCTGCGGGGCAAGCGCTTCAGGGCACTCGACAATCAGTTCATCGTGGACCTGAAGCACCATCCGTGCCTCCGGGCACTCCCTCGTCAGGCGGTCACGCACCCGGACCATCGCCAGCTTGATGATGTCCGCCGCTGTCCCCTGGATGGGCATATTGAGGGCGACGCGTTCGCCGAACGATCTTGTGTTGAAGTTGGCGCTCTTGAGCTCCGGAAGGTCTCTGCGCCGGCCCCAGAGCGTACGGACACAGCCTTCGCGCCTGGCGGTCTCGACGATGTCGTGCATATAATCCCGCACACCGCTGTAGCGATCCAGATAGGCCTCCATATAGGCCTTTGCTTCGGCAGGGCGCACCCCGATATCCTGTGCCAGCGAGAAGGCCGAGATGCCGTAAACGATGCCGAAGTTGACCGCCTTCGCCCGGCTGCGGAGCAGATGGCTGACCTCCGGCAGAGGCACGTTGAAGACCTTGGACGCCGTCACGGCGTGGAAGTCCTCCCCGGAGAGAAAAGCCTCCTGCATTGCGGTATCGCCGGAGATGTGCGCCAGCAGCCGCAGCTCGATCTGGCTGTAGTCAGCGTCCACCAGCAGCTTCCCCTCCGGCGCCGCAAACATGGTGCGGATCTGAGCACCGAGTTCCTTACGGACCGGGATGTTCTGCAGGTTCGGTTCGGTCGAAGAGAGGCGCCCTGTTGCCGTCACAGTCATCTGGAAGCTCGTATGGATGCGCCCGTCCGGTCCGATGACCTTCAGGAGCCCGTCGGCATAGGTGCTCTTGAGCTTTGTCAGAGTCCGGTAGTCCAACACCTTCTGCACAATGGGATGCCGGTCACGCAGCTTTTCCAGCACATCGACATTGGTGCTCCAGCCGGTCTTGGTCTTCTTCCCGGCAGGGAGCGCCAGCTCCTCGAACAGGACCTGTCCCAGCTGTTTGGTCGAGAGGATGTTGAAGTCGTGCCCCGCCAGGGCCCAGATCTCCTCCTCCAGCTGTTCGATCCCGGCCGTGAGGCTCTGGCCGAAGGCGGCAAGCGCCTGGCGGTCCACCAGGAAGCCTGTTTCCTCCATCTCCGAGAGAACCCGGCAGAGCGGCAGCTCGATCTCTTCAAAGAGCTTTGTCTGTCCGTCAGCCTCCAGTTTTTCCCGGAGGACGGGCGTGAGCGCTGTGACGGCCGCCGCGCCGTTCAACTCCCGGCTCAGGTAGCGATCGCTCAGCTCCGGCAGAAGATAGCTGCTGTCGGTCGCGCGCAGAAGATAGGCCGCCAGGGCCGTGTCGAAGACAAACCCGTCTCTTGAAAGGCCCTCGGCATTCAGACGGTTCATAAGGTCCTTCACATTGTGGGCGGTCTTTCTGACATCCGGCGAAAAGAGCGTCCGGCAGAAGCCGTCATACGCTTCCCCGATCTCCAGACGGCTGAGACTGTAGACCGTATCCGGTTCTTCCGCGAGGCAGAGTTCCAGTTCCCCACTCCCGTTCAGGCACTCGACCGCGGCAAAGGCCGCCGATTGCAGCCTCCCTGTAAATACGGGGAGCTCATCCGCCGTAACGGTATGGCGCTCCGTGGGCTTTTCTTCCCGTGTGGGTTCGAGTCCCGCCTCCGGCGTTCCGGTCTCCAGCTCAGTCAGGCGCCACTGTTCGATCATCCTGCGGAAGCCCAGCTTCTTCATCGCCGCAAGCAGCTCGGGGCTGCGATGCAGCTGCCAGCGGAAGCATTCCGCCTCGCCGCAGTCCAGAGGCACCTCCCGGAAGATCGTCGCCAGCCAGTAAGAACTGTTGGCGCTGTCCTGCCCGGCCGCCAGTTTTTTCCGTACGCCTTCTTTGACATCCAGCGCATCGAGATCCCGATAGATCTCCCCGATGCCGCCGTAGCGCCGGATCAGGTCCATGGCCGTCTTCTCCCCAATGCCGGGGACGCCGGGAATGTTGTCGGAGCTGTCACCCATGAGGGCCTTGAGGTCCACCATGAGGGGCGGCTCAAAGCCGTACTCCTCCCGGAAGCGCTCGGGGGTATAGAGGATCGTCTCGGTCTTCCCCATGCGGCTCTTGACGTTGCACACAGTCGTGCGGTCCGAAACCAGCTGCAGGCTGTCCTTGTCCCCCGTGACAATGACGCAGTCGATCCCCTGCTCCTC
Organism: Oscillospiraceae bacterium; assembly: GCA_017458065.1. GTDB lineage: Bacteria > Bacillota > Clostridia > Oscillospirales > Oscillospiraceae > Limivicinus. Next base: position 18,654 of record JAFTGD010000017.1, read on the forward strand.
CGCCGTACGGGAAAGGGTGCCGAGGATGTCGTCCGCCTCATAGCCCGCCAGTTCCAGCCGCTTTACCCCCATGGTGTCCAGCAGTTCCTTCAGCACGGGCATTTGCACCGCCAGCTCCTCCGGCATCGGTTTGCGCTGCGCCTTATAGAAGTCATAGCTCCTGTGGCGGAATGTAGGCTCCCGCCGGTCGAAGGCGACGCAGATCGCCTCCGGCTGCAGATCCTGGTACAGATGCTGCAGGATCGCGAGGAAACCGTAGATGGCGTTGGTCGGTGTGCCATCCGGGGCATTCAGCTCCCGGATGCCGTAAAAAGCGCGGTTGACAATGCTGTTGCCGTCGATGAGCATAAGTTTCATGATCGTCACTCCCCGAGTGGTAATGGATGATTTTATTTTTCTCCCCGAAGCCGGATGATCTCGTCAAACAGGCTGATCGCCGCCCCGCCCCCGGAGGGGGTGGGGTACAGACCTGTTATTTTTCGTCTCTTAGCCGAATGATCTCGTCAAACAGGCTGCTCGCCGCCCCACCCCCGGAGGGGGTGGGGTACAGACCTGTTACTTTTCGCCTCTCAGCCGGATAATCTCATCACGCAGCTGCGCGGCGATCTCGTACTCCAGCATCTGGGCTGCCTTGCGCATCTTCGCTTCCAGCTCGTCGATCAGCTTCTTTCTCTCGGCTGTCGTAAGCTTGACGCCGTTTGCTTTTGTCACGGCGTCGGCCGCGCTGGAAATCTCGATGATGTCGCGGATATCCTTGACAATTGTTTTCGGGACGATGCCGTGTTCTTCGTTGTACGCCTGCTGCTTTCTGCGGCGGCGCCGGGTCTCGTCGATGCAGGCGCGCATCGACGGCGTGACCACATCGGCGTACATGAGCACCTTGCTGTCGGCGTTCCGGGCCGCGCGGCCTACGGTCTGGATCAGGCTGGTCTCGCTCCGGAGGAAGCCCTCCTTGTCCGCGTCCAGGATCGCCACCAGGCCGACTTCGGGAATGTCCAGGCCTTCGCGCAGGAGGTTGATGCCCACCAGCACGTCGAAGGCGCCGGCGCGCAGATCGCGGATGATCTCCATGCGCTCGATGGTGCCGATATCATGGTGCATATAGCGGGTCTTGATCCCCGCGGCAGAGAGGTACTCGGAGAGGTCCTCCGCCATCTTCTTGGTCAGGGTCGTCACCAAAGAGCGCTGACCCATATCGATCTTGGCGTTGATCTCGCCGACGAGGTCGTCGATCTGGCCCTCGATGGGCCGGACAAAGATCTCGGGATCCAGCAGGCCTGTCGGGCGGATGATCTGTTCCGCCAGCTGGCCGGCGCGCTCGCGCTCATAGGGTCCCGGCGTTGCCGAGACGTAGACCCGCTGGTGGATGCGCTGCTCAAACTCGTTGAACATCAGGGGGCGGTTGTCGTAGGCGGAGGGCAGGCGGAATCCGTATTCCACCAGCGAATCCTTCCTCGCCCGATCGCCGCGGTACATGGCCCGCACCTGGGGCAGCGTCACATGGCTCTCATCCACGAAGAGCAGGAAGTCCTTCGGGAAGTAGTCCAGCAGTGTCATCGGCGGAGACCCCGGGGCCCGGTTTGAGATCACGCGGGAATAGTTCTCGATGCCGCTGCAGTAGCCCAGTTCCTGCATCATCTCAATGTCATAGTCCGTCCTCTGGCGGATGCGTTGCGCCTCGATAAGCCGGTTGTTCGCCTCAAAATAGGCAACCCGTTCATCGCACTCCTGACGGATGCGCTCGATGGCGGAGGCCATTTTCTCTTTTGTCGTGACGTAGTGGCTGGCCGGATAGATGGCCACATGGTTCAGGACGCGGGTGGCGTTGCCGGTGACGACATTGATCTCGCTGATGCGGTCGATCTCGTCGCCGAAGAACTCCACACGGATTGCCTTGTCATGGGAGTAGACCGGGAAGATCTCCACACTGTCGCCCCGAACCCGGAACTTGTTGCGCTCAAAGGCCAGGTCGTTGCGCTCATAGCGGATCTCCACCAGCTTGCGCAGCAGCTCGTCAAAGTCTCTGGTCTGCCCGGGGCGCAGCGAGATCACCATGTTGGCATAGTCGATGGGATCCCCCAGCCCGTAGATGCAGCTGACCGATGCCACGACGATCACATCCCGCCGCTCAAACAGGCTGGCGGTGGCGCTGTGGCGCAGACGCTCGATCTCGTCGTTGATGGAGGCGTCCTTCTCGATGAAGGTGTCCGTGTGGGGGATATAGGCCTCGGGCTGGTAGTAGTCGTAATAACTGACAAAATACTCCACAGCGTTTTCCGGGAAGAACTCCCGGAACTCGCTGCAGAGCTGTGCGGCAAGAGTCTTGTTGTGGGCGAGGACCAGCGTTGGCCGGTTGCAGCGCTGGATGACATTGGCCATCGTGAACGTCTTGCCCGAGCCGGTGACGCCCAGCAGGACCTGCTCGTCGATGCCGTTTTCAATGCCGGCGACCAGCGCGTCGATCGCTGCCGGCTGATCGCCCATGGGCTGATAATCGGAATGTAGTTTGAACTGATCCATGATCCTTTATACGGTACGGAAGCCCGGATTACCTGCGGAAGCTGTCCTTCAGCGCGACGGCGCGGTTGAAGACCAGCCGGCCGGGCTTTGCATCGCGGTTGTCCAGGCAGAAGTAGCCCTGCCGCAGGAACTGGAAGCTCTCGGCGTCCTTCCCCGCTTCCGGCATGGCGATCTCATTGAGGCAGGCCTCGACCTTGCATCCGGTCAGCGTCACGAGGCTCTCGGGATTCAGATGGTCCAGGAAGTCCTTATCCGGGCCGTCGGGATCGGGATCGGTAAAGAGATAGTCATAGACCCGGACCTCGGCATCGGCGGCGGTATTCGCGTCCACCCAGTGGATCGTCGCGCCCTTGACCTTGCGTCCGTCCGCCGGGTCGCCGCCGCGGCTCTCGGGGTCGTAGGTGGCGAGGACAGCGGTGATGTTGCCGTCGGCGTCCTTCTCAACGCCCGTACAGGTGACCAGGTAGGCCCCCTTCAGGCGCACCTCAAAGCCGGGGTGCATACGCTTATACTTCGGCGCGGGGACTTCCATAAAGTCGTCCTGCTCGATATAGAGCTCTCTCGAGAAGCTGACCTCTCTCGTACCGGCCTCGGGATCCAGCGGGTTGTTCTCCACAGGGAGCGTCTCGGTCTGTCCCTCGGGGTAGTTTGTGATGACAAGCTTCAGCGGGTGCAGCACCGCCATTACGCGGCGGGCATGGGCATTCAGATCATCGCGCAGGCAGCTCTCCAGCAGCGCCCAGTCCACAGTGGAATCCACCTTGCTGACGCCGATCTTCTCGCAGAAGGTACGGATCGCACGGGAGGTGTAACCGCGGCGGCGCAGTCCGCAGAGGGTCGGCATGCGCGGGTCATCCCAGCCGGACACACGCCCCTCTTCCACGAGGCGGCGGAGCTTCCGCTTGGACATGACGGTATAGTTGATGCCGAGGCGCGCAAACTCAATCTGACGCGGCTTGTGATACGGGATGCTGACATTCGTCACAACCCAGTCATAGAGGGGCCGGTGTGCTTCGTACTCGAGGGAGCAGAGGGAGTGGGTGATGCCCTCCAGGGCGTCCTGGATCGGATGGGCAAAGTCATACATCGGGAAGATGCACCACTTGGTCCCCTGGCGGTGGTGCTCGATATAACGGATACGGTACAGGACCGGGTCACGCATGTTAAAGTTGCCGCTGGCAAGGTCGATCTTCGCGCGCAGGGTGTACTTTCCCTCCGGGAACTCCCCGTTCTTCATCCGCTCGAAAAGATCCAGGTTCTCCTCAACGGGGCGGTCGCGCCACGGGCTCACCGCCGGGTGGGTCGTGTCGCCGCGGTACTCGCGGAACTGTTCCGGCGTCAGCTCGCAGACATAGGCGAGGCCTTTCCTGATCAGCTCCAGCGCGTATTCATAGGTCTTGTCAAAATAATCCGATCCGTAGAACAGTCTGTCGCCCCAGTCAAAGCCCAGCCAGTGGATGTCCTGCTGAATGGCTTCCACGTACTCCGTGTCCTCTTTGGCGGGGTTGGTGTCGTCAAAGCGCAGATTGCACAGTCCGCCGAAATGCTCCGCCGTACTGAAGTCGATGGTCAGCGCCTTGCAGTGGCCGATATGCAGATAGCCGTTGGGTTCCGGCGGGAAACGGGTGTGGATCTGCATCCCCTCAAACTGTCCGTCCTTGCCGAGATCCTCGATGATAAAATCTTCAATAAAATTTCTTCCGGTTTCTTCCATGTTCTCCGGTCCTCCCTGCTGCTCCAAAGAATGAATAAGATATTATACTCAATTTTCCCTCTCTTGACAAGTGGCAAACAAGCCCCTCGCCCCACTTCCTTCGCATCCGGCTTCGGCCGCTGTTTTTCACAAAAACGGCATTTTCTGCAGAACGAGCTTTCTTCAATTGCGTTTTCATCTTTTTTATGTTATTCTGTTCAAAACACCCATTGGAGGAATACAACATGGATCAACTTTATGACGTTCTGATTGTCGGCGGCGGTTCCGCCGCCACCAGCGCTGCCATGACGCTGCGCAACCGCGGCAAGAGCATCGCCGTCGTCACCAACAAGCCGGAGACCAGCAGTCTTTACAAGGCGGAGAAGATCACCAACTATCCGGGTCTGCCGCCCATGACCGGGGCGGAGCTGTCCGCGCTCTTCCGGAAGCAGCTGGAGGACACCGGCGCGTTTATCATCGAAGGCCGCACCATCTCCGTCCTCCCGATGGACGAGACCTTCGGCGTTGCGGTCGGGAGCGATTACTACATGGCGCGCAGCATTATCATCACCGCCGGCATCACCCGTGAGAAGCTCTATCCCGGCGAGGCGGAGTACCTCGGCCGCGGCGTCAGCTACTGCGCCACCTGCGACGGGATGCTTTACCGCGGCAAGACTGTCGCCGTTGTCGGCGGCGGTGAAGAAGCGAAACAGGATGCCAATTTCCTGGAGGGCATCGGCTGTCAGGTCCTGCGCTTTGAGAAGAACGGCAAATATGAGATCACCGGCGGGATGAAGGCCGACACGCTGACCTTCGCCGGCGAAAGCCACAAGGTGGACTGCGTCTTTATCATCAAGGACACCGTCTCTGTCACGCAGCTGGTCCCCGGCCTCACTTACGAAAACGGCGGCATCGTCGTCGACCGTCACATGGCGACCGCGGTCCCCGGCGTCTTTGCCGCGGGCGACTGCACCGGCAAGCCCCTGCAGCTGGCCAAGGCCGTCGGCGAGGGCAACGTCGCGGCGCTCTCCGCCTGCGACTGGCTGGACAAGAAGTGATTTTCTGACCGCTCTGTCTCTGTGCGCTCTGCGCCGGATCCCGGGCAGACCGCAGAGCACCCCGGGCAAGCCAAATCCCATACATGATCAAAAGGTACCGAGAACATTCCCGTTCCCGGTACCTCTTTTTTGCATATGCTCTCGACAAGCCGCTCGGTCTCTCAGAAGCGGACCCGGCCCTCGGCAACGGCTTTCAGGTGCTCGCCATAGGGGCTTTTGCCGTACATGGCCGCTGCCTCCAGCAGCCTGTCCCTGTCGATCCACTCGTTGTAATATGCGATCTCCTCCGGCGCCGAGATGGTGATCCCCTGCCGGTTTTCGATGGTCTCGACAAAGTTGGACGCGTCCAGCAGCGAGGCGAAGGTCCCCGTGTCCAGCCACGCAAAGCCGCGGCCCAGAATCTGCACATCCAGGAGTCCGTCCTTCAGATACATCTCGTTCAGGGTCGTGATCTCCATTTCTCCCCGGGCGCTGGGCTCTACCAGGTTTGCCCGTTTGCTCACATCCCCGGGGTAAAAGTAGAGCCCGGTTACCGCATAGTTGCTCTTCGGTTCTCTGGGCTTCTCCTCAATGCTCGTGACCTTTCCGTCGTCATCGAAGGCCACCACGCCGAAGCGCTCCGGATCGGTCACATAGTAGCCGAACACCGTCGCCCTCCCGTTGTTCTCGGCGTCCTTCGCCGCCGCGCGCAGCAGCTTGACAAAGCCGTTGCCATAGAAGATATTATCCCCGAGGACCATTGCCCCGGCTTCTCCGCTGAGGAACTCCTCCCCCAGGATGAACGCCTGTGCCAGACCGTCCGGCGAGGGCTGCACGCAGTAGGAAAGATTCATGCCGAACTGCGATCCGTCTCCCAGCAGGGTCTCAAAACGGGGCGTGTCCTCGGGTGTCGAGATGATCAGCACATCGCGGATTTCCGCCAGCATCAGCGTGGAGAGCGGATAATAGATCATCGGCTTGTCATAGACCGGCAGAAGCTGCTTGGAGGTCACTTTGGTCAGCGGATAGAGCCGGGTTCCGCTGCCCCCTGCAAGAATGATTCCCTTCATATTCTCTTCCTCCTCAGAGTTATCTTTCCGTATCGGTCAGCGCTCACCGGTAGTATTCCCGGTACCACTCGGCAAATCTGCGCAGACCCTCCCGGATGCCGATCTTCGGGGTAAAACCGTAGTCCCGTTCCAGCGCCTCCGAGTCGGCGTAGGTCACCGGCACATCGCCCACCTGCATGCCGACCAGCTCGCGGTGCGCTTCAAAGTCATAGTCCGGCGGAAGGATCTCCGCCCGCACAAGCTCTTCCTGCAGGGTCGCCACAAAGTCCAGCAGGTTCTCAGGCTGTCCGCCGCCGATGTTGTACACCGCATAAGGCGGAATCGGAAGCCCGTCCTCGCCGGTTTGACGCTCAGGCGCTCCCTGCATGACCCGCAGGATCCCTTCCACGATATCATCGACATAGGTGAAGTCCCGTTTCATGTTGCCGTAGTTGAAAATGCGGATCGTGCCGCCCTCGGAGAGCTTTTTCGTTGCGGAGTAATAGAACATATCCGGGCGGCCTGCCGGACCGTAAACCGTGAAGAAGCGCAAGCCGGTAGACGGGATGTCATAGAGCTTGCTGTAGGCATGGGCCAGCAGCTCGTCGCTCTTCTTGGTCGCCGCGTAGAGCGATACCGGGTGATCCACCCGGTCGTCCACACTGAAAGGGACTTTTTTGTTCCCGCCGTAGACGGACGAAGACGAGGCATAGACCAGATGCTCGACCGGATGATGCCGGCAGGCTTCCAGAAGATTGAAAAACCCGATCAGATTGGACTCGATATACGCCTCCGGGTGATCGATCGAATACCGCACACCCCCCTGGGCGGCGAGGTTCACCACCACAGCCGGCCGGTACTCCGTAAACACCTGTTCCAGCAGCTCTTTGTCCGCAAGGTTCCCCCGGACAAAGGTATGCCGGACCGGTGATGACTCGGCGGCTTTCTCGATCTGACGCAGCCGCCATTCCTTCAGGCTGACTTCGTAATAGTCGTTCATGCAGTCCAGACTGATCACATGCCCGCCGGAGAGCTCCTTCAGCAGACGGTTCACCAGATATGCCCCGATGAACCCGGGTGAGCCTGTCACCAGAATGGTCTTCCCCTCCAGATTCACTTTTTGCTTTTGGATCGGTTCCCGCATAAGACATCCACCGCGCTTTTCCTGTTTATATCAGGATGATTTTAGCATAATCCTTCTGACAGTTCAAGAACAACAGAAATCCCGTGTGAAGAGAACCCTGTTGTTCCGGATGAAGATATTCTATTGTTCGCATGGGCAGCCTCGCTGCCCGCTCTCCGCCGCAGGAGGCTGCATCGGAGTTCAGGTCATGCCAGCAACTTCTCCAGGTCGACCCGGATCCGGCTCTCCGCCGCTTCGGCGGCAGGTCTGTCCGCTGCCGTCACGCTGATATAAGTCTTCAGCTTCGGCTCGGTCCCGGAGGGGCGGACCACCACGGAGCCTCTCTCCTCCCCGCCGTCGAAGAAGAACTTCAGCACATCGGAGGTGGGCAGGCCGTTCAGCCCGGGGAGATAGTCCTCGGTCTTCACAACGGACATACCGCCGACAGCCTCCAGCCCCCCGTGGAAGGCCTGCATGATCGCCTGCATCTTCTCCATGCCGGACGAGCCCGGAAACTCATAACTGTGCAGAGTGTTCCTGCAGTATCCGTAGCTGCGGTACAGTTCTTCCAGCTTCTCGGGAAGACTGACGCCCCGGGTCCTGTAGTAAGCAAACATCTCAGAGATCATGAAAGCGGCGTCGACTCCGTCCTTGTCCCGGACATAGGCTCCGGTCAGATAGCCGTAGGACTCCTCAAAGCCGCAGATATAGTCCTTCTCCCGCCCGGCGGCCTCCAGCCTGCCGATCACTTCCCCGATGAACTTGAATCCCGTCAGGACGTTCACCGTCTCAACGCCGTAGTGTTCTGCGATCTTCTCGGCCAGGTCCATGGTGACGACGGTCTTCACAAAAACGGGGCGTTCCGGCATCCTGCCATGCTTCCGCCTCTGGCTGCAGATGAAGTCCAGAAGCAGCAGGCCCACTTCATTCCCGGTCAGGAGGCGGTAATCCTCCCCGTCTCTCACTGCAATGCCGCAGCGGTCGCAGTCCGGATCGGTGGCCAGAAGCAGATCGGCTCCCGTGCGCTTGCAGTACCGCAGGCCCAGTTCCATGGCCTCGCGGATCTCGGGGTTCGGATATGGGCAGGTCGGGAAGTTCCCGTCCGGGTTCCGCTGTTCTTCCACCACTGTGATATTGCTAAAACCGCTCTCTGTCAGCACCCTTGTGACGGGCTCAAGCCCGGTGCCGTTCAGCGGCGAATAGACGATCGCCACGTCCCGGTCGATCTCATCCCCAAACAGGACGCTCTGGCCCTTTACCTCTTTGATGAAGGCGCTCAGCACCTCCTCCGGGATGAAACGGATAATCTTCCTTCGCTCTGCGTCCCGGCGTTCCATTCTCTTCACGCCGGAGAAGAGGTCCACCTTCTCAATCTCCGCGAGGATCTCAGCCGCGGCCTCGGTGGTAATCTGGCAGCCGTCAGCACCGTATACCTTGTAGCCGTTATACCTGGAGGGATTGTGTGACGCCGTGATCATCACGCCGGCGGACGCATGCAGCGCCCGGACGGCATAGCTTAACGTCGGCACCGGGAGAAGCCTGTCCCAGGCCCAGACCCGGATCCCGTTGGCAGCGAAGACAGCGCTCGCCTCCTCGGCGAACACATTTGACTTGAGCCTGCTGTCAAAGCCGATCACAACCGAAGGCGCGGGGTCATGCTTCAGCAGATAGTCCGCCAGTCCCTGAGAGGCTCTTGCCACAGTGAAAACGTTCATCCGGTTGGTGCCGGCGCCGATGATCCCGCGCAGACCTCCGGTGCCAAAGGCCAGATTCCGGTAAAAGGCGTCTTCCTTCTCCGTCTCGCTCATGGCTTTCAGTTCGGCCTGCAGCTCGCCTGATGTATGGCTGAGCCATTTTTCATACTCCGCGCGATAGTGCATTTCCATCTCCATTTCCTTTCCGATCAGCAGCTGACATCCAGGATCTGCGCTTTCCCGTGTATCTGCAGCGGGATGCTGTCCGCCGGGACGAAGACGCAGTCGCCTTTGAAAAAGTTCAGCATAAAGCCGTCTCCGAAGAGCACGCCGCAGCCCTCCACACACAGCAGCGCGTGGAAGCTGTTTGACCCGGTGCAAAACTCCGCCAGCTTCCGGTTCTCGGTGTTCAGCAGCAGCCGCTCCACCTGAAAGTACTGACAGCGGGTCAGCAGCTCCGAAGCAGTGCCGTTTTCATACTTCAGCACTCTCATGGGCTGCCGGGGCGCGGCGGAGGAGGAGAGCTTCGCCACCTCCAGCGCTTTGTCCACATGCAGGGGCCTTTTCCTGCCGTTTTTATCCGTCCGGTCATAATCGTAGAGACGGTAGGTCACGTTGCTGCTCTCCTGGATTTCCGCGATCAGGCAGCCCTCTCCGATGGCATGCACCGTCCCGGCCTCGATGAAGAACACATCGTCCCGGCGTACCGGCACATGGTTAAGCACCTGCCCGATGCTGCCGTCGGCCAGAGCGCGCCGCAGGCGCTGCTCGTCCATATCCTCCCGGAAGCCATAGACCAGCTCCGCGTCCCTGCGCGCCGCCAGCACATACCACATCTCTGTTTTGCCAAGCTCTCCCTCAACCCGTCTGGCATATTCGTCATCCGGGTGAACCTGGACGCTCAGATCGCGCTTGGCGTCGATCAGTTTGATCAGGATCGGCAGTTCCGGCCTTCCTCCCGTGGTCCGCAGCACATGTGTCCCCAGATATTCCGGGTGTTCCCGCAGCACCGCGCTCAGGCGCCGGCCGTCTTCGAGAAGGGACTCTCCGTCCGGATGGGTCGAGCACACCCACGCCTCGGCAAAAGGAGCAATCTCAATCCCAAGGTTGAAATCATCGTTCAGCCTTGAGCCGCCCCACAGATAATCCTGCCCGGCGGGCCTCAGCATAAAGGGTCTGCTGCTCATCGTCTTCGCTCCTCAGCCCGGCATGTCATATTTCTTCTTGTCGCTGACGCTGATGTCCGTGCCGAGCTGCACCTCAATCATCTGCAGGCCGCCGCTGCCGGCAATCACCGTGTGTCTGCAGCCTGCCGCCATCGTGATCACATCCCCCGGCCGGACCGGCTGCTCCATGCCGTTGACGATGGTCCGGCCCTCGCCGCTGATCACAGTCCACACCTCGTCCCGGCGCTCGTGGCTGTGGTAATTCATCCCATGTCCGGGATTGAGCGTGACCTTCACCGTCATAGAGCTTTCTCCTACGTCCAGAACACGGTAGGAACCCCAGCTCTTCTCCGCGAACATGATCTGCCGGTCGATGGCGTCCACATAGGGCTTAATGTAGGAGCTCTGCTCCTTGTCCGAGACCAGGATCCCCTCCGGGCTTGCGGAAACCACCATGTCCCTGCCGCCCATGACCAGGATCGGAACGCCCAGCTCGTTGATCACGTGGACGTTCTCACAGGTCTCGTCCAGGCGCGCGTCGCCCACCGTCGCCTCTTCCATCGCCTCGGTCAAAGTGTTCCAGGTGCCAAGGTCCTTCCACTCGCCGGCAAAGCGAAGCACTGCGATGTCCTTCTCGTGCTCCGCCACTGCATAGTCGAAGCTGATTTTGGTCAGCGTGTCGTACCTGGCAAACAGATCCTCATAATCCGTAAAATCAATCAGCTCATGGGCCCGCTCCAGGACATAGCGCAGCTTGTAGGCGAAAACGCCGCCGTTCCAGAGACCGCCCGCGTCGATATACTTCTGCGCCGTGGCGGCGTCAGGCTTTTCCCGGAAGGTGTCAACCTTCGAGACCCGGTCTTTCGACGTAGGGATGATATAGCCGTACTTTTCGCTGGGATAGGTCGGGTCGATGCCCATCAGGACAAGGTTCGCCGTCCCCGCCTGGGCCAGCTCCCAAAGCTCTCTCAGCGCTTCAAAATAATCGTCGTTGACGTAGGGATCCACCGGGCAGACCACAACGGCCTCGTCCGGGCTGATCCCCTGCACGTCATGCAGATACGCCGTCGCCAGCGCGATCGCCGGGAAGGTGTCGCGGCGGCAGGGTTCCACCGACACGCCCACATCCGTGCCCAGCTGATTGTGGATCGCGGACACCTGCGATTTGGAAGTCGCAATCGTCACCGTCGCATCCGCATCCACCGTCCGGATCTGGCGGTAAATGCGCTGTACCATCGATTCATAGTCCCCGGCATACTCCGTGCCCATCGGGACAGCATGATCGGGTTTTCGGAAGGTCTTGATAAACTGCTTGGAGCGGATGTCGTTGGAAAGCGGCCACAGGCGCTTCCCGGAGCCTCCGGAAAGAAGGACGATATTCATACGCTTTACCGCTCCGCCCTCATGGGGTTGGTGAGAAAATCCTGATAAGACAGCCTGATCCCGTCTTCCAGCTCGGTCCGATACGTCCAGCCGAGGGCGGTAGCCTTGCTCACATCCAGAAGCTTGCGGGGCGTGCCGTTGGGCTTTGTGGTGTCCCACTCGATCTTCCCGGTGTATCCGACCACCTTCGCCACCAGTTGCGTCAGCTCCCGGATCGTCAGTTCCTTGCCTGTGCCGGCGTTTACCGTCTCGCTGCCGCTGTAGTGATTCATCAGGAAGACGCACAGATTGGCAAGGTCCTCCACGTACAAAAACTCCCGCAGCGGGGATCCGTCCCCCCAGCAGGTGACCGACCCGGCTCCGCTCTCCTTCGCCTCGTGGAAGCGGCGGATCAGCGCAGGCAGCACATGGCTGTGGGTCGGGTGGTAGTTGTCGTTCGGTCCGTAGAGATTGGTCGGCATCACGGAGATATAGTCCGTGCCGTACTGCCGGTTCAGAAACTCGCAGTATTTGAGCCCGCTGATCTTCGCCAGGGCGTAGGCCTCGTTGGTCTTCTCCAGCTCGCCGGTCAGCAGGCAGGACTCGGTCATCGGCTGCGGCGCCATGCGCGGGTAGGTGCAGGAGGAGCCCAGGAAGAGCAGCTTTTTGCAGCCGTTTTTCCACGCGCTGTGGATCACGTTCATCTCCAGCATCATGTTGTCGTACATAAAGTCCGCCAGGGCGTTCTGGTTTGCCACAATGCCGCCCACTTTCGCCGCCGCCAGGAAGACGTAATCCGGCTTCTCCGCGGCGAAGAAGGCCTCCACCTGCTCCTGGCGCTGCAGGTCCAGCTCGCCGTGGGTGCGGGTGACGATGTTGTGATATCCCTGCTTCTCCAGTTCTCTGCAGATCGCCGAGCCCACCATGCCCCGGTGTCCCGCGACATAGATTTTTCCGTTTTTGTCCATCACGGCCTATCCCTCCACGGCTTTCATGGCCTTTTCTCTCTTTGCCAGAGCGCGGTCGTGCTCCGCCATGATCCGCACCAGCTCCTCATAAGAGGTCTTCTGCGGGTTCCAGCCCAGCACGGTCTTCGCTTTGGTGGGGTCGCCCCAGAGATTGTCCACGTCCGTAGGGCGGAACCACTGCGGATTGACGCACACCAGCAGCTTCCCCGTCTCGGCGTCATAGCCCTTCTCATCCAGGCCCTGTCCCTCCCAGCGGACCGTGATGCCGTTTGCGGCAAAGGCCTTCTCCGTGAAGTCCCTCACGGTGTGCTGCTCTCCGGTGGCGATGACAAAGTCGTCCGGCTTCTCCTGCTGCAGGATCAGCCACATGCACTCCACATAGTCCTTTGCATAGCCCCAGTCCCTGAGCGAATCCATATTGCCGAGCTCCAGATGATCCTGCAGGCCTTCGGCGATGCGCCCGGCCGCCAGGGTGATCTTGCGGGTGACAAAGTTCTCTCCGCGCCGCTCGGACTCGTGGTTGAAGAGGATCCCGTTCACGGCAAACATGCCGTATGCCTCGCGGTACTCCTTTGTGATCCAGTACCCGTACTGTTTTGCCACCGCGTACGGACTGTATGGGTGGAAGGGGGTCGTCTCGCGCTGCGGAATCTCCTCCACCTTGCCAAACAGCTCAGACGTAGACGCCTGATACACTCGGGTCTTCTCCGTCAGGCCAAGGATCCGGACTGCTTCCAGGATGCGCAGGACCCCCAGCGCATCCACATCGCCGCTGTACTCCGGCACATCGAAGCTGACCTGCACATGGCTCTGGGCGGCGAGGTTGTAGATCTCGTCCGGCTTTGTCAGCCCGATGATGCGGATCAGACTGCTGGAATCGGACAGATCCCCGTCGTGCAGGGTGACCCTGCCCAGCAGATGCTCGATCCGGCCCAGATTGGTAATCGACGAACGCCTGTGGATGCCGTGCACTTCATATCCCTTCTCCAGCAGAAACTCGGCCAGATAGGATCCGTCCTGCCCGGTAATCCCGGTGATTAACGCAACTTTGTTCTCCACGCTTATTCCCTCCCGGCGGAGTCCTTCACGATCTGCTGCATCTCCTCCATGTGGTCCATCATGTCCACAAACAGCCTGAGCTGTGCCTGGGCGCGTCTCAGGTTCTGTTCCGGGTAGTCAATGCGGAAGTATTTGTCCCCGATCAGGTAGTCTCCCAGGAAGCGGGACGCCAGCTCCAGGGTAATAACCGCCGCGCCCGTCGCAAGGCTGTCCACCTCCGCGTCGGTCAGCACGCACCCCGCCTCGCTCATATAACCTTCGGTATAGGCCTTCATCAGGCCGAGGTCCAGGCTCATTCCCTCCGGCTGGTCCTCCTCCGCCGTGCAGGCCGCAAAGCGGATGGTGTCGCCAAAGTCGTAGCAGGCCAGCCCCGGCATGCAGGTGTCCAGGTCGATGACCACCAGCGGATCCAGGTTGTCCTTGTCAAAGAGAATGTTGTTGGTCTTGGTGTCGTTGTGCGTCACACGGGTCGGGAGAATCCCGTCATCGATCTGCCTGCACAGTGTGCAGCCGAAGTCCCTGTACCGCTCGATCAGTCTGATCTCTTCTTCGCAGGAGGCGGCGCGGCCAAGCTCGTCCCTCTCTACATCAGAGAAAAAGTGATTAAGCCGGTATCTGGTATCGTGGAAATGCGGAATCGACTCGATGAGCCGGTCCGCCTCGAAGTCTTCCAGCTGCCTGAGGAACTTGCCGAAGGCTTTGCCGCTCATGCGCAGCACTTCCGGGTTCCCCTCGGCGGTCTCGAAGCTGGTGGAGTACTCGATAAAGTTGTACACCCGCCAGAACTCGATACTCTCATCCAGAGGGTCAAAGTCCTCATTGGGGCCCAGTGCAGCGCCGTCTCTGAGGACAAGATAGTTCTTCCTCGCCTCCGTGTGGCGAAAATGCAACCTTCTGCGCTTTTCCATAGTAGGTTCTTTGGATCGGATGTGCTCGGTCAGAAGCTCGATATTCTTCATCATGCCGACCGGGTCACGGAAGACATAGGTGTTCACCCGCTGGATCAGCAGCTGATAAATTTCCTTCCCGTTGTATACAGCGACATAGTACGCCGTGTTGATATGTCCCGCCGGAATCCACCGGTATACGAGGATCTCCCCCTCAATGCGAAACTGCGAGCAGATATATTCAAGTTTTGCTTTTACGTCGTCCGACTGCATAATCTATCCACCATTCTTTATCTGTTATAGTACCTGCATTTTATCATAATCCTTCCTTCAGTTCAACATCTTGCTTTCACCTGTCTATTTTTGATGCCTTCATATCAAAACCCAGCTAAGCAGAAGCAATTAGCAAGGTCATCGATCCTTTACCATCCCCGCCTCGGCCACGAATCGTTTTCCCAAAATAAAAACCCCACCTTTTCAGGTGGGGAATCAGCGCTGAAGGCTTTTCAGGTATCGCAGCTGACCTCGTGCGGGTCGTCGCTCTCCTTGAACATCTCGGGATCGTAGGCGATGCCGTTTTTGTCATAGTAGTCCTTCACAGCGGCGCGGACAGCTTCCTCGGCCAGAACGCTGCAGTGGATCTTGTGGGTGGGCAGACCATCCAGGGCTTCCACGACCGCCTTATTGGAGAGGTCCAGGGCATCTTCGATGGGCTTGCCCTTGATAAGCTCGGTCGCCATGGAACTGGTGGCAATGGCGCTGCCGCAGCCGAAGGTGTTGAACTTGACATCGGTGATGATGCCGTCGTCAACTTTAATATACATACGCATGATGTCGCCGCATTTGGCGTTGCCCACTTCGCCGATGCCGTCGGCGTCATCCAGCTTGCCCAGGTTGCGCGGATTGCGGAAATGGTCCATGACTTTATCGCTATAGAGTGCCATAAGAATTCCTCCTTTTTTATACTAAATCTTTACCTTAAATCAGGTGCTTGAGCTGACCCTTCTCCAGCTCGTCCCATCTGGTTTATCCTTTTTCACCGCCTGCGACTCGCCAAGAGCCATGCTTCGCATGGTTGCTCGCTTGCATGGCGCCTGCGGGCGCTCAGCCGGCGGGGAAAAAGGAATTAACTTTTAAATCAGGTGCTTGAGCTGGCCTTTCTCCAACTCGTCCCACACCGGGCTGATGCTTCTCAGATAGTCCACCACTTTGGGCACGACCTCGATGATATGGTCGATCTGGTCCATGTTGTTGTACTCGCCGATGGAGAGACGCAGACTGCCGTGGGCGACCTCATGGGGCAGACCGATGGACAGAAGCACATGGCTGGGATCCAGCGAGCCGGAGGTGCAGGCGCTGCCGGAAGAGGCGCAGATGCCCTGATCGTCCAGCATGAGGAGGAGGCTCTCGCCCTCAATGCCCTCAAAGCACATGTTCACTGTGCCGGGGACATGGTGCTCGAGGCTGCCGTTGATCTTGCTGTGGGGGATCTTGCCGAGCTCAGCAAAGAGCTTGTCGCGCATGGGGATGATCTTGGCCGTGTTGGCCTCCATGTTGTCGCAGCTCTCCTTGAGGGCTGCCGCCATGGCGACGATGCCTGCGACGTTCTCGGTGCCGGCGCGCTTGCCGCGCTCCTGTGCGCCGCCCTCGATGACATTGGTGAGGACGATGCCCTTCTTGGCATAGAGAACGCCGACGCCCTTGGGCGCATGGAACTTGTGCCCGGACATGGAGAGCATGTCGATATTCATGGCCTTGACGTCGATGGGCATGTGCCCCGCCGCCTGGACCGCGTCGGTGTGGAAGGGGACCTTCCGCTCGCGACACAGGGCGCCGATCTCGGTGATGGGCTGGACCGTGCCGATCTCGTTGTTGGCGAACATGATGGTGACGAGGCAGGTGTCGTCCCGCAGGGCGTTCTCGACATCCTCCACCTTGATCACGCCGTCGGCATGCGGGTCGAGCAGGGTGACCTCGTAGCCCTCCTTCTCAAGCTTCGCGAGCGTGTGCAGCACGGCGTGGTGCTCAAACTGGGTAGAGATGATGCGCTTTTTCCCTTTGCGGGCGCCCATGCGCGCCGCCGAGACGATGGCCTGGTTGTCGGCCTCGCTGCCGCCGGAGGTGAAGTAGATCTCCTTCGGGTCGGCGTTGATGTAATGGGCGACCGTCTCGCGGGAAGCCTGCAGGGCTTCCGTCGCCTTCTGGCCGAAGGCGTAGAGGCTGGAGGGGTTGCCGTAGAAGTCCGTCAGGTACGGCATCATGGCATCCAGTGCCGTCTTGCTGACGCTGGTGGTGGCGGCATTGTCCGCGTATACAAACATCGTGTTTCCTTCTTTCTGTAGGCTGTTTTCTTGTTTATATAACACCGGACATCTGCTTGTATTTGATGCGCCGGGTTACATAAATCAATTTACATAATATTACAAGCTTTCTTTTCCTACTTTTCCACTGGGAATTATATCATAGAATTCCGGTTTGTCAAGGGTCTTGCCTTTCCCATTTTTTCGGTTTTATGCTCCCGGTATTGGCGTCTGTCACCCCGCCGGATTCTCACCCGAATCCGCCCACTTCTCCCCTGTCAGGAGGTCGCGGAGCGTCACGGACGAGAGATAGCGGTTGGTCACGTCGTCCAGTTCCTTCCACATGGGGATGGTGAGGCAGGCGTCCGCATGGTCGCACTGCACCGCCCCCGCCTGAATGCAGGAGACCGGTGCGAGGTTGTCCTCGATGCTGTCGAGGATCTCCAGCACGGAGTAGTCCTCTGGGCTTCTGGTCAGGCGGTAACCGCCCTCTTTGCCGCGGGTGCTCTCCACCAGCCCTGCCTTCTTCAGATGCGAGATGATCATCTCAAGATACTTGAGCGAGATGCCCTGGCGGTCGGCGGACACCTTCAGCGAGACATAGCCGTCCTCCGGGTGCTGGGCCAGGTCCAGCATCACGCGCAAAGCATAGCGCCCCTTGCTGGTGATGTTCATAAATCGCCTCCTTCCGCTGTTTCTTATAGTGGACCTAATATACCATAAATTTTATAGGAATTAAAGAGGCATTTTATTTCTTGACATCTTTTTTAAAAACTCATATCATATATCCGCTGCCGTTACCTCTCTATGGAGGGAGGTGATAGTTGTGTCAGAACTTTTATTGGATCTCATTTTCTCTGTTATGGCAAGTGTGATTGCGCATTACATTTGCAAATGGCTGGACGGAGAGTAGGGCAGCACAGCCTAAGTTAATTGCACCGTGAAAACGGACAAAACCTCCGGGAGTGCCTTCCCGGAGGTTTTGTCGGTGATAGTGTGCATAGCACTTCTATCAGATCTCACAGTGTTATTATAGCATGTTTTATTCAAAAAACAAGTATGAATTCATTCCAAAACCATTATTAATCACGACAGCAGCATGCGGTCGTTGTTGAGCGCGCGGCCGACGCCGGCCTTGAAGCGCTGCAGCAGGTCCTCCACGGTGAGGCCGCGGCGCTCCTCCCCCGCGATGTCGAGGACGATGTCCCCACTGTCCATCATCAGCGTCCGGTTGCCCAGATCCAGCGCCGACTGCATGTTGTGGGTGATCATGAGGCAGGTCAGGTGCTCCCCTTCTACGATCTCGCGGGTGAGCGTCAGCACCTTTTCCGCCGTACCGGGGTCCAGCGCCGCTGTGTGCTCGTCCAGAAGCAGCAGCTTCGGATCGGCCATGGTGGCCATCATCAGCGTCAACGCCTGGCGCTGGCCGCCGGAGAGCAGACCGACCGGCTGCTTCATACGGTTCTCCAGGCCCATGTTCAGCATGGCGAGGCGGTCGCGGAAGGCCGTTTTCTCTTCCTTTGTCACATGGCTGAGCCATCCGCCTCTGCCCGCGGCAAGGGCCAGGTTCTCCTCGATGGTCATCCCCGGGGCGCTGCCCAGCATCGGGTCCTGAAAGAGCCGCCCGATGATCTTGGCACGGCGGTATTCCGGGAGGAAGGTGATGTCCTTCCCGTCCAGGACAATGCTGCCGGAATCGGTGAAGAAGCTGCCCGCAATGGCGTTGAAGAGGGTCGATTTGCCCGCGCCGTTTGCCCCGATGATGGTGACAAAGTCGCCCGGGTCCAGATGCAGGGAGAGGTCCCGGATGGCGCATTTTTCGTTCACGGTACCGGGGTTGAAGGTCTTGGAGATGTGGGTCAGGGTCAGCATTCTGTCAGGCCTCCTTTCCGTCCGCAGCGGCAGAGGCATCCGCGTTTACAGCGGGGCTTCCGTTCCCGCCGCGCCCGTGGCTGAGTCTGCGGCGCAGCATCGGGACCTGCCCCTTCAGATAGGGGCCAGAGATTGCGATGATAACGATCACCGAGGACACCAGCTTCAGCATGGAGGCCGGCATATCGAAACGCAGCGCAATGGCATAGACCAGCCGGAAGATGAAGGAGCCCAGCACCACGCCGACAGCCCGCTTGGGGATGCTGCCGCGGCCCATGAAGGTGCCGCCGATCAGGAGGCTTGCAAGGGCGATGGTCACCATGCCGGTGCCGATGTCGATGTTGACGGACTTCTGGGACTGGGCCAGAAGGCAGCCGGAAAGCGCCGTGAAGGAGTTGGCGACACAGAGGCCGACCGTGGTGGTGAAGGCAGGGTTAATAGAGGAGGAGCGGACCATGTCCGGGTTGTTGCCCGTGGCCCGGATGGCGAGACCCAGCCTTGTCCGCAAAAAGAGCGCCAGAAACACGATCACGACAATCACGGCGATCAGCGCCACAAACAGCTTGTACTGTCCTGAGAAAGGCGTCTCCTTCAGGAAGGCTTTGGCCTTGGTGAAGACCGTCTCGGTCTTGTTCATGTTGAGGAGGGAGGAGTTTCCCATCACGGCAATGTTGATGGAATAAAGCCCGGTGTTGACGATGATGCCGGCAAGCAGGCTCTCCACACCCATGCGGGTCTGCAGCAGCGCTGTCACAAAACCGGAGAGTATCCCCGCGCACATGGCGGCGGGCAGGGCCAGCCAGGGATGCCCGGAGATGGCAACAACGGCGCCGACACAGGCGCCGAGGGTGAAGCATCCGTCCGTCGACAGGTCGCAGACATTCAGCATGGAATAGCTCAGGAACAGGGCCAGAACGGTCAGCGCGTTGATCAGGCCCAGCTCCAGCGCAGTCTGGCCTAAGCCTATGGCTGCAGATAGCGTCATGGTTTTATATCCTCCCGATGAACAGGCAACGGCAGTAGATTGCTGCCGCTGCCCGTATGATTTTTCGTTTTATTATACCAGTGGAATAAGCTTATTTATCCTTCCAGATCTCCAAACGATTCCGCTGGTTATCTGCTTTTCACGCCCCCCGGAGGGGGCGTGGAATAAGCCTATTTATCCTTCCAGATCTCCGAACGACTCCGCCGTGGTGATTGGATTCACCTGAGTGCAGAGGGGGGCGAAGGCCTCGGCGATCGTGTCATAGTCCAGGCCGAGCATCTCACAGGTCTCGGTGTTGACGGTGGCAGTGCCGTTATCGAAGGTGAGGACCGCGGTGTCAGCGGGGTTTGCTCCCTCAACAAGGATCGTTGCGATCATGTTGGCGGTCTCGACACCGAGATTGGCATAGTCCACGCCGTAGCCCACAAACGCGCCGTTCAGGGCGAAGGAGTCGGCCCCGGTGTAGTGGGGAATGCCGGCCTCGGCCAGCGCCTCATAAATGGAGAGCTCGGCGGTCATGATTGTGTTGTCGGTCGGGGTGAAGACGGCGTCCACACCGTCGGCGATCAGGGCGTCGACAGCCAGCATGACCTCGTCCACTGTGGTGCCGTTATATTCCTTATACGCGACTCCCTTCTCGTCCAGGAAGGCTTTTGCCTCAGCGATCGGCGTGGTGGAGGAATCCTGTCCCATGTCATAGAGGAGCGCGATGCTGTCGGCTTCGGGATCGGCGGCGAAGATGAGCTTCATGACAGCGGCGGTGTCGAGGCCGTCAGAGGTGCCGGTGATGTTGGCGCCCGGCGCTTCCAGCGTTTCGGCAAGGCCGGTGGAGATGGGGTCAGAGACCGCGGCGAAGACCACGGGGATGCCGTTATCTTCGGTCGCAGCCTGCATGCTCATGGCAACCGGGGTTGCCACACCGACCATCAGGTCCACATCGTCGGCAATAAAGTTCTGGATGATCTGGGCCATGACGTTGGCATCGGCATTGCAGTTGTCATAGCTGATGTCAAAGGTCACACCCTGTTCCTCGCCGAGTACGGCGAGCTGGTTCTCGATATTCTCGACGATCTGGTTCAGGGATGCGTCGTCGACGTAGTTGCAGATGCCGACTTTGAACACGGTCTCGCTGTCGGCGGCAAGGGCAGTGGCGCCAAGGCTGAGCACCAGCGCCAGGATCGTCATAACGGAAAGCAGCTTTTTCATGATTATACTCCTTTTATTTTTCAAGATAGATATATATGATCGGTTTGTATTCTTGCATGCACCTTATGCGGCCTCACGGCCTCAGGCGCCGCTGGATGGATTCTAGCTCGCCATCGCCGCCATCGTCTGTGTAAAAGAAACATCCTGTCGTCCTCCAAAACAAAAATCCTGTCCCTGCATATCACATGCTGGGACAGGACCATAAACCAATCCTGCGGTGCCACCCGGCTTGACGCATCCGCGTCCTCCTCACCCGTACCATCATACGGTGGCTTTGTTCACGGAGTGCCGCTCCGTCGCACATAGGGCGGGAAACCCGCCTTCCGATTGCCCTCCGAAGTCCATTCACTCGACCCTGGCTGCACCGTGCTCTCAGCACTGCACGGCTCTCTGTGCCATCCACAGACCGGCTACTTACTCTTCATCAACGGTTTCTTATGAAGTTGAGTGGATTTTACTCCTTTAGTTCGATAAAGTCAAGAGCTTTTTTATCTTTTTTTATTTTCTGCGTAAGAGCCTTGGCAGCCTGACCGGCTCGTAAGCGTTGCCGAGGGCGTAGAGCACCCGCATGGCGTCCATCTCGGACCGGTACGGCCGGTTGAGATGGATCTCGACCGGGGTAAGGCTGTCGTCCTCCTTCCGGAGCAGCTGCATAAGGCGTTTTTGCGCCTGCTCCATGGTCGCCGTATGCGCGTAGATGTAGAGGCCGCTGATCCCGGGCGCTCCCGCCTGAGGCCGGATCACGGCGCGCAGACGGCTCTTCGGCAGCAGTTTGCGGATATGGTGCTCGACCTCGGCGAGCTTGCCCGCCTCGTCGATGACCTTAATGTAGACCACTTCCTCCGGCACGTAGACCTCGCCCTCCAGATACTCCCGGTAGGGGGAACGGTGCATCCGCTCAAAAACCATTTGCTCCGGGCTGCGGATCTCGCCCAGGTGGAAGATACAGGTCTTGTTATTGTGGACGGTATAGACAAAGCAGCTGATCCCCAGCGCACGCAGCCGCTCGATGACCCTTTCGGTGTCCTCCGGGTCCAGGTTCTCGGTCCGGATGTAGAGATTGCGGTCCGCGTCATAGATCGCAGCGCCGTCCATGACGATCAGGGGAATGTTCAGCCGGGCGGCGCTCATCTGCAGCATGAAGAAAGCCGGCGCGTGCTCCGACATGAGGCAGAGCTTTGCTCCGTCGTCGTAGAGATAGTTCAGGCGGAAGCTGGCCGCCGCCGGGAGCTGGGAGAAGCGGTCCGGCACTAGGTCTTTGGTCCGGACAAAGAACACGCGGTCCCGCTGCTTCACCCGCGGGAGGCGGAAGATGTTGACCCCGATGGCAGCCAGCGTCCCGATAAAGACCCCGAGGATCCTCTGCCCTGCCCGGAGGAGCGGGTCCTCGATGTCGGGAAAGGAGATCACTACGCAGAGAAAGACGATGGCCGCGAGGCTCGCCGTGTCCGCCTTGCCGATGAGGACAGCCGTATACAGGGAAACCAGCACGCCCAACGCCATGCTTGCATAGAGCAGAACCGGGATCTCGCCCATCCGAGGAAACAGCAGCAACAGCAGAAGGAACATCAGGCCCCAGAAGGCGCCGATCACCGTACCGGCAAAGCGGTTGAGGGCGAAGGAACGGCTGTCCCGGACATAGGGCTGCATGCAGATGATGGCGGTGATCATCGCCTCGGTGGGCATGCTCTGCCCGCTGTAGCCGCGGTGGTAATAGACCATCAGACAGAGGAAAACCGCAACCGTCGTCTTGATGATGCGCTGGCCGATATGCGGGATGCGTCTGCGCTCCGGTTTGTCGTATAAGGTGTCCTGATTCATTCAGCTTCCCATTTCCGTTTCGGTTGTTCTCTTTGTTTGCGTAAGCCTATCATATCCCGCATGGATTTTCAAGCCGAAAAGGATGAAAAAACTGTTGACAATCGGCGCGATTTCTGCTATTATACACTTCGCTATCCAAATGGCGGCATAGCTCAGCTGGCTAGAGCATGCGGTTCATACCCGCAGTGTCCCCGGTTCAAATCCAGGTGCCGCTACCAAGGCGCAGCCAATCCTGCGCCTTTTCCATGGCCCGTTGGTCAAGTGGTTAAGACACCGCCCTTTCACGGCGGTAACATGGGTTCAAATCCCGTACGGGTCACCAGAGAGCTCCGAGTTGTTCGGAGCTCTCTTTTTTTGTATTTTTCAGTTGTCACGGGCATTCGGTTTGTGATACAATGCTAAAAAGCGGAATTTTTGATTCCATACCCGGAGCTTTATGAATATTCTATCATCAATCAGGAGGTATCTCACCATGAGTGTCGAGTTTGCAAAAGAGTATGAGTCCATCGTCAACAAGGCCCGTGCCGAAGGCAAGAAGATGCGTGTTGCCCTCGCCGGCGCCGATTCCGAATCCATCCTGGCAGGCTTGTTTGAAGCGGAGGCCGACGGCTTTGTGGAGCCGATCCTGATCGGCAACTACCGCAAGATTCAGGACATGGTCGAGAAGCTGGGCCTCAAGGACCGCCGTTACGACCTGCAGCCGGTAGACGACAGCACCAACGTGGTGCAGTTTGCCATCGAGATGATCAAGTCCGGCAACGCCGACTGCCTGATGCGCGGCAGCACTTCCACCCGTGACCTGCTGATGCCGGTGCTGAACAAGGCAAACCACCTGATCCGCGACGACCGTCTGGTCACGCACGTGGTTTTCCTGAAGATCCCCGGCTATGACAAGCTGCTGGCAGTCTCCGACGTCACGCTGCTGATCAATCCCTCCGCCGACGGCCGTCGGGAAGTACTGAAGAATATGGTCCGTGCGCTGAAGGTCTTCGATGTGGAGCACCCGAACATTGCCCTGCTCGCCATGGTTGAGAAGCCAAGCTTCCATATGCGCGATACTGTTGAGGACCAGACCATGGTGAAAGAGCATCTGCAGCGCCCCATTGCCGACTGCAACATCGCGGGTCCAATCGCCTATGACCTGATCATGAGCAAGGAAGCCGCAAGGCTGAAGAACTTTGATTGCCCGTACTGCGGCGAGTTTGACGGCATTGTGGTGCCGAACCTCATGAGCGGCAACCTCCTCATCAAGGTCCTGCAGATGAATGCCGGGGCCGAGAGCTGCGGCATCCTCGTCGGGGCCAAGATCCCCGTCGCCATCACCTCCCGCAGCGACTCCCCGGACAAAGCCTATCTGTCATTGGCAGCGTGCACGGCAATGTGGAAGGATCCGGAGCATAAGTACTTCGGCAAAGAGTAAGAGAAATGTTAATCCCCCGCTCCGCGGGGGATTTGACAGGGTTTTTCAGCCATGTGGAAGAACCCCGGTCACAAGCATTTCAGCAAAGAGTGAGAGAAATGTCAATTCTCCCGCTCCGCGGGGGATTAACAGGGTTTTTCAGCCAAAACCGAATACTTCCGGCCTTTATGACGACAGCCCCGCCTTTCGGCGGGGCTGTTCGCTTTGCATTTCTATGGGAGCGCTTTAAGTCGCCAGGATCTCTTTCAGGGTCAGGTCGCGGCCGGTCAGAGGGGTGAGCTTCTCTCCGCTGCACTTGGGGCAGCGGAGGCGGTTCACATCCGCGACGAATTCTTCCCCGCAGTCCAGGCACCGGGCTGTGCCCTCGAGTTCTTCGATGACGAACTCCACATCCTGAAGTTCCGTCCCGTCGGTCACCGCCACCCAGCAGTCGGCCATGTAGGCAGGCACGACACCGCTGAGTGTCCCGATCTCTACCGTGATGCGGCTGATCTCTTCCAGCTCTTCCTCTTTTGCGATGTTGCGCACCATTTTCAGCAGCGCATCGCAGATCCCGAGCTCGTGCATTACTTCGACACCGTTCTCTTGACGATGCCGCCGGTCTTTTTGACCAGGTTGGCAGCCGCCTTGATGGGCATGGTCTCGAAGGAGCCTGCATGCCAGTCGCGCACCTTGTTCAGGTG
This sequence comes from Oscillospiraceae bacterium, assembly GCA_017458065.1. GTDB lineage: Bacteria > Bacillota > Clostridia > Oscillospirales > Oscillospiraceae > Limivicinus. The sequence goes on from JAFTGD010000017.1 coordinate 43,499, forward strand.
GATGGCATCGAACTTACAGCGGGTGGTGCAGATGCCGCAGCCGACACAGAGGTACGGGTCGACCTTGGTCGCGCCGCAGCCGAGGCAGCGGGCCGTCTCCTTGCGGACCTGCTCTTCCGTGAAGGTCACACGGGCGTCGGAGAAGGTCCTGGCTTTTTCCTTGTTATAGCCGTGGACCTGGCGGTGGGTCTTGTCAAAGCTGCCAACCTCCAGCTGCACGTGGTCCTTGTCCAGCGCGGTGTAAACGCGGCGGTCGCGGCCCATGGTCAGGGTCTGGCCGGGATGGACATAGCGGTGCAGGGAGATAGCAGCCTCCTTGCCGGCAGCAATCGCGTTGATGGCAAAACTCGGCCCGGTATAGACATCGCCGCCGACAAAGATATCGGGTTCGGCACTCTGATAGGTCAGGCTGTCGGCCTCGGCGGTCTCCTTCTGCGTGGTCTTGAGGGCGCCGATATCCAGCGTGCCCCAGTCGACGCGCTGACCGATGGCCCCGATAACGGAATCCACCTCGATGGTCTCAAACCTGCCGGTACCGACGGGCTTGCGGCGGCCCTTCTCGTCAGGCTCGCCCAGCTCCATGATCTCGATCTTGATGCCGGTGACCTTGCCGTCTTCCCCGAGGATCTCTACCGGCGCGTTCAGGAAGCGGAACTGCACGCCCTCTTCCTTCGCCTCTCCGACCTCTTCAGGGTCGGCGGGCATCTCCGCCTCAGAACGGCGGTAGAGGATATAGGTCTCGTCAGCACCGAGGCGGACTGCCGTACGGCAGACGTCCATCGCGACGTTGCCGGCGCCGACGATGGCGCAGCGCTTGCCGATCTCGGGTTTGCCGCCGAGGTTGACCTCACGCAGGAAATCGACCCCGCCGTAGACGCCCTTCAGCTCCTCTCCGGGGATGCCCAGCGGGGAGGACTTCTGCGCGCCGATCGCGAGATAGAAGCCCTTGAAGCCCTCTTCCCGCAGCTGCTGGATAGTGACGTCCTTGCCGACCTCAACGCCGCATTTAAACTCGACGCCCATCTCACGGATGATGTCGATCTCGGCATTGAGCACATCCTTCTCAAGACGGAAGTTGGGGATACCGAGGGTCAGCATGCCGCCGGGCACCGGGTTACGGTCGAAGACCGTGACGGGGTAGCCCTTCTTTGCCAGGTAATAAGCGCAGCTGAGTCCGGCGGGACCGGAGCCGATGATCGCGATCTTCTCAGTATAGGGTCTGCCGATCTGGTTGACCATCTTGGGGATCCTTCTGGTCTCCTGATTGAGATCGTGGTCGGCAATGAAGCGCTTGACCTCGTCGATGGCGACCGCCTCATCCACGCCGCCGCGGGTGCATTCGGCTTCGCACTTTTTATTGCAGATGCGGCCGCAGACAGCCGGCAGCGGGTTTTCGGTGCGGATCAGGTCCAGCGCGTCCTCATAACGCCCCTGGGCGGCGAGCTTCAAATAGCCCTGCACCGGGATATGGGCAGGACATGCCACCTTGCAAGGGGCGGTGCCGCTGGGAAGCACATCCTGGCGGTTCTCGCGGTAATCCGGGTTCCAGGCCTCTTTGGAGACAAGGTGCTCGGAGAGCTTGACATAGTTCTGCGGGGCAATGTTGACGGTGGTGCAGAGCTTCTGTCCCAGCCGCAGCGCATTGGCCGGACAGACCTCGACGCACTGGGCGCAGGCCACACACTTGGCCTCGTCGACCTCCGCCACAAAGTTGGAGCGGATGGCGTCCCTGGCGCCGAACATCAGGCCGACGCGCAGACCGAAGCAGGCGCAGGCGCAGCAGTTGCAGATGGCAGCGCTCTCGCCGGCTTCCTCAATGTTGGGAATGTCGTGCATGAGGCCGTTTTCCTCGGCGCGGGCGATGATCTCCAGCGCCTCTTCACGGGTGATCTCGCGGGCACGGCCGGTACGGATGTAGTGCTCGGCGCCCTTGCCCATCTGCAGGCACATCTCTTCCGCCAGGTGACCGCAGCCGTCGTTGATGCTGGTACGGGAGGCGCGGCAGGAGCAGGGAGAGACGCAGAACTTGTCATACTTGTTCAGATAATAGCTGAGCCTTTCGTAGTCGTGGACATTGGGGATGTCCTTGATGGCGCTCTCCACCGGGACCACGCGCATCAGGCCATAGCCGTTTGGGATCAGCGGGGACATGGTCTGCATGCGGATGCGGGTGTACTCCTCAAAAGCTTTGCCGACCTCGGGATGGGTATCCAGCAGCTCCTGGTTGTTGACCAGCATCTCCATGATGCCGGGGGCAAAGATCTGCATGAAATAGACATCCTCACCCAACTTCTCGTCGTAGGTGCAGCGGAACACACCGATCCAGGCCAGATGCTTGGCGAGCCGCTCGACCTCTTCCACCGGCTTGCCGGTCTTTTTGGCAAGCCAGCCGACTGTTCTCTCCTTGCGCAGGCCTGCCGCGATGGCGACATCCGCCTCATCGTCGGTAACAATGCTCGCAAGGCTGTAGTACTCCGGGGCGTTCTCGTCGATCTTGTTCACAACGCCGGTTAGTCCTCCGACGATATGACAGAGCTTTACGATTTTTGGTCTCAATTCTGCCATGTGTTCTCTCCTTTTTGGATTTTTGTTTATATGATCAGTTGCCTGTCTTCATTATAACGGAAGCAGCGATACGCCGCAAGTTAAATCCCTGATGATGTATAGACACAGCGCATCACTCTATCCGGATTCGCTTCACCATGACGGCGGATACCACACCGATGACTACGCCCGCCACCGTGCCGCTGATCAGCAGGAAGGGCAGGTAGTACCGCAGGGCGTCCGTCTCCAGAATGATGCTGGCCATGGCGATCTGCCCGATGTTGTGCAGGATGCCGCCGGCCACGCTCACCACGATCTCGGTGAACTTGCCGCTCCGCTTCAGCAGGCTCATGCCGATCAGGCTCAGCACCGCCCCGGCAAGGCTGTAGAACAGGCTTGCGATGCTCCCGAAGAGCATCGACACCAGCACCACACGGACAAGCGAGATGGCCGCGGCCTCCTTCCAGCCCAGTTTGTACAGGGCGAAAACCACCGCGATGTTCGCAAGGCCCATCTTCACGCCCGGCACCGCCACAAACGCCGGGATCTGACTCTCCACAAAGGACAGGATCATCGCCAGCGCCGTCGTCAGGGCCATAACGGTCAGTTTCTTTGTCTTCATGTCACTCCGTCCACCAGCGTCTGTTCGCCGCCCTCCACCACAACAATTAGCCGGTTGGGCAGGCAGGCGATGAACTCGCCATTGCGGCTGATCTTCCCCATGCCCATGCAGACCTTGTCCGGGCAGTTGGCCTCACTGACCCACGCCTCGCCGTTTTCCACCACGAGGATGTTGCTGCCGTCATTGAGCGGGAACGTCCCGTTTTTATTCAGCGGATATCTGCCGATCTCTGCCCCGTCCACAGTCACGACCGCCTGAGCGCCGTTCCCGGTGTCCTTTTCCTGATTCTTCCTCACAAACAGGAAAAGCAGCAGCGCCGCAATCAGCAGGATCCCGACCAGGATCAGGTCTCTCTTGTATTTTTTCTTTTCTGCGTTCTCCATCAACAATTTCCTTCTATGGAAAATGCCGCCCACGGCGGCATTTTCTTTGCTCCTCGATCAGGGCTTCGGCACGTAGACGTTGTTCCCCTCGTACATCAGCAGGAACTCCTCCAGGCAGAGGTCGTTCTCCATGATATATCGGGCAGCCTCTTCGCCGACGTAGCGGAAGTGGGCCGGATGCCGGCATGCCACGCCGTAATATGCTTCCTTCCCTTCCGGATAGCGGAGGATAAAACCGTATTCGGCGCAGTGCTCCACCGCCCAGTTGTACAGGTCTGTCTCCTGCATCTCCGGGTCGCTAAAGATCTCGTATGACGCGTTGCGGTAATATACATCTGTAAAATCAATCGCAAGTCCGGTCTGATGCTCATCAATTCCCTGGGCAAGGAAGTGATTTGCAGTCTCAATGGGATCTCCATTATATACATTATTGTAGTAGCTCAAATACCAACTGTTCAGAAACTCTGAGTTTCGAAAAGCCGTACTGACCCAGGCATTGGTGCATGCCTCCCGTGCCGCAGTCACGAAAGCATTTGCCTGCTCCTGGATTCTCGCATCGATCCCCTGTCCTTCAAAGTTGGCATAGGGAGGGGCATACTCCATACCGATGCTGTTATAGGAATTTGCCAGCAAAAACTCAAAACTGTTGATGTCGATGTCCGGCAGCGGAGGCAGGTCGGGCTTGGGGGTGGGAAGCGGTTCGGGTGTTGCTTCTGGTTCCGGCACCGCTTCAGCGGTGTCAGTCTCCTCTGCAGGCACCGTTGTCCCTGCTTCTGCCTCGACCTCAACAACTGCTTCCTGCGGAGGCTCTTCCGTCACTGCCGGCTTGTCGAGTGCAAGCGGATCCCCAGTTGTCTTCATAATGCCGAATGAACTGAACTGAATACCGGCATAGAGGATCAATACCGCAAAAATGATTAATATGGCTTTCTTCATCCCGATATCATTCCACTCCGTACAGTGCCAGGAACTCCTCCAGGCAGAGATTGTTCTGCATCATATAAGTCGCGGGTTCCACACCCACATAGCGGAAATGCCAAGGCTCATAGATAATGCCGGTGATGCTGTCGGCGCTGCCGCTCTTATCCGCAGGATAGCGCACCACGAAGCCGTACTCCGCACAGTGCTCCTTCAGCCACTGGTAGGTCGCGGTCTGTTCCAAGGAGGCGTCCTTCGTCTCGCGGTACCAGTCCGTGATGTCACAGACCAGGCCACTCTGATGCTCGCTGGTCCCGGGGCGGGCGACGATCGTCGCCGCGACATCGGGCGTATAGCCCTGGCCGATCTTTCTCTGATACAAATAATTCTGCGTGTCGTAAGAGCGATAGCCGGAAGACAGGTAGACCGGGAGGCCGGCCTGTCTGCAGCCCTGCGTAAAGTCGACCAGAGCCTGTGCAATGCGGGAATCCACCGGGCAGCGGTAGTCGCTGTAATCAAAGGAGATATCCGTATCTTCCCCATTCATGCTGAGATACGCAAGCTGAGGCGGTTCATAGGTCTCGATGGGGTGCTTGGCGTTGACCAGCATCAGCTCCCAGCTGTTCACTTCCACCTCCGGCGGTGTCGGCAGACCGAGTTCTGCAGCCTTCAGCTCCTCGGGACGGGGTGTCGGTTCCGGTGTGGGCTCAGGGGTAGGCTCCGGAGTCGGTTCCGGGACGGTTTCCGCCGCCTGCTGAACCTGCTGCTCCTGAACGGGCTCCGTGACCGTTGCGGCGGGCTTCGGTCTCCCCACATCATTGCTCCATACGGCGGTGCTGAACCACCGCACCACATAAAAGCCAAAGAAGGCCAGGATCAGGATCCCCAGCACAAGACGCACAGGGCGGCTGTATCTCATCTTTCGCCCCTCCTCATTCTATCCTTTGCATTTTGCTTTCCCTAATCGGGCAATTTTGTTTATTTTAGCATTTTCCTCTTCTCCGGTCAATGCTTCCGGAGTGCGAATTATCAGAAAATATTCCGGATGTTAAATATTCTTGATCTGGTTCTGGATCAGCATGCCGACCGTATCTGCCAGCTGATCGACCGAACGGATCCTGGCAAAGTCCCGCCCGTACACGGTCCTGGCATTGGGAAGGTCCTCATCGTCCCCAGTGAAGACGCAGATCACCGCAATGCCGTCGGCCCGCGCCCGGCGCACCTCGTAGGCCGTATCCCGTACTCCGACCTCCTGCTCATAGGAGAGGGAGCTCTCGTCCTCCTCGTTCCAGATCCGCACCACATCCTGTGGCTTCACATCCGAGAGGATAATCAGCAGCCTGTGCTCGCAGGCCGACTGGTCCATCAGCGCATGCACAGTGCGGACGGCGAGGCCGTCGCGGTTGCAGCCGTTTGCGACATAGTCAAAGATCCTGTCGTTCCGGGCCGGCTCACCGTAATCCCTGTAAATGCGCACAATCGTATAGCCCGTCATCGAGCAGAAGCCCATCACCCGGCATGGGATCCGGCAGCGCGTCAGTGCCTCTGCGATACAGTAGGCCTGTCCGGAGATACTCTCAAGCCGCCCCTTCTGCGATGTCGATGCGTCCAGAAGAATGTCCACACTGACGTCGCCCGCGTTGCTGTTCTCTCTCCTGCGGAACACATCCTCATCATTCAGGTCCAGCGCCCGCCAGATGCGTCCTGCTTCCAGCTCCCCGGCGTTTCCGCGGACTGTGTAGGGCTGCAGATAGAGCAGGGCCGAGTTCTGGATCTTCTCTACAAGCCGTGAGATGGCAACGCGGTTTTTGGCTTCGTTCGCGTGGAAGACCGCCCTGTTCCTTGCGATCTGGGCCGCTTCCCTCTCCTTCTGCAGGGCCTCAAAGCCGTTGCGGATATGGGCGGCGGCAGGCGCCCCCTTGGTCAGGTGCAGATGACAGCTCTTGTGATCCCCGGTGCAAAGCCGCTTCTCCAGCTCCGCGATCTGCTCGCTGCGCAGGATCGGCGCTCCGTACTTCTCGGCCATGAATTCCCGCAGTTCCGTCTCCGTGAGGGACGTCTTCCGCTCCAGGAGGTCGTCCGGCATCTCGCTTCCCCCGTCGTCCGGGTGCGGGTGTTCGGCAAGTCCGAGGCCGAAGCGGCGCAGCTTCCCGCTGCCGCGTTTCCGCTGTTCCGTCCGCTTCAGCAGCGGCAGGTTCCACGCCCGGTGTTCTCCGCGCCGCTCCTCCGCCCGGATGGCAAACCATTTGAGCAGCAGGCGCTTCATCTCTTCCGCCAGCTGCTCGGTATTGAGCTCGGGGGAAAATTCCAGCTCGTCTAGCAGCGCCAGGTCATACCGGGATACTTTCGGCCCCCGCCCCAGCACCCGGAGATAGTGGGCCTTGGCCAGGAAGTCGAAAAAGCGGTCGTCCTCGGTTCCGTTCCCGCCGAACTCCTTCAGGTACGCCTCGGCGTAATCCCTCTGCAGCGCTGCGAGGACCGGGCGGCCGGCCTTTTCCTTCGCGACCAGGGCGTTCTCCATCCCCAGCCACAGCAGTGCCTCGTATTCTCCCGCCTCTTCCTCTCTCTCCAGCCCGCGGAACACCTTGCTGAGCTGACCGTAATCATAGTGCTTATGCGCCAGGCCGAAGAGCGTGTTCCAGTAGACATCCGCCACACCCTCGGTGCTGTAGAACTTGAAATCCGGAGTGAAGGCGTAGTCCGCCGCAGCGTTCCAGATGAGGTTGAAGGCTCTCTTTTTTTGCTTGTCTGAGATTTCCTGCATCATTTTCGGAATATCTCTCCCGTCTATTCTGATCATCAAACCGGGTGAGGTGTAATGATATTTTGTCCCGTTTCAGATTCGCTTCATTTTACCACACAGCACGGGAAAAGAAAAGCTCCCGCCGGCGAATCGCGGACCTGTGAGGATCCGTTTTCTCCGGCGGGAGGAAGAGAGGTCTATACGGTTTTCTTCTGTGCGCGCCTCAGCCGCGGCAGCCAGTAGTCTTTCCCATAAGTAATCAGCTCGGCCACCAGGCACATCGGCAGCGCCCACAGCACATCCAGAGCGGAGTGCTGCTTCACAAAGCAGACTGCGCAGCAGATCAGGAACACCGTGACACCCAGTGCAATCTTCCATCCGGCCGCAAGCTCGCGGTCCTTCAGCGCCACGGAGAGGATGCCCAGCGAGTAGCCCACATGCAGCGACGGACAGACGCCCGTGCTGGTGTCAAAGGAATAGATAAAGGCCATCAGCGCCGTCAGGACATTGTCCCGTTCAAACACAAGCGGCCGCAGATCCTGTCTGCTGGGATAGAGCACATAGCAGGCCATGGCGATCACCTGCGTGACGATGATATAGATCTGCATCTTGCGGAACTTCGGGATATCATAGAAGAAGGTATAGGCCAGCGAGCAGAACACCAGCAGATACCAGCCCACATAGAAAATCACAAAAAACTCGTTGAACGGAATGATGTCGTCCAGCGCGCAGTGGATCGGGTGGCAGGACGACGCGGGGATCAGATTCTCCGTGATAAAATACATTGCGAAGTAGAAAATCCAGCCGCCCAGCAGCTTCACGTGGGAAAACCGCGGCTCATTCAGTTTTCGAAGAGAAAAGCCTCTGTAATCAACCGGCGTTTTCTTCTGTCTCTTGTTCATGCACAGCTACCTCGAGAGGGATGTTTTTGGGATAATACTTCTTCGATACATTGGGGTACGGAACCACCGTGTGCTCCGGGAGCGAGACGGCGATGTCCGTGATGGCGTCCATCAGCGCGTTGCAGATCCGGCGGCGCTCGGTCTTGATATTCGCGTCCGCCCGGAAATGGACAGGCGCCCCATAAACCATTTTTTTCAGCTCCGGCGCAAGATACATCGGGACAAAGTCCAGTTCCACGCCGGTCTTTTTGTAATAAAACCTCGCCAGATCGATAAACTTGTCCTGAAATTCGTGCACAATATTGTTGCGCTCGGTATAGCACTCCGGGAAGATGACCATGCTGTTGCCCTGCTGCAGCAGCTCGATGGACTCGCGATAGGTGGAGATGAGCCTGGTGTCGTGATAGACCGCCACGGTATGGGCGTTGTTGAAGACACAGAGCGCCAGCGGCGTGATCAGGTGGCTCAACAGGCGGAAAAACCAGCGGACGCCCTTCGGCTTGCCGGACCAGAAGTCCTGATAGGCGTAGGCGGCCACTTCCTCCCGGTGCATCATCTCGCCCGCGCACCAGACATAGTGCTTCCCCGGCGTATGCAGCTCTCCCGCGATCGGCCCGTACATGTGGCTGTGGTTGCCCACAATGATGCAGGGCCTGTCCGGCAGATTCTCCGTGCCTTCCAGCTTATATTTTGGTGAAAAAAGCCAAACAAACCAGCGGATCACGCGATAGATCCAGGTGGTCTTTTTGTCATCCATTCCTGTTTCGCCCTCTTCTCGTCACCGTTCAAACGGGAACGGCCCGCAGGTCATCCCGCAGGCCGTATTATAGTCCCAAATTCCAAACTGAAAATAAACAAACTGTAAAACCGTCTCGCAGCGGCGTTCTGTCAGTTCAGTCTTTCTCCCCGGAGCCAGACTTCCTTCCGGTTCAGATCCGCGTCGCAGACCACAAAGTCCGCCTGCTTCCCGACGGCGATGGAGCCTGCCCTGTCCGCACAGCCGAGCTGTCTTGCCGGGTTCACCGTGGCGGAGCGGATCGCCTCTTCCTTCGGGATGCCAAAGCGCACCGCGTTCTGCAGGCACTGCCACAGCGTTGCGGCCGAGCCCGCGATGGTCCCGTCTTCCAGCCGCGCAATCCCGTCCTTCAGGAAGACGTCCTGTCCGCCCAGCATGTACTTGCCGTCCGGCATGCCGCAGCAGCGCAGCGCATCGGAGATCAGGCAGATCCGCCCCGGGAAGAGACGGAAGGCCATCCGCACGGCGCTCGGGTGCACATGCTGACCGTCGCAGATGAGCTCGGCATAGACCTGTTCCCGCTCGGAGGCGGCGCCGATGACCCCCGGCTTGCGGTGGTGGATGCCGGGCATGGCGTTGAAGAGATGGGTCAGATGCGTGGCCCCCGCCTCATAGACAGCCGCAGCCTCTTCGTAGCTCGCGTCCGTGTGCGCCACGGACACCGTGCAGAGCTTCGCCGCCTTCGCCGTGAACTCCGCCGCTCCGGGGAGCTCCGGCGCCAGGTCCGCAATGCGGATCAGCCCGTCTGCTGCCTCATAGAGCTTCCGGAAGGCGTCCCAGTCCGGGTTGCGCAGGTAGGCCGCGTTCTGGGCGCCTTTTTTCTTCTCTGAGAAAAACGGCCCCTCCATGTTGATGCCGAGCAGCGCCGCGCAGCCCCCCGGCTGTTCGTCGCGCAGGCGGCGCGCCGTGCGGTAGGCTGTCTCCAGCACGTCGTAGGGCAGCGTCATCGACGCCGGGGCAAACCCGGTCACGCCGTTCTCGGCGAGATAGCGCCCCATGCGCAGCAACCCGTCATAGTCCCCGTCAGAGAAGTCCGCACCGGAGTTGCCGTGGGTGTGGATGTCGATGAGCCCGGGGACCACAAACTGGCCCTGCAGGTCAGCGCCTTCCACGGGACCGTCCCCTGGGATGATCTCCGTGAAGACGCCGTCCTCCACGGCAAAGCCGGCCGGAACAAAGCCCCGGTCTTCCATAAAGACAATCGCATTTTGAAATAACATATTCATTCTCCCCGAAAAAAATGGCCTGAAAATCAGGCCATTTTTTCATTTTTCCAGTCATTCGGAAGCTTCTATTCCTTTCAGGTAAGCCTGTACAATCTCTTCCAGCTCCTCGACGGTATAACTTTTTCCGGGAGTCTGCTTTAAAAGAACAAACAAATCATAGAAGGCCGCTTTCTTAGCTTCCAGACTTTCATATTTTGTTCCCATAGCAACACCCTCCTTTTGTGAAAATATCATACCACATCGGCGCTCGTTTGACAAGCCGCCTGTTCTGCCGTCAGCAGTATTTTGCAATCAGCTCTTCGATCTGCCTTGCGGCGTCCTTTGCGATGGCAAAGTCGCCTTCCTGCAGCGGATAGAGCGGGGCGCGCACGCTGCCGGCATCCGGGCCGCCCATCTCGCGGAGGATGGCCTTGATCATGGCGTACATGTTGCCCTGCCCGGAGCACATCTTGTAGATCACCTGGCAGCAGGCATCCTGCACCTCTCTCGCCTCGGCGATCCGGCCCTCCCGGACCAGGTCATAGATCTTCAGGTACAGCTCCGGCATGGTGGCGTAGGTCCCGCCGATGCCGCCCACCGCTCCTGCGGCAAGGCCGGAGAGCAGCTGCTCGTCCGGACCGTTGAAGACGATCGCGCCTTCGTCGCGCCACATCTCGATGTCCTGCACCGGCATGGAAGAGTTCTTTACGCCGATGACCTTCGGGTTCTGCAGCATGGTGCGCAGCAGGCCGCTCGACAGCGCGACGCCGGCCAGCTGCGGGATGTTGTAGATGATGAAGTCGGTGTTCGGCGCGGCGGAGGAGATGTCGTTCCAGTACTTTGCCACCGCCCGGTCCGGCAGATGGAAGTAGATCGGCGGGATCGCCGCGATGGCGTCGACGCCAAGGCTCTCGGCATGCGCGGCCAGCTCCATGCTGTCGGCCGTGTTGTTGCAGGCCACATGGGCGATGATGACGACCCTGCCTCTGTTCGCCGCGACGACGTTCTCCAGGACAAGCTTGCGCTCGGCCACGGACTGGTAGATGCACTCGCCGGAGGATCCGCCCACGTAGAGGCCCTGGATCCCCTTCCCGATCAGATATTCGGTCAGAGCTCTTGTTGCTTCCGGCGAGACGGCGCCCTCCCCGTCATAGCAGGCATAGAAGGCCGGGAAAATCCCCTGATACTTTGTCAGATCCTGTCTCATTCTTTTTCTCCGTTTTCTTTCGATTAACCTTTGACAGCACCCATGGTGATGCCCTTGGTAAAGTACTTCTGGAAGATCACAAATACGATGATAATCGGGATCGCCGCCAGTGTTGCTCCTGCCATGATCAGACCGTAGTCAGTAGAGTTCTCCGCCTGCATCGTCGCAATGCCAAGGGAAATTGTATAATTGACATTACTTGCCAGCATGATCAGCTGAAGGAAATAGTCATTCCAGCTGTTGATGAAGGTGAAAATCGCAAGTGCCCCAATACCCGGCTTCACCATTGGATATACAATTGTTGTAAACGTCTTCCACTCACTTGCGCCGTCGATGCGTGCAGCTTCCAGCATCTCACCCGGGATGCCCTCCGAAAACTGCTTCATCAAAAACACACCGAAGGGCCAGCCTACCGTCGGAAAGATAACAGACCAGATTGTATCGTATAAATGGAGCTTGCTCATCTCACGAATCAGCGGAATCAGTATAACCTGCTTCGGCAGCGCCATAGCTGCCACAATCAGAGAGAAGAGAAATGCGCGGCCGATAAAGCGCTTCTTCGCCAGGGCATAGCCGGCCATCGCAGCGGTGATACAGGTGAGGATCATGGCCATAACTGCCATAAACACAGTATTCAGCAGCCAACGAATCGCACCCGGGACGGTTGGTCCCACAACACTGCCAAACTGAAAGAGAGGTGCGCTGCGTTTGGAGAACAGGACCTGGAAGTTCCGCAGGGTGAACTCGCTCGGCCACCACTGGGGCTTGGCAGCATTGATTGCGGCAGGAGTCTTGAGCGCACCGGTGATAATCCAGTAGAGCGGAAACAAGAAGAAGAGGGCCAGAAGAATCAGGATGACCCAGCTGAACACTTTGTAACTGGTGGAGGCACCGTTCTTTTTACTCATGAATCATCCCTCCTTTTACTTTTCCTTAGCTAGGCGAAACTGCACTGCTGAAAGGATCGCAATGAAGATCGCCAAAACCACACCCATGGCATTTCCATATCCAAAGCGGAATCTGGTAAAGGCAGTATAATAGATGTAGTACATAATGGTGTCTGTCGCATGGTTCGGTCCACCGCTGGTCAGCAGCTGGATCAGCGCGAAGCACTGGAACGAATTGATGGTCGTGATGACCAGGATATACAGCGTAGTCGGCATGATCTGTGCCCACTTGATCTTCCAGAACACCTGGGTATTGTTTGCACCATCCACCTCTGCTGCTTCGACCAAGGAGTGATCCACATTTCCAAGTGCCGAGACATACAGCACAATCGGCTGCCCAACGGATGTTGTCAGCAGAATAATGATAATACAAGCCAGTGCATACTTCGGATCGCCAAGCCAATTGATGTTCTTGTCTATAATCCCGCCATTTTTCAGGACATAATTGATGATACCGGTATAATTTGAATACATCCACTTCCACACGACTGTGACAGCTACAGAACCCGTCACAACCGGGAGATAGAAGACTACCCGGAAGAAGCTTAATGGCCCCTCCGACATGTTGAAGATGGCCGAAGCCACCCAAAGGGAAAAAATGCATACCACAGGGACGCTCACCACAACGATGACAATGGTATTGCGTAATGCCTTTAAAAAGATTGGATCCTGCCACAGCTCTTTATAGTTGGCAAGGCCGATAAACACGTCTGGCTGGTTGGAGTTCATCGTCGCGTCTGTAAAGCTGGTGATGATGCACATCACCATCGGGATTACGACAAACCCCAGGAAAAAGACCAGGCTGGGCAACAGAAAAAGATAGCCCGATATTGTCTCTCTGCGCCTAAGTTCAGGGCTCATGGTTTGACGCACGTTCGCACCTCTCTATTCTTGGATCTTGAAGAAACGCCTCTCACCGCGCTGGCGGTGAGAGGCGCGATGGAAAACTGTCTGACTTACAAGGTCTCTCCGCCTAATCAGCCCAGAGTAGCATCCGCCTGGGCAGTATAGTTTGCGGTCGCCTCTGCAATGTCGGCACCGGCACCAATCTCCTGAAGCATATTCCACCAGAGCGTACGGACATCGGCAAATCCGTTTGTAATGGTGTAATAGTCGCCCAAGTTCGGCATTATGGTTGCATTATATACGTTCATGTCTTCATCATCCGCGAAGATACCTGTGAGATCGTTGCCCTCGGCAGCTGTACGAGCGGGGAAGAAGCTGGATGCCACAACTGCTTCAGCCGTCTTGTCGCTGTCGCAGACGAACTTGATAAACTGCTTCGAAGCCTCAATGCGATCTTCATCACCGTTGTCAAAGATGCCGAAGCCCCAGATGCCGCCGCAGAGAGCAACATTGCCGTCATCGGTCGGGAAGTTCATGAATGCGACTTCATCTCCGGTGAGGGTCTTGCCTACTTCATTTCCATCATCAGTATTCTTGTGGCCGCTGATATTCCAGCAAAACGCCATATTTAGGATACCCTGACGGAAAAGCTTCATCTCGTCACCACCGGCGATAGAAGCGTCAAAGTTCACACCATCCAGATCAGCCAGTGTCTGCAGCGCCTTAACATTCTCTTCAGAGTTCCACTGATATCCGGTACGGGCTTCATCGATGAAAAGGCCACTGTAGAGGTTGTTCACCAGTGCACGGGTACCCTGGTCGCCGCCCTGGCCATTGCAGAAGACCGCTGCCACGGTGTCATTGCCAGCAGCATTGAGTGCCTTGACCGCTTCGATAAAGCCTTCCGTGGTCCAGGTGCGGGTCTCAAGATCCACGTACTGGTCAGCGCCAGCGCGCTTGAAAGCATCAACGTTAATCGCCATGCAGTGTGCGTTCATGCAGAGAGGATAGCCGGTGAGTGTACCATCTGTAATGGTGAAAGCAGCCAGTGTAGAAGGATTGATTTCCTCCAAATCTGTTGCATCAAGCATATCGCTCAGGTCGACCATATGGCCCTGCAGACCCCACTGAACAGCCAGACGCTCGGGTCCTTCCATAACCATGTCGGGAGCCTGACCAGCCGCAATGGCGGCATTGATCTTGTTATCGCCGTCTCCGCCGTAGGCAAGCAGTTCAACCTTCACCTTGATACCAGTCTCAGCCTCAAAGGCATCTGTGAATGTTTTGATGGTGGCCTCATCGCCCCATTTGCCGATGGGGTAGGTCCAGAGCGAGATCTCCGTGGCTTCCGCGGAAGCGGTGACGGGGACTGCCAGCGCAACGATCATCACCAGCGCAAGCAGAAGTGCGAGTTTCTTTTTCATGGGTTTCCTCCTTAAAAAATTTTTACGTTTTTATTATCGCACGCATCCGCGTGTAATAATCCCCGGAAAGCGGAAAAGGGAGCCCCTTTTCGCCGTCTGTTAATCCTGTGTCTCATTGTACCTGAGGACTCCGGGATTGTCAATGATTTTTTGAAAGTTTTTTTCACTTTTTCCTTTGCCTGAAATTTATTTTTACACTTTCCACAAATTCCACATGTTTCTTCTATGCAATATGACGAAAGGCCTGAAAATAATTTTCAGGCCTTTCCCAGAATAGGTTCTATTCGCTTTCATCACAGCGTCGGATCGTCACAGGTGCTTCTCCGCCAGGGCGGAAGCCACGCGCTCCCGCGCCGCATTGCAGGCCTCCAGGTCGCGGCGGCAGTATTCTGTGAACAGCACATCCAGCAGGAACAGCTGTGCCAGCTTCGCCGGGACCGAGCTGAGCTGCAGCGGGCTCTCGTTGGAGCCGCAGCACAGCACCAGGTCCGCATATTCCGCCCCCGGGGACCGGGCAAAGCGGGTCACCAGGATGATCCTGGCGTGCCGTTCCCGTGCGACGGTCAGCGCCTCCATCAGATCCCGGGTGGCTCCCGAATAGGAGAAGAACAGCAGCACGTCCCGCTCGGTCATGTTGGCAGTGGAGATGATCTGCAAATGCGAATCGCTCACGGCAAAAAACTTCCCGCTCACGGTCGAGAAGAGGTGCGCCGCCTCCTGCGCCATCACCATCGAGCCCCCCTGTCCCATGCAGAGCACTTTCCCGGCATCGGCAAGGTAGCGCACGCCACGGCGGATCTGCTCGGCGTTGATGAGGTTCAGCGTCTCGGTCACGGCCGCCACATCGGCGGAATAGAGCTTGCGGCACATGTCCTCCATGCTGTCGTCCGCTTCGATCTGGCCGCTCAGCTTCTCCCCCTCCGGGTTCTGCCCGGCGGTGGCGTTGGCAATGGCGAGCTTGAAGGCGTTGTAGCCCTTATAGCCCAGCCTCCGGCAGAAACGGGAAACCGTGGCCTCCGCCACGCCGCTCTCCTCGGCCAGCTCCGCAATGGAGAGGAACTGGCTCTCGCGCGGGTTTCCCAGGACATAGTCCGCCGTCTTCTTCTCGGCGGTGGTCAGGTCGTAGTATTCCTCACGGATTCTGTCGATCACGCTCCGGGTACTCTGCGGCATCCGGGTCCCTCCTCACTGCAGCGCCGGGAGCTCCCCCATCATCACATCGACCATGCTGAGCATGCGCGGCAGATGGAAGGGGCCCTTGAAGGTCGAACCCTTGCAGGGCGGCTCCGTCGGCTTTCCGTCCCGCCGCAGATAACCGTACCACTCGCCGAATTCCGGATCCGAGAAGTACGTGCGGCAGTAATCCAGCGTCTTGAAGAACCAGTCGAGGTATTCCTCTTTCCCGGTGTCGCGGTAGAGCATCATGGACGAGATCATGATCTCGTCATGCGGCCACCACAGCTTCATGTCGTGCTCGTAGGCCTCGGGCGGTCTCCCCAGGCAGTCGATAAAATACAGCAGTCCGCCGTACTCCTTGTCCCAGCCGGCGTTGATGGCGCGGTTGAAGATGGTCTCGGCCTTCCCGACCAGTTCCTGATCGCCGGTGCGCCTGGCATGCTCCAGCAGGAACCACACGCCCTCGATGTCGTGGCCCGGGTTCACGATGCGGCCCTCGGTCACATCCAGGCGGGCTTCCCCGTCGGGTCCCACGTTCTCCAGCACGCAGCCGAGGTCGTCCTTCACATGGTAGCGGAAGATATCCTCCACGCAGGAGGCCGCGCGCTCTTCATAGAGCGCCTTCTGCTCCGGATCCACCCGCATCAGCACGCTCGTCACGTTCAGATAGATCATCGGGATGCCGAAGGCCCTGCCGCTGCGGGTCTCGGGGATCGTCTTCGCGCCGAGCCCGGTGGGGTCGGGCATGCCGTGGTTCAGGTTCCAATAGAGGTCATAGGCCTTTCTGGCGCGCAGCAGGCACTCCCGGTCGCCGGTAACGCCGTAATACTCGGCATTGGCCATCGCATAGAAGGCCTCAGAGAAGCAGTATCTCCGCTGGCGCAGGGGCTTGCCCTCCGCGGTCACGGTAAAGTACATCCGGCCGCCCGCTTCGCGGTTGATGCAGTGGGCCTCCATGAAGTCCAAGCAGCTCTTTGCCGCCTGCAGCCATTCGTCCTTCACCCCGTACAGGTGGCACAACCAGGAGAAGATCCATCCGCATCTTCCCTGCATCCAGACGCTCTTGTCCGTGGAAAAGACCTTTCCCTCCCGGTCCAGGCAGGTGTAGACACCGCCGTTAACGGGGTCCATGCCGTTCTTCAGCCAGAAGCTGACACAGCGGTCCAGCTCCTCACGGATCCATGCTCTGCTCTCCAGCAGCTTTTCTCTGTCCATCGCTCGATCCACTCCTTACAGTTATAATGAAAAATAGTTCCATGCCAGGAACGGGACTGCCGTCCCGGATTCTCTACCTCTCAGTGTAACAGTATTGAAAGAAAATTTCAATACAAAAATATTTGAAAATTATTTTTCTGAGACCTGATGACAGAATCGTTATGACATGCTATAATGCTCTCAGCCTGACCGGCAGCACAACACGCCGGTCTGCCACAGACAGGATCTGTGATCTGAGAGTACAGGAGGCGTCACCTGATGAATCGTTACGGAATCGAAGTCACACTGAAGAACACGCCCGAGCTGGACCCCGCGTTCTTCCCCCTGCAGCGTTTTAACGAGGCTTTCCTCGCCGACGCGAAGAAGCCCATCGGCATCGCCGTAGAGCGGACCGACGGGCAGATGGCCGCGGTGCAGACCTTTATCCACGGCACCCCGGAGATGCTGGACGCGGACCGGTATTATATCGAGCGCCTGGTCAAGACCATTCTCTGGATGAAGGGCGGCTTCCGCATCCTGGTCTGCGGGGACGAGGGGATCTGCGATTGGCTGAAGAGCGTCTACTGCGCAGGCGGTCAGCAGGCCTTTGACGCCGATTTTATGTCCAATGTCTTTGAGCAGCCCTTTGAGGTTGTCTCTGTCGACCGGCTGCCGCAGCCGAAGGACGACCCGAAGGCCATCGGCGGCCATCTGGCCGGCTGCCGGATCGGCTTTGATGCCGGCGGCAGCGACCGCAAGGTCTCAGCGGTCATTGACGGCGAGACGGTCTATTCCGAAGAGGTCGTCTGGTTCCCGAAGACCACCGTCGATCCGGACTACCACTACGACGGGATCGTCTCGGCGCTGAAGTCCGCCGCCGCTCACATGCCCCGGGTCGACGCGGTGGGCGTCTCCTCCGCCGGCATCTACATCAACAACCGCACCATGCGGGCTTCTCTGTTCCTGCAGGTCCCGCCCGAGCTCTATGAGCAGAAGGTCAAAGACATCTACATCCGCGCCATCACCGACACCTTTGGCAATATCCCCTTCTCCGTTGTCAACGACGGCGATGTGACCGCGCTGGCCGGCGCCATGAGCATGGAGACCAGCAACGTCCTCGGCATCGCCATGGGCACCAGCGAGGCGGTCGGCTTCGTGGACAGCGAAGGCCGCATTACCGGCTGGCTGAACGAGCTGGCCTTCGTCCCGGTGGACGCCAACCCCGACGCCATGGTGGACGAGTGGAGCGGCGACATCGGCTGCGGCGTCAAGTACTTCTCGCAGGACGGCGTCATCAAGCTGGCGCCCGCCGCCGGGATCGAGCTTGACCCCGCCCTCTCCCCCGCGGAGAAGCTCAAGGTCGTCCAGAAGCTGATGGAGGCGGACGATGCCCGCGCCGCCGCGGTCTACCGCAGCATCGGCTGCTATCTGGCCCATACCCTCGCCTATTACTACGCGTTCTACAGCTGCGAGAATCTTCTGCTGCTCGGCCGCGTGATGTCCGGCAAGGGTGGCGATGTGCTGCTCTCGACCTGCGAAGCCGTCCTGGCGGACGAGTATCCCGCCCTCGTGGGCAAGCTGCGCCTCGCGCTCCCAGATGAAAAGTTCCGCCGTGTCGGCCAGTCCGCTGTCGCGGCTTCGCTCCCGGAGGTCTGACGATGAAAAAACACATTGTCTGCTTCGGCGATTCCAACACCCACGGCTACTGCGCCGACCCGAACGACTGCGCCGACGGCGGCGACCGCTTCAACGAGGACGAGCGCTGGACCTGCCTGCTGCAGAAGGGTCTCGGCGAGGACTATCTTGTGCTGGAAGAAGGGCTCTCCGGCCGAACCTCGGTCTTCAACGATCCGCTTCATGAGTGCATGTCGGGCCTCGACGTGATCTACTCCACCCTCATGAGCCACGAGCCGGTGGATCTGCTGATCATCATGCTGGGCACCAACGATACGAAAGAGCGCCTCGGCGTCAGCGCCGCCTGCATTTCCATCGGGATGGAGCGCCTCATCATGAAGGCAAAGACCGTCATGGCCTGGCGGGACGGAAGACCGAATATTCTGGTCATCTGCCCGCCGCATATCGGCGAAGGGCTCTATCTCCGGCCGGAAGGCGACGCCATGGGCCTCGGCTGTCCCGAGAAGTCCCGCGCCCTCTCCCGGTATCTCGAACCCGTCGCCCGAAACCAGCACTGCGCCTACCTTGACGCGGAGGGCGTCGCCGAGTTCAACAGGCTCGACTGCATGCACCTGACGCGCAGGGGCCACAGGCAGCTCGCGGAAAAACTCACCGCTCTGGTTCCGACTCTGCTCTCCTGATGGGCCGCCGATTTTTCAATCCCGAGACCGGGATCTGGCGCTTCTTCGGCTGGGTGGGCGAGATCGTCGTCCTGAGCCTGCTCTGGACGCTCTGTTCCATCCCGCTGGTGACGCTCGGCTCGGCCTCGACCGCCCTCTATGACGCGGCTGCCCACAACATGCGGCGGAAGGAATCCGATCTATTCCGGCGCTTTTTCGGCACCTTCCGCCGGGAGTTCAAGACCGCCTGCCCGACCACGCTCCTCTGGGGGGCGGTCGCCGGATTGATCGTCTTTCTCTACATCCGTCTCGTAGGGATCGGGCCGGATCACCAGGTTGTGACGGCATACAGCATGGTCTTTGTCCTGCTGCTGTTTCTGCTTCTGCTGGTGCTGTGCTGGGTTTTCCCGCTCCTCTCGCGCTTCACCTTTGGCTTTGCCGAGCTGAACCGCACCGCCATCCGGATTGCGCTGGGCAATATCCTGCGCTCGGTCACCATGGCGCTGATCGTTGCGCTCGGGATCTTCGCCTGTATGCGGAATTATTTCTGCGTTTTCTTTGTCCCTGGGATCGCCGCCTGGCTCTCGACCTTTTTCATCGAACCGGTGTTTGAAAGGTATACACAATAACATTATATCGCTTTTTACCCTTTTAGATTCAAACAGCCCTGCGAGTGATTTTCACCCACAGGGCTGTTTGACTGTTTTGTTCGATTTGTCATCCCCGCCGGCGGCGGGGTCTGTGCGGGTTTTGGAAGGATCAGAGCGCGTTGGTCTTGGTGACCAGCTTCGAGAGGTCGACATATTCCTCCGCCTCGGAGGCGATGGATTCGTCGGTCTCCTCCTTGAAGTCGCGGTAGACCGCGAGGCCGGAACCGGCCGGGATCAGCTTACCGATGATGACGTTCTCCTTCAGACCGACCAGGTGGTCGACCTTGCCCTTGATGGCGGCGTCGGTGAGGACGCGGGTGGTCTCCTGGAAGGAGGCCGCGGAGAGGAAGCTGTCAGTGGCGAGGGAGGCCTTCGTGATGCCCATGAGCAGCTGGGTCCAGGTGGCCTCGGTGAGGCCCTCTTCCCCGTTTGCGATGCGCTCGCGGACCTTGCGGTTGGCTTCCTTGACGACGGAGATATCCACCGTGGCGCCGCTCAGCAGATCGGTGCTGCCCGCCTCTTCGACGCGGACCTTGCGCATCATCTGGCGCACAATGACTTCGATGTGCTTGTCGTTGATGTCGACGCCCTGCTGACGGTACACCTTCTGGACCTCGCTGGTGATGTAGCTGCGGACGCCCTGACGGCCGAACTCGTCGTCGTTGATGCCACGGATGCGCAGGACATCGTGCGGGTTCAGCGCGCCGGAGGTCAGCGCCTGGCCGCGGTCGACGTGGTCGCCGTTGTGGACCTGGATACCGGCATTGTGCGGTACCATATAGACCTTGGTCTCGCCCTCGGCCTCGTTGGTGACGGTGAGGGAATACATGACGCCCTTCTTGGCCTCTTCGACGGCGACGGTGCCGGAAATCTCGGCTAGGACCGACATCTTCTTCGGCTTGCGGGCCTCGAACAGCTCTTCGACACGGGGCAGACCCTGTGTAATGTCGTCGCCGGCGACACCGCCGGTGTGGAAGGTACGCATGGTCAGCTGGGTACCCGGTTCACCGATGGACTGGGCCGCGATAACGCCGACGGCCTCGCCCATGTTGACCGGCTGGCCGATGGCCAGGTTGATGCCGTAGCACTTGGCGCAGATGCCGGTGCGGGCTTCGCAGGTCATGACGCTGCGGATAAAGGCGCGGTGGATGCCGTGGGCCTCGAGGACCTCGGCGTCCTTCGGCATCAGCATGTGATTGGTCTCAAAGAGGACCTCGCCGGTCTCGGGGTCGGTGATCGGCCGGGCCGGGAAGCGGCCGTGGATCGCCGTGCCGAAGTCCTTGACCAGCTGGCCGCGGTCGTACTCGGCCTGAGCCCAGACGCCCTCGGTAGTACCGCAGTCTTCCTCGCGGATGATGACGTCCTGGCAGACGTCGACCATGCGGCGGGTCAGGTAACCGGAGTCGGCGGTACGGAGAGCCGTGTCGGCCATACCCTTACGGGCGCCTCTGGTGGAAATGAAGTACTCCAGGACGCTGAGGCCTTCACGGAAGTTGGACTTGATGGGGATCTCGATGGTCTTACCGGAGGTGTTAGCCATCAGGCCGCGCATACCGGCCAGCTGACGGATCTGGTTCATGGAACCACGGGCGCCGGAGTTTGCCATCATGTAGATGGGGTTGTACTCATCGAGGGTGCCCTGCAGGGCGTTGGTGACCTTCTTGGTGGTCTCTTCCCACTCGGATACGACCAGACGGTAGCGCTCGTCCTCGGTGATGAAGCCGCGCTTGTACTGGCGCTCGATGTTGACGACCTCGTGCTCGGTCTCGGCGATCAGGCGGTTCTTCTCACTCGGGACGGTCATATCCGCGACCGAGATGGTGATGGCGCCCTTGGTGGAGTACTTGTAGCCCATGGCCTTGATGCTGTCCAGCACCTCGGCCGAGATCGTGAAGCCGTACTTCTGGATGCAGCGGTCGATGATGTCGCCCAGCTGCTTCTTGCCGACCTGGAAGCTGATCTCATAGTCGAAGGCGTGCTCCGGATCGCTCCGGTCCACATAGCCCAGATCCTGCGGGATGGCTTCGTTGAAGATGATGCGGCCGACGGTGGTGGTGATGATGCGCTTGACTTCCTGTCCGTCGACGGTCTTCGTCACGCGTAGCAGGATCGGCGCGTGCAGACCGACAGCGCCCTCGTTATAGGCCATGACGGCCTCGTTGGCGTCGCGGTACATGAGCAGGGGCTTGTAGGCGGCAGGCTGTTTGCCCTCCTGCTGTGCCGCGCGGTTCGCGGCATAGAGCTCGTCGCCGTCGACGACGGCGTCCGTCTCAAAGCCGGTGTCGCCCGGCTCGGTCACGCGCATCTGCTCGGCGCCCTTCTCGGCCTTGCCGATGCGGACCATGGTCAGGTAGTAGGAACCGAGGATCATGTCCTGCGTCGGGACCGTGACGGGGTGGCCGTCCTGCGGACGCAGAAGGTTGTTGGCCGAGAGCATGAGGATGCGGGCTTCGGCCTGGGCCTCGGCGCTGAGCGGCACGTGGATGGCCATCTGGTCGCCGTCGAAGTCGGCGTTGTAGGCGGTGCAGACCAGCGGGTGCAGGCGCAGCGCGCGTCCCTCGACGAGGATCGGCTCGAAAGCCTGGATGCCCAGACGGTGCAGGGTCGGCGCACGGTTTAAGAGCACGGGGTGCTCCTTGATGACGTACTCCAGCGCGTCCCAGACCTCGGTCTTCTGCTTGTCGACCATCTTCTTGGCGGACTTGATGTTGTTGGCAATGCCATCCTCGACCAGCTTCTTCATGACGAAGGGGCGGAACAGCTCGATGGCCATTTCCTTCGGCACGCCGCACTGATAGATCTTCAGATCCGGGCCAACGACGATAACGCTTCGGCCGGAGTAGTCGACGCGCTTGCCCAGCAGGTTCTGGCGGAAGCGGCCCTGCTTGCCCTTCAGCATGTCGCTGAGGGACTTGAGCGCGCGGGAGTTGGCGCCGGTCACGGCCCTGCCGCGGCGGCCGTTGTCGATGAGGGCGTCCACCGCCTCCTGTAGCATGCGCTTCTCGTTGCGGACGATGATGTCCGGGGCGTTCAGCTGCTGCAGTCTCTTCAGACGGTTGTTGCGGTTGATGACGCGGCGGTACAGGTCGTTCAGGTCGGAGGTCGCAAAGCGGCCGCCGTCCAGCTGGACCATGGGACGGATCTCGGGCGGGATCACAGGCAGGATGGTCATGACCATCCACTCGGGGCGGTTGCCGCTGGCGCGGAAGGCCTCGACGACCTCCAGACGCTTGACGAGCTTGGCCTTCTTCTGGCCGCTGGCGGTCTTCAGCTCTTCGCGCAGCTCGGCAGCCAGCTCTTCGCAGTCGATCTGGGCGAGCAGCTTCTGGATGGCCTCGGCGCCGATGCCGGCTTCGAAGTCGTCCTCATACTTCTCGCGCATCTCGCGGTACTCGCGCTCGGTGAGGATCTGGCACTTCTGCAGCGGGGTGAAGCCCGGGTCGATCACGATATAGTTTGCAAAGTACAGGACCTTCTCCAGCAGTCTCGGGGTGAGGTCCAGCATCAGGCCCATGCGGCTCGGGATGCCCTTGAAGTACCAGATGTGGCTGACCGGGGTGGCAAGCTCGATGTGGCCCATGCGCTCGCGGCGCACCTTGCTCTTGGTCACTTCGACGCCGCAGCGGTCGCAGATCTTGCCCTTGTAGCGGATCTTCTTATACTTGCCGCAGTGGCATTCCCAGTCCTTGGTCGGCCCGAAAATGCGCTCGCAGAACAGGCCGTCCCGTTCCGGTTTGAGCGTGCGGTAGTTGATGGTCTCCGGCTTCTTCACTTCGCCGTAGGACCACTCTAAAATCTTTTCAGGAGAGGCAATGCCGATCTGGATGGCATCAAACGGTGTATAACTCATCACTCATCCTCCTCTGTGTCATCACTGTAATCCTCATCGAAGCCCAGGTCAGCGCCGAGCTCGTCCACCGGCACATCGTCGATGGAATAACCCTCGGAGACGATATCATCGTCGCTGTCCTGATAGAGCTCCTCGCGGACCTCATCGCTGGGGATGTAATCGTCCTCATCGTCGTCCTTCAGCTCGATCTCGTTGCCCTGCTCATCCAGAACGCGGACGTCGAGGCAGAGGCTCTGCAGTTCCTTGATGAGAACCTTGAAGCTCTCCGGTACGCCGGGCTGCGGGATGTTGTTGCCCTTGACGATGGCTTCGTAGGTCTTCACACGGCCGGTCACGTCGTCCGACTTCACCGTCAGGATCTCCTGCAGGGTGTAGGCGGCGCCGTAGGCCTCCAGGGCCCAGACTTCCATCTCGCCGAAGCGCTGGCCGCCGAACTGGGCCTTGCCGCCCAGAGGCTGCTGCGTGACGAGGCTGTAGGGGCCGGTGGAGCGGGCGTGGATCTTATCGTCGACAAGGTGGTGCAGCTTCAGGAAGTAGACCCAGCCGACCGTAACGTCGTTGTCGAACTTCTCGCCCGTGCGGCCGTCGTACATGACGCTCTTGCCGTCCTCGCGGAGGCCGGCCTGCTTCAGGGTGTCGCGGATGGTCACTTCGTTCGCGCCGTTGAAGATCGGCGTCGCGACCTTCCAGCCGAGGGCCTGGGCGGCATAGCCGAGGTGGACCTCCAGGACCTGCCCGATGTTCATACGGGAGGGAACGCCCAGGGGGTTCAGCACGATGTCGAGCGGGGTGCCGTCCGGCAGGTACGGCATATCCTCACGCGGCAGGATGCGGGAGACAACGCCCTTGTTGCCGTGGCGGCCGGCCATCTTGTCGCCGACGGAGATCTTGCGCTTCTGCGCGATGTAGACGCGGACGACCTGGTTGACGCCGGGGTTCATCTCGTCGCCCGCCTCGCGGGTGAAGACCTTGACGTCGACGATGATGCCGCTCTCGCCGTGGGGCACCTTCAGCGAGGTGTCGCGGACTTCTCTGGCCTTCTCGCCGAAGATGGCGCGGAGCAGGCGCTCCTCCGCCGTCAGATCGGTCTCGCCCTTCGGGGTGACCTTGCCGACGAGGATGTCGCCGGCGGTGACTTCGGCACCGACCATGATGATGCCGCGCTCGTCCAGATACTTCAGTGCGTCGTCGCCGACACCCGGGATATCTCTTGTGATCTCTTCGGGGCCAAGCTTGGTGTCGCGTGCGTCGCACTCATACTCCTCCACGTGGATGGACGTGAACACGTCCTCCATCACGAGGCGCTCGTTGAGCAGGATGGCGTCTTCGTAGTTGTAGCCTTCCCAGTTCATGTAGCCGACCAGGATGTTCTTGCCGAGGGAGATCTCACCGTTGGAGGTGCTGGGTCCGTCGGCCAGGACGTCGCCCTTCAGGACGCGGTCGCCCACCGAGACGATGGGGCGCTGGTTGATGCAGGTGCCCTGGTTGGAGCGTGAGAACTTGATCAGCTTGTAGTCTTTGTTGTCGCCGGAGTCATAGTGCACGGTGATGTGGGTGGAGTCGACACGGGTCACGGTGCCGTCTTCCTCCGCCAGCACGCAGACGCCGGAGTCGACGGCGCACTTGTGCTCGATACCCGTGGCGACGATGGGCGCCTGGGTGGTCAGCAGAGGCACCGCCTGGCGCTGCATGTTCGCACCCATCAGGGCGCGGTTGGCGTCGTCGTTTTCCAGGAAGGGGATCATGGCCGTCGCGATGGAGACCATCATCTTCGGGCTCACGTCCATGTAGTCGACGTCTTCGCGGTTGACTTCGACGGTGTCGTTGCGGTGGCGGCAGGTGATACGCCTGTTCTTCAGGCAGCCGTTCTCGTCCACCGGCTCGGAGGCCTGGGCGACGATGTACTGGTCTTCCTGATCCGCCGTCATGTAGGTGATCTCGTCGGTCAGGCGGCAGGTGCCCTTCTCGATGCGGCGGTACGGCGCCACGAGGAAGCCGTACTCGTTGGCCCGGGCATAGGAGGCCAGGTAGTTAATCAGACCGATGTTCGGACCTTCCGGCGTTTCGATCGGGCACAGACGGCCGTAGTGGCTGTAGTGCACGTCTCGCACGTCGAAGCTGGCTCTCTCACGGCTCAGACCGCCGGGGCCGAGGGCCGACATACGACGCTTGTGCGTCAGCTCGGACAGGGGGTTGGTCTGGTCCATGAACTGGCTCAGCGGGGAGGAGCCGAAGAACTCTTTGATCGCCGCGGTGACCGGGCGGATGTTGATAAGGCTCTGCGGGGTGACGATGTCCAGATCCTGCAGGGTCATGCGCTCGCGGATCACGCGCTCCATCCTGGCAAAGCCGATGCGGAACTGGTTCTGCAGCAGCTCGCCCACGCAGCGCACGCGGCGGTTGCCCAGGTGGTCGATATCGTCGGGCTCGCCCATGCCGTGGGCGAGGCAGTTGAGGTAGTTGACGGAGGCGAAGATGTCGTCGGCGATGATGTGCTTCGGGACGAGGTCTTCCATATGCTCGCGGATGGCGTCCTTCAGCGCGTCGCCGGAAAACTGATCCATCAGCTCGCGCAGGATGATGCCGCGGACCTTTTCCTTCACGCCCAGCTCGGCGGGGTCAAAGTCCACATAGTGGGCCATGTCCACCATGCCGTTGGAGAAGATGCGGACCTTCTTGCCGTCGATGACGACGTCCATCATTACGACACCGGCCTCGTCGATCAGGCGGGCCTTCTCGCGGCTGAGGACCTCGCCCTCTTCGGCGATGACTTCGCCGGTGGCGGGGTCGGAGACCGTGCAGCCAAGCTCATAGCCGACGATGCGCGGATAAAGCGCCAGCTTCTTATTGAACTTATAGCGGCCGACGTTGGAGAGCTCGTAGCGGCGGCGGTCATAGAAGAGGCCGTCCAGCAGCATCTCGGCGGACTCCACAGTGGGAGGATCGCCCGGACGCAGCTTGCGGTAGATCTCGATCAGGCACTCGTCGCGGTCCTGCGCGGTGTCCTTGTCGATGGTGGCGAGCATGCGCTCGTCCTCACCGTAGATCTCCTTCAGGCGCTCGTTGGTCACGGCGCCGACGGTCTTCTCCGCCACACAGCTGAGCCAGGTGGAGGGCTTGTTCTCGTCATAGGCGCCCATCGCCCGCAGGAACCAGGTGATGGGGAGCTTGCGGTTCTTGTCGATGCGGACGTTGAACATGTCGTTGCCGTCCGTCTCGTACTCCAGCCAGGCGCCGTGATACGGGATCACCGTGGAGGAATAGATGTTCAGCATGGACTTGTCCAGGTCCCGTCCGAAGTAGACGCCGGGAGAGCGGACAATCTGGGAGACGATGACGCGCTCCGCACCGTTGATGATGAAGGTGCCGCCTTCGGTCATCACAGGGAAATCCCCCATGAAGATCTCCTGCTCTTTGATCTCCTCCGTCTCCTTATTGCGGAGCCGGACGCGGACCTTCAGCGGGCGGGCGTACGTGGCGTCACGGGCCTTGCACTCCTCCTCGGAGTACTTCGGCTGGTCGTTCATGGAATAGTCGATGAAGCTCAGCTCCAGGTTGCCGGAGTAGTCCGTGACGGAATCCACATCCCGGAAGACCTCCTTCAGGCCGGTGGTCAGGAACCACTGGTACGAGCTCTTCTGGATCTCCAGCAGGTTCGGCATGTCCATGATTTCCTGTGTGCGGGCAAAGCTCTTGCGCAGCGTTTTCCCGTAGAGAACATCAGTTGGCATTGGCACACTCTCCTTATTCAAGAACGCCCGGGTAAGTTGTCAAAACCTCAATCCCTTGCGTTGATTTTACTTGCTGATCATGCTATACTGTTTTCAGGATGGGGCAGGAGGGTTTTCTGCCCCACGCATAATGAGCAAGGTATTTTAGCATCAGCGCTTGGCATTTGTCAAGCCTTTTTTGTTAAATCTGTCTTGTGGCGGGAGAGGCGCTCCTGCCATTTTTCTTTTGAGGCGTTGATGATGAGTTCTTTCCTGTCCGGGCTGTCCCGGATTTCCGCAGATTTTTATATTGTGATTGCAGTCCTGATCCTGGAGGGGCTGCTGGCGCTCTGGCTGCTTCACCGCTCCGGCATGCTGAAGACGCGGGCCGCCCGGATCGTGAGCGTGCTTCTGCTGGCGCTGGCCCTCGGGCTTCGGGCCGCCGCCTTCGATTATGCCACGCTGGACTATCTGAACTTTCTCTCCCGGTGGGTGGACTTTTTCCGCCAGTACGGGGGCTTCCGGGCGCTGCGCCATCCCATCGGCAACTATAATATTCCCTATCTGTACTTTCTGGCGCTGTTCTCCGTGCTGCCGGTGGACGACCTGTACCTCATCAAGCTCCTGAGCACGCTGTCGGACCTCCTCCTCGCCTGGGGCGTGCTGCTGCTCTGCAGCCGCTTCACCAAAAGCCGGACAAGGCTTCTTGCGGCCTTCTTCGTGACGCTCTTTCTCCCGACGGTGGTTCTCAACAGCGCGGTGTGGGGCCAGTGCGACAGCCTCTACGTCGCCCCGCTTCTGCTGGGGGTCTACTGCGCCATGTCCGACCGGCCCTGGACCTCCATCATCCTCGCCGCCGTCGCCTTCGGCTTCAAGCTGCAGGCGGTATTCATCCTCCCGGTCTACCCCGTCTTTCTCATGAGCGGGAAGCTTGGCTGGAAGCACCTGCCCGCCTTCCTGGGGACCTATCTGCTGCTGGTTCTGCCGGCGGTCTGCTTCGGACGGCCGCTGTGGGAGACGGTCACGCTGTACTTCAATCAGACCGGCAGCATCGGCAGCGGGCTCAACTACAACTCCCCTTCCGTGTTCGCGGTTTTCACCGATATCAAAAACCAGTCCGCCGCCGCGGTGACCGGCATTGTCCTGGCTTTTTTCTACATGCTGAATCTGCTGGCGGTCGCCTGGGTCAACCGCAAACGCCTGAACGACCGGGCCGTCCTCGCCCTGTGTCTGCTCTTTGCCATCGGCATTCCCTTCCTGCTGCCGCACATGCACGAACGGTACTTCTACGGGGCGGACATTCTCTCGCTGGTACTGGCCTTCTCCTTCCCGCTCTACTTCCCCACGGCGCTGCTGGTGCAGTTCGCTTCCCTGCTCGGTTACCACGCCTATCTGAAGATGCGCTATCTGCTGCTGATGAACTACGGCGCCGCGGCGCTGATCGTTGCCTTCGCGCTGTCCCTCGTCTGCTTCCTCAGCGCGCTGCGCGAGGCCGCTCAGAAGGGGCGGAAACGCAAAACGTGAAAATTCCTTCTTGACAAGCGCCCCTCTCGTGTGTATAATTGCTTTTGCCTTTAGGGGCAGATGCGAGAGTGCTGGAATAGGTAGACAGGCACGTTTGAGGTGCGTGTGTCAACCGACGTGTGAGTTCAAGTCTCATCTCTCGCACCATAACAAAAAGTACGGAAAGTTCAAACTTCCCGTACTTTTTTCTTGTTTACCCGTACTTTTTAGACCGATTTGTTCCAAATCCCGTCACTTGATTTCTCTGTCTGTGACGCCAAAAATCACATTGTGATGGCAAGATAACCGGTCATTTTACTAACGAAATTACTAACGCCGGAATCAGAAGATCGTTACCGCGTTGACGCCGATATAGCTCTCCGCAGCGCCGGTGATCAGCGCGTCCAGATCAGCGCCGCCCGCGACGATCAGTGCCTTTGTCGGCTCGTCCAGTTTCAGTTTGACCAGGCGCAGCAGTTCCTCGTGCAGGTATTTGATCTGTTCGTCCGTGAGCTTCCCGCCGTCACTCGCTTTCTTCCAGTAATTGACGACGGTCTGCTGCAATTCCCCGACGGTCTGCCTCGTTACATCAAACAGCAGTCCCATCGCCTTAGACGTATTGCTCAGGGACTTCTCTTTCCCGATATTGCTGAGGACCCAGGTCCCCGCGACCAGGATCACGGATTCCAGGAACCGTGCTACCACGGTCACGGCCTGCTCCACCGCAACGCCCGCCACGCTGTCCGGATCCACCGCGAAGTTGCATCCGCACAGCACGAAGACCATCGCCAGCGCCATCAGCAGCACAAGGATCTTTTTCATCTTACTCTTCCTCCTCGTAGTCGAGTTTCTCCATCTTCCTGATGTTCTCCTCTCCGAACGCCTGAATGCACTCGGAGAAGCTTGCGCAGAGCGCGTTGTACTCTTTCCCGTCATCCAGTGTGACAATGTACCGCTCTTTCTTCTCGATCATGGTAATTCTCCTCTCAATCCAGCTGGTCATGCGCCATCTGGTTAATGTACTTGTCCAGCTTGTCCTTTGCGTCCGGGACCGTGTGGTTGCAGCCGAGCTGTTGCAGCCCGTCGAGGCAGGCCCGCATGGAATAAACCATGAGTGTCTGTTCCCGCTTGATCGCCTTGATGTCCTCGTCCTGCGACTTCTGGTGCTTCACAAGGTCATAGATCTTGTTGTAGTACCGCGCAAACGCGATGATCGCCGCGACCAGCGCAGCCGCCGTGATGATCGTCTGAGACGTGATCGTCATGTCGACACCCCCAGACTTCGCCATGTCATCGGCCCCGCGATCCCGTCCGTGTCCAGACCGTTCTCGCCCTGGTAAGCCATCGTCATGACCCGCAGCCGCTCGTCGAACGTCTCCGGTTTCACATAACAGTCGTACCCAAGCGCCGTCAGGATCCTGCGCAGCACCGCGACGTCGAATCCGGTCATCCCCCTCTGGATCGTCCGGGGAGGCCAGTTGTCCGTCGCGTCTCTGTAAAACGGAGCGGAGACAGTTTCCTCAGCCTCTCCCTCGTCCTCAGAATTGACCGCTGTGCTCTTTCCCGCGAACTGCCGGTATATTTCCATGCCCAACGCCGCACGTCGCGCACAGGCGGAAACAGACTGGTCTGCCGGTCTTTCAAATTTCAGGACAAACGCGTCCGACATCTCGCTGATTGTCCCGTTTCCGTTCAGGGTCGTCAGTACGGACGAATACTCGCCCTGGTGCAGCTCTCCCCAGAGCCAGTCCACCTGCAGCGCCTCGTCCCCGATGGATCTTTTGGATGAGGCGTGCCAGTCATACAGTCCCTCTTTCCGGGAATAATAGGTCCACTGGCAGAGCCCGTATCCGCCTCCGCCCGGTCCCTTCCTGGTGAAGTCATACCGGGAGATACTCCCGTTGTCCACCTGCTGCGTGTATTGCAGGGACTTCTGATAACCGGTTCCGAAATCGCCCTGCAACCGATAAGAAATGCAGTTGCTCTCCGCTTCCATATTCCCCATGATCGCAGCCGCAGCGTTATCGGAGAAGCCCTTCTGTTTCAGAAGCGCCCAGATATTCGCTTTGCTCATTAGTCGTAATCCTCCATATCTGCCCCTGCGAGTACGTCCATCCGGTTGAGCATCTGTTCGCAGAGGCTGTTGAGAATCTGGTCATTCTCCTCGCGGAGGAGATCTTTCAGATGAAGAATCCCCTCCACGATCTGAGCCCTCTTCTCAGGACTCATCGGCGTCAAGCAGCTCTTTGACCGCCGCTCTCCACCGCTCCGGCACTTCCTCAAGAGTCATGCCGCCTGCTTTGATCTTCCGGTAATATACCTTCGCCATGATTTCAACCTCCGATCAGTTCCGCCAGCTCAATGAGGGCGTCTGCCTGCTCCGTGAGCTGTTCCTGCTGCTCCGCGATCCGCATCCGCAGCACTTCGATCTCCGACGGTTCCACCGGAACGGGTTCCGGAATGTCCGCCTCGATCTCCGCTCTGCTCCTGGACACAACATGCCCGTCGCGGTACTTGTAGATGGGAACGCCGTGTTCCTCCGTGATGGGATCCCCGATGGTTTCCTGGACCTGATACCATCCGGTATTCCCGCTCATGTCATTGGGATTGTAGGCCGTGATCCGGTCAGAGCCGTCTACATAAACAAACATTAAAATTTCTCCTTTCGGTTGATTTTCGTGCCGTAGCCGAACAGCTCATGAAAGAGCTTGTCCATGCTGCGCACGGTCTTATGACTGTTGTAGTCCTTCAGGATATACCCGCGATACGAATTGTGCGCACAGGTGATCTGCTCCTGCCCGAGAAGCCCCGCGTCAAGGAAGCGCCGGAACTTCTTCAGCTTTCGCCGGTGCCGCACGGTGTTGATCTTGCAGGGCTTGACGATAACCTTTCCGGTCTCGGTCAGGTAGTACAGTCCCTTCATGTACGGGAAGCCGTGCGACAGCTTCACAACCTGCGTCTTCTTCCGGTTCAGCTTGATTCCCTTCATCCTGCACAGCCGGTCGATTTCTTCCAGACAGTGCCACAGATATTCCTTGCTCTCATGGATGAGATAGCAATCATCCATGTAGCAGCCGTATTCCTTCACGCGCAGGACCTCTTTGATATAGTGATCGATGCTGCTGCGGTAGGAGACGGCGAGGATCTGCGATACCTGGCTCCCGATTCCTAAAGACTTCTCTCCAAACGGTTCGATGAAATACCGGCAGAGCGCGAAGATTCTCTTATCCTCGAAAGCCCTGTACAGGATATCGTAGACAGGCCCGTGCATGATGTTGTCGAAGTAACCGCTGAAATCCATCAGCAGCACATACCCGGCGTTGCTGCCGGTTCTCCTGTAATACTGGTGAAGATGCTGCTTCAGCCGGTCTCTGGCAAAGGAAATGCCCTTGCCTTCCAGACTCGCGCCGTTATCGTATATCAGGCTCCTGCTGAGGACCGGGACAAGGGCGTTGTCGCACAGAGACCGCTGCGCGACACGTTCCTTGAAGTGAACGGACTTGATGTGCCGTTTCTTTCCGCGCTCTACAAGGTCGAATTCAATAAAGCCCATCGTCACGTCCTGCCCAGCCAGAAGCATCTGACAGAGCTGCACGACGTTCCGAAGCCAGCTCATGAAATACCGCTGCACCGATGCCTTCCATCGTATGGATTTCCCGGACAGTCTCGCCGCCCGGAAGAGCGCGTTGCAGGTACAGAGGTTCTCGTAGTTGTCATACTGCGCTATGGCAGCGCGCCGCTTTTCCTCGCGTCTCCGCTTTCGCCGTTCATAGCGCCGTTGGTGTCTTTCTGCGCTGGTCATATAAAAATTTGGTACAGAGTACGGGACTTATTATAGAGTGACGTTCTACCCGCTTAGCATCAGAGCATGAAAACAGGCTGTTCACGGACCTGTCCATGCAAGCAGCGTCCGCCCCTTGCATCACCGTACATATTTACCCTCCTTTTTCTCAAAAGGTTCAGGGAAGGTTACCGGCTCCTTCCATAATGAGGCACGGATTTCAGCCCGCGCAGGGCTTACTTTGACTGGCCGATACTGTGGAATCAGAGCGGCACGCGGATGTTGGTGTTGGCCGCGTTGTTGTTGTTGGCATTGCCGTTGTTGTTGACATTGCAGAAGTTCGTGGCCGAGTAGGCGGTCTCCAACCACCAGTTGCTACGGTTTACAGCCGGTAACCTGCTGGGATTATTTTGTTCTGATGATCTTCGCGTTCTTCTTCAGGCCTCGCAGGAGTTTTAGCTCCTGTATCAGCAGAAGGCCGAACTGCTCTACGCGGTCAGGAGTAACGCTGTCTATCGCCCATACACAGTCCTGCATCTGCGTGAAGAGAGTTTCGCCCGCTTCGATTGCCCTTTGCAAATACTCTTTTCGGACTTTGAGATTGTATTCATCGACCGGGAAACGGGTCTCCGCTTTGGTCAGATTGTTTCGCATCTCGTGCCAGCTGTTCAGCATCGGCACCACGTCCGTGTAGAGTGTCCGTTTTGGGAAAATATTCGGGTTACCTGTCACGCGCCGCAGCTCCATGTATAGCGCCGTCGCCACGTCGTAGTATTCCTTCCCCGTGGCATTCCGGTTTCTTGTATAGACATTACTCATAATCGGTAGGCTCCTTCAATGCGCCCCATAAAGGGGCGCTGTATAGGGTGTCAGGTGAGGAGGAAGCAGAGCGGCACGCGGAAGTTGGTGTAGGCCGCGGAGTTGGTGTAGGCACTGCCGTAGCTGTTGACAAGGCAGAAGGACGTGGCCGAGTAGGCGGTCTCCAACCACCAGGTGCTACGGCCGCCGCCGTCGCCTGCGCCTTTGATGATATGACGCCCGGATCCGGCGAAGATCGGCCACTGGTTATACAGCATGTCCGCGATGGCGTTTGACTTCGGGCTGCGGATTTTGGAGCCGTAAACCTCCATCTCTTCCGGAAGGAACAGACGGCCTCTGTCGCTCCATGCGCCCGTTGTCGGTGCTGCCGCGCCCGCTGCCATCGTTTCGAGATAGGCACGCATGCCCTTGTTGTTGGGGCCTTTGAAGATGTAAGCGCCCAGCGGGGTGTTTTCCAGCAGCTTGATAATGCCGTTCTCCGGGTCGTTCAGCGTGGCGTAGAGCGCCGAGCCGAGCCACGGATTAACCGCCGCCGGGTCGAACCATGTGCTGTTCTCGCTGCGAAACTGGAGCGTGGGCGGCAGGCAATCGCGGGAGCACATCAGAATGTGCTGCGCGGTCAGTTCCGTGTCTCCGAAACGGAGATAGGGATTGATCGCCGCCACTTCCATCTTCACGTTGGCATTAAGGGTCTTGTCCGTGTCTGTCGCCGCGTCGTGGAAGGTGCCGCTGACAGTGATGGGGTAATAATCCCCGATGCGGATTTTTGAGAAATCCCCTGCGGCAATCGCCGTGTGCAGCGCCGCCGCAGACTCAAACTCCTCGCTGAAATCGTTGCCGCCGTACCCTTCGACCGCCGGGACCGCGTTCGCCGCCCGCAGGTCATAAGTGGTGCCGTCAACTTCCAGCTGATCCAGATAAGGTCTGTTTTCCATTGTGTTTACTCCTTTTCTCAGACGTCCGCGTTGATCTCATCCACGACAATCAGAAACTCCGGGGAATACAATGCCGCTGTATCCTTTGAGAGTTTGATGTTGCACTTCACGGCCCCTGGATTGTCGGTCATTGTCTCCGGGATCGTGTAGGAAACCTGATTGCCGCTGATCGTGCAGTCGTCTGTCATATATGTACCGTCCGGGAGTGCCGCGAAGATCTCAGCCGCGCTTCCGTCTTCAATCTCATAGGGAATGCCGCTCCCTATCAGCGTGATGCAGAATCCGCGTGCCGTGTCCCCAGCCCGGACGTGAACATATTCCATTGTGCTTTGCTGGTCCATGTCCAGCGTAAACTGTTTGATTGCCGGTGTCATGAATATCACCCTTTCACACTCTACCATGCGGGGGAGGAAAGCTTAATCCCCCCTCCCGCATATTTTTTTCAGTTCTTGCTGTTCCAGTAATCGAAGGTCCTGGTCCAGCCCTGCGCGGCCCATACAGCCGCCGCCTGGTCATAGCTCATTTCCCTTCTCGCGATGGCCTCCCGCAGCGCGTAGCCCAGCTCCGCCTGTTTGAGGCTGCTGTTGTGGTCCGTGTCTGCCGTGCTCAGGATCTCCACATACCGCTCAAGGCTCATGCCGGATCCTTTCAGCTGGTTCTCCCAGACCGCGTAACTGGCCTCTTTCTTTTCCTTGCCGTAGAGCGGAGCCATCTTCTTGAAGTCGTCGTAGCTCCCGACCGTTCCGACCGCCGTCCCCTGAACCGGAGTCTGCGCCGCGACCTGGAACGTCTGCTCGATCTGTTTCACCGTTGTCTGCTCCTGCGTGTTTTCCGCAGCCTTTGAGGTTCCGGAAGATTTCTCTCCCCATTCCTCAAAGCTCTTCTTCCACGTCGGGCCGACCGCCGCCCAAATCGCCGCCGCCTGTTCCTGGTTGTACGTTCCGGCCTGCACCTGCTCCGTGAGCCATGCGCCGATTTCTTCCCGCTTGAGGCTTCCGTTGCCGTCGCTGTCCGCCGCTTTGAGAAGCTCCTGGTACTGGTTCTTTGTGATCCCGAGCGGTTTGAGCTGGTCCTTCCAAACGTTCAGCTTGCTCTGACTGAGCGCGCCGCCGTCGTAAGTCCGGATCTTCCACTCGTCCCGGCGTCCGTTCACGACTGTGTTCCAGATCGCCGTCGCGTCCCTGGTGAGGTTCGCGACCGCCAGCCCGGAGAGCTGAGAGAGCGCCTGCAGTGTCTTATAGATCTTGCCCCACTCCGTCATTTTGCCGTAATAGGTGACGTTCGTCGCCTTTTCCAGTTCTCCGTTGTTGAGCTTGATCGTCTCCTCCCAGATCTTATAGACGTTCACGATGTTGTTGAACGCCGCGACCGACATGTTGCTGCTGCTGTATCCCTGCAGCGTGGAGATGAAGTCCTTCACAAACGGCAGTTTCCCAAGGACCGTCAGATCCTGCGACAGGTTGCCCGTGATGAACTTCCCGTCCTTGCCGAGGAACGCTTCCAGCCACTTGTCCAGAAATGCTTCGTCGTCATCGTCCCTTGCCGCGTCCGCGATGGATTCAACGACTGCCGAATACACCGCGCTGCACAGATAAACCGCGAACGCCCGACCGAGTGTCTTTCCGTTTCGCTGCCATGCTCCGGCCTTGCCGTGCTCCCGCACGTCTCTGCTGTAGGCGTTCGCCGCGTCCAGCAGGATGTTGTAGGAGAGCGTCGGTTCCGCCATGAACGCTGAGATGGACTTCGACCACAGCGTTTTACTGCGCATGGTCTCTGACCGCGTGAGCGTCGAGTCCATAACCTGAGAGCTGTACACAACCTCCCGGAAGAGGTCCGCCGCCGCTTCGCACAGTGCGTCTCCGCTGAGACTCCTGTTCTCCGCTCTGGCCTGCCGTTTGCAGGCGGTCCACAGGCGGCTCCATGTCATCTGGTCCCCCAGCTCCGCCGCTTTCATGCTGGCCTCCGCGATCTTATCTTTGATCGTGTCGTCATGCTGGATCTGACCGCGCATCCCGCGTGAGACGTCCGTGTCATAGTATCCGAGCGCTTTCCAGACCGCCGTCCCGGAATACTTCATTGCTTCCTGGTACGCCGCCCTGCTTGGCACAGTACCGACGAGATGCTGCGGCTTGAGCACCGTCATCGCCCTGAGATAGGATGTCGGCTGCAGCAGGGCCACCCGGAGGTTTGCCCCGACCGCCGCGATTTTGTAATTGCTCATGAGCTTTGTCGCAAGACTCGTTCCGCGGTCTCCGCTCTCCGTTACGCCGTTGATGTCTTTCATCAGCGTGCGGAAGTAGTGCTGAGCGTCTTTCCCGTAAGCCTGCTCCATCGCCCCTTGTAAGGTCCTGGTGTCATACTCTCCGTTTTCAAGATCGATGCGTTCCTTATAGTTGAACCACTTGATCGCGTCCAGTACCGGCAGGCCCATTCCGTTGAGCTTTGCCATGTCGGACATGTGGTCTGCATAGGTGTCAAAGATGTTTCCGACCACCAGCGCGTTACTCGCTTTCGGGTTCAGCGCCTTACTGCTGCTGAGGTTCAGGAGCCGGAACATGCTTGCGTTCTCCGGCATGTCCGTGTCGCTCATCGGCCTGTCGTTGCTGTCCGTCTTAATCGGATAGTAGTTCTCCCCTTCGGTGTAGAACTTGTACCCGAACCGCCGCATGGAGATTTCGTTCCCCCAATCCGCGCCCCGGACCGCCATGTACTGCTGCAGCGATTTTGCGACCGTTCTTTGCCGCTCTGTCAGTTCTCCCGTGATCTTCTGAATATCACTGAACGTCAGATGATAGTGCGTCGTGTCGTGGATCTTGCCGACCTTCTGTTCAATGTCTCCGATCCGGATGCCGCCCCGCTCGATATGCTGTCTCGCCTGGTCGCGGTTCAGCAGCATACTCAGTTCCATGATCTGCGCCGTCGTCATCTGAATCTTCTTCCCGTCGGACAGCATGATCTCATGGATATGGGACTTCCAGTCGTTCACTTCTCTGTCGGTATAGAGTCCCTCCGTGAACTTGATGATCTCCTGCGCGTTGATCGCCAGCTTCTCCCAGCCTCTCGCGAAGCCGTCAAAAATGCTGCGCCCGCCCGCGCCGAAGCGCCGCATGACGTAATAAGGCGTCCCGTTCTCCCACGCGGCAAACCGGCTGACCGCCGTGCCGGAGAGTTTTCCTGCTTTCCCCAGCGACTGCATATAATCCACGTCGCCGCTTGCGGCTTCCCGGACGCTCTCATACCTCGCGTTTGCCATGAAGCTGTTCATGTTCCGGATCGCCGCCGTCAGGTTGCTGAGGAAATTGCTGAGGTCCTTGAGTTCCGCGCCGCTCATCCGGTTGATGGTATAGGTTTCCCCGTTCGCCATCGCCCGTGTGATCAGCTCCGCCGTCCTCCTGAGGAAGTCCAGCGAGTCCTGCGACACGTCGATGTATCCGCCCAGATCCTCCTGCACTTCTCCGCTGCCGTCAAGATAGCTCTGCTGCCCGCTGAGAAGCTGCTGCAGTCTTTGCAGTCTTGCCCCGAACGTCTGGTCGTTTCTGGTTTCCTCGCCGCCGTTCAGCAGGCGCTTTGATGAAAAGTCGATTTCGCTCAGAAACTCCGCCAGCGGTCCCTTGAGCACTTCCGGAACGTGCGTCTTGTTGTCGTTCTTCATCAGCATCTCATAGAGCTTCCCGGCCTTTTCCGTGACCCGCGCCCGGTACTTGGTGATGGACGCGCTCTCTTCCCGGCGCTCTTTGGCCCGCTTCTGCATGTCCGCATAGTGTTCCTTGAGTGCCGCGACCTTCCGGTTGGTCCGTTCTTTCTCCTGTGCCTTGACCTGCGCCGCTCTCGCTCTGCCCTCTTCCCG
Organism: Oscillospiraceae bacterium; assembly: GCA_017458065.1. Lineage (GTDB taxonomy): Bacteria > Bacillota > Clostridia > Oscillospirales > Oscillospiraceae > Limivicinus. The sequence goes on from JAFTGD010000017.1 coordinate 81,795, forward strand.
GACTTGCGCAAGACGCGCCTCGGACCGCTCCCGCAGCGCCTCGTACTTGGCCTGCTGTCTGTCCAGCTTCGCCGCCAGCGCCCCGACTTCCTTGCTGAGCTTCGCCGCCTCCTTCTCCGTGAGCTTCTTTTCCTTGGTGAGCGCTTTGATCCGCTCGTTCAGCTCTGCGTTCCGGGAAGCCAGCTTCTCCTCTTTCGTCATCGGTGCCAGCCGCAGCTCGTCCCACCACGACATGCGCGAGATTTCCGCCGCGACTGCCTGGATGCTCTCGCCCATGTACTTCTCATGCGGATTGACCGTCTCCGGCTCTGCCGCGCTGAAATAGTTCGACAGGATCCCCAGCATCTCCCCCTGGTTGGTGAGCTCCGGGAAGTAATGGTTCCCGTAACTCTCCCGCAGCTCCTCATAGAAGCTGTCCACCGGGATGTGTTCCGCCGTGACCGATTTGCTGTCTCTCGCCGCCACCGTGAACCGTCCGAAGTTTTTCTTCCGGAACTCGTTCAGGTTCTCGTATCCGGGAATGTCCCCGGCCTCCGTGGACGCGATGACGAACTTCTTTCCGGAGATCCGTCCCTTGATTTCCTTGAATACCTCGTTCTCGGGGTTCTCGATGGTCTCCTGCGCGTTGTTGACGATCTTCTCCGCCAGATCCCTTGTCATGTTGTTCAGGACCGTGACGGATGGATCCTTCTCCTGCAGCACATAATTCCAGATGTGAAGAATGTCGTTTGTGACATCATCCACGCTGAGCGTGCTGCTGTTGTCCCGGATGAGCCTCTTCGCCGTCTTCCTCGCGTCATCCCGCCGCGCTTCCGGACTCTTTCCGATCCGGAGTCTCGCCTGGATCTCCGCCAGAGACCGCTTCTGCGCTTTGGTGAAGGTAAAGATGTCCCGCGCCGCCTCGTCCAGAATCGCGTTCTCGGCCTGCATTCTGCTGTATGCAAGCTCCCGCTCTTCCGCCTCGGCAGCGGTGTCGTCGTCCGTGACGTCCCACGCCATGAACTGCGCCTGCCCCTTGTAAAGGACCGCTTCTTTCATCTCGTCCGTGATGTCCACGTTCCAGACGTCGACAGACCCGCCGTCTTCATTGGGAATGGAAAGCTCCGTCTCTCCGACCTTGCCGCCCCACTGCTTGACATACTTCCGCATGAACTTCGGGATGTTCTGATTGTACTCGATCCGGTATGCTTCTTTATTTTTCTCGTACTTCTTTTGGTCCGGTTCCTGCCACCGGTCCGCCTGCATCTCTGCTGTCGTCCAGCCGATAGCGTCATATCCGCCCTCCGCCGCCAGCCGCAGCAGGTGCTTCATGACATACTCGTGATAAGTGTCCGCAGACCCGGCAAACGGCACGTCCGGCGCTCTGTTTTCGTTCTTTCTGGACTCCGATCTGTAGATCCGTTCCGCGTCGGAAGCCGCCCTTCCGATCCTCTGCGCCTCCCGGAAGACTTCCTTTTCCTCGTCGAACATCAGGTCCATTGCCGTGTTGACCGCGTTCCAGGAATCGTCGTCGGATATGAGCCACCACATCGCGCCGTTCACATCCGCAATCGGGGAAACTTCCTTCCCGATCATCCAGTTGTAAACGCTTTCCGGCGTGTGCTTGAAGTCGGGGTTCTGCTCGCTCAGCCCGTCGTCTATGGTCTTTGCCAGCGCCCGGAACCTTTCCTCGTTCTTCCGGAGTTCTTCGTTCGCCGCGTTGCGCCTTTCCTCCATGCTTTGAAGTGTGTGCAGCGCGTCCGGAGAATCTTTGTACCCGAGCCTTGTGCCGTCGTTGTGAAGATCGCTCTGGATCTCTTCGATAAACAGTACGCGGTATCCGCGCTGGTCCTCCGCGTCCTGCACACGCGCATGAGCGATCACGCCGGGAGCGTCCTGCTTCCAGTGTGTGCTGCCCATGTCGGCCTCATAATCCAGTCCGGGAAGCTTAAACATGATCTCGCGATAATTGCTTCCTTTGTAAAGGTTATAATCGGACCAGTGCGTTTCTCCGGGATCCATGCTGCCTTCAAGGAGAACAGCCGTAAACAGGGGAGTCGTCCCCTCTCCTGACCAGTGAGGAGCCTCGAAGATGTACTCGTCTCCGTCTCTCCACCAGCTCGATCTCGCGTTCGCTCCGGCCTTATGCCTCGCCAGCTCGTCAGCGTAATACTGCATCTCTTCAAAATCAGAGAAGCTTTCCTCGCTGCCGTCTTCAAACACGGCCTCGTAGCTGTCCGGCCTCGTCTCGCCGCTCCGGAGCACCTTTGTGTCGATCTGGACCTGGTTCTCCGCCATGAACGCCTGCAGCTCTTCTTTGGTGACGGACTTCTTTCCTTCCAGCCACGGCTGAATCCCGGACCAGCGGATCTCCTCCGCCTTGACGCCACGGCCCCGCAGCCACGGAATGACTGCGTTCCCTGCCATCTTTGCAGGCATTGGTCTGCCCTTCTCATTACTCCACTCATCCACGGTCTTCTGCATCTGACTGTAAAACTCAGGAGCCCATTCGTTGTGTCCGAGATCCCAGCGCATATAAAACGCACTGAGTCCCTGGCTCCGGACCTCGCCGGTCTGGTAATAATACTTGATGTCGTTAATTACGCGGTCCGGCCTGATGGTCCCCTCATATTCAAGGTTCGCCACCGGATACCCGTCCGGGCCGTCTATATCGACAATGAAGTAATCCTCGTCCATGCTTTCGCGGACAAATGTGCGAATCATCCGGTACTGTTCCGCTGTCGGCTCGTGAGCGGCGCTGACATCAAAACCCGGAGCCTCCGGCATCATGCGGATGTTGCCCTGGTTTACAAACCGGACCAGAGCCGCCGTACCTTCGCTGTTGGCGAAAACGCGGCTGATCGCCCTGTGGTCCTCCGCCCGGTAACCGGCGTGACGCCCTTTTTCACCGGAGAAATTCAGCATCTTCCCGTTCGGGAGAAGATACCCGGCCTCCCGGAGATTCGACGTGTACCCAAACTCTTTGATTGCAAGCTTCCGGAAGTATTCTTCCTCACTCAGCCCGGACGCCTCAATGGCCTGCCGCTCTTCATCGTTCGTGCGTAGAACTCTCTTCTCTTCGGCAAGCTCATTCACCACGCGGTACTTGTTCCGCAGCTCCTCGCGTTCCCGGTACAGCGCGCCGTAACCGCTCTCATCTTCCCACTTCTTGTAGGCGTCGATGGACTTCTGATCGTTCACGTCGAACTTTTTGACCCGCGCGTCGAGTTCGCCTTTCATCGCGTCGAGCTGTTTCTGGTCCTGATTGATCTTGTATTGCAGCTCGATGCCAAGAGAGACAAGCTGATTCTCGCTGTAATCAGAGAGGGATTCCCGGTAATCGTCCTCGCCGTCCCAGCGCATGAACTGCGCCCTGCCGCTTACTTCTTCTTCGTTTTCGCCAGCTTCTTCGCTTCCTCGATATCCTTCCTGTGCGCCATCCTGCGCGATTCGATTTCTGACTTGCCCAGCAGGGATATCCCTAATGAACCTGCCTTGTCTGTCTGTGAGCGACGCGACATCGTATGCAACTCCTTCCTCTCTCAAAACCGTGTCGATTCCTGTTCCGTGCTTGTCATATATGGTCTGCACCAGCTCCGGACGGATTGCGAGATGCTTTCCGTTCCGCCCGATTGCCAGCGTTGTGCAGGCGACCACGCGCCCGCCTTTGCTCTCGATGAACTTCCGCAGGTCGTTCAGCGTGCCTCCGAAAGTCAGAACGTCGTCCACAAGGATATAGTCCTGCCCCTCAATCACGTCGCCGTCAAACGCCGCGTGCTCGATAATCCGGATCACCGCGTTGGAGTTGGTGTGTCCCGCCTTGCCGATCTGAATAATGCTGTCGTCGATGTCGAGTCCGTACTTCGCCAGCTCTGCGGCATAAGCGTAAGGTATCTTGTTCTTCCCTTCCGTATCAGAGGAACGCACCGGCACAAGGACCGCGCCCCTGTGTTCGTTGGCAAACGCCCGCAGCTTCTCCGGTTTCACGCTCCGCGTCACAAGCTGTCTCGCCGCCTCGGCGTCCCCGTTCTTGGCCTGCTCGTGCAGCGTCCTGTCGCCCCGATACATCCCTGTCAGATTCGTATTGTACATCACCGGCGGGAAGTTCTCGCCCCAGTGGTGTTCCTCCATGCTCGACCGGATTGCCTCGGAGTCATCTCCGCCCCAGCGCATGAACTGAGCGGTCTGTGTGCCGCTGTACTTCTCCCGCAGGCGCTCCGTTGCGGACTTCGTTCCGAATTTTTCCTTGACGGCATCCCGATTCCCACGGCTGAGAGGCTGGACATCCCGGATTGTGACGTCTGCCGTGTTCTCTGCGCCGTTGAAATCCTGCCCGATAAGGCGCAGGCTGTCCATCGCGGACTTGCTGTATTTATTGCTGCTGTCAAACAGGAGGACCGGGACGTTCCGGATCCCGTGCTGCCGCAGCGCGACCATTCTGTGCCGCCCCTCGTGACCTTCGACCTTGCCGGTCTGCGTGTCAATCCGGAGTTGAATCGGCTGCGCTTTGGAATAGTCCAGCGTCTTTTCTACCGTGAGCCCCTCCGCCTGCTTCGCGATAACCTGCCTGGAAGCGATCCCGCTCGTCGTCATACGCAGGAAATCCAGCGGCGACATATAGGCGATGTACGCCTGTGCATAATCCGGATTGCTGGAAGCATAGTCTTTCAGCCAGCGATCCAGCGTGTCCTCGCTGATCAAAGCTCTGTCGTTATATCCGACATAATCCGGTTCTCCGTCCCACTGCATGAACTGCGTGTTTCCGCGCTCCTGTTTCGGAGCTCTGTCGTCATACTCGATCTTTACGCCTGCGTCTTCCAGCGCCCGCAGCAGGGCGGGAGGCACGACGTTACTCGGTACTCCGATATCCGTCCCGTCCAGAAGATCCTTATAGTGCTGTGCGACCTCGGCTTCCGGGACCTTCCGGACCGGTTTCAGCCACCTGCTGAGATAGACCTGCCGCTCCGTTCCCTTCGCCTTGACCAGTTTTCCTGCGACCGGCCCGCTCTTCCACGGATGCAGGCCCACCGCGTCCTTTGCGTACTCTGCCCGGTATCCGCTGTTCAGTTCGCTCTCCGGGATAATGCACTCATAAGTGACCAGATTCGGCCTGCTGTATGCTCCGGTAAACTGATCGTTCAGCATCAGGTTAGAGGAGTGCTGATACGGATTGTATGCCGCCTTGACCGTGCTGCCGTCATCCTTTTTCAGGTTGAAGTAGCCTTTCCCGGTCTCCGGATCAATGATGATGTTTTTCAGATTTCCTTCGGACTCCACCCAGCGCCCCGGTTCAATGCCGTTGCGCATCCGGTACTTGCCGTCCGCGCCCTTCTCCTTGGATGCCATCGGGGGATACAGCTTCCCGTCGATTTCCAGAAAAGACTTATAGGTATGGATAACCTTCCCCTCGTCTTCCTGCTCTTTCAGAAACTTCGCCGTCTCTTCGTCCTGCACATAGCGCTGATACTGGACCTTCGTCTGCTCCCTGGTATCGAGACCGGCTGTCCGTTCTTCCTGCGCCCGTTCGGATTCCGCCACAGCAGGAGCGTTGTTCTCCGTCTCGGCCTGCTGCACCGTGTACGCCGCCTGCATATTCTCCGACGCCTCGGCAAAAGCCCGCGTCCAGATCTCGCGCATCTGGTCCAGCGCGCCCTCTGCGGCCCGGACTTCGCGGTGAAGCTCAAAGCCCTGGACGTTCTGCATCTCTTCAAACGCCGTCCGGATGTCCTCAATGAGGTTTTTCAGGAAATCCCAGATCCTTTCCGCGAGACTCTTGTGCTCGTTCACGATCCGCTGCACGGCCTCCGGATCCATGAGGATTGTCTGGCAGGCGTTCGCCACCATCTCGTCCGTGATCTGGTCCGGCGTCAGCTTTCCTTCGGTCCGGGACCGTCTTCCGAAGATACTTTCATACTCGGCAGGGTTCTTGAGCATTTCACTCAGAACGACTTCCTTGAGTTCCGCGTACTCCGCAGGCGCGTACTCCTGCAGCCAGTGCGTCAGCTCATGGGACAGCGCCCCGATGGCGATGTTCTGCCCGTCCACGCTTGCGTTGATGTTCAGCCAGAGGACGCCGCCCTGCTCCCGCAGGTACTCGCCGCCGATTCCTTCTCCGAAATCTGCGATATGGATTTCCAGACCGGACGCTCTCGCAATGGCCTCTGCGATGTTTGCCACGGCCCGCTGCGTCCTGCTGAGCTTGCTGCGGTCCACAGCCTGATAAGCAGCGCCGCCGACATTTCCGGCTTCCGCCTCAAAGGTGACGCTCCCCTGCTTTTTCTTGCCCTTCGGCGCTTTGGCCCGTTCCGCGTCTCTCGCCTGCTCGATGTCTTCAATGGCCTGCTTCGTGCCGTCCACGGCGTCGGTCAGCTGCTCCACGCGGTCCACGACGGCCTGATATGCCGCCTCGTCCTCGCTCCATGCGCCGGACTCCTGCATCGCGGTCATCTCCGCGACCGCCGCGTCCAGATCCGCCTGAGCGGTTTTCAGATAGTCCCGCGCCTCGTTCAGCGCACGGCTCATCTCCCGGACCGTGACCGGCTCCGCAAGGATGTTCTGCGCCTTTGCTTTCAGGCGCTTGAACTCCTCGGATCGGCTCTGTGCCGCCTGCTGCCGCTCCGCCGCGATCTGCTGTCCGATCTCCTGCGCGACCTGGATCTGAGCGTCCGTGAGGTATGCCACGCTGTCATACCGTCCGCCGCTCTTCGCCTCCTGCGCGATCTCCGTCAGGTCCGCCCCGTGGGCGGCATAAAGCTCAGCCGCGCGCTGCATCGCTTTCGCATAGCGCCCGACATCCTGCGTTGACTCATATACCTCAGCCGCTTTCCCGGCGTTCTTTCCGAAGAAGTCCAGACTCGCCTCGACCTCGGTCTTGCCCTTCTCGCTGCTGATGTCCACGGACCCGCCCTGTTTGAGCGCGCCCAGCTTCCACGCGTCGGAGAACTGCTTCTCGCTGATGTCCTTCCCGAACGCTGCCCGGTTCCTGGCCTCTTCCAGTGACAGACCGTTTTTACCATAACTGTACGCTTCCCTGGTTCCGAAGAGGAAGGGCTGCGATCCGGTGCTTCCTGCGTTGTAGCTTCCGATCAGCGCGTCGACCTCGGCCTCATCCAGCCCGTCATAATTCCGCCGGAGATATTGCTCCGCCGTCTCGCCGATGGCTTTTGATACCGCGTCCTCGTTGGTCTTGCTCTTGGTCATGTTCTCCATGACCTGCTGCGCTGTCGGTCTGCCATCAAAGCGTTTCTGTTCCGCAGCTGTAAGCTCCTCGCCGGACATCTGCTTTGCGATCAGACGCGCAAACTCTGTCGCGTTCCCCTTGTCGTAACCGTTTTCCAGAAGTCCCTGCTCCGCCGTGTCTGTCAGCTGCAGCGTCGCGTTCTGTCTCGCGCTCTCGCCGTTGACGATGTTGGTCGCCCCGCCAAGACCACCGACCGCAGCGCCAATCAGAACGTCATAGAGAACCTCAGACGGTTTAATCTGCCGGTACAGCTCTCCCAGACTCTCATCTTTGTAAATGATTTCCGCGACAGGAGCCAGAAGGTCCGCGATCCCTTCCTCAAGACCTTCGCCTGCGGCACTCGCCAGCCAGCGCAGAGCAGACCTGCCGAAATCGCTTTTGGAGAGTTTCCGGATGACTTCCTCAACAGCCTCATCGGCGACACCGGCCCCATAGATTCTTGCCACGCCGTCGAAGAGTTTTTCCGTCAGGACCTCGATCCCGCCGGACACCGCGCCGTAAGCGACCTGCTGTCCGAGGGTCGCGCCCTCCTGCCTCGCGGTCTGCGCCCCGGTTCCGGCGGAGCGGATGAACATCGGAGCCAGAGACCCAACACCGGTAATTGTGCCGAGACCGGCATCGTAACCCATCTGAATGAGATTCTGCGCAATGTCCACGCCTGCTTGCCCGAGCTTGCTCAGCCCGGACTTTGCGCTCTCAAGATCCATCCGCGCGCTCTCGCCCAGCCGGTCCGCAGCCGCCTCAAGACGCTGCCCTTCCTCCCGGACGCTGCTCCAATCGCTGTTCTGCTGGATTGTTCCGGCGGTCATTTCATCCGTCGCGTACCCGGCATAAGGATCCAGGTTGCCGCCCAGACGTTCTGCCAAAGCCGCAGCGGCCTCGATCCCGGTCCCGGCGAAATTTTCCACACCAGCCCCGTAATCTTTCGTGGAGCCGCTGAAAATCTGCCGCACCCGGTCCGCGTCGTTGTAACTGCGAACGCCGTTCCCGGCTTCCAGATCTCCCTGTTCCAGCTGCCGCAGGATCTCGGACCTTCTCGCCGCAATCTGATTCGCCTGCTGAGGATCCGTGACCCATCCGCTGTTCGCGTCGATGTCGTTGAGTTCCTGAATCAGCGCGTCCCGGCCTTTCCAATCCGCCGTGCTTACTTCCGGTTTCTTGAACAGATTCTTGATTCGCTGCCACAGTGACGGTTTCTCTTCCGCCGCCGTCTCCTGCGCCAGCTCTTCCAGTCCGCCGCCCTGCGCCTGCTGCTCCGCTTTCCAGTTGCTCGTCTTCGCAGCCAGGTTCCGGTTCGCCTCATCGTACCAGTCGGAGAGTCCGCTTATCCCCTCGGTCCCGTAGATCTCCTGAATCTTGCTGATCTGGTTCCGGGACCCTGTGATCGCGTCCTGATACCGGCTCCGCTCCTCCCAGGTCATCGGCTCCTCGCTGTTGAGATAGTCCGCGATCCCGCCGGACTGGTCGACGGACCGTTGCAGGAGCTCGTTCGCTTCCGCCGCGTCCCTCGGAGTATAGATGCCGATCTTCTTCATCGCTTCCTCAAACGGACTGGAAGAACCGGCAGAGCCCTGCCCGGACCCTGCGCTTCCGCCGCTCTGAGAAGCCGGAGAAGATACAGAGGGCGTGGTGGTCACGCCCATCTTTTTCAGTGTATCTGCAAAGGAACTGACTTTGTTTGCCATTTCAATCTCCCTTACCAGTGATTCTGTGTAACGTACCGCTGAAGCTCAGCCATCGTGAAGTTGGTGTTCCCGTTCTTCACTTCCTGCTCCATCGACTTCACAAGGTCGTTCACCTGGTTACTGTGCTTGACCTGAGACACCGCGTCTCCAAGGTCTTGCAGCGTATACTTGGAGCCGCCGGAAGAACCGCCACCGCCGTAATAACGATCCCAGGCTGCTTGAGAAAGCGGTCCCCAAATACCGTCTACGCTCAGACCAGCGCCCATTCGGTTGAGCTCTGCCTGCACTTCTGCGGCGCTTCTGCCGTCCGGAGCAAGGCTACCATAGCCGCCGCCTCCGCCTCCTCCGCCGGAAGATCCTCCGCCACCGGAAGAACCGCCGCTGCTGCTTGCGGAAGCCGCCGCCGTTTTCAGGGCCATGTTCTGCGCGTCCATATCCACGCCGCGCTGATACTCCGCCCGGATTGCCTGCGCCGCCGCCCTGGTCATCCCAGCCGCCGCCAGCTCCTCGTCCGTCGGATTGTACCCGGACGCCTTGATGAGAGCGTAGAGGTTGCTGTACGCCTGCTGCTGCCTGCTGTACGCGGTCTTCTCCTCGTCCTGCCTCCGGTTGTACTCGATCTCTTCCCGCTGCCGCGCGACGTTCTGATCGTACTCCCAATCGCTCGTCGCGTCCCGGTATCTTCCGTACTCGGTGTCCCGCATATCGCCCACCAGAGCGGCCTGCTTCGCAAGGTCGTCGCCCTCGTCCTGGTACTTGCTGTATGCCATGCCGTAGAGTTCCGGAATCACCGCGCTGAGGTTCTGCAGATACGCGTCGTAGCTCTGCTGCCCGACCTGCTGTCCGTAGGTGTTGCCGTAGCCGCCCGTCAGCGCCGCCGCCTGCCCCATCGTGTCCTTCATTGCCAGCTTCCCCTGCTGGATGTACTTGTCTTTGTACATGTCGTAGAGAGGGTCCGCATTGACATCATAGCTGAATTTCTCCCGGTTCATGATCCTGTCCATGATTCCGTTCAGCTGATCGTCGAAGGTTCCGGCATAAGTCGGCCTCTCTCCGCCCGTCGCAGCGTTCAGCGCCGTGTCGAACACGGAGTCGTTCAGCTGCTCATATTTTTCATCTTTTACTGCCATTGTTTCGCTCCTCTCATGTTGATGGCGTCAGTGCTTGCGTATACCGCCAGCCGTTCCAGCCCGATGTGCTGTTATGGTAATTCGTCCAGATTCTTCCCGGATAAGGATAAAATTCAATTACCACGACCATCTGAAACGCGATGTTGAACCAGAGCACAAACCGGTATCCGCGCCAGTTATAACTGTCGTTTGCCGTCGGCGCGTTGCTCCACTCGCTCAGCGCGGACGTTTGCCTGAAAAAGAATGTCGCCGCGTTCTCCGGAGCGTGCCGGTTCTCCGCGTTGACGTTCAGGAAGTCTTTCCCGAAGGAACTGCCGTACAGATCGTCGCTGTAAGGATCATAGAACGCCTGCGCCGGGATTCCGCCCATCAGGAACTCTCCCGCCAGCGGAACCTCGACCGAGCTGCCCGCCGCTTTCGTCGGAGTGGTGCCGACGCCGACCGTCGTTCCGGAAGCGTTGCGCTTAAAGACGACGTTTCGCGTGATGCTTTCCAGCCGGATAGACTTTGTGATCGCTTCGCTTACCTTGTCCTGGACCGTAAACACCAGCATATAGGCCGTCGTCGGGTTCAGAGCTCCGCCCTGCGCCGATGTCTGCGCCCCGGATGTGAAATCAATCGGAGCCTGTCCGCTGATCCCGACGGTATGCACCAGCAGGCCGTTCCCGCTCAAGGCGCTGTAATAGGTGACGACCGCCCTCGCTTTCCAGTAGGCCCCGCCGCTTTCCTCGTTCCCGTTCTCATCGCACCGGAAGGTGAGTCCGCTGTCGATGTTGACAACCGGCTTCGTATACGGGACCACGGTAATCGTGCTGCTGGTCACATATCCGGTAAGCGACCTGCTGTCTGTTACTGTGACCGTGAACGCCGTGTCCGCCGTGAGCGCCGGAGTCGTCGCGGTGTATTTCCCCGTGCCGCTGTCATAGCTCATCGTGATTGCCGCTCCGCCCGGATAGGTCAGCTTCACGCCGCCTGTTGGAATCGTCGCGCCCGCCTTTGTCGCCACGGTGACGGATACCTTGCACTTGGAAATATTCGCGAGATAGGTGTTCGGGAAGTATGTCGCCGCGTTCCCGCTCTGAACAATCTCCGTCGCGAGTCCGGATACTGTCGGTTTCATATCGCTTCCCGCGATCACCGTGAAGCTCTCGTACAGTGTGGAGTCCGCGTCGATGGTGACGGACACGCTGAATGACGACGCCGCTGTGATCCCTGCCCTGCTGAAAAAGTCCGCCGTGACCGGGATCGTCAGAGAGCCCGTCGATGTTGCTGCGGAATAGAGGTTCGTGTCCCCGTACTTTACCGAGACCGTGATCGTCCGCCCAGCCCCGTTTCCGATGGTGACGACCTGGTTGTTGCCCGTCGTGATGCTGGTGCTGCTCAGACTCAGCGTCAGCGGCTTGTTTTCCGTGTAATTGGTCTCGCTGATAGCGGCATAAGCGTGCATCAGATAGTCCTGGAAGGACGCGTGGGTGTTGTTGTCGGTGATATAGAGGAAGTAGTTCTTTGACGTGTTCAGGTTTAGGTTCTGGAACGTATAGGTAACTGAGATGCCGCCGATTGGTGATGTCCCGGACCATGTTCCGTCCGCCAGCGTGTTGTAGCTGCTCGTGACCATCGGGTTCGCGTCCAGAAGCCGCACACGCAGGTTGGTGTTCGGGTTATTGGATGAACCGTGGATTCTCGTCGTGAACTTGAATGAGTTCAGCGAGGCATAAGTCCCCAGGTCCAGCCGTACCTTGTAAAGGATATGACGCCCTGTCTCATCGCTGATATAGGTCTCGCCGGAAAAGCTTTCGTTCCAGCTTCCCCAGCTTCCGTTTGCGTAAAGCGCCCATTCAATTAGTGAAAAACTCGCCATGTCCTGTTACCCCACATACAGAAATTCAAGTTCTGTACCGTCTCCGTTGCTTTTGACCTGCCAGTGAGCCCCGATCTGCAGGATGCTTTCCACGAGGACATTCGCCACATGCAGCATTCCGTCCTGGCTGTTGTACCAGCCCTTCTTATATCCGTCGATCCAGAACTGCCAGCCAACCGACGTATAGAGTCCGAAGGTCTGACCGCTGTTCATGTAATAGTAAGTGTACCCGTCTCCCGGATTCCGAGGATCCGTCGGTCCGCATTCACCGGAGAATTTGAGCGCCTGTGCAATCGCAATCCCGGTTACGTATTCTCCCGGATTATCCGGATCTTCCACAATCCCGCGCCGGATCTCACCCTGGATACTCGTGTAATAGCTCTGCAGCATCCCGATGCTGTCCTGCACACTCTGGATGGATGACCCGTAATCATAGCTCTCCACGACGCCCTTTGCCGTCGTCTCGATCATGCTCGTGACATTCTCCTGGAAGGTTCCGAACTCAGATCTCGCAAGGTACATCTGATTGTAGGTCTCCTCTTTGCTGTCCACGTACTCGATGATTTCCTGGTTTCCCTGGTCGATGATTGACAGGAGTTCAGAGTCATCTGAGAACCGTTTCCACGCGTAATCCTCCACGTTCCGACTGTCCGTCTCAGTGTAATCGTTATACATGCCGATCCACGTTCCCAGCTCTTCGCCGTAATTGTCCGTGAAGGTCTCGCCGCCGTCGTTGGAGTATTTGATATGCAGATACGGAGTCCGTCCGTCGGTTCCCGGAGTCCCCGGAGTCCCCTGCTCCCCGTTCTCTGCGACCATCGTCGGAGAAGACCATTCGGTGTAAGCGATGCTGTCCGTGTCCGTCCTGCTCATCGCCGTTGCTGCCGTGACATACAGAGGATCCGTCCCGGTCTCCGGAGGCGTCCTGCTCCATCCGGAAGGAATCGGCGAGAGCGTCTTCGTGGAAAAGGTGTACCCGACATCCGCCGTGAAGTCGATAGTCGGTGCTGTGGCGCTGCGCTTGTACAGAAACACGATGATGTTGTTGTAACCGTCCACGCCGTCGGTCCCGTCCGTTCCGTCGGTTCCGTCGCGTCCGGGGCTGCCGTCCGTGCCGTCCCGTCCCGGCAGGCCCTCGCGACCGCGCTCGCCGTCTTCCACCAGCTTCTTGACCTCGCTCCACTCGGAAGCCGCGATTACATCCGTTGCCGTCGTCGCGATTGCCGTCGCCGTGATAACCCAGCATGGACGCCCGTCGGTATCCGGAATCTCCTGTGTCCAGCCAGTGACCGATGCCAGGTGATTCTCAACCTCTGCCGTGTTCAGAGAAGCGACATGAGATCCCGTCACCGTGACGTCCGCGTCCAGCAGCTTATGACCGGAGACAGATGCCGGGCCCAGATCCAGCCGCCCGGAGGCAAAAGTGTACGTCAGATCCGCTTTCGGTTTCGGAGGAGCGCTGTTCGCCCGCCGATATAGGAAAATCGTCGCGCTGTTCAGGCCAGTACCGCCGTTGCCCTTGATCCTGCTCCATGTGTAGACGCTTGGATCTGTCGGAGCGGTCTGAGCGGTCGTGGAGCATACACCCATGTAATAGGTGTTCTCCGTCGGAGTGTTATACATCGTCACTGGATAGTCTCCGGCGAAGTCGTCCGCGTACTTGATGTAAAAGGTGTTGTTCTCAATCTCGTCAATCTGCTTCTGCAGGTCTTTCGCGCTCTTAAGAATCAGGCTGCGGAGTTCCTGCGCGTTTTTCCGGACCTTCTCGATGTCCGCGTTACTTGCGTCACCGCCGCCGCCAGGTCTGAGAACCTGCGTTCCGTCGGCATTGTGTGAGATAGAGATCCCCGTCTCAGTCGTGCTGTCCGCATTCACAACCTCATTGAGACTCTGCGCCATCCGGAACAGATAGTCCCGGATAGCGGAGATGTCTTCTTTTTCCCTGCCTGTGAGAATCGGAGGCTTCTCGGCCCACGCCATTACACATCACTCCCTCGTTCCAGCAGCTTTGCGATAGAGAAGATCTTCACATCACCGATTCCCTCAAAGCGCAGCCGCATGTGATCGCAGCGTCTCGGTCTGACCGGGACCGTGATCGTGCCGGCATTCGGGAGCTTGATATTCCCGAGCAGGATCCAGAGTCCGGAGCTGTCATACTCCACGTAAACCTGCATACTCGCGTCAAGCGCCATGTTCAGCCGCAGGTTGAACCGTGAGATATATCGAACCAGCTGCCGCCCATATCCGGAGACAGACTGTTCATAATGGATAATCCCCGTTTCCGCGCTCCATGAGACCTTGTTTTCCAGGGTCCCGTCCGCGCCGTTGAGGTCATAGATCCGGTTTCCAGCCATCGCATACAGAGAGTCGTTCCACTTGTCGAACATCTCAACATGCAGATCGTCCTCGTGCATCCAGAGCCCGCGCTGCACATCGAAGCAGAACAAATGCCATGCGTTGTAGCTGTCTCTCATGCTGATGTAGTACCGGTTTCCAAAGGATCCCGCCACCGCATCGTAATACCGCTCATCGCCCAGAGCGGCTCCGACCTCCGCAGGCATACCGCCCTGGTACGCCATGACTCCGGCCCTCGCCTTGTAGTACAGCGTCTCATTGACCACAGCCAGCGACCGCCAGCTTCCCTCCTGCACACCACGCGCCGGGATGTCGCCAATCTGATGAGCGCCCACAGGAGAAACGGAAATCGGATGGATGACATTTTCCTTAAAGAACGTCGGAGTCCCCAGAAAGTTTATGCAGCCGGTCCACGGTCCGTCAGATCCCCGGCTCCCTCGCCAGCTGTCCGTGCTGACACCCAGGTATTGCTCCCAATTTCGGAAGTCTCCCAGAGCGCAGCAGTAAACCTCGTTGATGTTGCCCTTGCCGGGAATGTTCCCGTAGAAGCAGCCCCACAGCCGGTTCTGCGCCTCGCACACATAGTCCATGTCCGGCACATCCCTTGAGATGGTGATACTCGCTGAAGTCTGCGTGAACTGTTCTTCCTGGATCCCGACAACCACGCAGTAGTCATAGCTCGTCGTCGGATCTCCGCCCACGGCATAGAGGATCTTGCTCCCGTTCAGGTCGTCGAAGTATGCGCCGGAGAGGTTCACCCCGTCGTATTCCTTGAACGCCGTCGAGAGCTGCCCCATCGTGAGGAAGTCCATCCGCGTGTACACCGTCTCAATGACAACCCATGTCTCGGTATACATGCTCCATTCCTTGACGCTGCCGTCTGTCGTGTCGATCCAGATTTCCCCGTTTTCCGGTTCCTCCGGTTCGGAAGAGCTTTTGTGGACGTTGGTGTAATACTCGCCGTCGCTGTGGCACATCGTATATGTCACAGCCCCGGTGTAGGACCACTCCGCGCCCATGCTGCCGTAATCGGACAGATCCATTGTGTTGATGTACTTCTTGTCCGGGAAGATGCAGATATACGCGCCCATACTGACCAGCTGCTTTGCCGTGAGTCCCGTGAGACCAGTCGCGTAGCCGTTGGCATACAGCGTCCCGTTGTCCACCCAATACAGCGCATTCTTCGCGATGATCCCCTGCAGCCTATTGAAATTCCGGTTCAGCGTGCCGCGTCTGTCCCTGGTGGAAAACATCGGATAATATTTTGTCGTGAGATTCTTCGTCGCGTAGAACTCACCGTCATTAATGCGGAGGTTGTGATTATAGCCGCCGAAAGCGTCAATCAGCTGCCGCGTCTGTCTTGTCGTGTTCAGTTTCGGATAATGCACAGCCGATCCTCCTCAGAAATAGATTTTCCTCGCGCCCTTCGGTCGGTGACTCTGGTTATAGGCGTTCCGGAACTCAGAATACAGAGACTCAAAGACCGCATTGGAAGCATTGAACGCCTCAGTCTCCATATTCGCCAGGTCGATCTGTGCGGAGAGCCATCGGATGTAGATCTCCGCATAAGGCTCCGGCACCAGCAGGACAGACTCTTCGTTCTCCTCAGTGTATCCATTAAAGGTAGGCGGATTCCCTTCGTCGTCCAGCTGGTCCTCATTCCACTCATGCGTCAGAGCGATCTCATTCCAGATCCGCAGGTCCAGCCGGTTGAGCCAGCTGATTTTCTGCCGCTTGGTGTACATATTCACTTTGAGCGCATCGACCTCATTGATCGCTTCAATTACTTTCATGACCTCGCTCCTTCAAAAACAGGGCGCTTTGTGCGCCCCGTAATTTAATCTGTTTTCTTCTGCGCTTTCTCCTGGAACTCGATACCGGCAAGCTTCTGCTCTTCGGCATGGTTCAGGACTTCCACCACGCACTCAGGGACTTCGACTTCGACGCCGCGCTTGATGAGCCAAGTGCGCTGATTTACTCGGACAAACACATCGTCCTTCTCATACTTCGTGAGCGGGAGTCTGATTTTGACCATCTTTTCTTTTACTTCTGCCATGACTTTTTCTCCTCTCTAAAAAAGCAAGGGAGAGGCTATTGCCCGCCTCTCCCTCAGTAATGATTTAGTTGGCCTGCGCCGTCGCGGAATAGCGGGAAGAGCAGCATTCCAGACGGATGAGATACGTCGGGATGAGGATCTCAGCGGTCTTGATCGCTTTCCAGCCGACAGAGCTGCGCTGATCCAGAGGATCCGCAGTACCGGCGGAGCCCTTCTGCTTGACGATGGTCTGCAGACCGCCGCCCTCGATCTCGGTGACGCCGTAAGCGCCCTCGCCGATGAACAGGCAGGAGAACACGGACAGGTTGGTGGGGCAACCGGTTCCGCGCCAGATCTTCGCCTCCGTGGAGGAGACAAAGCGGCATCCGCCGATCTGACCCAGCTCACCCTGATAGATGTTCTCGGTGTCCACGTACTCATGCGGCTTGCGCCAGTCGGGATCCCTCATCAGATCATAGGCGGCATAGGGATGCAGGATGCAGACGTAATAACCGTCGAAGGTGGGCGCGTTCTGCGCTCTCAGCTCCGTGACGGCCTGCTCCACCAGATCCACGGTGAGGACAGCGGTTGCGTCCAGACCGGTGCGGCTGGTGACAGCGGTCTCTGCTCCGGTGGAAGCGTTGATCTTCGGCGCGTACATGACGTTGGTCCCGGCGTTCAGCACATCACGGGTGATGGTGTCGAGCGTGAGACCGGCCTGACGGCCCAGGATCTTGGTCGCTTCCAGAATGGTGTTGTCCAGAGCGGTGAGCTCAAGGACATCGGACTGTACGATGTAATCACCGTACTGATGAACTTCGGCGGTGATGTACTTCACATCGAGGATGTTGCCGTCGGGGGTAACGCCCTCGGTGAGAGCCGTCAGCGCCTTTGCCAGCGGGGAGAAGGAACGGAACTCGATCACTTTGCCCTTACCGGCGGGAATCGGCCTCTTCTGACCGAACTGATCATGGACCAGCGCAGCCTGCGCATAGTCGATGAGGTTCATGTCGTAGTAGGTCTTCATTTCGGGGGACAGGTCGTTCCCCGTGGTGTTCAGCAGCGTGGTCTGCACTGCGAACAGCTGAATGAAATCGAACTTGAATTTCATGATAAATCTCCTCTTCAATGTGTGTCGGCGGAGGAGATCAATCCGTCTTAGAAGCGAACTTTCTCTCCTCTCGCAACCCGGCGGTTGATTTCACGCCGGTCTTGCTTGGTGAGCTGTGACACATCGCTCTTGACAACAACGGCAGCGCGGCCTCCCATTGCCCCTTCCGTCGGGCGTCTCTGCCCGGAGCGGATGTCGTTCGCCGTCTTCTCCTGGATCTTCGCTGCGGTGATGTTCATCGCGGCGGGCAGGATCTCATCCTTGTGGATGACCTCATAAGCGGTCTGAATCGGGACATTGGATTTGAGGAGCGCCCGGAACTGCTCGTTTTGGAGTTCGCCTTGAAGATCGAAGCCGGGGTAAATCTGCTTTACCGCTTCGGCCTGCTGCATCCATGCGGCATATAGAGCGTCGGCCTGCTTCTGTGTCTTCTCCTGCTCCATCTGAGCTTTCAGAGCGGCGTTCTCCCGCTCCATCTTCCGGATCTCCTTGACCTGCGCGACAGTAAGCCCGCGTTCCAGCGCCTCGTCTTCGTAAAAAGACTCGTCCTCTTCGATCGCCTTGACAAGTGCTTCGATGTTGCCCTTCTCGGTTCCGTACTTCCCCGTGAGGATGTCGAGCATCGGAGCCAGCGCGTTGTACTTGGCAACGGTCTCGCTTGTGCTCTTGAGCCGCTTCTGGATCGTCTCCTGCACTCTCGCATCGTAGAGGTCCTTGTACTCTCCCTTGATCAGCGCTTCAAACTTGGCGTTTCTGTCGTCTGCCGAAAGCTGCTCCCCGGCGGCAGGTGCAGCGTTCTCCTGGATGCCGTACTGGACATTCGCAAGAGGATTGCTTTTACGCCCGGATTGCGGCTGGACGGGTGCCGCTTCTGTCTGTCCTGCGGGTGTCGTTCCCGCTGTTCCCGCTCCGGTGCCACCATCTCCGCCTCCGGCGCCTTCGCCGAAGAGCTGGATGTCAAAGAGGGAACTCAAAGAAAGATTGTGCATTGATGCCTCCTGTCCGTAAGGTGGACGACTCCGTTTTTATTCTGAATCAGCGTCTCCGGACTCTTCGTCCTCGTCCGCCGGTTCAAGCAGAATGAGTTTGACATGCTCCGGATAACTCTCCTGCAGCAGCTGGAAACCAATCGCTGCCACATGGAAGAAATCCATCGCTTCCTTGATCGCGTCTTCCTTTGGCTTTGCCACGACGCGGATGTTGCCGTTCCCGATTTTGATCTTCACATCGTCCAGGGACCCGGCCTTTGCCATGAGGTCGATGCACTGCGCGATCGTCATCGCCAGGACGGAAGCTCCGGCGCACACCGGATCCCTTCCCAGATCCGCGAAGTCCGCATGACCGTTGACCCGCATCTCAATCGCGCTGTCCGGCCTCAGGAATACTCTCGCTGTTACCATGCTTCTTACCTCGGTGCTGTGCTCTGCGCGACTCTCTGCCGCGCGTTCTTCGTGATGCTGCTCTCGAGACCTTCTCCTTCTCCGCCCAGCGCCTCAAGCTGTGAGACGCCTCCTGCGGGCATCGGCTGTCCCGGCATCGCCTGCGCCTCCATCCCGAACTGCGCCGCCATGTTCTGTGCAAGCGCCGTTCCGTGTTCCGCGTCCAGCGTCTGAGCCAGCTGCAGGGCGATCTGCTGCGTCTGCACAAGCATCTGCATCAGCGTCCCGTTCACCTGGATCTTCTGCATCACAAAGTCCTTGCGGTCAAAGTCCATCATATCGAGACAGGCCAGCGCCGCGTCCGCGTTCTGCGGAGCGAAGAAGCCTGCGGAATAGAATTGAAGCGCAAGTTCATTCTGCGCCATCTTGGAATATGGGGACTGTTTCTCAGCGGTGACTTCGATGTCAAAGAGCGGAAGCCGGTATCCGACCTCCACGCCCAGCTCCATCGGCACGCCGTTGACCATCTGTCCCTGCGGCTGCGGAAGAATCCCCGCGTTTGAATACTGGATGAACTCTTCCCTGCCCTGCTCTCCCAGGATCCGGAACCATCTCGGGATGTCATAGAACTGTCTCACAAGCTCGATGCACATCAGGACCACTTTCCGGAACGCCCGGTAACTGCCCTTGTTGTTGTCCCTGGAAAGCTTGCTGCCCGCCTCCTGCATCGCCGCGATAGCGGAAGCGGCTGTCACGCCGGAAGTCGTGCCGCCGGTGGACACGTCGCGGTTTCCCGTCGTTTCCTTGAGCTCTGTGACCTTGTTCGCGAGGATCTGGACATACAGCTGATTGAGCGGGTTTGCCTGCACCGGCAGGATGGAATCCGTTCCCAGGTTCCCGTCCACATGGATGAAGTCGCTCGTCGCGTCGGCAAACTCTTTCTCGTTCACGCTGCCGTCGTTCCGGATGAAGTGTCTCGGCCTCGCGTTGAAGAGCATGTTCTGCAAAATCGCCTGGTCTCCCCGGTCGATATACTCCTGCGCGCTCTTGCCGATGTCGATAAATCCGAAGCCCGTCGGCGTCCCCTTGCAGCGCATCAGCGGATCGAACACAAACGGATACAGCCCGTGATCGTACCAGCCGCGTTCCGTGTACTCGGGATCGTTCTCGGTGGCAAACAGCGCGCTCTCCTGCCCTGCGACAAACTTGCAGTAATGCAGCAGCGTCTTTCCGTTCGCCCCGCGCTTCTTGTAGTACCAGTCCACCACAGCGGATTTGTTGTTGGTGTCCACGGTATCGTCATAGATGTATTTCGTCAGGTCCATGACCGGATTGGAAAGCTTGTGTTCCAGCTCCGGGTAGTCCTGAATCAGAATGTCGTTGTCCTGCAGCGTCACATAAAAGACGTTGCGGCTCTCCTGGATGTCGGTGATCCCGCTCTCCCAGAAGAGGTTGATCAGATCCACACAGGAAATGTCGATGTCCCCCAGCCCGTTGTGCTTGGAAGGATCCCAGAAGATCCCGTACACGCCGGTCCCGGACCCGATCTTGTCATCCTGGACGTCGGAGTATGTCGCCTCAAAGTTGCACTGGTCCAGCACCACCGGCAGCACGGAGGACAGGTTCTTCGCCTCCTGTTTGTCTCCCTCTTCCCTTGGCAGGATGTTCGCCGCCGGGAAGTTGTCCATCGCGTCGGCGTGCTTGTTGGCAATCGAGTTCAGCAGCCACGCGGACGAAGGTTCGATCTGTTCCTTGTGTCCCCTCTCGGCCTGCTTTCTCCGGAGATACTCCCACTGCCGCAGCTTGTACCACTGCTGATTCTCAATGAGTCTCCGTTCCAGACTCGCCTTGCCCTCCCGGTACTTGAGAAGCGTCTGGTAGGCGTCCCGGATCTCCGCTTTGTCGACCGGAAGACGCTGAAACGGTTCGGCCTGCTGGTTGTCCCTCATGTAGAGGCTCTGTGCCACAGCGACGTCTCCCGCGCTGAATCCGACCGTGTTATCCTCAGGCGGCAGCGCTCCGTCCCGGACCGTCATTCTTCTGTTGTTATTGAATAGCGGCATCTTCTATGATCTCCATTCTTGGTTTCGCCCTTGCGGGCATCAGCTCCTCCTCGTCGATGTCGAGGAACAAATGCAGCGGATTTCTCCGGAACGTACTCGGCGCGGCGGTCTCTCTCGGTTTAATCGGCCTGGACATCAGGAAGTACCGGACCTCATCAGCCACATGGTCCTCTCCGTCGGTGTCCAGATCCTCCGGCCTGTGCTCGTCGTACAGCAGCGTCGGAATCGTCCGGATGAACGCCTTGCAGTTGTTGAAGACATACATCATCGGGAATCCGTTCTCATCAAAAGCCAGCCGGTAATGTACCTGCATCCAGCCCGGAAGCCTCTCATGGTCTCCCGGCTGGAAGTAAACGCCGCTCCTGATCGCGATCTCCGCCAGACTCGGCCCGCCGTCCTCCTGCCAGATCGCAGGGTCCGCAATGCCGATAACCTTCTTTCCCTTGAGCCATCTGTGTTCCCGCTCGATCTTCGCGATCTCGGAAAACACTCTGCTTGCGATCCACTTCACACCCTCGTTCGGTGTCTCCGTGCATCCGTACAGCTCAAGGATCCGGTACGCCACGCCGTCAAAGTCCACGGCCCACCAGCCGACGGAAAATGGTTTGTTGTATCCCCAATCGAAGGACCGGTAGATCTTCCAGTCCTTCGGAATCTCAAACGGTTCAATCACATGGACGAATCTCCGCTGTCTCTGCAACTCCTCGCCGCTCTCCTCAAAACCCGCAGCCTCCGCAGCCACCACGTCGGGCACCATCCGGAAGTCCTCAAAGAACTGTCCCTCGTAGATGTCCCAATTCCCGTAGAGCCACGCCTCGCGCTTCTTCGGCGGCAGGCTTCTCAGCTGGTCGATGTAATCCGGCTGCGCTTTCATCAGCGCCAGGTTGTCCGTCACCAGAGACTGGATGAACGAATACTCCTCCGGATTCTCGTCGGGTTTGAATCTCCTGTCGATGAACAGCCTCTTGACCCATGCGTGTCCCGGTCCGCCCGGATTGCAGGTGAGATAGATTCTCTTCGGATACTGGTTCACAGCGCGCAGGCAGGGCTTTAGGATCTCCCAGAACTCTTCCGCGTACTGTGTCGCCTCATCCAGGAAGAAGATGTCCGCTTCCGTTCCCTGAAAGCGCTGCATGTCCCGCTCCGTTTCCAGGTACTTGAACAGGATCGTGCTCCCGTTCGGAAAGACAATCTCTTTCTTTGAGTCGTTGTAACTCGCGAACGCATCCTTCTGTCCGCACCGCAGCAGCTTGCACAGCGGCTTGATGTGATTGCTCCGCAGCTCCGGATAGCTCTTTCGGATGATGCAGACGATGATTCCCGCGTATTGCAGGCACAGCAGCACGGCCTTGATCCGCAGCGCCCAGCTCTTTCCACCGGCACGCGCTCCGCCGAAGCAGATGTATTTATGCAGGTCGCCCATGAACTGCTTCTGCTTCGGAGATGGTTTCGGAATCGCCAGCCTCGGCATCAGATCTCAGCCCCTTCCGTGTCCACAAACTCCACGGTAAAGACCTCATCCAGCCTCATCTGGTCCTCGGCCTCTTTCTTGAGCTTTGCGATCCTCGCTTTCTGCTCCTCGCGGTCGAGCTCAGACTTGTTAAGTCCCTGCATCTCCCGGATGTCCCGCAGCGCGGAAGCCAGCAGCTTGAGTGAGTACGGATTGATCACGTCGGGACTTGCCAGCGCGTCGGCGATCCGGTCCATCATGGAATCCGTGATCTCCATGAAGCGCTCGTACCGGTCCCTCGGTGTAATCACCGTGTCCTCGGCCTCCGGGACGATCAGCGCCGTGCTCTCCGGTTCGTCCGGTTCGGTTCGTTTCGGTTCACTCGGTTCACTTTGGTTCGTTTTGGTTCGCTTTTTGGAGACGAACTTTGCCTCCTCCGCGAGAGATGTATAATCTGTCCCGCCCGAAGTCCAAAGCTCTTTCGCCGCGATCCTCTTCACCTTTGAGAGACTGACGCCGTATTTTTCCGCCAGGGACTTGTAGCTTGCGCCTGTTGCGAGGAAGTCAGCCCGGATACGACTCCACAGCTCCGTATCCCTCGCCACTCAGAATCACCCCTGTTCGTTGGGGATTATCAGCTTGTGACCCTCCACATAGATCTCGCCCAGCACAGCCAGCGCTGCCTCGTCCACATCCGCGTACAGATTGCCGTTGTCGTCGGTCATAACCGGGATCCCGGCCTTGTCTCCCTTGCGCTCCGGAGCGTTCAGGGGACTGGTTGCGCGCCGTCCGTAGATGACGTTCTCATTCTCGTTGTTCTCAAACAGCGCCGCCACTTCATCCGGGACGGATACAGTCTCTCCTGCGGTGTAGGTATATCTCACTCCGTTCAGGACGACGAATACCGGATTGCCGCGTCCGTCAGGAATCTTGATTGTTTTGCTCATGGTTCAGCCCTCCAATTTCAAGCCTGCATCCAGTGTAACAAAAAGAGGCTGGAAACTTAATCCAACCTCTTTTCACAAAATTTCGGCCTGTTATTTTTCTGAGTCCCACAACATTTTAGCAACCTTGCACAAACGCCAGTCTTTCCGGCAGTACAGCTTCTTGTAGTCGTCCGCCCTGTTTCCGAACGCCAGCGCGATTGCCATGTCCGGCTCCACGCCGTCACAGTAAATCGTCTTTGCTTCCTCTCCTCGATAGAACGGGCATTGCGCCGCGCTGCTCACATAATGCTTGGACATTCAGACCTCCATCTTCAAATTCTCCGCCAGCCTCCGGACCTTCCGGTCCCTGTGCTCCGCGATGGCGTCTTTGATCCCCGGGAACATCAGGTCCAGCTGTTCCAGCATGATTACCACGTC
Source organism: Oscillospiraceae bacterium (assembly GCA_017458065.1). GTDB lineage: Bacteria > Bacillota > Clostridia > Oscillospirales > Oscillospiraceae > Limivicinus. The sequence goes on from JAFTGD010000017.1 coordinate 105,447, forward strand.
GGCGGCTTCCTCCGCGACATGGTTCATATTCCCTGCGCCACGGAAGACCAGCTTGCAGACTTCCTTCTGCAGCTCGGACATTTCCTCGATCAGAACGCCCAGCTGCTCCATCTTGCCGTATTCCTTGATGGCGACCGCGTAGATCTTATCCCGGTTTTCCCGGTTCAGCCTCCTCATTCCTCCTCGACCGGCCTCGCCTTGATGCACATGCAGTCGCCGTCCATCAGGGAATGACTCACAACCAGGTTCGGACCGCTGGACCAGACCTTCCAGTCTCCGAGCTCCGCCTTGAAGAACGCTTCCTCGAAAGAAACGCAATCCTCGCAGTCCTCGCAATCCTCGCAGTCCTCGTCTTCCTCGTCTTCCTCGCCGAAGAGCTCTTCCCAGAGCTCGTTGTACCGCTTCACGGCACAGGCCGGAATCGGCTTCGCCATCATGGAAAACATCCCGATCCTCGCGCCGACGTTCGCCATCTCGTTGACTTTCTCTTCGTCCGGTTCCTCTCCCTCGGCGTTCCTTCCGATGTCCTGAGCCAGAAGCTCGTCCAGGTGCTGGATCAGTTTGCTCTTTGGTTTCTTCATGATAATTCTCCTTTTCTCGATAACAGTTCAGATACACATTCTCCGGATCACACACGCAGCATGGTTTCCCGTCCGCTACGGAGGGCGGATGATATATGCAGGACTCACAGTCATACATTCCTGCCCTCCTCATCCCGCACCAGGAACAACAGGATGTTCACGCCGTTGACGCTGTAACAGCATTCCCACTCGATGCTGTCAAGGTTCTGCTTCGGGTACTGAGGATTGAGTCCCCGCAGCACGTCGTTGATCTCCTCTCGCGTCCCGATCACGGTCATCTTACATGCCCTTCCTTCGTGCGTTGATCTTGATCGCCTCGACCTTGTCCTCGATGCGCTTGAGGCTCTGCCCGATCAGATCACAGTTGATGTTGACGTTATCCTTCACGTCGCCGCTCCACTTCGGGAACACCACGTCGTAGAGCTGTTCCATCAGCTCGTTGTGCTGCCGCAGCTCATGCAGGATCTGGCCCAGCAGAAGCTTCTCCTCCTCCCAATGGTCCGGGATAACCACCGGAGCCGGTTTCTCCGTCTTCTCTTCCTGAGCGGAACCGAGCTTCCGCTTGATGTTCGACTCCGCTCTCGATTCCTCATTGATGGTCTTGAGGTTCGGCGGAAGCTCGTTGCCGGTCTTCTTCGACGCCCACTCAAAGATCCCGAACGACAATCTTCTTGCCGCCAGCTTCTCCGCCGCCATCCAGTCCCTTTTCCGAACGGCATCGAAAACGCTCCTCGTCGTGTTGATTGTCGCCTCGGACACACCGAGTTTCTCCGCGCTCTCTGCCGCCGTCAGTCCGTATGCCCGGTGCTGTAGGATCTCGTCCCACGTATCCGGACCCATCCTGTTGAAGTTTGCCATTGATTTTCACCTTCCTGTTTGTTATCGTCCGTCGTCCTCGTCCGGATCCCCGGGACCGATCCAGTACGGTTCCGGTCTTTCCGGTTCCGCCTGGATCTCTCCCCTCTTCCGGATCTCCACCGGCATGATCTGCTTGCCCTCGTTGATCTCGCGCGCCATCAGCTTCGCGATTGCCAGTAGAACGAGAATACACACGAACTCGATTGCCGCCACATACACCAGCAGCAGAAAAACCCATGTCTTCATTTTCGTTTCCTCCCGTCAGATCCGGTTGACCCGGTTCCAGAGCTCGTTCTGGTCCACAGGCGGCAGCGGTTTGCACTCCGCCTTGACGTTCTTACTCGGCGGCTTCCGGTTCCGCCCCAGCCGGTCGAACATAATGCCCTGGTAATTGCTGCTCATGCTGTCCTGAATGACCTCGATCATCGCCGCGTCTCCGTACTCGGCTGCGCCCTTCTCGATCTGCGTCAGCATGGACCTGAACCCGGTTTCCTTGTAGGGCTGTCGCTTCTCGATCTTGTACAGCACCCAGCTCCGGACCTGGATAATCAGCGCCTCGCTGTGCTTCCCGAGCGCCTCCTGGATCATCTCTTCGCGGCGCTGAGGGGTAAGGGGAGAAATAGAACATTTGTTCTCTTTCTCTTTCTTGTCCTCTTTCTTGTCCTCTTTCTTTTTCTTGTTGCCGGTATCTTCCTCTGATCTTTCCGGTATCTTGTCGGTATCTTCATCAGAACTTACCGTTAACTCTTCATCATCTTTGCCTTTACTTCCAGCCTTCCCTCCCTGGGCTTTCCTCCTGCTTGCATCAAGATTCGGTTTAGTTAGTTCAAAGACAATGCAAACTGAATCGGGAAGTTTATCGAGATCCGGCAAAGTTCCCTTCAAGGCATAGTTCACGATGGCGTCATACGCCAGTGCTCTGTCAGAAGCTTTCCTGATCTTCTGGATTGCTTTCGCGAAAGAGGCATAGAAGGTAAATTGCTCTCTTTCCATCCTCTTTCACTCCTCTCAGAACGGTAAGTCACCGTCGTCATATCCCATGTCGCTGAATCCCTGCTGCTGATACTGCGGCTGCTGCGGGGCCTGATAGCTTCCCGCCTGCCCGTAGCCTGCGGGTCCGTATCCCTGCCCGTAACTGTTCTGCTGCGGCGGCTGCTGGTAGTATCCTCCCTGCTGCTGGTATCCGCCCTGCGGCCCGTATCCGCCGTTCTGCTGCTGGTAATTGTCCTCCCTGCGCTTGTCGTCGCCGAAGTACACGCTCTGCGCGTTGATCTCCCACGCGGTCCGGTCAACGCCGTTCCGGTCCGTATAGTTGCGGCTCTGCAGCTGTCCGGAGACGATCGCCGCCTTGCCCTTGAAGAAATACTTGGAGACAAATTCTCCGGTCCCGCCCCAGGCGACGCAGTTGATAAAGTCCACCGAGTCCTTCTGAAAGTCCCGGTCCACCGCGACCGTGAACGACGCCACGCTCTTTCCGTTCTGTGTCGTCCTCAGCTCCGGATCCTTTGTCAGTCGTCCCAGGACGACAATGTGATTAAGGCTCATCGCTTTCTTCCTCCTGTTCCCGGAACATCAGCTCCGGTCTGAATGTACTGCCGAGATAGTTCTTTCCGAACTCCCGGATAAAGTCTTCCACGCTCCATTTGTTTTCCCGCATCGCCTTGCGCTGCCCCCATTGATGGAGATACCGCATGATCTCCGCGTTCTTGTGTACGGAGTATTTCCCGAAGATGTGACAGTGCTCGTGGCAAAGGTCCACCACCAGTCCGTACTTCTCGCTCTTGTTCCGGTTTGCTCCGCCGAAGATATGATGACGGTCGAGGGGATCATGGATCCCCGTCGCACCGCACAGCCAGCACTGTCTCATGTGCCGCCGTTTTCTGTCTCCGGAGGCGCGTCCACCGCTCCGTAATCGTCATAGTAGCCCTGCTCTTTCTTGAAGAGCTCGTCTTCCGCTGCAAACGCCATCCCGGTTACAAAGTGCATCGCGCTTTCCAGCTGCTCCCGGTCGAGCTTTCTCGGCACCAGGATGTAATCTCCGTAGAGCTTGTCGTCCTCGTGGACAAACTTGTACCCGATGGACGCCATCCGCCCGCCCTGAACCAGCGTCGTTTCCTCTCTCATGTTCAGAGGATCTCCGTTCCCGGGAATTTTTACGATGATGTGAAGTTCTTTCATTGATTTTTACCCTCCCAGCTGTTTAATAGACTCTGTATTTCGTTTGGATCCTTCGTCTCGATCCCGAGTGCCTGCGCGTCCTGCACCAGCCCGTCGATGAATCTGCTCATCTGCAGCGTGTCATAGTCCGAGGATCCGTATACGACGATGAGGTTAACAAATCCGATTCTGTTTGCCGGGAACTGCCGGACCTGCCGTCCGAGATGTCCCGCCTCCCAGCTTCTTTTGAAGGCCGGAGCCGCTTCCTCCGCAATGCTGATGATGGATTCTGTGACGCCCGATGTGTTCAGCACCGCGTTCCGGTACACTTCGTCGGGAGCTAATCGGACCTTCTCTGCGATCCTGTTAATTAACACCCAGGCATAAGCGTTCGCGTCAAGACTCCGTTTCTTCTTCTCTTTTCTGTGCGGCAGGATGTCGTAATCTCCGGCCTTGAATCCATACACAAACTTGATTCCGTCCGGAGGGCTGCACCGCAGGCACAGCTCTCCGTTCTGGTATCTCGCTCCTTCGACGATCATCTGCCGTTGGTGTTCTTAAACTGCTGGTAGCAGTTCAGGCAAAGCTGCGCGCCTCCGAAATCGGTCATGGACCGGATCGCGACTTCTTTCGGGCTCAGTGACCGTCCGTTCGTCCCGCGCCATCCGCTGATGATCTGCCTGCAATTGTCGCAGTAGTAGTATCCGTCCGGCGCTTCCTTCGGTTCGCAGGTCACATCCGGAGGCGGCATCGGTTGACGCGGAGCCTGCTGTGGTGCCTGCTGCGGGGGCGCAGGCGGCGCTTGCTGTGGGGGAGGGGGAGGGGCCTGCTGCGGCTGCGGAAGCGGCGGGAGCTGTCCCTGCGGCCTCTGCTGCTGTGGCGGAGCCTGTCTTCCCTGCGGATACGAATAACCCTGCGGCTGCGGCATCTGATCGTCCTCGCCCATGTAGTTGTACTTGCTCTTGTCGAATCCGCGATACACGTCCGCGCCCAGACCCAGGGCCTTTGCCGCGACACCGATTGCGTCCGTCAGCGCCATCTTGAAGCACTCGTCGCTTGTGACCGGCTTCCCCTTCTCAATCGCGATGAAGCTGCTGCCTCCGATCCCGGGAATCGGCATCGAGACCTCGTTCCCTTCCTTGACGTAGAGGTTGATGTCCACAAACGCCTTGACCTCTCCGTTCGCGCCCTCCTGCAGGCGCTGGTCCTTGATCTCATAGAACCATCCGAAACCGCACGGCCCGAAGACCTCCGTCAGCTTCTCGATCCGCCACATCGGATTGATGTCCGTGAATCCGTTGAGCTTTCCGCCCTTGATGGGCTTCTTCGCGTCCTCCGGAACTTCCCGGAGCTTGTCGTACAATGTCATGTCTTCCATTACTTCCACCCCAGATCCTTCTTGAGATAATAGACGTTCAGGAGATTCCGGAAGATCTCAAAATACTTCCGGGTGTCCGTGACCGACCGTTCCTCAAATCCTTCCGTCTCGTCCCTTCCGATCCGGAGGATCTGGCAGCGCTCCACCGGCAGTCCCTGCTCTTCCAGCAGGTTCCGGTATGCCGCCAGCTGGACGAAATACTCTTCATAGATCGCCTTGCCGGTTTTGAAGTCGAGCAGCGTCGGCTTGCCGTCCAACATGCAGTAGCAGTCGATTGTGCCGCCGTACTTGAGCGTCTCGGACACAAACGGGACCTCGCACTGAATCGGTTCGATCTGGTGCCTGCTCTTCCACTCAAAGAAACTGATCAGCGCGTTCTCCGCCAGGTCGATCTGTACCTTGCTGAACTGGTTCATGTCCAGCTGCTCGTTCTGCAAATGCGCCTGCACCATCGCGTGCGCCAGCGTGCCGGTCTTCGCGGCCTCGTCGGTATAGGTGCTGCTGTCGATTCCCTCAAGGCCGAGGTTGTTCGCCCACTTCACCAGGTACGGCTTGTTCAGAAGTCCCGTGATCGTCGTCGTGCCGGGGACTCTGGTCTTTCCGTCCGCCAGCTTGTAGATGGTGTGAGCCTTGCTGACTCCCTTGATTTTGTCTTTTGCCATGATATTTATTCCTCCTCCAAAAGTTCTAACATAGTGATTTGATCTTCGTCCCGCTCTTCCGCTTCCAGTTCCCGGAGCGCGTGACGGAAAGGTTTGATTCTCCGCAGGATGCTCATCGCCCTCGCACAGTCCTGTTTGTACTGCGCCTTGATGTCCTCGATGTCCTCCGCGATGTAGTACCCGCGTCCATTCTGCGTGTTGCAGATCAGATGCCCTTCATTCCGGAGCTCCTCGATCCGGTTCCGGACTACCCGGTCGTTCAGCCCCGTGTGCATCGCGATCCAGTGCCGCGTATTCGCCATGTCTTTTCCTGTCCGGATGCAGCAGAGAACTGCTGCGCGCTGTCTCTCGATCATTTCTTCATTTGACATTTTGCGTCTCCTCCGGTATAATACCGGTGCATTGATTTTTACCCTGCCGCTTTCCGGTACGCCCATACCGGAGGCGGCTTTTTATTTTGCCGCCGCTGCGAACGCTTCCTCATACGGGATGTTCAGCACGTCGCAGTACTTGCACAGATCCCCGACGGTCCAGCACCTTCCCGGCTTGTTCATGTTCCGCCTCGCGTTATCCGCCGTACATCCGAGCTTCTCCGCGATTGTCGTCGATGTCATCCCGGATGCTTTCCGGTACGCCCGGAACAGCGCTGCCAGGTGATTGACCTTCGGCGGACTTCTGTTCATCCATGTCACCTTCGGCATCGCTGCTGCCTCAGATCATGATGACGACTGCCCCGAACTTAACCTCGTCCGCCAGTGCCGTTTCAAGGTACGTCTGAATGTTGATCTTTGCTTCGATCTTCCACATCCCGCCGTCTGCTTCAAAGAGCCCGATCCTGCCGTTTTCATCCAGGCGCAGGATAAATTCGCTCATCGGCTGCGGGACTTCACGGAACGTTCTGAACGGAGTGAGGTTGAGTCTCGGCTTCACGGCTTCTGTTGCCGCCAGCTGGACGCCCTTCTTGACTACCACCGTCTGACTGACGCCGTTGTCCTCGGTCTTCACGCCCTCGTCGTTGTTGATGCGGGATACCAGGTTAATGAGGTAATCGCTGTCCTCCGTCGGGAGGAACCGGCTCCGGAGCTCGATAATTGCCTTGTCCTGTTCGCGCCAGCCCTCCATGAACTCGGTGTCTGTGCAATGCGCGGAATAAGGAACCATACGATTCTCCTGCTTGTTCGGTCTGGTAATCACATCAACACACTTGTGGTTTGTGATCCGAACAAAAAGCGGTCCGTCATAGTCTGGAAGCTCAGTCTTGATCATCTTCACGATAGCGTCCAGGCTTCCAAACTCTACCGTCCTTCTCTTGTAAATTGGCTCCTCGATATAGTGGAGCTGATTGTCGGAATAGGTTTTCCCGCCGATGACATAAGTCTTGTTATCCTTAAGTCCGACAAGATACTGCAATGCTTTCTGAATCATGATGTTTCTCCCTTCTTACTGTGCGACCAGGCGCAGAATCTTTGGCTGCGGCTGTTCGCTTCCATCCATAGCGTACTGTCCCGGAATCTGCGGGACCATCTCCGCGACAACCATCTCACCGTTCCCGTCCGCCGTGATGTAGAGGGATGTGCTCGTTGCCGCCGTCGGGCAAAGCGTAGATTTCGCTGTGACGTTCAATCCGATGTGCTTCCGTTCACTGTCCGGCTGGAACTCAAGAGAAATGACGATCTTTCTCTTCGCGTCAGGCTTCGTGTTGATGTCCAGGATGTTCTCAATCACTCGCGTGACTTCGTAATCGACTTTCTCCTCGATAGCGCCAGCCGCCATGCGCAGGATACTTTCCTTGTTCATGTCATCACCTCCTCTCAGCATTTTCGGTTAAACCGTAAAGATTAAACAAAAAAAGAGATGTCTTTATACTCCACGCCGTACACTTCTTGAATTTTCTCAATTTGTGGGACGTTCGGAAATGTTTTCCCGTTTTCCCAATTGAACAGCGTGTCAACAGAAACGCCTATTTTCTTGGCTGCTTCGCTTCTTGACATGTCGGCGTTCGCCCTCGCAGCCTTCAACGTTATCTTTGCCATATCCATCCCTCCCTTCTCCTGCGGGTTTACGGTTTAACCGGAAACCGTGTCCCTACAATACTACGGGGAAACCGAAAAGTCAATAGTTTTTTTCGGAAATTTTCGATTTTTTCTTGTAAATCTTCCGTAGCTGTTGTATAGTATAAGCATAGAAAGGTGGTGGCGACATGGAAGATATATACGAAAACAGCAGCAAAGGGATCGTTGCGGCAAATATAAAAAGACTCATGCGGAAAAAAGGCGTTATTGCATCAGATGTATGCCGCGCCCTTGAAATCCCAAATGCCACGTTGAGCGATTGGACAAACGCAAAGACATACCCTCGCATTACTCATCTCGAAAAACTTGCTGACTATTTTGGCGTAAATAAAGCGGAAATTACAGAGATATACATAGACCGCGAGGACCCGATTTACCAGATCGCGCGCGCTAAAACTGAGGAAGGAAAACTGCTTTATCTCTGGCGCAAGGCGGATGATATAGACAAACAAACAATATGGAACATTTTGAGCCGTTATGACGAAGTTGGAGCCAGCGTCCGAAGCTCCGCCGGATAAAATAGAGGAACTTTTCATGAACAAAGGATTAATTGTATTCTTTCTGCCGGTTCTAATTGCCGGAATGATAATCGGCTCTCTGCTCCCCTCGGGACCTGGGAAAATTGAACTTGATCACATTAAAGAAGAAGCAATGAAGGCGGGCTATTCCGACGGATACAGCGACGGATACAGTGACGGAACATTTGTCGTAGGAAAATATATCGGAGAGGCTACTGCACACTTAAAAGAAATCTTGATTGAAGCAAGCAAACCGGACCCGGAGATAGACGCAATTACTGACCACATTTACGATGCGCTGGCTTCTTTGGACAATATCGGGTAAGGAGCTAAGGGAGTAAATGACTATGGATGAACAGATATTCTCCGCTGGATCCTCGGTCCGGTATGTCCGCTTTGGATATACGTTTGAATCAGAGAAAGCGGTCCGTTTCTTCGACACTGTTTTGAAGCAGCATCTTCAAGCGGGAGAACCGATCCAGGACTTTGACGTTTTCAAGATCGTGGTTCAGTCCGCTCACAAGTTCCGGTCCTTTGCGTACCGGAAGGGATTTGCCACCTGCGACGGAGGTTATGTCACAGGGGAACGTGCTTTGGAGGCAGCGAAGACAATCAACGACTCTTTGGATCATTACTACGACAGTCTGCCGGAGTTCAGGCGCAGCTATGCCATGCAGGAGTATAGAGACGCCCTGATTCCAGCCGTAGAGAAAGAGTACCATATTGTCTTCCTGGAAAGGTCATGAAGTGTAAATACTGTGCTCATGAGATCCCGGATGAATCTATCTTCTGTCTGTTCTGCGGGGAGCGTGTCGCCCGGAAGAAGAGAGGCAAAAAGCAGGAGATTAAGGTCCCGGAGCCCCGGCAGCTTCCGTCCGGAGCCTGGACGATCCAGCTGAGGAAAGAGGGGCAGAGCATTACGGAAAACACGCGGGACGCCTGCCTTGCCAGAGCCCGTGCGGTCCGCGCCGGTTTCCTGCAAAAAGAAAAAGCGCCGCCGGAAGTTCTCCTGACAGACGCCATCACAAAATATATTGACAGCAGAAAAGGAACCGTCTCGCCAGCTACCATTGCCACCTACAAGAAGAAGCAGTCCCTCTATTTCAAGGACCTCATGCAGACGAACATCTTCGACATCAGCGAGGAACAGATCCAGCAGGAAGTCACAAAGATGATGACCGTCGGAGGATCCAAAGGGGAACCGCTCTCTCCGAAGACCGTGCGCGACGTGATCATGTTCATGAACTCCTCGATGCAGTATTGCGGGAAGCAGCTTGACATGCAGAAGATCAGTCTGCCGCAGGTGCAGTCTTCACTGTACACGGTCCTCACGCCGAAAGAGATCATTACGCTTCTGAAAGCGCTGCCCGGGAATCCATGTGAGATCCAGATCCTTCTCGCGCTCTGGCTGGGACTCCGCCGCTCCGAGATTATGGCCCTGGCGAAAGAGGACTTCGATCAGGCGCACAAGACCGTCTCCATCACAAAGGCCCTCGTCCGGGACGCGGACGGCGAATGGGTGATCAAAGGGACGAAGACTTCCAAATCCGCCCGGATGATTTCCTGCCCGGACTACATCCTGAAACTCGTTGAGAAATGCGACGCCGGGACGCTCTACACCAACGACGCGAATTATATCCTAAAATGCCTGCAGCGGCTTTGCCGGGAAAACAGTCTCCCGCAGGTCCGGCTCCACGATCTCCGGCACATCAATGCTTCCATCGGTCTGATGCTTGGAATCTCCGATAAGTACATGATGGAGCGCGGAGGATGGAGCGCAAAGGACACGATGGTTTATCGCTACCAGCACACCTATTCCGAGGAAAAAGCAGCCGCCGACGCCACCATGAACACCTATTTTGAGAATCTCCTAAACGGTAAAATTACTAACGAAATTACTAACGAAAAACAAGAGGCCCCGTAATTACCACGTTTTTAGGTCATTCGGTGCAAGTTCAAGTCTCATCTCTCGCACCAAAAAATCCGAACCGTCAGGTTCGGATTTTTGTTTTCCCGGGGCGGTCGCCCGCCCCGTCTCTGTTCTGTTTTCCGCCTTATTCGACGACGGCGATGGTCTCGATCTCGCAGAGAACCTGCTTGGGCAGCTCCTTGACCGCGACGCAGGAGCGGGCCGGCTTGCTGACAAAGTACTTCTCATACACGGCGTTGAAGGCGCCGAAGTCCTTCATGTCCGCGAGGAAGCAGGTGGTCTTCACGACCTTGGAGAAGTCCGTGCCGGCGGCCTTCAGGATCTCGCCGACGTTCTTGCAGCTCTGCTCCGCCTGGGCCGTGATCTCGGTGCCGACGATCTCGCCGGTGGCGGGGTTCAGGGGGACCTGACCGGAGGCAAAAACGAATCCGTTTGCGACATACGCCTGGGAATAGGGGCCGATGGCGGCAGGGGCTTTGTCTGTGGCAATGATTTTCATATGATTCTGCGTCCTTTCTTGTTTTCCATAGGCTTCGGCTTTCGGTTTTGCGCCGGCCGAAGCGTTTTCTGCTGACCGGATTCAATATACCACAAGTTCGCCCTGATCACAAGGGCAAACCGAGAAAGCTCCCCGGACTTCGGCTTCCATTTTCTCTCCTGCCCCGTCTGCGTATGCAAAGGCCCCGCGGAACGCTCCGCGGGGCCTGATGCTGTTACTTAAGATATCGGGCTCTCGCTCCGATATGCGGGATTAAAACCCGAAGTAGTAGTTAAAGAAGTCCTCCAGCGAGTTGCCGCCGCCCATGCCGCCGAAGGGATCCTGTCCCCACTGGCCGTAGCCCTGCTGGGGCTGCTGCTGAGCAGGCGCCTGCTGCTCGGCAGGCTCTTCTTCCGCTTCTTCCTTCAGCGCGGACTCGGTCTTCGAGCCGATCTCGACCTCCAGCTCGATCTCCTTGCCCTGGCGGTAGATGTAGAAGGTCAGCACGTCGCCCGGATCGGAGTTGGAGACCACCTTGACCAGGTCGTTGGAATCGCTGATGTCCTTATCGCCCACTTTGACAATGACGTCGTTGACCTTGATGCCGGCCTCGTCCGCGGGGGCGCCTTCGGTCACATCCTGCACCACGGCGCCGGCCTTGAGACCGGTGATGCCGGCGACTTCGTCAGACAGCGGGGCAATCGCGACGCCGATGTAGGGCTTGAGGATGTAGCCGTTCTCGATGATGCTCATGACGATCTTCTTCACGTTGTTGATGGGGATCGCAAAGCCGATGTTGTCGATCTCCGCCTCGGAGGAATAGCCGGAGGAGGAATACTTGGCGTTGGTAATGCCGACGACCTCGCCGTAGATGTTGAAGAGCGCGCCGCCGGAGTTGCCGGAGTTGATGGCGCAGTCGGTCTGGATCAGGCTCATGGTGCTGCCGGAGCCCAGCTTCACATCGCGGCTCAGGGCGCTCACCAGGCCGTGGGTCAGGGAGAAGGTCAGTTCACCCAGCGGGTTGCCGATGGCATAGACCGTATCGCCGACGCGCAGCGTGTCGGAGTCGCCCAGCGTGACCGGGGTCAGGTTCTCGGCGTCGATTTTTACAACGGCGATGTCGTTGCTCTCGTCATAGCCGATGACTTCGGCCTCATAGGTCTCGTTGTCATAGGTGGCGACGGTGACGGTCTCGCTGTCCTCGATCACATGGTAGTTGGTCAGGATGTAGCCGTCCTCGGAGATGATGAAGCCGGAGCCGGACGCCTGATAGGTATAGCCGTAGCCGTAGCGGCTGGTTGTTTTGGCGCTGATGGTGATGCCGACGGTGGAGTTGACGTTCTGCTCATACAGATCCGCCGGAGAGAGCTCCTCCCGGTCGGCGAAGGCCTTCTGAGACGTACCGAGCAGGAGCATCCCGCCCAGCAGAGCGACAAGAAGGACCAGTACGATAGCCTTGTTCAGAAGGCCGCGGTTCAGAGATTCGGATTTCATGAATAATGCCTCTTTCCTTTTTATAAATAAGAAACTCACTTGCTGTACAGAGATCTCGCGGTTCCGGGGTCCCGCCGTGCTCTTTCCGGACAGAGCGGATGCAGGTCCTACGGGTTCCGTGTCATCTTATGGTCGTATTAAAACACAAAAATGTGAATGATTTGCGACAGATAACAAGATAAGTTGTGAATTGTCCCGTTCACAAAAATGCCATTTTTCTCCCTGTGCGCCTGCGCGGTCCCGTCCCTGTCCGGCCGAAAAAGGCAACAAAAAACCGCCCTCCGGCGGATCACAAATTCTGTCCAAAAAAGAAGTAAGCCCTGACTGCAGCTTCAATCGCTCAACACAATCAGGGCTTACTTCTCTGAATTCTTGATATCTAACATCATATTAACCTCTCTTTCTTCAGAATCAACTGCACCGCTGTCTCATTCACGGAATCCTCTCTCAAACATCATCTGCTGCGTCTCGCGCATTTCTCATAAGTGAGATCATCTCATTGTTGGAGCGTTCCCTGGTTATGAACTTCAGCGGCACTCACCCGGTCCCACTTACCGGGGAGCTTGGGGGTTTTGAACCTCCTTCTTCTTTCTGGCTATAATATACACGATTTTCCTGAAAATTGCAAGACCGCATCTTGTACAAAAATAACAACTTGGATTTGTGCGACTTGCCCAAGTTTGGCAATTTTGTATAGTGCCGAGAATTCCCTGCACCGTACGCGTATCCGGAGGCGAATCCAGCGTCTTGACCAGACTGATTTTTTCGTGTAAACTGCAAAAAAAGCCATTTTGATCATATGGGAGACGGTTGCATGAGGATTGTAGTAAAAGTCGGCACCTCTACGCTGGCGCATCCGACCGGGAGGATCAACATCCGCCATGTCGAGACGCTGTGCAAGGTGCTCAGCGATATCAAGAACGCGGGGCACGAGGTGGTTCTGGTCTCCTCCGGCGCCATCGGCATGGGCGTCGGGAAGCTCAATCTCGCCAGCCGCCCGTCCGACATGCCCACCAAGCAGGCGGCCGCCGCAGTGGGCCAGTGCGAGCTGATGTACATTTATGACCAGCTGTTTTCGTCCTACAACCACACCGTGGCCCAGATCCTGCTGACCGGGGAGGATCTGCGGGACGACGCCCGGCACCGGAACTTTGCCAACACCCTACGGCGCCTTCTGGAGCTCGGCGCGCTGCCGGTCATCAATGAGAACGACACCGTCTCGACGGATGAGATCGCCGTCGGCGACAACGACACCCTCGGCGCGCTGGTCAGCGTCAGCATCAAAGCGGACCTGCTGATCGTCCTCTCGGACATCGACGGGCTCTATACCGCCGACCCGCGCCACGACGCCCACGCCATGCTGATCCCGGAGGTGCACGAGATCACCCCCGAGATGAAGGCCTCGGCAGGCGGCGGCGGAACCGCCCTCGCCACCGGCGGCATGGCGACCAAGCTGATCGCCGCCGGCATCTGCATGGAAGCCGGCGCGGATATGATCATCGTCAACGGGTCCCGGCCCGAAGTCCTCTATGACATTCTGGACGGGATCCCCACAGGAACACGCTTTATCGGGAGGAAAGGAACATGAGAAAAACACATGATATTCTGGTTGAAACAAGGGCCGCGCTGCCTGCCCTGACCGCTTCGACGGAGAAGAAAAACCTCGCCCTCGGGAAAATCGCCGAGCGGCTGCTGCAGGAGCAGGACGCGATCCTCGCCGCCAACCGCGAGGACGTCGAGGGTGCGCGCGACCGCTACGGCGAGGTGATGATCGACCGCCTCACGCTGACTCCCGAGCGGATCGCCGGGATGGCGCAGGGCGTGCGCGAGGTCGCCGAGCTGCCCGATCCCGAGGGCCGCGTCATCCGCCGTGTCGAGCGCCCCAACGGCCTGGTCATCGAGAAGACCTCCGTCCCCCTCGGCGTCGTCGCCATTATCTATGAGAGCCGGCCCAACGTCACTTCCGACGCGGCTGTGCTGGCGCTGAAGTCCGGGAACGCCGTCGTGCTCCGCGGCGGGCGCGAGGCCTACCGCTCCAACGCCGCCATCGTCGACGCCATCCACCACGGGCTTGAGGACGCAGGGCTCCCCGCCGCGCTGGTCGGCTTTATTGAGGACACGGATCACGCCAGCGCCGACGAGCTGATGCGCGCTGTCGGGCTGATCGATCTGCTCATCCCCCGGGGCGGCGCAGGGCTGATCCGCCGCTGCACGGAGAACGCCAAGGTCCCCTGCATCCAGACCGGCACCGGCATCTGCCATATTTTTGTGGATGCCTCCGCCGACCTCGACAAGGCGCTCGATATCATCGAAAACGCCAAGACCAGCCGCCCCTCCGTCTGCAACGCGGAAGAGGTGCTGCTTGTCCATCGGGATATTGCGGCGGACTTTCTCCCCCGCCTCTGCGACCGCCTGACGACGCAGCGCCGGGCAAAGGGCCTTGTCCCTGTCGAGCTGCGTCTGGATCCGCGCGCCGCGGCCGTCATCCCCGGCGTCCCCGCCGGTGAGAAGGACTTCGATACCGAATTTCTGGATTACAAGCTGGCTGTCGCCGTTGTGGACAGCACCGACGCCGCCATCGCCCATATCGCGGCGCACTCCACCGGTCACAGCGACGCCATCCTCACAAAGGACGATGAGAACGCCGCCAGATTCACCATGCTGGTGGATTCCGCCGCGGTCTATGTCAACGCCTCCACCCGCTTCACGGACGGCGGCGAGTTCGGTCTCGGCTGCGAGATGGGCATCTCCACCCAGAAGCTGCACGCCCGCGGCCCCATGGGTCTGGAGGAGCTGAATACCTATAAATATATTATCCGTGGAGACGGCCAGATCCGCTGAGGGTCTCTGACGCAATCTGTCCGGGCAGCTGCGGCGAGTCTTCGCCGCAGCTGCTTTTTGGTCTCCGCTCTGCAAATTTGACCAAATTCTCTTTTCTCCGGCAGCCCCGCCTGTATAAAAACACAAATTTTGCTGGGAGGAGCAGAACGCTTCTTGCATTTAGCGCGTTATCATGTTATAGTGTGTTCACAATTCAATACCGAGGATGCTTTCGGGATCTTTTTCGGGAGACCGGAAGCGGAGGAACTCTGGAGATCTCGTTGAATCGGGAGCCGAAGGTGCAAGGCGCAAGCCGAATCTCTCAGGCAAAAGGACAGAGCGGATGGATCTTAAGATCACAGCGGATCAGGCTGTGTCGCATGTGTCTCCGGAGTTGCTCAGTTTGGGCAGCTCTTTTTCTTTTGTGTTGAATTGATACTTGCAGAAAAAGGATGAAGAACAATGAGCAGTTTTATTTCCACGGTTGAATCCGTAAACAGCGCGGTCAACAGCTTTGCCTGGGGACCGCTGATGCTTCTGCTGCTGGTCGGCACGGGCGTCTTCCTGACGGTCAAGGTTCACTGGCTGCAGGTCACCCACTTCGGCCGGATCCTGAAGAACACCGTCGGCACTCTGTTTCAGAAAAAAGCCGCCAAGGACCACGGCGCCAACATCTCGGCCTTTGAGGCCGTCTCCACGGCTCTGGCCGGCACGGTCGGCACCGGCAACATTGCCGGCGTCACGGGCGCCATCTTCACCGGCGGCGCAGGCGCGGTCTTCTGGATGTGGGTCGCGGCCTTCTTCGGCATGGTCACCAAGTACGCCGAGATCGTGCTTTCAATGAAGTACCGCATCAAGGACGAAAACGGCGTCTATCACGGCGGCCCCATGTATTATATCGAGAACGGCATCGGCAAGGGCTGGAAATGGCTTGCTGTCATCTTCTGCCTGCTGGGCGGCCTCGCCTCCTTCGGGATCGGCAACATCGCCCAGAGCAGCGAAATCTCCGGCGCGCTCACCGACCTGTTTCATTTCCCGCCGCTGGTCTCCGGCATCCTGATCGCGGTCGTGGTCGCGCTCGTCACCCTCGGCGGCATCAAGCGCATCGGCAAGGTCACCTCCCTGCTGGTTCCCTTCATGTCCGTGTTCTACATCGTCGCCGGACTCATCGTCATCATCATCCGCATCGGCCACATCCCCGCCGTCTTCGGCCAGATCTTTGCGGGCGCCTTCTCCTTTAAGAGCGTCGGCGGCGGTCTCTTCGGCTATACCATCATGATGGCCATGAAGCAGGGCTTTGCCCGCGGCGTCTTCTCCAACGAGGCCGGTCTTGGCTCCGCGCCGATCGCCCACGCCGCCTCCTCCACTGAGGAGCCCTGTGAGCAGGCCATCTGGGGTGTGTTCGAGGTCTTCATCGACACCATCGTCATCTGCAGCATCACCGCTTTTGCCGTGCTGCTCTCCGGCATCCTCGATGTGGACGGCGGGCTCTCCGCCTATGCCTCCAAGGGCGCCGCTGCCGCCGCTGCCTTCAACACCATCCTCCCCGGCACCCTCGGCGGCAAGATCATCGAGCTGAGCCTTCTCTTCTTCGCCCTGTCCACCATTCTCTCCTGGGCCTACTACGGCGAGAACTGCTGGGGCTATCTTACGAAGAACAACAAGGGCGTCATCCTGGTTTACAAGATCATCTTCGCCCTCGTCTGCATCGTCGGCGCCACCGGCTCCGGCACGCTGATGTGGGACATCGCCGACACGCTCAACGGCCTCATGGCGATCCCCAACCTGATCGCCCTGCTGGTGCTCTCCGGCGTCGTGGCGAAGATTACGAAGGACTACTTCTCCAAGAACATGCTGAAGTAAGCGCCTTCGCTTCCCTTTCAAGGGTTTTCGGACCGGTCCGTGCCGTTTTCACAGAGCGGCACGGACCGGTTTTTGTGATCCGGAAACATTCTCTTGCACTTTGTTCCGTTTTCGGCTAAACTGTTCCCGTTTAAAAAAGCATACAGGAGTGATGAAGCATGGAACTTGCCAATATCAAAATCGACGCCGGCGTCCACCTCGCCGCCGTCACCGAACGCGGTGTCGTCGACCTGACTGCCGCCGGCTGCCCGCTCACGCTGCAGGACCTGATCCGCGGCGCAGACCGCAGCGCGGTCGAGCGCCTTGCCGCGGACGACAGTCTCCCCACGGTGGAAGCCCCCGTCTTTGCAAACGTCGTGAACCCTGTCGGGAAGCTGCTCTGCGTCGGCTTCAACTACAAAACCCACACCCTCGCCACCGGCTTTGAGCTGCCCAAGTACCCGAATCTGTTCTCCAAGTTCGATAACGCTCTTGTCCCGTACGGGGCCGAGGTCGAGCTGCCCCCCTGGGAGGTCAGCTACGACTATGAGGCCGAGCTGGTCATCGTCATGGGGAAAACCGCCTGGGGCGTCAGCGAAGCGGAGGCCATGGACTGTGTCTTCGGCTATACCTGCGGCGACGACCTCAGCTGCCGCGACAGCCAGATGCGCAGCGGCCAGTGGCTGATCGGCAAGACCATGCCGGGCTTCGGCCCCTGCGGCCCCTGTATCGTCACCGCCGACAGCTTTGACCCCTTCTCGCCGAAGCAGATCCGCAGCTATGTCAACGGCGAGCTCCGTCAGGACGGGCTTACGACCCAGATGATCTTCAACTGCGCTCAGATCATCAGCTATGCCTCCAAATACGTCCGCCTCGAGCCGGGCGACCTGATCTTCACCGGTACCCCCAGCGGCGTCGCACTGGAGAAGAAGGACGCCGACACCAAAAAGTGGCTGAAACCCGGCGATGTCGTGGACATCGAGATTGAGGGCATCGGCACGCTCCGCAACAGGATGAAATAACCAAACCCCGCCGGAAGAATAAGCAGGCTCTGCGGAACCCGTGATGAGTTCCGCAGGGCCTGCTCGTTTTTCTTCTTTTGAGGCTGCTCAGATCATGAGCGCCAGATTCTCGCCGCTGATGCCGACGAAGGCGCCGTCCTTCTGCTGCGGGGAATCGGGGTGGCAGGTCAGCCACTTGTTGCGCATCCAGAGAAGCTTCTCCTCCCCGGCCGCGGCGGTGTTGACCGAGGGCAGCGCCTCGTTGGTCCCCTTCTCGAGGATGACCAGGCAGCGGAAGCCCTCTTCCGTGACCCGGCAGGGGGCAAAGTGCAGCACCAGCGGGAAGACCTCGATCAGCACGCCCGCCGGCAGATAGAAGCCCACGACGTCCGCGCTGTCGAGCCTGCCGTCGTCCAGCTGCTCGGGCAGCGCCAGCAGCAGCACCGCGCCTGTCGTGGAGAAGTTGACCTCACTGCACTTGTGGTACTCCATGGCGTTAAGCCGGAAGCCGCGGCCGTTGCAGTAGCCCGCCTCGATGGGCATGTCGCCGAAGACGATGCGCTTCATGTCCTGCATGAGGGCCACTTTCTCCAGCACCGGCTCGGACGCGTGGTAGCAGTTGCCCTGGTCCGGGATGGCGCAGGTGTCAAGCGCCTCTGCCAGCTCGCCGGTCTCAGCGGTGAGGACGCGCCCGTAGCGCTGAAACTCCGGGTCCAGAACGCTGTAGAGCGGCAGGGTGGGGTTCTTCCCGCGAAGCATTTCCAATACCTTATCCATTACCTGATACCTCCATTGTCAATAAAGTTCTGAACAGCCAGCAGACCGGCTGCCCGGTCTTCAAGCTGCTGATTGTACTTGCTCTTTTCAATGATCACATCGTGCCGGGCATCGACGCCCTCCTGCAGCTCGCTGACGAGCCGTGAGAGGTAGTAGTGGTCCTCAAACAGGCTGCCGTACAGAACGATCTTGCCCGGGTCCACCAGGTAGATCACCGCCTTGATGGCCGTGCCCAGCGCCTGGATCGCCCGGTCCACGATGGCGGAAGCGCCCTCGTCCCCGTTGCTGGCCGCGGCGAACACGTCGAACACGCTGAGGCTGTCCGTATCCCGGTCCCGGTACTTTCTCCACAACAGGGGCGTCTCCTTCTCCGAGAGCAGGGCAATCGCGTCCTCCCGGATGGAGCCGGGCGAGGCGATGGTCTCGAGGCAGCCGCTTTTCCCGCAGTGGCAGGGCTTGCCGCCCCGCCGGATCACCGGGATGTGGCCGATCTCGGCGCACTGCGCGGTCACACCGTGCCAGATCCTGCCGTCGATGGAGAGCGCCGCGCCGATGCCGTAGCCGCAGCGGAGAAAGAACTGGGAGCCGGAGTTCTCGTCCCGGGAGACAAACATCTGCGCTGCAAAAAGCGAGCGGACGTTGTTCTCCAGCACCGTGGGGAAGCCCGTCAGCTTCTCAAACTCCTCGCACAGCGGATAGTCCGTCTCCGCCAGCGCGCCGAAGCTGTTGCGCACGGTGCGCCCGTCTTCCGAGGTGATGCCGCGCACCGCAACCCCGAGGCCGACGACAAGCTCCCGGTCGATGCCGTGCTCCTCCATCTGTCTCAAAAGCCGCTCGGAGAGCATCTTCGCCGTCTCTGCCGCCGGCGCTTTTGCCTGCAGCGGGACCTCTTCCGAAAAGATCACCCGTCCGTCCAGCCACACCGCCGACAGAATAGCCTGTCTGAGGTTAATCAGGACGCCGAGGCCGCAGGCGACCTCGCTGTTGAGATCGATGAGGATCTCGCGGCGTCCGGCGCCGCTGCTGGAGAGCATCTCCCCCTCCGAGAGCAGCCCGTCGGCGATCATCTCGCCGACGATTTTTGTGATGGCGGCAGGGGTCAGGTTCATGTTCTCTGCCAGGCGCTTGCGCGACATAGCGCCCTTCTCGTGCAGGATCCGCAGCGCCGCGCTCCGGTTGCTGCGCTTCACACTCATCAGGTTATCGCCTTTGTATGACATGAAACACCCCTTTCCCTTATACTAATATCTGCTTATCAGGTATTGGTATTAGATTTGCTCTGTTGCTCTCTTCCGATTAACATTTACGATTCACGGGCCGGTCTTCCGCTGTGGTTGATGCGCCCACGCTGCAGGATGACCGCCGCGCCGGCCAGCACCACCAGGATGCCCAGCAGCTTCTTTGTCGTCAGTTCCTCATTCAGGAAGAACACCCCGATAAAGCAGCTCAGCACCGGCATCAGCAGCAGGTACAGCTTGACCAGCCAGACCTCAAAGTGCCTGAGGTTGCGGTAGTAGAAGAAATAGATCCCCGTCTGGGCAAGGCCCCCCAGCACCACCAGCCACCAGAAGCCGCCGCCCATATCCTGCGGGATACGGAACTCCCCGCGCAGCGCAGCGCTGCAGCCGAAGAGGATCAGCACCACGGCGTTGTTGTAGTAGGAGATCATATCCGCGTCCTCATGGTACTTCTCCTGCGCCGCCTTGATGATAAAGGCGTTGGCGCTGACGCAGGCCGCCGAGAGAAGGAAGTAGAGATCCGTCACATGCAGCGTCATCCCGCTGAAGTCCACCCCCAGCACCAGCAGAACGCCGCCGAGCATGATGGCGGTGCCGAGCCAGTCGGAGATGTAGAGCTTTTTGCGGTAGATGATCACGGTTGCGAGGTTCACCATCAGGACGTCCGTCTTCAGAAGCGCGGTCCCCGTGCTGAGAGAGCCGCCCGCATAACCGAGATTGGCAAACAGGTCCAGCAGGAAGCCGAATACACCGATCAGCAGCAGAATCCGGACCGCTTTGCCCTGGTGGAACAACCGGCTGAAGTTCCTGTCCGCCAGCAGCTGGACCGTCAGGAAGACCAGCGCCGCCGAGCGCAGGAGAAAGCCTGCCATCCTCGCCGACCCGGTCGCGTCCACCACGATCTTGCTGACCGCGTAATAGATCGACCAGGAGACCACCATCCCGATGACCATCAGGGTATATTTCAGATCTTCTTTCATCGCCAATCAGGCGAGTTTTTCAAACATCTCCCGCAGGGATGCTTCACTCATTTTCACGGGGTTGTTGTTCATCAGGCCGTGGACCGCGCAGTCGTGCGCCAGCTTGTCCAGGTCGACTTCGCCAAGGTCGCTGAGTCTGCTGCGGAGGCCCGCCAGCTTCTTGAGCGCGGCGATACGCTGCGCCAGCTCCTCGGTCCCCGAGAGCCCGACTCTGCGGCACAGAAGCTCCAGCCGCTCGTCGGCGTTGATGCGCACAAAGCTGTCCAGCGTAAAGGCGCAGGCTTCGCCGTGGGGCAGATGATAGTCCTCGGACAGCGGGTAGCTGCAGGCATGGCAGCCGGCCGTCTTCGGCAGGGCAAAGCTCAGGCCGCCCAGCAGGGAGGCATAGGCCATGTTGGCGCGCGCTTCCAGGTTGCCGCCGTCGGTATAGGCGGTCTCCAGGTTCTCCAGGATCGTGCGGACGGCTTCGATCGCCATCAGGTCCGAGATGGGCTGGTGATTCTTGCTCCAGTAGCCCTCCAGCGCGTGCGCCATGGCGTCCAGGCCGGTGTTCATGGTCGTGCGGGGCGGGACCGTGCTGCTGAGCACCGGGTCCACGATGGCCACCTTCGGCATGAAGACGGGGTTGTTGATGGTCTTCTTCTCGGTCTCATGGCTGATGACGGAAACCTGGGTCACCTCGCTGCCGGTGCCGGCGGTGGTCGGGACTGCGATGATGGTCAGGCGCTCGGCCGGGAAGGGCTTCTCCCCGTGGTAGTACTCGATGGCTTCGCCGTCGCCGAGGGCGATGGCCGCGGCAAACTTTGCCGTGTCGATGGCGCTGCCGCCGCCGATGCCGATGACGGCGTCCGCTTTGGTCTCACGGGCGAGACGGGCAGTCTCCGCCACACCGGAGAGCTGCGGGTTCTGTTCCACACCGCCGAACACCGCGACGATGCGGCTGTCCTGCTCCTGCATGGCCTTCGCCGTGGGGGCAAAGTGCTTCCCGCAGGCGATCACGCAGCGCTGCAGGCCCAGCTCATCCAGGACTTCGCCCAGCTTTGCAAACTTTCCCTCACCGAAATAAATCTTGACCGGCTGGGAATAGACAAAATCATGCGCCATAGATGTTCGCCTCGATCTCGCTGACCTTGGCCGCAAACTTGTGCATGTTGGCAGCGCGCCAGTCTTCCAGATCCTGGCACCAGTCGGTGGCGAGGAAGGTCTTCACCATCTCGACGGCCATCTCGGGTCCGACGATCCAGCCGCCCATGCAGAGGACATTGGCGTTGTTGATGGCGCGGGCCATCTTGGCGGAGTAAACGCCCTCGCAGGCGACGGCGTAGACGCCCTTGTACTTGTCGGCGACGACGGATATGCCGGCGCCGGTACCGCAGATGAGGACGGCCTTGTCATAGGTCCCGTTCTGCACCAGAGGCGCGACTTCGCTTGCGACCTGGTAATAGGGATGCACCTGCTCGAGGTCGGTGGTGCCGAGGTCGTCAAACTCGACGCCCGCTTCGGTCAGGTATGCCTTGATGGCTTCTTTGGCGGAAAATCCGGATTTATCGCTTCCGATTGCAATTTTCATGATCTGTTCTCCTCATTCATAAAAATACCCCGCCCCGCAGAGGGGCGGGATTTGGTGTTCTGGGTTACTTCAGGCTCAGCGCCTTCTTCGCGCCGGCGATGATGTTCTCAACCGTGAGGCCGGTAACCTCGCGCAGGTACGGAAGCTTGCCGACTTCGCCGAAGCGGTCCTGTACGCCGACGGCGACCACGGGGATCTTCTCCTCGGCAAGGGCTTCCAGAACGGCGGACTGCAGGCCGCCGATGACATTGTGGTTCTCCACCGTCAGGACCGTGCCGGTCTTGCGGGCGGAGGCGACGACGGTCTCCCTGTCGATGGGCTTGATGGTGTGGACATTGACGATCTCGGCGTCGACGCCTTCCTCGGCCAGCTGCTTTGCAGCGGTCACGACATCGGCCGTCAGCATGCCGCTGACAAAGATCGTGAGGTCCTTGCCCTCTTTGATGGTGTCGGCCTTAAACAGGTCGAACTTGTAGCCCTCTTCAAAGACCTTCGGCAGTTCCTTGCGGAAGAGGCGGACATAGACCGGTCCGTCATAGTCGTTCAGCACGGGCATGGCAGCGCGGAGCTGGACCTCGTCCACCGGCTCAAAGATCACGATACCCGGGATGGAGCGCATAACGCCGATGTCTTCCATGCTCATGTGGGTGCCGCCGTTGAGCTCAGCCGCAATGCCGGGATCGGTGCCGACGATCTTCACATTGCGCTTGGCATAGACGATCGAGATGGCAACCTGGTCGCAGATGCGGCGGGTGGCAAACGGGGTGAAGCTCTCGATCCAGGGCTTGAAGCCATAGCTGGAGAGACCGGCAGCGATGGAGGCCATGTCCTGCTCGGCAACGCCGCAGTCAAAGCTCTGCTCGGGGAACTTGGCGCGCAGGCCCAGCGTGCCGCTGGCCTTGCCCAGGTCGGCGTCCAGGACGACGACGTGCTTGTCTTTTTCCATCAGCTCCGCGAGGCACGCGGCATAAACAGCTCTCATTTCCATGGATTAGTCCTCCCCTCTGATTTCACGGATGGCAGCCTCGGCCTGCTCCTCGCTGACCGGGCAGTTGTGGTTGCCGGAACCGAGATCCTCGATCCACTTGACGCCGCAGCCCTTCAGGGTGTTGAGGATGATCATGGTCGGCTTGCCGCTGTCGCGGCCCAGCTTGGCATGCTCCACGGCCTTCTCCACCTGCTCGATGTCATTGCCGTCTTCCACGTCGATGACGTTCCAGCCGAAGGCCGCCCACTTCTCCGCGAGAGGCGCAATGTCGTTGACCTCGGCAACGGTGCCGTCGATCTGCTGCTTGTTGTAGTCGGTAAAGGCGATGAGGTTATCCAGCTTCTTGGCGGCAGCGAACATGGCCGCTTCCCAGATCTGGCCTTCCTGGCTCTCACCGTCGCCGATCATGGCATAGATGGTCGCGCCGTCCTTCTCAAGCTTCGAGCCCAGCGCCACGCCTACCGCGCAGCTGAAGCCCTGGCCGAGAGAACCGGTGGTCATGTCGATGCCGACGGTGCGGTTCATGTCGCAGTGGGACGGAAGATTGGTGCCGCCCTGATTGAGGGTGAGCAGCTCCTTCTTGTCAAAATAGCCGCGGTTGGCCAGCGTCGCGTAGACGGCGGGGCCGGCGTGACCCTTGGAGCAGATGAAACGGTCACGGCCTTCCATCTTCGGGTTCTTCGGGTCGATGTTCATTTCCTTAAAATAAAGAACGGCCAGCGCCTCTACCACGGACAGGCAGCCGCCGATGTGGCCGACGCCCAGGTGCCCGATGCAGGTCATGATATCACAGCGGATATCTTTGCAGACTTCTTTCAGATCATAGCTCAATGTTATGTCCTCCTCCTTTAGTCTTTTTCTGAACAGTTGATTGATGATTGGAAAAACGCATCGGAAGCTTGATTTGATTAAAGCTTCTAACTAATGCACAGTGTAGCCTTTTTCATTCTGTTTGTCAATAGAAGTTTTGGTTTTCCCGTAAAATTGTCTCTCCCCTGCCGCCTGAAAATTGAACTTGACAGTTTGGGTATAAAACGCTATGATAAGTTCACAGCGTTAAGTAATTTTTAGGAGGTACTCTCATGAGCTTCTGTTCTGTGTATATTCCGGTGGGCGTCCCCACCTATCACCTGGAGACCGCCCAGGACCAGTTTGAACGTTCCTGCGCCATGCTCCGCAGCGTGGACGCGGACGTTGTCTGCCCGGACGAGATGCTGCTGACCATCGACAAGCTGCGCGCTTATCTGGAGGGATTGAATCCGGACCTGATCGTCTTTCAAAATCTGACCTTTGCCAACGCGGCCTACATGGCGGAGGTGCTCCGCCGGTATCAGTGCCCGGTGCTGCTCTGGACCCTGCGCGAGCCGGTCATCGACGGCGGCCGTCTCCGCCTCAACTCGCTGACCGGGGCTTACTCCGCCGCCAATACGCTTGCCGCCTTTGACGGCCGCGCCTTCAACTGGTGCTTCGGCGCCCCGGAGGAAGAGTCCGTTGTCGCCGCCGTGAAGGCCACCGTGGAAGCGGCCAGAGTCAAAAAGGCCATGCGCAGCCTCACGATGTCCGCCATCGGCCATACGCCTCAGGGCTTCGGTTTCGGCCGTGCGCTGGACAGCGAGCTGATGAACACCTTCGGCGTGGAGCTGGAGTCTATCGAAGCCCGCGAGCTCATTGACATGGCAAAGACCTACACCGACGAAGAATGCGCGGTGTATCTGCGTGAAACCGAGAACGTCACCTGCGGTCTGGACCGGACCCCTGAGAAGAACAAGCTGGACCACGCCCGTCTGCTGAAGGCCTATTCCGATTACGTGAGCACCCATCACATCGGCGCCCTGGCCTCCCGCTGCTGGCCCGACTTCTTCACCTCCTTCGGCACGCCGGTCTGCACCGTGCTCAGCATGCTGAATGACAAGGGCGTTGCCGCCGCCTGCGAGGCGGACATCTACGGCGCGCTCTCCATGTGGATCGGCATGCAGCTGAGCCATGAGCCCGTCTTCTTCGGCGATCCGGTCGCCATGGACGAAGCCGAAAGCAGCATCACCTACTGGCACTGCGGTGCCGCCGCCTGCAGTCTCGCCCGCCGGGACACCGGCGCGGTCGTCGGCGTGCATCCCAACCGCAAGATCGGCCCCGCGATGGACTTCGGCTGCGAAGCCTTCCCGGAAGCCACTGTCTTCCGCATCGGGCGTAAGCCGGACGGCAGCTTCCGCTTCTTTGTGGCGGAGGGCTCGGTCCTGGATAAGCCCAAGCAGTTCATCGGCACTTCCATCGTAGTAAAGACCGACCGCAGCAGCCGCGAGGTCGTCGAGGACAGCATCCGCGCCGGCTTTGAGCCCCACTTTGCCGTCATCAAGGGCCGTCACGCCGAGACGCTGAAGGTCCTGGCTGAGATGTTCGGCTTTGAAGTCTGCCGCTACTGATCCTGTATGAAAAAGTCACGGATCTCCGAGGCCCTGTCCGGACTGATCGACCTGATTGTCGCCGGGCTTCTCTGGCTGCTGTGCTCTCTGCCTGTTGTCACAATCGGCGCAGCATCGACGGCGCTGTATTACGCCGTGAACAAGTGCGTCCGTCATAACCGCGGCCGTCTCACCCCGACCTTCTTCTCGGGCTTCCGGTCCAACTTTCGCCAGGCTACCGTTCTCTGGCTTCTGTTCCTTGCTTACGCCGCGGTCGGCGCCGCGGATGCCTATGCGATCCGGACGATGGGCTTCGGTCCCGGAACCGTTCTCCACAGTCTCAGCATTCTTTTCTTCCTTCCGCTGCTTTTCTTCTTCCCCTGGGTGTTCGCCTTTCTCTCCCGTTTTGAAAACACTGTCGCGGGGACGCTCAAGTTCTGCGGCTGGCTGGCGCTGCGCTATTTCGGCAGAACGCTTCTGCTCGCGCTGGAGCTTGCAGGCTTTCTCCTGATCGTCTGGCTGCTTCCTTCCCTGCTTCCGCTTCTCCCCGCGGCATTCTGCCTCATGATGAGTCTCTCCATCGAGCCGGTTTTCAAAACGCTTCAGCAGGATCTGCCGGACGGGAATGCCGACACCTGGTATAACGAATAGTATCGTCTGTCTGTGATGGATTCCGAACTGCAGCGGCGGAGATCCTCCGGAAGAATCTTCAAAATGAATCCGAAACAACCGAATCCGGTCTTGTTGACATCACCCCGATCTTGTGGTATAAACAAAAACATACTAAATCATTCCTTTAATAGGAATATGGAAAGCGCCGTCTGCTTCGATGTTAAAATCCCGCACAAAAAAGCGGCCGTATGAATCCAGCCCGGCAGCTTGTTTTTGTTCAAATTGCCCAATTTCGGGGTGGAAAAATCTACAGATCCCACAAGGCGGAAGTCCTTTACAAACGTACACTTTCCCGGTATAATTAGGTTTGTGGCCGGAAGGCTATGATTTATGTGTAATTAATTAACATTGTTAATTAATGAATAAAAACAAAAAGGAGAACAAACATGAAAAAGCTTTTATCCCTGTCGCTTGTCTTGATCATGATCATCGCCCTTGCTGTCCCCGCTTATGCAGCAAATGACGAAATCATCATCAACTTCCCCAGTGTCTGGGTCGGCACCGACTCCAAGGCCCCTTACATGGAGCAGCTGATTGAAGCCTTCAACGCCGAAAACGCCGGCTCCATCAAGGTTGTCGTGGAAGAGCAGACCGACTATCAGGCCGCGCGCGACAAGCTGCGCACCACCATCACCACCGGTGAGACTCCTGACCTCTGCATCATGGACACCACCTACGACATCAAGGGTTATTCCGAAGCAGGCAAGTTCATGGATCTGACCCCGTACCTGGACGAAGGCTGGGGCGACGATTTTGCCGAAGGCGCCTTTGACGCCTGGAGTGTGGACGGAAAGGTCTACGCGCTGCCCTTCGAATCCGCAATCTTCACACCGATCTATAACACCAAGATCTTTGCCGAGATCGGCTGGGACCACTTCCCCGCCACCTATGACGAGTTCTTCCAGTTCTGCGAAGACGCCAAGGCCAAGGGCATCAACGCTGTTGGCCAGATGGCCGGTGAAAACGCCTGGACCTCCATGCTCTGGTACTCTCTGATTGTCGAAGCCATCGGCGGCAAAGACGTCTATGCCAACGGTCTTGAAGATCCCGCTTTTGTTCAGGCTGCCGACGTGCTGAAGGCGATGTATGACTACACCTTCGACGGCGCCATCTCCGCCGGTGCCGGCGATGTCAACGGCCACTGGCTTGCCCGTGACACCGCCATCTACCTGAACGGTCCCTGGTGGGTTGCCAACCTCTACAAAGAAGACAATGCCGTTGACGGCGTTCTCCTCGCGGACGACTGCGAAGTCGCGCTCAACCCCGTCTATGAAGGCGGCAAGGGCGAAGGCGGTCTCGTGACCACCGTTCAGGCTTTCCTCGCAGCTGCCAAGCAGGACGATCCTGCCAAGGAAGAAGCTGTTGTCAAGTTCATCAAGTACATCACCGATCCTCAGCACGTCTCTGAGCTTGCGCTCTCTTCCGGCGCCATGTTCTTTGTGAAGTACGATCCGTCCCCCGAAACCAACCTGATCTCCCAGAAGCTGACGGAAGTCGCGAACAATGCCGATTTCTCCATCCTGCATGTCAACGGCGCATTCCCGACCGCAGTCTCCACCGAGTTCCCCGCCGCGGTCTCCGCGCTGGTCCTCGGCGAAGTTGACGCTCAGGGCTTTGTGGATCAGCTCCAGCTCGCCATCGATATGGCCGCATAAGCACAAGTTTTCCCGACAGGGTGCGGCTTTCCCGCACCCTGTTTGATTTTGTAAAGGAGGTAGCTCAGTGAAACTGGAACGCTCTGATCGGGCACCATTGTGGGCCTTTATGACTCCGGCTCTGGTCCTGATGCTCGTCTTTTTTGTGCTTCCTGTGATCTATGTTATCGTCATCAGCTTCATGAAGTGGAACGGGATCAACACGCCCGCGTTTGTCAACCTCAGAAACTTTATGCTCCTGTTCCGTGACAAGGCCTTCAAGCGCTCTGTCATCAACAACGTGATCTGGGCTCTGGTGGCCGGTTTTATTCAGGTTCCCCTCGCCATGATCATGGCGATCATCCTCTCCCGCAAGCCGAAGGGCTGGAAGTTTTTCCGGACGGTCTACTTCTTCCCGCAGGTGATTTCCGGTATCGCCCTGGCAACGCTGTGGCGTGCCATCTACCGTGCGGATACCGGTCTTCTCAATGCCCTTCTCAACTCTGTCGGGCTCGGCCATCTTGCAAAAGACTGGCTTGGCACCCTGAGCACCGCTTTCCCTTCCGTTTTGATTTACTGGATCTTCTATGTGGGCTATTACATGGTCATCATGATGGCGGATATCACCACCATCGACGACTCGTACTATGAAGCCGCCACCATAGACGGTGCCACTGATTTTCAGCAGGCGATCTATATTACCATTCCGTTGATCAGAAAAACCTCGCTGCTCACCTGTGTGACTCTGGCAAGCGTCATGGGCCTTCGCCAGTTCGAGCAGGTTTACATGCTCACCAACGGCGGACCGGCGAACTCCACATCCACCATCGTGCTGTATATGTACAAGAAGCTGCAGGATGCCAACTATGGCATGGCCAGCGCATCGGCCGTCATTCTGATCATCATCGGCGTAGTCTTCATCGTCTGCATCCGCAAGATTTTTGAAGGCCGCAATGAAGAGGCCGCAGCGCTGAAGAAAGCAGGGAGGGCAGCCGGATGAGTGAAACAAGAGTGCGCGCTCCCCTGCACGGCAAGGATCTGGTTCTTGCGGTTCTGCGCTGGATCCTGATTATCTTCTTTGCGGTCTACACCCTGTTCCCCCTGATCTGGCTGTTCATCGCGTCTCTGAAGACAAACTACGAGTTCCTCGCAGACTCCCCCTTCTCGCTCCCCGCTGTTCCGCAGTGGCAGAACTATGTGAACGCGCTGAAAGTCGCGGGACTGGGCAGAATGCTTCTGAATTCTGTCATTGTCGGCGTTGCCGCCACCGTCTTCAATGTGATTGTCGCCAGCATGAGCGGTTACTGCATGTCCCGCTTCCGCTTTAACGGAAGAGAGCAGCTGTTCACGCTCTTTACAGCCGGTATTCTGGTGCCTCTGAATGCGCTGATGGTTCCGTATTTCGTGATCATCAACAAGCTTGGGCTCTATAACACCTACGGCGGCATGATTCTTCTCTACTGTGCCATCGGCATTCCGATGTCCACCTTCCTGATCCGCGGTCTGATGGATTCGATCCCCATGGAGCTGGAAGAGGCTGCCTACATCGACGGCTGCGGCTTCTTCGGGCGTTTCTTCCACATCATTCTGCCGCTCAGCCGTACCGGCATCGTCACCGCCGCCACCTTTGAGTTCCTCACCTGCTGGAACGAATTTGTTTTTGCCAACCTCATCGTCTCCTCGGAAAAGCTCCGTACCATTCAGGTCGGTATCCGCTATTTCACCAACCAGTTTTCTACGGACTATGTTTCGATGTACGCTGCGATCATGATCTCGATCATCCCTTCGATTATCGGGTATGTCCTCTTCCAGGAACAGATCATCAGCGGCATGACCAGCGGAGCCGTGAAAGGATAAACATCAGACTATGCTCGATTTTCAAACTGAAAACGGACAGTACCGGCTGTTTTATAACGGCCGGTTGCTGTTGTCTCAAAGCAGGGATTTCCCGATGCTCTTCGCAGGCTGCGGAGAGGAATCGGTCGATATGTACCGCGGCAACTTTAAAATAGAGGACTATGTGACCGAGCGCCGTGCGCTGGCGGTGAGCGCCGTGCAGGAGCAGCCCGACGGACTCCTCGTCGAATACGGAGAGGATCTGAAGCTTCGGATCACCGTCGACGGCGACTGCGCCGTTTTGTCCTTTACTCAAAAGAATCCGGCCATCAACCGGCTGTGGCTCCGCATCCCGGCCGAGAAAGACGAATGCTGCTGGGGTTGCGGCGAGCAGATGTCCTACTTTAACCTCCGCGGCAGGCACTTCCCGCTCTGGACCTCCGAGCCCGGCGTCGGCCGGGACAAGACCACCTATGTGACCTGGCGCTCGGACGTGGAGAACAGGGCTGGCGGCGATTACTACAACACCAACTTCCCCCAGCCGACCTTTGTCTCCAGCCGACACTACTACCTGCACGCGGATACCACCGCCTATGCGGATTTTGATTTCCGTCATCCCGCTTTCCATGAACTGCAGTTCTGGGAGGTCCCTTCTTCCATCCGGATTGAGGCCGCGGATACCTTCCTCGATCTGCTGAAGAAAGAGAGCGCCTTCTTCGGCCGCCAGCCTGAGCTTCCGGACTGGATCTACAACGGTCTCATCATCGGCGTTCAGGGTGGCAGCGAGCGCTCCTTCGGTCTGCTGGAGAAGACCCTGCAGCACAACATCCGGGTCGCCGGCGTCTGGTGTCAGGACTGGTGCGGCAAGCGTGTCACCTCCTTCGGCAAGCGCCTGCAGTGGGACTGGCACTTCCATCCGGAAATGTACCCCGATCTCCCTGCGGAGATCGAAAAGCTCCACGCCCGGGGAATCCGCTTCCTGGGCTATATCAACCCTTATCTGGTTGAGGGCGGAGAACTCTATCAAAAAGGTCTCGGGGCCGATGTTTTCGCCCGCCGCTCCGACGGCAGTGTCTATCTGGTCGATTTCGGCGAGTTCAGCTGCGGCGTCATCGATCTCACCGATCCGAAGGCCTATAACTGGTTCAAAGACGAGGTCATCAAAAAGTACAGCCTGGAGATCGGCATCGACGGCTGGATGGCGGACTTCGGGGAGTACCTTCCGACGGACGACATCATCCTTCACAGCGGCAAGAGCCCGATGATGGAGCACAACCACTGGCCTGCGCTTTGGGCAAAGTGCAACTACGACGCGGTCTCCGAATCCGGCAAGCTCGGCGAGGCGGTCTACTTCATGCGCGCCGGCTTTACCGGCAGCCAGAAGTACTGCACCCTGCTCTGGGCCGGCGACCAGAGTGTGGACTTCTCCCGCCATGATGGGCTCTGCACTGTCATCTGTGCCGCGCTGAGCGCGGGGATGAGCGGCTGTGGCCTGACCCACAGCGACATCGGCGGCTACACCAGCCTCTTCGACAACACCCGTACGAAGGAAGTCTTTCTCCGCTGGGCCGAGATGAACGCCTTCACCCCGGTCATGCGTACCCACGAGGGCAACCGCCCGGACACCAACTTCCAGTATTACGACGATGAGGACTGCATGCAGCGCCTTGCCCGTCTGGCGGAGATCCACACGGCTCTCTCCCCCCTGCTGAAAGCGTTGGTGAAGGAGAATGCCGCATCCGGCGTCCCGGTGCAGCGCCCGCTTTTCCTGCATCATGAGGACGATCCCCGCTGCTACACCGAGCAGTTCGAGTACCTCCTCGGCGAGGACGTACTGGTGGCCCCGGTATGGAAAGCGGGACAGACCGAGTGGCCGGTCTATCTTCCTGAGGGCGACTGGATCCATCTCTGGACCGGCAAGTCCTTCGGCAAGGGCGAGCACACGGTCCCCGCGCCGCTGGGCAGCACGCCTGTCTTCTATCGGAAGGATTCCCGCTGGGCCGGGCTGATGGCAGAGGTCAGCCGGCTCTGACAGCCGAAATTCGTCTTGTCCTGTCCGGGGACGATGCGCGGATACACATCCGCACCGCTCTTCTGAGGACCGGAAAAGGCTCCTTTTCTGAAGAACTGTCCCCTTTGCGAAAAGCTGCCCGCAGAACACACTTTTTGATGTGCTCTGCGGGCAGTTTTTTCTTGATATTCCCTTCTGGTTCAGTCGATCAGGCCGATCTCGCGGTAATAGCGCTCGGCGCCGGGATGCAGCGGCACACCCGCCAGGTCTTCGCAGGCCTTCTCGGGATCGGCCGCCTTCAGGGCAGCGAAGTTCTCGGTCAGAGAATCCCAGTTCTCCCAGAAGACCTTGGTCATCTGATAGGCGGTCTCCTCGTCCACGTCCGGTGTGAGGAAGAGCGTGAGCTTCACAGCTGAGGTCGGTACGTCCTCGTCCTGTCCGGCATAGGTCCCGGCCGGGATCGTGTAGCTGGCGTACCAGGGATAATCCTCTTTCAGGGCTTCGACGGTCTCCTCGGGGATGGCCAGCAGGTGGGCGTCGCTGCTGGTGAGGATCTGGGTCACACCGGCGTTGGGAGCGCCCGCCATGATCCAGGCACCGTCCAGCTGTTTGTTCTGGATGGCGTCGGCGGAGGACGCCACATCCATGTACTCCGTCTTCATGTCGTCCAGGGTCAGGTCCGCGGTCGCCAGATGGTGCACCGCCTCGTCGATGGTGGTGGAACCGGCTGCGCCGACCGAGAAGTGCTTCCCGGCGAGATCCGCAATCGTCTCAACGCCGCTGGCGTCCGTGACGACGACCTGGTTCGGGTTATAATACAGTCCGGCGAAGATCTTGATATCGGGGTTTGCGTTGTCCTCGAAGGCGTCTGTGCCCATCATCGACTGATACACCAGATTGGCGTTGGCAATGCCGATCTGGGCCTCGCCTTCCGCGGCCTGGTTCAGGTTGTCCACACCGCCGCCGGAGGGCGTCGCCACGGCGCGCATGCCTTCGATGTTCTCGTTCCAGAGCTTGGCGACTTCAACACTGATGGCGTAGAAGGTGCCGGACGTACCGGCAGTGACAAAGTTGATGTCGGTGGCGGCGCTGGCGGACGCGGCGGGAAGCGCGGCGCACAGGACGACCATGCAGAGCATCAGAGCGAGCAGTTTCTTCATGTTGTGTTTCCTCCTTTTGTGTTTGCGGAATTGAATATAGGGAATCAAGTCCGGGCCTTTGCCCGGCACTTCATTCTCGACAGATCAGGGCGCGGCAGGCCGCGCTTTCCGGAGAAAGCCCCTGTCCAGCAGAAGCTGCAGACCGATCAGCCCAAGGGCCGCGGCGTCGGTCAAAATCCCCGGCTGGATCAGCAGGATGCCGGCCGCAACCAGCAGCCCCCGGCCGGCAAGCCGGACTGCCGTCACGCCTCCGGAAGCCTTCTCCGTCGGCAGACCCGCAAGGCCGGATGCCAGGGCCAGAACGCCCACGCAGGCGGTGGCGAAGGCATAGACCGTCGTCCCGGCTGCCACTCCCTCGGTGCTGCCGTAGAGCAGGACCGGGTTATCTAGAAAGAAGAAGGGGACGATGAAGCCGGCGATGCCCAGCTTGATCGCGATGAGGCTGGTTCTGGTCATGTTGCTGTCGGCGATACCGCTCGCGACATACGAGCTCATCGCGACCGGCGGTGTGATGTTGCTGAGGCAGGCATAGATGAGGCAGAACATGTTGGCCGCCATCTCCGTGGCCCCCACGCCGCGCAGCACAGGCACCGCGACCGCGTACACGATGACGTAGGCGGCGACGCCCGGCACGCCCATCCCCAGGATGATGGACATTACCATCACCATGAGCCCGCCGAGGAACAGCTGACCCTCCCCGACGATCCGGAGAATCAGGTTGCCGAAGTTGACGCCAAGGCTGGTCATGTTCACAGACCCGATGATCACGCCGATGATCACGCAGCTGACCCCGACCCCGATCGCCCCGCGCGCCCCTTCCAGGACAGCCTGCAGAATGATCTTCGGCGTCATGCGGGTCTCCTTCCGCAGCCAGGACACCGGGACCGTCACAAAAATCGCGAGGATCGCGGCATAGAGGGGCGTGTAGCCCGCGAACATCATCCCCAGCAGCAGAAGGAGCGGCAGGAGGAGATGCCCTCTCGCCTTCATGACCTCGGCGGCCTTCGGGATGTTCTCCGGCGAGAGGCCGGAGAGACCGAGGCGTTTGGCCTCCAGATGCACCGACCAGAGCAGCCCCAGATAATACAGGAAGGCCGGGATCGCCGCCGCCAGCATCACCCTGGTGTAGCTGACAGACATGAACTCCGCCATCACAAAGCCGACCGCGCCCATGATGGGCGGGGTGAACTGACCTCCCGTCGAGGCAACCGCTTCCACCGCACCGGCAAATTCTTTCTTGTAGCCGGTTTTCTTCATCAGCGGGATGGTGATGGTCCCGGTGGTGGCCACGTTGGCAATGGCCGAGCCGTTGATCATACCCATCAGCGCCGACGCGATCACCGCCACCTTCGCCGGGCCGCCCGGCGACCGCCCCACCAGCGTCAGGGAGATGTCATTGATGAACTGGGAGAATCCGCTGTACTTCAGGAAGGCGCCGAACAGGACAAAGATGAAAATATACGTCGCCGAGACACCGCTGCCGGTGCCGAGGATGCCAATGGTGTCCCAGACCAGCGACTTGACCACGCGCTTGAGCGTGAAGGCCGCGGTACCGAAGGTCCCGGGGACATAGCGGCCCCACAGGGCAAAATAGGAGAGGAAAACCAGCGCGATGACAGCGAGGTTCCCGCTGGTGCGCCGCGCCGCCTCGAAAGAGACGATCAGGCATACGATCCCAACCCGGATGTCCGTGTCGTTCAGCCGTCCGGTCTTGGCGAGCGTGTCATAACGCGACAGGATATACGCGAAGCAGAAGACCGCCGCGGCACACAGCAGCAGGTCCCAGACCGGCATCATCTTCCGCCGTCTCCGCTCGGTGCGCCAGGTCGGATAGAGCATGAAAGCGAGGGGCAGAAGGATCATGATATGCGCGGCGCGCAGCTTCACTGCGCCCAGCGTGCCGGTCAGGTTTGCCCAGACCTGAAAGAGCGTGAAGCCGACCAGAATGACCGAGACGAGGGTCTCCATCCAGCCGGTATAAACCCGGGTGCGGCTGTCGGAATCCTTCTCTTCCATCAGCTCCTGCGCCTTCCGGTCGATCGTCTCTGCGTTCCCTGACATGCCGCACGCCTCCTCCCCTGTTGCTTTAGCAAAATAGTATGCTAAAGTATACAAAACAAATGGGTTTCTGTCAAGAAAAAGCATAGGAAAAGCCTGCGGAAACAGGGCGTTGCTCCGCTCTCCGCAGGCTTTTCTTTTTGCTCCGGGTTTGCTTCTATGATTATTCCGGCTGGCGGCTCTCGCAGAGGTAGAAGACCGTGAGCAGGCCGGGGCCGCAGTGCGCGCCGATGACCACACCGAGGCTTGTGATGGTGATCTCCCCGACCTGGGGGAAGGCTGTTTTGATCTCGTCCCGCACATGCTCGGCATCCGCCACGCAGTCGGCCTGCAAAATGTGGATCCTCGTCCCGGTGCAGTCGATCTTGCTGAGGTCGTGCAGCACGCCGTCCATGATGCTCTTCAGGGCGGCTTTGCGGCCTCTCGCCTTCTTGACCACGTCCAGCGTGCCGCGGTCCGGCACATAGAGGACGGGCTTGATGGAGAGAAGCGAGCCCACCAGCGCCGAGGCGTTGGAGACGCGGCCGCCGGCCTTGAGGTAATTGAGGTCGTCCACGGTGAAGCGGTGGGCGATCTTCAGCTTGTTCTCCTCGCCCCAGGCGATCGCCTCGTCATAGCTGGCGCCGGCTTCCATCCGCTCGACCATGTTCTGCACCAGGGTCCCGAGCCCGCCGGAGATGCAGCAGGTATCCATCACATAGAGCTTCTGCTGCGGATATTCCTCCCGGATCCGCTCCGCCGCCTTGTTGGCGTTGGCAAAGGAGACGGACATCTCCTTCGACATATCGAGGAAGATGACATCCTTTCCGCTGTCCAGCAGACCCTTGAAAAAGTCGTAATAGACAAACTCGTTGATCATAGAGGTTTTGAGCCTGTCCCCCGCTCTCATCCCGCGATAGACCGCAGCGCGGGACTCCTCCCGGCAGTCGTCCTCACAGAGCTCGTCATTCACCGTGTAGGTATAGGGGATAAACGGAATGCCGTGCGCGTCAAGCCAGGTCCGGGTCAGGTCGGAGGTGGAAGACGTCGCGATGATATAGTCTGCCATGTGATCAGGTTCTCCTTTTCGTTATTGCATTTGCGTTATCATACCACTTTTTCATTATCCTTTCAACTCACAAAGCGCTTCCGGTTGTACCACTTTTCTTTCTCCGCCTCCGGCGGCGCTGCACGGGATGGTCTTTCCCTCTTCCGCTGCCGCGGGGAAGCTCTCCGCCCGGCCGTCTCAGGCCGCGGGATCGGCGTCCCTATTGTAAGATGCCGCAAAATGGTGTAAAATAAAGCGACTATCACGGAAAACGAGGTGGACGGAATGGATGCCGTAAGCATGAGCAGCCTGCTCCAAACGGAAGAAGAAAAGCTCCGCAGCGAACTGAAGGCCGACGCGGTGATCGACCGGAACCGGAAGCAGAGCGTGGAGCGCCTGAACGCAGCGCTGGACCGTGTGCTGCTGCGGTATAACGCCGCCAACACCGACGACAGAAGCCGTCAGGCCATCGCCGACTGCGAGGCGGCTGCCGTACGGGATATGCTTGGCCTTCTGCTGGCTGGCACCGCCCGGAAAGAGATCACCAAACGCCGTCTGAGGGCAGGCGCCATCATCGCGCTGCTGCTCGCTGTGATCTGCGGTCTGGTTTCCGCCCTGCTGATCAGGCGCTATTACCTCGCCGGCTGCATCGCCGTCGGGGCCGCCGCGCTGTTTGCCTTTCTCTCCGGCAGGCTCTGGTACGGGGAGCGCGAGGTCCGCGTCCACGCGGAGCTGGACCCGGACGTGGTCTGGAAAACGCTGAAAAGGACCGCCGAGACCATGGACCGGAAAACAGAGGAATTCCTCTCGCAGCAGGAGGCCTGGGCGCAGGACGCGGCCCCGGATCCCGCCGGGAGCGAGCTGCCGCTCAGCCCGGACGAGCTGAAGCTTCTCAGCGAGCTGCTGGAGGCGCTCTATGCGAACAACGGCGAGTTTGCCCTGCGGCAGCTCAAACGCATCCAGCCCTGGCTGCGCCAGAAGGGCATCGAGACGGTGGACTACAGCGAAGAGACCCGCGAGCTCTTCGAACTGCTGCCCACAAAGCGGGACACCGCCACTCAGCGCCCGGCCCTGCTCTATGAGGACAGGCTGCTGGTTGCGGGCAAAGCCACTGAACACGTAAACTGACATAGGAGAAGCTTCTATGATGCATTATTGGGGATTTGACCTCGGAGACGGCGAGAGCACGCTTGCCCGCGTCCGGGGCGAAGGCTCAGGCTATCCCGAGATCATCGACGTCGACGGGAAGAAAGTGACCATCACGGTCTGGGCCGTCATGCGCAACGGCGAGGTCCGGATCGGGGAGAACGCCGCGCGCTCCGCCGCCTCGGCAGTGCGCAGTGCGGCCAGGTTCAAACGCCGTTTTCTGGACACCCAGTCCGACAGCGCCGCGCTGATCCGGGATTTTTCGGCGCGTGTCTTTGAGTCGCTGCGTGACAGCGGCGCCCTCGTCGGCGGCGAGAAGAGCAACAGCGTCTACGTCGGCTGTCCCGCCGGCTGGGATGCGGAAAACCGTGCCCGCTACCAGCGCATTTTTGAGACCATCGGCTTCCCGACGCCCCATGTGGTGTCGGAATCCCGCGCCGTCATGGTCGGGGCTATCCAGTCCAACTCCGTGCGGGATTATGTCGATCTCCGGTCCAAGTCCGTTCTGGTCATCGACATCGGCTCCTCCACCACGGACTTTGCGTATATCAACAAGGGCAGGGAGACCGAGATCCACACCGGCGGCGAGGTTGCCCTGGGCGGCGGCGTCATGGACGAGGTGCTGCTGGACGCCTGCGTCGGCGCCTCAAAGAACGCATCTGCGCTGCGCCAGGTGCTGGCCGAGAGCGAGAGCTGGCGCGTGGACTGCGAGCTGCACGCCCGCCAGCTGAAGGAGCAGTACTACTCCCGTCCCGCCGAAGAACGCGAGCCGGAATGTGCGGAATCGCTCCTCATCACCTATGACGAGCCGCTGATCCTCGATCTGGTCATGAACCCTGCCATGTCCCAGCGTCTCACGGACAAGCCCTGCCCCCAGCTGAACGGCAAATCCTTCCGTGAGGTCTTCACCGCCGGGCTGCGCGAGGTCCGCAGCAGCATCGGGGACGAGCTGCCCGAGCTGCTCTTCCTCACGGGCGGCGTCTCACGGATGGAGGAGGTGCGCGCCTGGTGCCGGGAGGTCTTCCCGGAGGCGGTCATCTACAACGACCGCGAGCCGGAATTCAGCGTGGCAAGAGGCCTCGCCTGGTGCGGCAAGATCGACGACGAGCTCACGCGCTTCCGCGCTGACGTGGAGCAGCTGATCTCCTCCAACACCGTTGAGGTCATCGTCTCGGGCCGCCTGAACGAGCTCTATCGCTACGCGCTGGACCATCTGCTCGACCCTCTGCTGGAGCAGGCGGTCAAGCCTGTCCTGATCGACTGGAAAAACGGAAAAATCGAGCGCCTGAAGGACATGGAGAGCGCCCTGCAGGAACGCATCAAGCTCTATCTGTACTCTGAGGACGCCAAGGCCTGTCTCTATCAGCCTGTCACAGAGTGGCTGATGAAGATCTCGCAGGAGCTGGAGCCCTATACCTCCCAGATCTGCCGCAAATATCACGTACCGGACCGGTCTCTGGAGATCTCTTCCGCCCTCTCCGCCAGCGACTTCCGCCTGCTGGAGAAGCTGGAGGCCAAGGACGTCCTCGCGGGCGACTCGCTCACCTGGACCGCCGTGTTTGTCGAGTCGATCATCTCGATCCTGATCGCGATGCTCTGTGGCGGCAGCGGCGTTGTCCTCATCAGTGAGGGGCCCGCAGGCATGCTGATCGGCTTTATCCTGTCCTTCATGATCCTGCTGGTGAGCCACGCCATGGGCAAGAAAGCCATCGATGAAAAGCTCATGAACGCAAAGCTGCCTCTGTCCATCCGCCGCATGGCGCTCTCCGGCTCTTCCCTCCATATCGAGGGGCCCAGTCTCGGGCTCTCGAATCCTTTCAAAGAGAACCGGCTGTCCCGTCTCTTCTCTGAGAGCGGCAGCACCGCGGAAGACAGCGCGGCTTCCGCCGGCGGCCGAGCCAGGAAGGCCCATCTGCTCCCCCGCGTCAGCTTCTCCCGTGAGGAGCAGATCTCCGAGCGGCGCCTTCAGGCCATCCGGTCCCGGATCCTGACAAGCTATGAAAAGCTGATCACCGGCGCGGACAACGAGGATCTGCTGGCCCTGAACACCCGCATGAGCCGCGACATCTCCGAGCAGATCGAGGCCCGTCTGAAGGAGCTGGCCGAGCAGGTGGAGATCCCGCTCTAATCCGCTGCCGGGATCGCGGAACAATTTCATACGGAAATAGAAACGCCGCCCCTTTCGGGGCGGCGAAAAGTTTATTCTTTTTTAGATGTTCAGGTCAAAACCGCTGAGCGATCAAGCCTTTTTCTTGCCCTGCTGGGAGAGGGTCTTGAAGGCGGTGATGGCCAGGATGACAGCCAGGACAACCAGAATGATGGACCAGATGACCTGGAAGTAGGTGCCCCACTGGGTACCGGCGGCAATCGCCTTGAAGCCGTTGATGATGGTGAAGCAGAGCGCGGTGATGGTGGCGCAGAGCATGAAGACCATCGGGAAGTAGAACATCTTGTTGTTGCGGCCGATCTTGCCGAGCCAGGTGCAGACAGCGAGCATTGCAACGCCGGCGAGCAGCTGGTTGGCGGAACCGAACACGCTCCAGATCTGGCTCAGGCCCATGAAGCCCATGCCGCAGCCGATGACGACCATGATCAGGGTGGAGACGATCGGGGTGCTGAAGAACTTCGCAGCGCCGGTCAGATCCTCGTGGGTCTTTCCTTCCGGAGTGAGGAGCTCAGCAAACAGGTAACGGCAGAGACGGGTCGCGGAGTCCAGAGAGGTCAGCGCGAAGACGGAGACTGCCAGGGTGAACAGGTTGTAGATCACAGCATAGGTGCCCTCGCCTGCGAAGGACGCGAACATGGTGGCAATACCACCGGCGAAGATGGTGGGAGGTGCAGAGAGCAGATAGCGCTCGCCGCCGCCGGCAGAGGTCTGGCTCCACACGACCATGACAGCGATCAGGGAGATAACGCCAAGGGCGGACTCAATGACCATGGAGCCGTAGCCGATGATCTGGGCATCCTTCTCGTTGTTGATCTGCTTGGAAGAAGTACCGGAGCTGATCAGGGAGTGGAAGCCGGAGCAGGCGCCGCAGGCGACCGTGATGAACAGGAACGGGAACAGGGGCTGGCCGGAGGGGTTCTTCCAGCCGTAGAAGGCAGGGCCTTCCATGGTGGCAGCACCGGTGAAGGAACCGCCGACAATGGCGACGACCGCGATGATCATCATGCCATAGAGCAGGAAGGAGCTCAGGTAGTCACGGGGCTGGAGCAGAATCCAGACCGGGAGCATAGA
Organism: Oscillospiraceae bacterium; assembly: GCA_017458065.1. GTDB lineage: Bacteria > Bacillota > Clostridia > Oscillospirales > Oscillospiraceae > Limivicinus. The sequence goes on from JAFTGD010000017.1 coordinate 145,972, forward strand.
AGCAACCGTGACGTAAACGGCAATGAAGAGCACCCAGAAGGTACGGCTGAAGTGCAGGCCGACATACTGGCCAAGGATAACGATGGCGACGATGCCGAGAATGCCGATGATGGTGGCCGGGCCGACCTTCGCGTTCTTGCGGTACACGAAGAAGCCGAAGATAGCGGCAATGACGATGAACAGGATGGAGGTCATTGCAGTGGAGCCGTTGGCGGCATAGGTGGCTGCAGACGGATCAACCGACACGAAGGTGCCTGCGACAACCGCCGTGAAGGAGGCGATGACCAGGATCAGAACGGCCAGGGCGAAGATGATGAACAGACGCTGGGACTTGACGCCCATGGAGTCCTTCATGATCTCACCGACAGAGCCGCCGTTGTGACGGATGGAGGCGAACAGCGCGCCAAAGTCGTGCATGGCGCCGAAGAAGATGCCACCGAGGACGCACCACAGGAAAACAGGCACCCAGCCGAAGACTGCAGCCTGGATCGGTCCGTTAATCGGGCCTGCGCCGGCGATGGAAGAGAAGTGGTGACCCATCAGAACGGCGGGGTTTGCAGGAACGAAGTCCTTGCCGTCGTAGCTGGTGTGGGCCGGGGTTTCACGGTTGGGGTCGACGCCCCACTGCTTTGCAAGCCAGCTGCCGTAGAACACGTAGCCGAGAGCAAGCAGTACGACCGCGATGACGAGGATAAGTAATGCGCTCACACTTTTCACTCCTTAGATGAAAAATATAGTTTTTATCACTAAATGCCGTTTGTGCAGGGTCTTTGCTTATGCTCTCGCGGCAAATAGCTTCTTGAAATACGGGACCAGCTCGTGTCCTTCTTTGTTGGTCACGGTCTTCTCTGTCCCGAGATCAGTGATGCCGGTCAGCAGATTGCTGTACCCGTGGAGGCCGAACTTATAGTTTTTGGTAAAGCTCTTTTTCTGTACGGCCTTTGCCGTCTCCTCACTGACAGAGTCGGCAATAAAGATCACTTTGACGTTCGTGCACTGGTGCTCGCTGTGCGGCTTCACGCGGGGAAGCCCGTCCTCCAGCGCCCAGTCCATGCATCGATCCGCGAGCTCCGGGCTGAATGAATCCGCGATGAAAACGTATGCATATTCATTCTTCTCATTGCCCCAGATTTTCACGCTCTTGGTCAGCCAATAGCGCTCGTCGCGCGCCACATAATCCGCGCGGAACGCGATGGGCAGCTCAGTGTTGAGCTCGCCGGGGTTATCGTGGATCGAATAATATGCGCTGTAGGAATCCTTCAGGATCTCAGCAAACTCGGAACAAGGAATCGCCATTGCAGGAACCCTTCTTGAATGGATGGAAACGTTCCCACCCGAAATACAGTGTGTACTATAACGCAATCACAGAAAAAAATCAATAGTTTATTTAAAAAATCTTTACAATTTCAGCTTCGCTTGTGTTAAGCTTTCGGAGCAGACCACAAAATATGGCTTTTTGGCTTTACAAGCTCGCCTTTTTGTACTATCTTAATAAAGGATTTTACCGTTTGCTCTTATTTTTATTTTCTGAACAGGATCGATTTATGGAAAATACGCTTCGTTTTCGCTTTTGTGTTCCATCCCTTTTCGGGGTGGAGGGTCTTGTCGCGGATGAACTGCGGCGAATGAATATACAGGATGTCCGGGCGGAGGACGGCCGGGTTTTCTTTACGGGCGGTCTCGCCGACTGTGCAAAGGTCAATCTATCCCTCCGCTGCGGAGAGCGCGTCCTGATGGAACTCGGTTCTTTTCCCGCCAGAAGCTTCGATCAGCTGTTCGAGGGTGTCCGCGCCCTCCCCTGGGAAAACCTGCTCCCCCGTGACGCGGCCTTTCCGGTCACCGGCTACAGTCTGGATTCGACGCTTTTCTCCGTGCCGGACTGCCAACGCATCATCAAGAAGGCCGTCGTGGAGCGGATGAAGAGCCGCTACCGTCTGGAGCGCTTCCCGGAAAGCGGCGCGGAATACAAGATTCGCTTCGCTCTCCGCAAGGATCAGGTCTCGGTCTTTCTGGACACCTCCGGCGCCGCGCTGCACAAACGCGGCTATCGCCCGGCCCACACCGAGGCTTCTCTGCGCGAGACGCTCGCTGCCGCGATGGTCAAGCTCTCCCGTTACCGCGGCAAAGGGGACTTCTGCGATCCCCTCTGCGGCAGCGGCACCATTGCCATCGAGGCGGCGCTGGCGGCGCTGAATCGCGCTCCCGGCCTGTATCGCAGCTTTGCCGCCGAGGACTGGGCTTTCATGGACCCGGCGCTCTGGCAGCAGGCGCGCGCCGAGGCCATCGCGGCGGAGTATCACGGGGAATATCACATCTGCGCCTCGGACATCGACCCGCGCGCAATCCAGATCGCCCGTGAAAACGCCGTACGCGCCGGGGTGGACCACCTGATCGACTTTTCCGTTGCCGACGCATGTTCCTTCTCCCGCGAGACCGCGCGCGGCGTCATTGTAACCAATCCGCCCTATGGCGAGCGTCTGCTGGATCAGAAGCAGGCCGAGGCGATCTATCAGCGCTTCGGCGCGGCGCTGGCTGAAAAGGAAAACTGGTCTCTCTATCTGCTCTCCTCCCACGCGGAGTTTGAGCGCTTCTTCGGCAAGCCCGCCGACAAGAAGCGCAAGCTCTATAACGGTATGATCAAGTGCGATCTCTTTATGTACTATCAGTAAGGAGGCGGAATACAGAACATGAAACACCTGTTTGTCGTCAATCCCGTTGCCGGAGGCAGCGACGCCTCCCCTGAGATCCGCCGCCGCGTGGAAGAGGCCTTTCGTTCCCGCGAGGACGCCTGCGAGGTCTATGTCACCCGCGGCCCGAAGGACGCCACGGAGAAGATCAGGCAGGAAGCTGCGTCCTCCGGGGAAGAGCTGCGCGTCTACGCCTGCGGCGGAGACGGCACCTTCAACGAGTGCGTCTGCGGCGCGGCACTGCAGCCGCACGTCGCCGTCTGTCCCTTCCCCACCGGCACCGGCAATGACTTCTGCCGCATGTTCGGCTCCGATGCCGATCTCTTCCGGGATCTGAACGCGCTGCTGGACGGGCAGGTGAAGACGATTGATCTCATCTCCTGCAACGGCAGCTACAGCGCCAATATCTGCTCCGTCGGGATCGACGCCCGTATCGGGACCGAGGTCCATAAGTATTCCGGCATTCCCCTGATCGGCGGCACCGGCGGGTATGTGATCTCGGCCGTGGTGAACGCCTTCCGCGGCATCGCCACCACCATGCATGTCCGCAGCGGCAGCTATGACGCCAGGGAAAAATACTCCCTGATCTGCGCCTGCAACGGCCGCTTCTACGGCGGCGGTTTCAACCCCTCCCCGGATGCGAAACTGGACGACGGTCTGCTTGACATCTTCATTGTGAAAAAGGTCTCTCTTTTCACCTTTGCCCGGCTGATCGGCAAATACGCCTCCGGCCACGCGGACGATTTTCCCAAATATATCACACACCTGCGTGGGACCGAACTGTGGATCGAGTTTGAGCGCGAGGACGTCATCAACCTGGACGGCGAGGCGCTCTATGCTTCCGAGGTGGAGATGAAGCTGCTCCCCGGAGCGCTGAAGCTGATTGTTCCCCGCGGCCTCGGCCACGGCACCGAGCTCCCGCCCCTGGCTTTGTAACAAAAAGTTTATAATTTTCTTCTCTGTGGGACTTGAAAAAAAATAAAAGTGTGGTATTATTAGCATCGTTAGCACTCAGATGTTTTGAGTGCTAACGATGCTGAATTTAGTAATCTAATTTCATGGAGGTTAAGAATATGAAGCTCAAACCCTTAGCAGACCGTGTTGTTCTCAAGCAGAACGAAGCCGAGGAGCGCACCGCTTCCGGTATTTTCCTCACTTCCGCCGCTCAGGAAAAGCCCGAGATTTACGAAGTCGTCGAAGTCGGCCCCGGCGGTGTCGTCGACGGCAACGAGGTCACCATGATCGTGGCCGCCGGTCAGAAAGTTCTGGTCGGCAAGTACAGCGGCAGCAAGGTCAAGCTTGAAGACGTTGAGTACACCATCGTGCGCCAGAGTGACATTCTGGCTGTGATTGAGTAATTCAGGAGGATTTTTATCATGGCAAAACAGATTATTTACGGTGAAGAAGCACGCAAAGCGATCGAGCGCGGTGTCAACCAGCTCGCCGATACCGTTAAGATTACCCTCGGGCCCAAGGGCCGCAATGTCGTTCTGGACAAGAAGTACGGCACTCCGCTGATCACCAACGACGGTGTGACCATCGCCAAGGAGATCGAGCTGGAAGACGCGTTCGAGAACATGGGCGCACAGCTCATCAAAGAAGTTTCCACCAAGACCAACGATGTCGCCGGCGACGGCACCACCACCGCTACCGTCCTCGCGCAGGCCATGATCAGCGAAGGTCTGAAGAACCTCGCTGCGGGCGCCAACCCCATGGTCATGAAGAAGGGCATCCAGAAGGCGGCCGCTGAGGCCGTTGATGCCGTCAAGGCCATCTCCCAGCCGGTTTCCGGTTCCAAGGACATCGCCCGTGTCGGCACCATCTCCTCCGGCGACGAGCTGATCGGTTCCCTGATCGCCGAGGCGATGGAGAAGGTCAGCCAGAACGGCGTCATCACCATCGAAGAGTCCAAGACCGCCGACACCTACAGCGAGGTTGTCGAAGGCATGCAGTTTGACCGCGGCTATCTCAGCCCCTACATGGTCACCGACACCGACAAGATGGAAGCCGTCATCGATGACGCACTCATCCTCATCACCGACAAGAAGATCTCCAACATCCAGGAGATCCTTCCCCTGCTCGAGCAGATCGTCAAGGCCGGCCGCAAGCTCCTCATCATCGCCGAGGACGTCGAGGGCGAAGCCCTTGCCACCATCGTGCTGAACAAGCTGCGCGGCACCTTCACCTGCATCTGCGTCAAGGCTCCCGGCTTCGGTGATCGCCGCAAAGAGATGCTGCAGGATATCGCCATCCTTACCGGCGGCCAGGTCATCTCCAGCGAGCTCGGTATGGAACTGAAGGACGCTGACATCTCCATGCTCGGCCAGGCCCACCAGGTCAAGGTCACCAAGGAGAACACCGTCATCGTCGACGGCGCCGGCGAGACTGCCGAGATCCGCGCCCGCGCCGCGCAGATCGAGCGCCAGATCGAGACCACCACTTCCGACTACGACCGCGAGAAGCTGCAGGAGCGCCTGGCAAAGCTGTCCGGCGGTGTCGCTGTGATCAAGGTCGGTGCAGCCACCGAGACCGAGATGAAGGAGAAGAAGCTCCGCATCGAGGATGCTCTGAACGCCACCCGCGCTGCGGTGGAAGAGGGCATCGTCCCCGGCGGCGGTTCCGCCTACGTCATCGCCTCCAAGGCTGCTGAGAAGCTGCTCGCCACTCTCGAGGGCGACGAGAAGACCGGCGCCGCCATCGTTGCAAAAGCGCTGAAGGCCCCGATCATGCAGATCGCCGCCAACGCGGGCGTCGAGGGTGCCGTCATCCTCAACACCGTCTCCGGCAATGAGAACGTCAACTTCGGTTATGACGCTGCCAACGATGCCTACGGCGATATGATCTCCCTCGGCATTGTGGACCCGACCAAGGTCTGCCGCAGCGCTCTGGAGAATTCCGCTTCCGTTGCCTCCATGGTCCTCACCACCGAGAGCCTGGTCGCCGACATCCCGGAGAAGAATCCCCCGATGCCCGCCTCCCCCGACATGGGCGGCATGTATTAATAAGGTAGCTATCGGCTTCTAAAATCGCCTTAAATCGCGGTTTTTCTCCGATTTTCCTAACTTCTTCGGCGCAAAAAGTGTGGGTTTACGCAGAACTTACGCAGAGGGTTAGGCGCCTATGAGTAGAACAAAGAGACAGCCAGCACGTTTCTGTGTTGGCTGTCTCTTTGCGTAAGCTGATAAGGTGTGGCTGTGCCGGAAAACTGCCGTACATGCGTCGGAAAACGGCGCCCCACAGGTCAACAAATCGTCTGTAGTGATGCAGGAAACTGCCCACAAGTATATAATAAGAAATAACATAAAAACAAGAAGAAAAAGGCGCTTCTTTTGGAGCTGTCACAGCTCGGAGGACAGGCCCTTTTGTTTTGTGTGAGTCAGGGAATACTATATCGTCCAAACGCATTGACTTTTCGTCCAAAATCAATTAAAATTGGACGAAAGAAAGATGGCTGGACGAAAGGAGCCTTCCATGAGAGAGTTTGACTACAGCAAGCTGGCAGACCGCACATGGCCGTCAGATATCTTGAATCTTGCAGCGAAGATCCATGAGTATAAGGGCAGACAGGATATGTTTGTCCGGCAAAAGCCCGTGGAACTGGATCGTCTGGTGGAAATTGCCAAGATCCAAAGCACTGAGGCATCCAATAAAATCGAAGGTATCATTACCACCAGTACCCGCATGAAGCAGCTCTTTGAAGAAAAGACTACGCCGAGGAACCGTGATGAGGACGAAATCATGGGCTATCGGGATGTGCTGAACACCATCCACGAGAGCAATGAGTATATCCCCATCCGCCCGTCGTATATCCTGCAGCTCCACCGTGATTTGCTGCGGCGCTCTAGCGCATCCTATGGCGGCAGCTTCAAGAACGTCCAGAACTATATCAACGAAACAAGGCCGGACGGAACGACTTTTACGCGGTTTACGCCTGTCGCCCCGTATGAGACACCGGAAGCGATGACCGGGCTGTGCGAAGCCTATGAGCAGGCACTGGCCAAAGAGAGCATTGACGCGCTGATCTTGATCCCCTGCTTTATCGTGGACTTTCTCTGCATTCACCCGTTCAACGACGGGAATGGCAGAATGAGTCGCTTGCTGACACTGCTGCTTCTCTATAAAAATGGGTATAGCGTCGGCAAATATATCAGTATTGAAAAGCAGATTGAAAAGACCAAAGATCGCTATTACGATGTGCTGGAAATGGCGGACGCCGGTTGGCACGAGGAGAAGAACGATCCCACTCCCTTTATCCGCTACATGCTGATGGTGATCCTCGCCTGCTATACGGAATTTGAGGATCGTGTCGGTTTGATGGAAAAAACAGGCACATCCAGCACCGCCTATGATGTTGTGAAGAAGTATGTCGAAGATAAGGTCGGCAAGTTTACCGGTGCAGATGTCGTTGCCAACTGCCCGAGCATCGGAAGATCGTCCGCCTTGGCCGCGTTGAAAAAGCTGACGGACGAGGGCGTGATCCTTCGGCAAGGCGCAGGAAGAAATACATTCTATGTAAGAGCGGACACTGAGGAATAAATTACGATCATGGTCTAAACCGCGGCTATGCCCAAACCTGGGCACGGCCGCGGTTTTATCGATGTTTTGAACACAGTAGTTACAGTGTTAGTGGAAGTCAACTATTTGAGAGCATGATGTCCAAGATTTTCTGTTCTGTCACGTTCAATGTATTCTTTGGACTCGTCTCCTTTTTCTCCGAAATGGATCTGTTGATTTCCGAACTATCTCCGAATTTCTCCGAACTATCTCCGCCAATCTCCGAACTGCGGCGGAGATTCACACGGATGAAGCTGTCGGATTCGATAAACTCCGGTTCTGGCAAGCCGTATTCGGCTGCCAGCTGCCGGATTCTCAAGATGCCTGTCCCCCAAGACTCAATCAGTCCCATCTGATTCAGCCGGGAGATGTGACCTCCAATCGGTCATCATAGAGTGCCACCTGCACACAGGCTTCTGCAGTCCACAGTCGACGGCGTGGCATTGTTACCTCCTGTCAGAAGAGTTCCGGTTCAGTTTCCTTAAGGATCTGCGCAAGCACCTTGTGATCCAGATACTGCACTCCCTCCACGCCGTTATGGATCTTGTCGGAAAGCTTGCTACAGTAGTAAAGATCCATAGCCTGTTCCAGCGAGAGACTTTCCCTCTCTGCAAGACAGGCGATCAGCTGCTCTTCCAATCTCTCCTGATAGATCTTTTCCAACGCATCGTCATTCATTGCTCACACCTCATAAAAGGAATCGAATTTCAGCAATTGTTCAATAGCCTTCTGCGTGATAAAAGCATACTGGTCATAATTCGGATAGACCTTGATCTCCCGCAGGGCTCGATCCTTCTCCCAGATTCCTGCACGATACAAGTCAACAACCCGAAACACCTTATCATTTGCAACCTTCCCATAGATCAGATCATATTGCTGATAATCTGTTTCTCCGTCGCGGCAGCGGCATACAAAATCGATCCATTCCACCAGATCATCGTCGAATGTTTTCAAGTTCAGATCGTTAAGTTCCTCTGACATCTGATAGCAGTTGACGATCGCTTTTCCGCCAAACAGGTCTGCCTTACGCCGCGCCCAATGTGCCGCCTGCCCCTCCACCGTCGTAATGTAAAAACCTTTTCCGAAATCAAGTGATCGGTAAGAATGCAGAACGTCAGGCGTTTCCATCTTCATAGATGAACCGTGATAGACGATCATACCGTCACCCCTCTCAGTTTTATGTATTCCTGAATGTCATCCACCAGATAATCCGTCCCCTGCGTGTGCAAGACTTCATAGTGTGGAACGAGGTAGCGGTCAATACACCCACTGCTTTTCATGACGTTATAAACCTTCTTTGGGGTGCTTCCCCAGCGATTGGCACAGGCGTGGATCAGGTAAACCACAAACGGAAAGGTATCCTTATTCATTATCTGGTTCCTCCTCTTTCGGTGGAAGCCGCGGATGTCGCTTGAAGTCCCGAGCTGTTTTGAATGAGTTCCATTTCTATAGAAGAGTCGACAATCTCTTCTATTTGAGGATCCATCAATTGATAGCGAACTCCATTCATAATTTGGTAATTCATGCTCCCGCAAACAGTGCTGCCAAGGTATATTATATCACGTTAAACGACAGCGCAAAACAGGGTTCTCTGCTGCGTCTGCCGCTTATCCGACGGCAGCGCCCGCTTCGGCCGTCGTTACGGTCCTGAATGCCGCCGGCAGATGGCCTATCAGATCGGACGGCGTGACACAGTACTCTCCCAGTTCCCGGGAGGCCAGGTCCCCGGCGAGCCCGTGCAGATACGCCGCGGTGCGGGCTGCAAACAGCGGCTCAAAGCCCTGCGCCAGGAGCGCGCACAGCATCCCGCTGAGCACATCGCCCGATCCGCCCTTGGCCATCGCCGCAGATCCGGTGGGGTTCACAAAGACCTCGCTCCCCGAACAGATCAGCGTCCCATGGCCCTTCAAAACCAGGACTGCGTTGGGGTACCGCGCGGCAAACGCAAGCGCGCCCTCCAGCCTCCCCTGAGACAGATCTCCGCCAAGACGTTTAAACTCCCCCTCATGTGGGGTGAGGATCACAGGGACCTTACAGACTGAAAGCAGCTCCGTTTCCATGCCGCAGATCGTCAGCGCATCCGCATCGAGGACGAGCGGACAATCCGCTTCCCGGAGGATCCCGCTGACCAGACGGTGGGCTTCTTCGCTGCGTCCGAGTCCGGGTCCCACTGCACAGGCGTCCGCGGCCTTCAACACCGGCAGGACTTCCTCCAGCGCCCCTGTGCCGACACTCCCCTGCTCCGCCGTACAGAGAGGCGTCACGACCGCCCCGTCGCAGCAGGCAGCCACAATCGGATAGATGCTCTCCGGGACCATTACGTGCGTCAGACCCGCGCCGCTGCGCTCGCAGGCGTTTGCGGCAAGCCGCGGCGCACCGGAAAAGCCTCTGCAGCCGCCGATGATCAGCGCGCGGCCGTAGCTGTACTTATGACTGACAGGACGGCGCTTCGGCAGCCGGCAGTCCTCCGGTCCGGTCTCATAAAGACTGACTGTTCCGTCTCCGATCTCAGCGGGATCACCATACCCGGATCTGTATTCCTCTTTGGTTAGCTTCTTCATATGCTTAACTCCGTCCGCTTTCTTCCGCTTCTTCACAGGAAAAGGCTCATCTGTCCGTTGGCCCAGGACTTTTGGTTTGCCTCCCGGATCACGTCTCCCGGCATGGGCCCTCCGATCAGGTACGGCGACTCCGGATCGTGCCTGCGCATGTTCCGGAGCACAACAGCCCGGTCGTAATTGGCGTAGCAGTATTTACAAAAATGCGCGCAGGTGTTGTACATGCCGATATCGTTTCCCAGTATACAGGCGCACTCCGGTCTTGCTCCGGGCCCTTTCGGCGTCTCCAGGGTGATTCCCAGCGCCTCCTCCAGCACATCTCTCGTCATGCAGCCGTCGGTCACAGCACCGTATTGGGAGAGCTGCCGGTTCTCCAGGCAGGTACGGATTGTCATGCCGTATCTCTCTCCTATCGAGACAAAGGCCTTTGTCAGCTCGATCTGCTCTTCTGCTGTGACCGCTCTGACCTCCGGGAAATTGCGCTTTGTCTTCTCGTAGAGGTCGATGAAGCTGATGACCGAGGTCCGGGTATATCCACGCAGTTCTTCTGCCATTTTTTCAAACGCCTCTATATGAAAGCCGACGCTGTATTGATCCGAAACAAAAATCGGATCATACCGCCAGATTACCGCCTTTTTCCCTACCGCTTCGGATAATCTTCTGAAAGCCGCCATTACCCGGGTCTTGTCCGGAACATTCTCTTCGATCTCTTTCCCATAGGGCGTGATGGTGACAAACCAGAACTGGCGGAACATCTTCAGCTCTTCGAGATAAGGAAGCATGGGCTCCGGATTCTTGGTACAGAACGCGAGCACATCCACGACCGCAGGATCCAGCCGGTATCTTGTGACCTGTTCGGGATAGTATGGATTGCGGACCATGACAAAGCCCTCCCGAACGCGATTCATGAACCACTTGCTGTAGAAGGCCGGGATGTCTGTTCTGGAGCCGCTGTTGATGATCATGTGCCTTTTGTGCCTCCTCCCCGGTATCGGTCCAGTGGGGCTTTCCCTCTTCTGCTCTTCCCAATTCACCATCTTTTTTACGCTGATTATACCATGACTCTCTGAAAATTGGCAACGATTCCTGACAAAATGAATCGGGCTCCGGTCTACTGATCCGGGATGCCGTTTGTTTTCAGCTGTGATAACGATTACTTTCAGTTTTACTCCTAAATTTATGGATTTCCTTCACTTTTTATAACTTTTTTGGCCGTTTCGTCTTGACCGGAACCGGATCGGTTTGTTATACTTCTTTTATCCTATCTTTTATTCGGAGTGTGATTTCTATGGATCAAGCCGTTATCAATGCCAATATGGACGCCCTTCTGAAAGCCCAGCAGGGAGAATTGGATGCTATTTTGATGTATAACAAGCTGGCGGAGATCGTCTCTGAGCGCGATGCCGCTGTGTTCAGGCAGCTTGCCGCGGAAGAGGGGCGCCACGCTTCCGTCTTTCACAACTACACCCGGAAAACCCTGGAGCCAAAGAAGACGAAGTCCGTTCTTGTTCCCTTTCTGTACAGGACCATCGGACGCGAGAAGACCTATCAGCTGATTTCGAGCCAGGAGTACTCGGCCGGAGAGAAGTACATAACCCTTCTCAATACCTTTGCAGATGTCCAGGAAGTCCGGGATGACGAATTCCGGCATGGTGACATGGTCAAGGCGCTTTTACAGCCCTGATCGACATCTGCTCCGCTTCAGGGGCACAGCTTCCGAAGGCCAGGCATAATCCCTTACGATTGCACCTGATATTCGCCGGCCGGTCATGAAGTATTACCGGCACGGATGCGCAGATCGAGGTGCTGCCCGCCTCCGGCGGCAACATCATCACAATTGTTCACCCGCAGCGAAAAACGCCCTGACTCAGCCGAGTCAGGGCGCGCGCTTTCCAGAATCGTGTCAGAACCAGTATTCTTTCATTGCCAGCAGAAGCGAATCATCCAGCTCATAGTCATAGCTCTCCGGGATGACCGCGTCGATGCTGCAGTACGGGCAGCGGGCAGTCTCTTCCTGAATCCACTCCGTGATGCTTGAGGGATCATACATCCGCAGGCAGAAGAAGCATCCACACTGCCTGGAATCCAGCAGCGCTCCCCGGTTGTTCATGCTCCTGGCGCGGAGCATCTTCTGGTAATCGTCTGTCAGCATGTCAGTACGTTCCCCTCCCTTGCGGTCTGTGCGAAGTCGCCATTCAGAGCAGTTTCTCCGCCCACTCGACTTCCCTGAAGCCGGTCAGCACAAAATCTTCGCCCACTGCAAGCGGACGCTTCACCAGCATTCCGTCCGTTGCGAGCAGGGCCAGCTGTTCGTCTTCGCTCATGTCCGGCAGCTTTCTGGAAAGCTCCATCTCACGGTAAGGGATGCCGCTTGTATTGAAAAAGCGCTTCAGCGGCAGTCCGCTTCTGGCATAATACGATCTGAGCGCCGCTTCGTCCGGGTGATCCGCCTTGATATCAACAACGGAATATTCAACGCCCTTCTCATCCAGCCATTTCAGTGCTTTCTTGCAGGTCGTGCAGCGGCTGTAGCAATATACTTTAAGCATATGGTTTTCTCCGTTCTCTTTTTTTCCGGTGTTCCTAGAAGGCTTTTGCCGCTGTCTGCCGTTGAAAATCGGGCACGGCATAATACCCTCTTCTCTTATGTTGCAAGTATACTGTGTTTGTATGGATAATTCAAGACAGTTTCTGCGTCACGTTTTCGCGATCATGCAAGAAGCTGTCCTCCAGCTCCGCGGCATCCGAAGACATGAAAATAACCGTCCCAGACCTGTCCGGCAGTTCCATACAAACGAAGTGCTCGATTTACTGCCTCATATTATGTTAAAATGAGGCAGTAAAACAGCAAGGGAGATCATTGATATGCATTCATTTGACTATCCGTTCTTAAAGTATGATATGCCTGCCGATCATGAAGATGTCGCAACTCGCATTACGCAATAAATATCGATTATAGAAAAGCCAGAGCCACAATAATGAAGCCCTGACTTTTCTATCTTTTTGATGCTGCAATATGGTGCCGGCGGCCCGACTCGAACGGGTACGCAGTTGCCTGCAAGGGATTTTAAGTCCCTGGTGTCTACCATTCCACCACGCCGGCGTATTCTTTTTTTCGGTGTTCAATTTAACACCTTCAAAGGAAAGTGTCAAGCACAAGCTGATACTTTCCTCTTTTTTATTTCGGCTTCTTCTGGTATACTGGCGGTGTTTGATTCTATGCGAAAGAAGGAATGACCATGTCCCTGATTCAGCAGCTTAACGCGCCGTTTCTCTATCTTGTCTGCGGCGCGATCATCCTGTTTATTGCTGCGGTTTCGCTGTTCTTTCTGATCCGCGCCTACCGCGCGGGCAAGGCCATCGGGATGGACACCGCGAAGATGAAGCGCGCCATAACCGCCAGCGCCACCTTCACCCTGCTCCCCAGCGTCGGCATTCTGCTGGGCGTCATCGCTCTCTCGGGCAGTCTCGGTACGCCCTGGCCCTGGCTCCGCCTTTCGGTCATCGGAGCGCTGCACTATGAGACACAGGTTGCCACCGCGGCGGCGGAGGCTGTCGGTCTGAACGGTCTCTCCGCTTCCCAGATGACGGCGAAGGCCTTCTCCACGATCTGTCTGCTGATGAGCGTCTGTATCATGTGGGGCATGGTCCTCTCTGTGATTTTTAATCAGCGCTATCTCGCCCGGCTGTCCAGCGGCGGAAGCGGCGGGAAGAAGTCTTCCCTCGCAGGCTTCGGAGATCTCGCCATGACCGCCATGTTCATCGGCCTCATCTGCGCCTATCTCGGCAGCTATATCGGTGGCTTTGTCTCCGGCGGAGGCCTGTTTTCCTTCGGCGGCAGCTGGATTCCCCTTGCGGTGGTGGCTGTCGCCTGCCTCGCCATGGCGGGATTTCTCTGGCTGTATGAAAAGAAAAACGCCGTCTGGGTGGAGAGCTTCTCCATCGCGGGCAGCATGCTGATTGCCATGGCAGCGGCAGTCGCCTTCGGCGCCATAGGCTGAGAGGAGGGACAGACATGACCAACGAACAGAAACAGGCTGTCTTTGAGCAGTATAACGCCAAGACCCATCGGTACGGGCGTATCGTCAGCGTCGTCACGCTCGTTCTGCTGCTGGGCGCGCCCTTTGTCATCGGCCGCTACCTCGGAGCGCTGCCCGATATGGCCGCCTTCGGCAGGGGCTTTCTCGCCATCGGTCTGATCTGGATGGTGAGCAGCGTTGCCGAGTACCTGATCTATACCCCGATGCTGGGCGCGGGCGGCGGATACCTCGCCTTTATTACGGGGAACCTCATCAATATGAAGATCCCCTGCGCTGTAAACGCCCGGGACATCGTCGGGGCGAAAGCCGGCACGCCCGAGAACGAGATCATCTCTACGCTCTCGATTGCGACTTCCGCCCTTACGACCATCCTGGTCCTCGCCGCGGGCGTTGCGCTCCTGATCCCGCTGCAGCCGCTGCTTCAGGCCCCTGCGCTGCAGCCCGCTTTCGACAACGTGGTGCCGGCGCTCTTCGGCGCGATGGCCTATAAATATTTCCGCCGCAATATGGACATCGCGATCCTGCCGCTCCTTGTCATGAGCCTGCTCTTCACACTGGTTCCGTCACTGATTTCTTCCACCAGCTTCATGATTCTCCCCAGCGGCGCTCTGGCGATCTTCCTTGCCTGGTGGAAGTTCAAAAAAGCGAATGCGGAGGCCGCATCATGATCGCGCTGTACATTCTGCTCGGCCTTCTCGGCCTGCTGCTTCTGCTGATCCTCATCGCAGTGGTCCGCACGCTCCTCGCGCCTCGCCTGCATTCCGATTACCAGGCGCCCCCCGCAGACGACCGCGCTGCGCTTTACGCCGAAAAGCTCTCCCGGATGGTGGCCTATGAGACCGTTTCGGTCCCGGATACCGACCAGAGAGAAAAATTCCTCGGCTTCCACCGGCTGCTGGAAGAGCTCTTCCCCCTGGTCCATCAGCACCTGGAGAAGACCGAGATCGACGGAAATCTCCTCTTCCACTGGGAAGGCCTTTACCACGACAAGCCTCTGGTTCTCATGAGCCATCAGGACGTGGTGCCGGCCGAAGGGCAGTGGCTCCACGAACCTTTTTCCGGTGACTTCGCCGACGGCAAGGTCTGGGGCCGGGGCGCGTCCGACACAAAATGCTCCGTCATGGGTTTCTTCCAGGCGGCGGAGGAATTGCTCCGGGAGGGATATGTCCCGCCCCAGGATGTGTATCTCTCCTCTTCCTGTACCGAGGAATACGCCGGCCCCGGCTGTCCGAAGCTGGTGGCGGAGCTGCAGCGCCGCGGAGTGAAGCCCTTCCTCGTCTGCGATGAGGGCGGCGGCATCATCACCGATCCCATCGGCGGCATCCCGGGCAACTTTGCCATGATGGGGGTGTTTGAAAAAGGGAAGGCGGATGTCCGATTCACCGCCCGTTCCGACGGCGGCCACGCCAGCGCGCCGCCTCGCAACTCCCCCATTGTCCGGCTCGCTGATTTCGAGCGGCACATGGAGCGCCGCTCGCCGTTTCAGAAAAAGTTTGAGCCGGAGGTCAGGGCGATGTTTGAACGCCTGGCGCCCTATGCGGGCTTCGGCATGCGGCTGCTGTTTTCCAACTTCTGGCTGTTTCAGCCCCTCCTGAAGCTTGTCATGCCGATGGTTTCCAATCTGGCGGGGGCGATGCTGCGCACCACCATCGCCTTCACCATGCAGTCCGGGTCCGATGCCTGCAACGTGCTGCCCCAGGAGGCCAGCGTCTGGGCCAACATGCGTTTCATCCCCCATCAGGGGATGGAGGAGAGCCTAGCTCTGACCCGCAGGATTGCGGAGAAATACCGCCTCGAGATGGAGGTCCTCAGCGCCAGCGACTACAGCCGCGCCACGGACATCGAAGGCGAAGGCTGGAAGCTTGCGGTACGTGTTGTGCAGCAGACCTTCCCGGGCCTCCCCGTGAGCCCCTATGTGATGACCGGCGCAACCGACGCCAAGTGCTACCAGGAGATCTGCGACAACATCATCCGCTTCGCCCCGGTGATTTACGGGCCGGAGCAGATGAAAGGCATGCACGGCGTCAACGAGAACATTGAGATCTCCTGCCTCCCCGGCGCTGTGGATTTCTACAGGAATCTGATCGCCGCCATGGGCAGTCTCTGATCGGCTTTTCCCCTGCATTTCCGCTCTTCTCCAGTATTGTCAAAGCGGATCAGAAATGCTATAATATTATGATTTTTTATCTGTCTGGGAGAAGGGAGGAAACAGCACCTTGGTTTTCAGTTCGGCGATTTTTCTGTTCTGCTTTCTCCCCGCGGTGTTTCTGCTGTATCGGCTGCCCTTCGGCCGCCGGTATCAGAACATCCTGCTCGCCGCTGCGAGCCTGGTGTTCTATGCCTTCGGCAACCTTCACTATGTGCCGCTGTTCCTGTTCTCGATCCTGCTGAACTATCTGACCGGCCTGCTGCTCGGCGGCCGGTATCCGCACAGCAGAACGGTCCTCACCGTCAATGTCCTGCTGAACCTGGGGCTTCTCTGTGTTTTCAAATACACCGACTTTCTGATTGCGAATTTCAACACGCTCTCCGGGCTCTCCGTTGCGCCTGTGGGGCTGGTGCTTCCAATCGGCATCTCGTTCTTCACCTTCCAGGGGCTGAGCTACACCATCGACGTGTATCGCCGCCCGGAGGAATACAGCCGCAGCTTTCTGAAGCTTTTGCTTTATATTTCCTTCTTCCCGCAGCTGATCGCCGGACCCATTGTCCGCTGGGGCGATATCGCGGCACAGATTGACGCGCGCAGCTGCACGCCGGAGAAGACCTCTTCCGGGATCCGCCGTTTCATCGTCGGTCTCAGTAAGAAGATACTGCTGGCGGATACGGCGGCTTATGTGGTGGACGCTGTTTTTGCCGCCGGGATCCCGGATGCCCGGCTCGCCTGGCTGGGCGGGATCTGCTATACGCTGCAGATCTATTTTGATTTTTCCGGTTACAGCGACATGGCCATCGGCATGGGCCGGATGTTCGGCTTTTCGATCAAGGAGAACTTTCTCTTCCCCTACACGGCGACCTCCATCCGGGACTTCTGGCGGAAGTGGCATATCTCCCTCTCCACCTGGTTCCGGGAGTACCTGTACTTTCCCCTCGGCGGCAGCCGCCGAGGCCGCGCCCGCGCCGCGCTGAACCGCTTTATCGTGTTCTTCTGCACCGGCCTCTGGCACGGGGCCAACTGGACCTTTGTTCTCTGGGGCCTGGGTCACGGGCTGCTCTCCAGTCTGGAGGGCAGCGGGATCATCCCTGTGGATCGGCTTCAGAAGTCGGTGCTCGGCAGAGTCCTCTGCCGGGTCTATACCCTCCTTGCCGTGATGCTGCTGTTTACCCTGTTCCGCGCGGACAGCGTTGCGCAGGGATTTGGCATGATTGCGGCGATGTTCCGTTTCCGCTCACTTGCGGAAGGCTCGCTTCTGCTGGCAAAGCTCTCCGCGCCCGCGGTGTCCGTGCTGCTCTGCGCCGCCCTGGCGCTCACGCTGAGCACCGACGGCAAACGCATCCACGCCTATCTGACGGAAGAGCGCCCTGGCGAGCTGCTTCCGGATCTGTTTTGTCTGCTGCTTTTGCTGCTGAGCGTCATGTCGCTGGCGCAGAGCGGTTTCCATCCCTTTATCTATTTTCAGTTCTGACGCTATGAAGGATCATCATCTTGCCAACTTATTCATCGGGCTTTTTCTGCTGCTCTGCCTGATCCCGTCGCTGGGGATGCTGGCGCTGGGTCCGTCTCCGCTGCTCGCCAACGAGAGTGCGCCGCGCACGCCTGCCCTTTTCGACCGGGACGGCGCGGTAAACCCGGACGTGCTTGCGGATGTGACAGATTATATGGGCACCCGGTTTGCTCTGCGTCCTTACCTGGTCTCGGCACGCTCCTTCCTCTATGAGAAGCTGCTGAACAGCTCCGCGGAGGAACAGGTCACTTTGGGGACCGACGGCCAGCTTTACTACAGCTCCACGCTGGAGGACTACGCCGGCGTCGGCCTTTCGGACGGGGATCTCCGCCGTATCGCAGAAAGCCTCGCCGCCATCCAGGAGCAGGCGGAGGCTCAGGGCAGCCGCTTCGTCTTTACCGTGGCGCCCAACAAGAACTCCGTGATCCCCCAGCAGATGCCGGCCCGTTTCCCCGCTGGCCATGAAAACGGCAATCTCGCCCGCCTTCTGCCCCTGCTGGAAGAAGCCGGGGTAAACTATGTCGATCTGTACGGGCTTCTGGCCGGGCAGCCGGCGCTCTATTACAGGACCGATTCGCACTGGACCGCCGAAGGCGCCGCTATGGCCGCCGACGCGCTGCTCGCCGCTCTCGGGCGGGAGAGTTCCTTCGCCGCGGGCCCCTTTGCGGAAGACGGCCTGCATATCGGGGACCTGTACCAGATGCTCTATCCCGTCGGGAAGGGGCGCGAAGCGGAACTCGTCTACAGCCCCGGCCATGTCCATGAGACCGCCTCTGACCCCCGCGGCGGCAACGCCATCACCATCCGGACTTCTTCCTCCGATGGAAAAGGCAGCCTTTACTGCCGCCGGGATTCCTTCGGTATCGCGCTGTATCCCTACCTCGCCGATGCTTTTGAGACGGCGGAGTTCTCCCGCTCGGCGGACTATTCGCCGGAGGCTTTTTCCGGCGTCGAGGCCGACGCCGTGATTCTGGAAATCGTGGAGCGGAACATCCCGCTTCTCCTCCCCGATGAGGACGGCGCCCTATGAGCAGGCCGGATTTGCGCAGCCATCGGGAGCGGCAGGAACGCGCTTCCCGTGTTTTTAGGGGGGAGGTCAAACGCCCCGCCGGTGCTGCCGCCCGCAGAGAACGCGCCGAGCGAAGCAGACGGTCCTCCCGCCTGGCCCGTGTTCTGGCGACGCTTCGGAAAGTCCCCTGGCTCTCGATCCTGCTCTGGTCCGTCTTTGCGGCAGCGGTGGTCCTGCAGGTTTATATTCTCCGGACGGACGCCTCTGAGCGGGAAGCGCGCCGGCTGGAGATGGAGGAATACCGCGAGCAGCAGGAACAGCTGGATACCAGGGCGAGGGAATCCGTTCCCGATTCCTGTGAGATCCGCTATCTGGTCCCCAATCAGGACGACATTACGGAGCATGTCCCCTACGGCGCTCCCGTCGCGCTGCACAAGCCGGTGGAGCTTGAGGGCTACACCTTCCTCGCATGGATCAATACCGACGGCGAGCCTGAAACCCGCAGCAGCTTCCCGCTCTACGAGGACACGGTCCTGACCGCCCGGTATGCGCTGAAGTTTGAGACCGAGGAGCACATCCCCTATCTGGAGGTCGACCGCGACGGCGTTGTGGACGTGGATGCGGAAGTCACCGTGAGGGAATATGTCAAGGTACTCTATAAGCTGCTGAACATTGATCTTGTCGGTCAGGGCAGCTTCCTCGACGTGGGCGAACGCGACAGCTGTTTCAAAGCCGCCGCCACGCTCAAGGACCTGGGCATTCTGGAGGGCAATTACCTCTACCCCGATGAGCTTCTCCGCGAACAGGAGATGCTTCAGCTTCTGGAGCGCTTCTACCCCGCATCCGACGCCGTATTCGACTTTCCGGATCTGGACCCCGGGAGCGAGGCCTCTGCCGTATATTCCACAGCCGCCGCTTACGGCTGGATCGACGCAGGAGAAGCGGCCCCCGAATCCACCGTGACCCGCGGCGAGCTCGCCCGCGTCATCAACCGCGTGCTCGGCCGCAGCACCCTGCAGCGCCTGCCGGCCGCCCGGGTCGGGATGATCCTTGACGTCGCACCGTCCCATCCCAGCTACGCGGATATTGCCGAGGCGGTGATTCCGCACAGCTATACCTGGCAGGACGGCGCTGAGGTCTGGACCTCCAGCAAGCCCCTCCCCATCTACGAGCCCGGTCTCTTCTTCGCCGGTGTGCGTCTTCACTGCATCGATGACAACGGCAGGCCTCTATTGAACACCAGCTTCGACGGCCGCACCTACAACCAGAACGGCGAGGTCACAAGCGGCGATGCCGACCTGGACCGCAAGCTCTGGGCGATCCTGGAGGAGTGCGTCGATCCGGATGTCATGGAGAGCGAGGATATGCTGCGGATCCTGTACGACTATGTCTGCGACAACTTCAGTCCCTGTTCCGACACGCTCTATGAGGTCGGCGCGCAGGGCTGGGCCGTCAAGGAGGCAAAACGCATCCTCGACAAGGGCGAAGCCAGCAGTTACGGCTACGCGGCGCTCTTCTATGAGCTCTCCTATATGATCGGTTATCATCCCGAGCTCATCAGCGGCACCATCTACGGGACCCAGACACAGTTCAAGAACGAAAACGGCATCCGCATCGAGGCAAAACCCGGCCATACCCCGCACGCCTGGGTGGAGATCAAATACCTCGGCATATCGTATATCTTTGACCCTGCGGGAGAGTCCCGCGTCGACCCCTATCGGCAGTATTATCACCGCAACGAACCCATCCGCTGGCAGCGGGGGTATCTGAGCAATGTATCTTAAAATCAGGAAGTGTTTGTATGAGACGTAATCTGTTCGTGGTTATTCTGTGCCTTGTCTGCGCCCTGCTGCTCTGCGCCTGCAGTGGCAGCTCCGCCCCGGCAGCCTCCCCGGCGCCGACGGCGTCCGAGGCTCCCGCGGAGACAGCGCCGCCTGAGGAGACCCCCGCCCCCGTCGAGAGTGCGGAACCGGCGGAGAGCGCCGCCCCTGTCGCAACGCTGCCGGACGCCGGGCTGGTCCCCGACACGGAACCGGAGAACGCCGCGGAAGCCTCGCTCTTTGAGCTTGCCAAGGGCTATGTGGATAAGCCTCTGGCGGAACTGCAGGAAGAGATCGGCGAGCCCCTCTCCTCCGCCTATGTATCCAGCTGCCTGATCCCGGGCGGCCAGGACGGCGAGCTGCAGTATGACGGATTTATCGTCTCAACCGTAAAGAGCGGCGACTCGGAGACCGTGCTGGATGTCCGCGAAGACTGATTCTTCCAACCACCGTGAGCGGCAGAGCCGCGCCCTGAGGCACCGGAATCTCCCGAAAAAGAAGATCCCGGTCCGCCCGGCGCTCACCCCCTCGCCCTCCTCCTGGTCTCTGTCCCCGGCGCTTCAGGCGCGGGCTTCCGCCAACGGGGTCGTTCCGCCGCAGGCCGACGCACAGCCGAAGAAGCGCCGCTACTGGTTTCTCTGGCTGTTTGCCTTTGTCCAGCTGGCGCTGATCTTTGCGCTCTATCGGATGGCGAACACGCCGGAGCCCGAGATCGGCCCTCTGCCGGATCTCCCCATGATGGAGGTCCGCTATCAGGTGCCCGGCGGGGAGGACATCGTCGAGACGATCCTCTGCGGCGAGAATGCCGCCCTGCATGAGCCTGTCGAGGTGGAGGGCTGCACCTTCCTCGGCTGGACCGCTGAGGACGGGAAGACGGAGAATCGCGCTTCCTTCCCGGTTTACCGCGATACGGTCTATACCGCGAAGCTGATCCCGGCATTTGAGACCGAGGAGCACATCCCCTATCTCAGCACCGACGAGGAGGCCGTTATCGACGTGGATGGCCCCGTGACGGTCCGGGAGTTTGTCAACATCCTTTATCTGCTGCTGGATACCGAAGAGACCGGAAGCGGCCGTTTTGTGGACGTGCCGGAAGAGGACAGCTGCTATGAGGCTGCCGCTTACCTGAAAGATCTGGGCGTTCTCTCCGGGCCCCGGCTGCATCCCGACAGCGACCTTGTCTGCGGCGACATGCTCGAGACCCTGTGCCGCTTCTTCCCCGCGTCGAATGAGAGCTTCGTGTTCCAGGATCTGGAGGCCGACAGCCCGTATTATTCCAGCTTCTGTACCGCCGCCGCCAACGGCTGGATCCCCAGCGGGACGCTGGTCAGGACCGAGGCCGCCGAGCCCATCAGCCGCGGACGATTTGCCAGGATCATGAACCATATCCTGCACCGCGACGCGGAGCGGAATCTGGCGCCGGAGTCCGTCGGGACGATTCTGGACGTGCCTCCCTCCGGGGATTATTATGACGACGTGGTTGAAGCCCTGATCCCTCACCGCTACCGCATGCGCGGCGAGGAGGAGATATGGACCGAGAGTGAGGCGCTCCCGGTGCACGAGCCGGGCTTCTTCTTTGCTGGAGTCCGTCTCCACTACATCGACGAAGACGGCGTCCCCGCGGTGAACGGCAATGTCGACGGGCTGGACTACAACCGCAACGGCGAGGTCACCAGCGGCGACAGCTGGCTGGACCGCGAGCTCTGGGCGATTTTGGAGGACACGGTCGATCCGAAGGTCATGGAGCGGGAGGAGATGCTCCGCGCGGTCTATGACTACGTGGTGCACAACTACACCTACCGCTACGGAAGCATGTACGAATTCGGCGCGGAGGGCTGGGCGGTCAAGGAAGCCCGGCGCATGCTGGAATACGGCAGCGGCAACTGCTACTGCTTTGCGGCGCTCTTTTACGAGCTGGCCCGCTTCGTGGGCTACGACGCCAGGATCTACAGCGGGCGGGCCTACGGCGAACAATACGAATTCCGCGGCTACGAAGGCGACCTGGTCTATGCTCCCATGGGCTACACGCCCCACGGCTGGGTCGAGATCGAGTTTGACGGCGAGCCCTATATCTTCGACACCGAGTATGAATACCGCAGCTATGGGCTGCGTCAGATGTTCAAGGCCGATGACACCGTCCGGAAACAATATGGCTATGTCAAAGCCGAGTCATGAAAAATGAGCTGCTTTTTACGGCAGCTCATTTTTCATATTCTATTCTGTATTATTCCTTTTCCGCTTCCGCGGCTTCTTCGTCTTCTTTCGGTTCTTCTTCAGGCAGAGGATCTGTCCGGCGGAAGGTCTCGGTATAGAGCCGCAGCTTCGCCGCCAGGGCCTCGTCCGCGGCGCCGGGCAGCATACGCCAGCGCCAGTTGCCGGAATCGGAGCCGGGCTTGTTCATACGGGCGGTCCCGTCCAACTCCAGCAGATCCTGCATCTGAACCACAAACAGCACAGAGGACGTCGCCATACCGCTGCGGATCATCCCCCAGCACCAGCCCTCATCGGGCGTAATGTGCATGTAGCGTTTGGCAAACGCCATGTCTTCCTCGTCGGTCGTCTCCAGCCAGCCGTGCACGGTGTCATTGTCGTGGGTACCGAGATAGCAGATGCTGTTTTCATTGCAGCGGTGCGGCAGGTAATCCGACTCGCCGTGGGCGTCGAAGGCAAACTCCATCACCCGCATTCCGGGCAGGCCGGAATCCGACAGAAGCTTTTTGACCTCCGGGGTCAGGTAGCCGAGATCTTCGGCGATGAAGCTGGTCTCGTTGAACCAACTGGTCAACACGCCGACCAGGCCCATGCCCGGTCCGGGACGCCAGCGGCCGTTCTTGGCGGTCTTGTCCCCGTAGGGCACAGCCCAATAGCTCTCCATCCCGCGGAAGTGGTCGATCCGCAGCACGTCGAAGAGCTTGGTGGCGCCTTCGATCCGGCGGATCCACCAGCCGTATCCGTCCGCCTTCATGCGGTCCCAGTCATAGAGCGGGTTGCCCCAGAGCTGGCCGTCCTCGGTGAAAGGATCGGGCGGCACGCCGGCAACCTCTTTGGGAACGCCGTCCGCGTCCAGCTGGAAGAATTGCGGCTCCGCCCAGATATCGGCGGAATCCATCGCGACGTAGATCGGAATATCCCCGATGAAAAGCACGCCCTTCTCAGACGCATAGTCCTTCAGGGCCTTCCACTGACGGAAGAACAGAAACTGCACAAAGCGGTAGAAATCCACCTCGTCCTGCAGCATCCCCATATAGCGGTGGATCGCGTCCGGCTGATGCTTCCGGATTTCGGCATCCGGCCATTCGGTCCAGCTCTTCATCTCGAAGTGCGCCTTGACCGCCATGTACAGGGCAAACTCGTTCAGCCAGCGGGCGTTTTCCCGGCAGAACTGTTCCACATCCCCGCCGAGCTTCTCTCTCCCGCGCTCATAGGCTTTCCGGAGCAGCGGGTAGCGCCCCTGATAAAGCCTGCTGTAGTCCGTCTGTGACGGCTCTGTCCCCCATTCCACCGCTTTGACTTCCTCCTCGGTCAGGAGCCCCTCTTCGATCAGGAGGTCCAGATCGATCAGATAGGGATTGCCGGCGAAAGTGGAATAGGAGGAATAGGGGCTGTCGCCGTAACCGGTCGGCCCCAGCGGCAGCAGCTGCCAGTACTTCTGACCCGCAGCCGCGAGAAAATCTACAAAACGGAAAGCTTCCTTTCCCATGGTTCCGACCCCGTAGGGGGACGGCAGTGACGTCATCGGCATCAAAACGCCGCTTGAACGCTCCAAATCACTCAACTCTTTTCCTAAAAATAACCCTTAATACTGCTTTGCGTTCCAGTCTCCCCGCGGAGCGGGGAGACTGTTTTTTCTCAGCCTTTCACAGCACCGGCCGCAACACCCTTGAT
Source organism: Oscillospiraceae bacterium (assembly GCA_017458065.1). Taxonomy (GTDB): domain Bacteria; phylum Bacillota; class Clostridia; order Oscillospirales; family Oscillospiraceae; genus Limivicinus. Next base: position 170,187 of record JAFTGD010000017.1, read on the forward strand.
GATGTACTTCTGGCATGCCAGATAGAAGATGATCACCGGGATAATGCTGAGCAGGATCAGCGCCATCGTGGCGCCCAGATCCACCGTGCCGTAGCTTCCTTTCAGATACTGGATATGGATCGGGATGGTCCGGTACTTGTTGATATCCAGCACCAGATAGGGCAGCAGATAGTCGTTCCAGACCCACATGATCTCCAGAATGCCGACCGAAATCATCGTCGGCTTCAGCATCGGGAAGACCACGGAGAAGTAGGTCCTGACCGGACCGCAGCCGTCGATGGACGCCGCTTCCTCGATCTCCAGGGGGATCGACTTGACAAAGCCCACAAACATGAAAATCGCAAGCCCCGCGCCAAAGCCCAGATAGACGATGGGGATTGTCCAGGGCGTGTTCAGATGCAGCGAGTCCGCCGTCTTGGACAACGTGAACATGACCATCTGGAACGGCACCACCATCGAAAACACGCAGAGGTAATAAATCACCTTGCAGAGGAAGGAATTGACACGGGCGATGTACCACGCGGCCATGGAGGTAAAGAGGATGATCAGCGCGGTGGACAGCACCGTGATGATCACGCTGTACTTTACACTGTTCCAGAAGGGGTAGTTGCCGAAGGTCATGCCCTTGATGAAGTTTGCAAAGCCGGCCCACATCTCACCCGTCGGGATGGCGAAGGTGTCCGTCTTGACGAAGGTGTTGACCTTGAAGGAGTTGATGACGACTGACAGCACCGGCAGCACATAGATGATGCAGATCACACCGAGGACAACCGACAGCGTCGTTTTTCTGCGGCGTTCGGCCGCTATGCTCTCTTGCTTGTTCATTACTGCTGCACCTCCCTCTTGCGGGTGTAGCTGAGCTGGGCAAGCCCGAGCCCGGCAACCAGGATGAAGAACAGAACCGCTTTCGCCTGGCCTACGCCCTTCGACGCGGAGTTCTGTCCGTAGAAGGTGTTGTAGATGTTGAGCGCCAGCATCTCCGTCGTCTTGACCGTGGAGCCGTCCGGCTGGATAATAAAGGGCTGTCCGGCTGTCAGCGCAAGGTTCTGGTCAAAGAGCTTGAAACCGTTGGTCAGGCTCAGGAAGGTGCAGATCGTGATGGAGGGCATCACGTTGGGAATCGTCACGCGGAAGAGCGTCTGTCTCTTGGTGGCGCCGTCGATCTTTGCTGCTTCCAGCATGTCTTCCGGGACGGACTGCAGCCCTGCGATATAGATGATCATCATATACCCGATCTGCTGCCAGCACATCAGAATGATAAGCCCCCAGAAGCCGTATTTGGTCTCCAACAGGATCGAGGTGCCGTAGCGCGACAGGATACCGTCGAAGATCATGGACCAGATATAGCCCAGGACAATGCCGCCGATCAGGTTCGGCATGAAGAAGACCGTGCGGTAGAGGTTACTGCCTTTGATGCCCTGAGTCAGCGCGTAGGCTGCCGCAAAGCCCAGTACATTGATAAACAGGAGGCTTACAATGGCAAACAGCGCCGTGTACCAGAAGGAATGCATAAAGCTCGCATCCTTCAGCGCCTGTACATAATTGTCAAAGCCGACCCATGTGGTCTTGGAGATCAGCTTGAATTTGCAGAAGGAAAGATAAATGCCCTGAAAGAAGGGCCAGACGAAACCGATGCAGAACGCTGCGGTAACCGGTCCCAGGAAGAACCAGCCCCAGCGGCGCATCGGGTTTTTGAAGATGCCTTTCAACGGTTCCACTCCCTTTTCTCATGATCCGAAATTGATTGAAGCTGTTGGTTGAACGCGGGATTGAAAAGAAGGGGGCGGACGAAGTTGTCCGCCCCGGAATTAAACTACAGGGAATCAGAGATCAGCCGTTGGCAGCCGCATACTGAGTGGCCCAGCCGTCGATGGCGGCGGTCTTCACGAGCTCCCAGTTGGCGTCGCTCTGGTCGGCGCAGTACTGGTTCAGTGCGGAGACAAGCGCTGCACGGTAGTCATCCACATTGGGCTGATAGTTGGTGGCCCAATCCATGACATAGCAGCCGTCAGCAGTGTAGGCAGCGGCATCGTTCAGGAAGCCGTTGGTGGACTCGACAGCGGATTTGTAAGGCATGATGCCGAGCTGCTCAACCATGGCGGCAGAGGCTTCGGGATCGGTCACGAGCCATACCATGAAGTCCATGGTGGCCTGCTTGTCGGCGTCGGAAGCAGTGTCGTTGATGGCCCAGCAGTTCTCAGTGCCGCAGTTCAGGCCGGCTTTCTCTTCGCCTTCCACACCGCAGTAATAGGGGATCATGGTTGCATTGGGGACATCGCCGGAGACGGCGGCATACTCCCAGGAGCCGTTCACAAAGAAGGCTGCCTTACCGGACTTGAACTCGGCTTCGGCATCGTGGCCGCCAGTGGCGAGATCCTTCGGATCGGTCAGGCTGTTGTTGATGCAGAGGTCAAAGAGGTTCTTGAAGTTGTCCATGTAGTTACCGGTCAGCTCAGCGGGGCACTCGGTCCAGACAGCGCCGGCTTCACGCTCTTCATAAACATACTCGAGGTTGATCATGTGGCCGGTGAAACGCCAGCTGGAGGAGCCGTCCATGTCGGAGGAGGAGAAGGCATCGAAGCCCAGCTCATCGGCGCGGACGTGGATGTCCTCGGCGACAGCCTTCAGACCGTCAAAGTTCTTGATCTCATCCATGCTGTGGCCTGCGGCCTCGATGAGGTCGGGGTTCACGATGATGCCGTAGCACTCATAGCAGTAGCCGATGGAGACCAGACGGCCGTCCTCATCATAGAGGTTGTAGGCGTCGGTGTTCAGCTCGTTGGCAATGGCCGTGTCGGTCAGATCCATGGCGAACTCGCCCCACTCCTTAACGCCGGCCTGGTTGCCGATGATGAAGAGGGTCGGAGCGGCTTTCTTGTCCATCTCGGAGGTGAGGGTCTGGCTGTAGGTACCGGAAGCGGCGGTGACAACCTTGACTTCGACGCCGGTTGCCTCGGTGTACTTGGCAGCCAGGGCCTGTGCGGTCTCGTCCAGCTCAGGCTTGAAGTTCAGCCAGTAGACGGAGCCGTCGTTTGCAGCGGACGCGGCAGGAACTGCCAGTGCAAAGATCATAACCAGCGTCAGCGCAAGTGCGAGAATCTTTTTCATGTTTTTTCTCCTTCTTCTAAAAAAATGATTTTTTATTTTCAAACCCTTTGGGTTGGAAAATCAAATCGACCTGACGGAGGCGCCCTCTCTGAGCGGGGCGGCCAGCAGTCTGTGTCCGGTGTAGCTCGGGTCCTTCAGCATGTTCATGAGGATCCGCACACTCTCCCGGCCCATTTCCTCCGCCGGCTGTATCATCGTCGTCAGCGTCGGGATTGCGTATTCCGAGACATTGAGCCCGTCGATGGCAATCACCGAGACATCCTGCGGGATCCTTCTGCCCCGGTCTTCCAGGGCCTTCATCGCCGCCATCGCCGTCGTATCCGAGAGCAGGAACAGCGCTGTAAAATCTTTTGTCCGGTCCAGCAGTCTGCAGACGCCTTCATACGTATCCGGCATCTCGAAGCAGCCGCCCGTCTCTTCGATCAGGCTCTCGTCGGCTTCCAAACCACTGTCCTTCAGCGCCGCCAGAAAGCCCCGATAACGCAGTTCACTGATCGAGCGGTCGTCCTTGCTCGGGACCACCGCCGCAATCCGCCGGTGCCCCCGCCGGATCAGTTCTGTGACAGCGTTGTAGGCCGTAGCGTAATCGTCGATGGAGACGGAGGAATAGTCCTTCTCGTCCAGATTTCCAAAGTAATTGGTATAGCTGCAGCAGACAAATGGGATCCCGATCACAGACAGTTCCGAGGGGGTATAATCAAATCTGCCGCCCAGAAACAGCAGCCCCTGCAGCTTCTTCTCGCGCTCCAGGATGGCGCCGGCCTTGACCTCATCCGCGTCAGAGCCGATGTAATGCAGCACCATGGTGTATCCGTAGCGCTCGATCTCCTCCGAAACCGTCTTCAGAACAGCGGAGAAAAACAGGTTCCCCGTACCGCGGACCACGACACCGATGGCGTCGGAACGGCTTTTCACCAGATCCCTGGCACTGTTGTTCGGGATATAGCCGCAGCGCTCGACCTCGTCCAGGACCCGCTGTCGGACCTCCTCGCTCACATCCGGGTGTTGGTTCAGCACACGGGATACGGTGCTTACGCTCACGCCGCAGCTTTTTGCAACGTCTTTGATCGTCATGCTTTTCCGATCCCTCATTCCGGGAGCGGCAGCCCGGCACGCCGGACACCGTCGCCTTCAATTCCGCGTTGGAAACGATACCGGGAACGTTTCCAGTGCTTACATTTGAGATTTTAACAGTCATTTTGTACAAAGTCAACGAAAACAAAGCGCCGAAGAAAAACTTCGGCGCTTTGTCTATTTTTCAGGCTCGCTTTTTGTGTATTTTGCCTATATGGTATGTCCCGTATCAGTCGGCGAGGTCGGCATAGCGGTACATCGGCTCGCCCTTCTCGTTGATCGTGACATTGTCAAGGCGCGGGTTCCACAGGCAGATATAGACCTGGGTCGCAACCGGGATGACATAGAAGTTCTCGCCGACCAGAAGCTGCTCGGCCTGGTGCAGAAGATCGTTGCGCTCGGTCTGGTCCGCGGTCTCGTTGGAGGCCTCGATCAGCGCGTCGTACTCGGGGCTGTTCACACCATTGTAGTTGCCGCCGGAGTAAGAGGTGTAGAGATCAAGATAGTTGATCGGGTCGTTGAAGTCGGCCGTCCAGCTGTGGCGGATCAGGTCATAGCTGCCTTCGGCGCGGGTGCTGGAATAGACCTGGTCCTCGACACCGTTGAGCTCGATATTAATGCCAAGGTTCTGTTTCAGCTGCGCCTGGATGGCCTGGGCCAGCAGCGCGTCCTTGTCGCTGTTGGGATAGGTATAGGTCAGCGTCGGGAAGCCTTCGCCGCCGGGATATCCGGCCTCCGCCAGAAGCTCCTGGGCCTTTGCGATATCCTCGGTGAAGAGGGGTTCCCGCTCCTTTGAGAAGTACTCGGAAGAGGCGTTGGACATCATGAATTCCGCCACATATGAGGTAGAGGGGATGTAGTCCGCGCCGATGACCGCGCAGATTTCTTCACGGTTCAGGCCCAGGGCGATGGCTTCGCGCACCCGCAGGTCGTCCAGCGGCTGAACGCTGAGGTTCGGGAGGATGAACTTTGAGGTCAGCATGTTCCAGATAAAGAGCTCTTCCGAGCCGGCGTACGCGTCGCCGATATAGTCGGGCAGGCCGGTGGCGACATCCACCTCACCGGTCTGGTAGGCGGCGAGAAGGGCTTGCTGGTCATAGATCAGAAAGACGTTCACCGTGTCGATGTTCACGGCGTCGGCGTTCCAGTAGCTGGGGTTCTTCTTGAGGAAGTAGTGGTCGCCGTCGACGTACTCGGTCAGGCAGTAAGCGCCGTTGCCGAGGCTGGTCTCGGGATTCTTCCACCAGGAAGGATCCTCCAGCGTTGCAAGACCGGTCTTAGAAGGATAGAAGGGGCCGACTGTCAGCAGGCTTGTGAAATAGGTGCAGGGGGCTTTCAGCGTAAACTGCAGGGTGTAATCGTCCAGCGCCACCGCGGCCACGTCGTCAAGACTGCCTTCGCCGCTGCGGGCTTCCTGGGCACCCACGATGGGATAGAGGACGCTGGCATAGATGGACATGCCGTTTTCAGGGTTCAGGGCGCGGTGAATGGTGTTGATGAAGTCGCCGGCCGTCACCGGGGAGCCGTCGGACCACTTGCCGTTTTCACGCAGGTGGAAGGTCCAGACCAGTCCGTCGTCCGAGACCTCATAGCTCTCGGCGGCTTCATAGACCACGTTTCCCTCTTCGTCAAAGCGGATCAGCGGATCCACGCACATTTTGCAGTACTCGGTCCACATGTCAATGGCGATACCCGCCGGGTCGAGATCGCCCGCACCCGAGAAGGTCGCGATGTTCAGGACTTTTTCCCCGCCGTCGGCGGACGCGCAGGTCATCGGCGCCGCAGCCAGTGCCAGTGCCAGCACCAGCAGAACGGCTATGATTTTACGGATCGTTTTCATGTTTATACCTCCATGATCAATATGTCAGCGGGTTTTTCCCGTTGAACGCCAAAAGGAAAAAAAGAAGGGCTACAGGAAACAGGCCACCTGTCTTCCGCCCGTCTCCCGCAGGGGCGGGACGGCGCAGCGGCACTGTTCCGTGGCATAGGGGCAGCGCGGGGAAAAAGGGCAGCCGGGCGGAAGGTCGATGGGACTTGGGACCTCTCCCTCCGGCAGGATCCGTTTCTGCTGTCTTGCACGGACGGGGTCCGGAACCGGAACCGCCGACATCAGAAGCCTCGTATACGGATGCAGCGGGTGTTGGCACACCTCGTCCGCGGGGCCGATCTCGACCAGCGCGCCCATATACATTACCCCGATACGGTGGCTGATATGCCGCACCATGGTCAAGTCGTGGGCAATGAACAGATATGAGAGCTCCTTCTCGTCCTGGATCCGCTCGAGCAGGCCGACAATCTGCGCTTGGATCGAGACATCCAGGGCCGAAATCGGCTCGTCACAGACGATGAATTCCGGTTCCAGCGCCAGAGCGCGTGCAATGCCGATGCGCTGCCGCTGTCCGCCGGAGAACTCGTGCGGGTAGCGCCGGATGTGGTCCGGCTTGAGGCCGACCGTCCGGAGCAGCTCCTGCACACGCTCGGTCTGCTCCTGCGGGCTGCAGCTTTCATAGATCTTCATCGGTTCGGCGATCAGCTCGCCCACTGTAAAGCGCGGGTTCAGCGACGCGTAGGGATCTTGAAAGATCATCTGCATCTTTTTCCGCCAGGGGCGCATCTGCCGGTGGCTGAAGCCGGTGATGTCCGTCCCGTCGCAGAAGATCCGTCCGGCGTCGGGCTCATAGACCTTCAGAATCGTCCGGCCCAATGTGCTCTTGCCGCAGCCGGACTCTCCGACGAGGCCGAGGGTCTCCCCTTTTCCGATTTCCAGGGATACCCCGTTCACCGCATGGACGACGCCCTTCTTCCCGAGAGAGCCGCTGCGGATGTGAAACCGCTTTTCCAGCTGCTGAACGCGGATGACAGGTTCAGTCATTCTGCTCACCCCGCTCTCTGTCCTGCGCCGCCACAAGCTCGCCGGCCCGCTCCTTGCAGTAGAGCCAGCATGCCGCCGTATGCTGCGGGCCAAAGTCCGTCACTGCCGGTACATAGTCCCGGCAGATTTTCATTGCCGCCTCGCAACGGGCGGCAAAAGGACAGCCGTCCCGGATTCTCAGCAGGTCGGGGGGCGATCCGGGAATCGACACCAGCGTCCCCCGGGCGCTGCCCCCACCGGTGCTGTCCCGGCGCGCCACGCTCTGAAGCAGGCCCTCGGTGTAGGGGTGTTTTGTCTCATAAAAGATCTCGTCCGACGTGCCCGTCTCACAGACCTTTCCGCCGTAGAGCACCGTGATCCGGTCGCAGAGCGACGCGACCACGCCCAGATCGTGGGTGATCAGGATGACGGCCGTCCCGTTTTCCCGTGCAAGACCGCGGATCAGGTCCAGAATCTGGGCCTGTACCGTGACGTCCAGCGCTGTGGTCGGCTCGTCCGCGATCAGCAGCTGCGGCTCGCAGGCCAGGGCAGCGGCAATAATCATGCGCTGCCGCTGCCCGCCGGAGAACTCATAGGGATACTGCCTCATGCGCCGCTCCGGGTTCGAGATGCCCACCTTCCGCAGCAGCTCGGTCCCTTTCTGCCAGGCCTCCTGCCGGGAGCACTTTCCATGGGCAACTAGCCCCTCGGTCAGCTGGGTCCCGATGCTGAGCACCGGGTTCATATAGGTCATAGGATCCTGAAAGATCATCCCGATGCGGTTTCCGCGGATGCCGCGCAGCATGTTCTCATGCGTCCGCAATTCCGCGCGGGAAGAGAGGCCCGCCGCCGACAGCTCCTGCCCCTCAAAGAGAATGCTGCCGCTGTCGATGCGGCCGTTGCGCGCCAGCAGGCCGAGGCACGAGAGCATCGTGACGCTCTTTCCCGAGCCGCTCTCGCCCACCAGGCCCAGGATTTCGCCCCGGTTGACATGCAGGTTCACGTCCCGCAGGGCCCTGACCGTCCCCTGCGGGGTGTCGAACGAGACCGAGAGTCCCCGGATGTCGAGAAGGCGTTCACTCATGGCCGCCGCCCCCTCGGGTCCAACGCCGTCTCGAGCCCTTCGGCAATGAAGTTCAGCGAGAAGATCACGATGCAGATCATCAGCACCGGCCAGACCATCTGCATAGGATAGACGTTCATCAGCATCTTGGCGTCCTGGGCCAACGTGCCAAGGCTTGCCATCGGTGCCGAGATGCCGATGCCGATAAAGCTCAGAAATGCCTCGGTAAAGATAGCCTGCGGGATCATCAGCGTGACCGTCACGATCACCGGGCCCAGACAGTTGAGCAGCAGATGGCGGAAAAGGATGCGCCGGCGGTCGGCGCCGATGACAAAGGCCGCCACCGCAAATTCCTGCTCCTTCAGGGACATCACCTGCGAGCGGACGATCCTGGCCATGTTGACCCAACCGTTGATGCAGATGCCCAGCATCACGCTGTAGACGTTCGAGCCGAAGATCAGCATCAGCAGAATCATATAGATCATGGCCGGCACGGCATAGATGACGTCGACAATGCGCATCATGATCATATCCGTACGGCCGCCGACATAACCGGCGATGCCGCCGTAGAGGACGCCGATCACAAGGTTCAGCGCTGTGGAGGCAAAGCCCACCATCAGGCTGACCCGGGTGCCGTAGAGGACGCGGGTAAAGATGTCCCGCCCCATCTGGTCGGTGCCGAAAAGATGGGCGGCAGAGCTCCCCTGATTGCGGGCGAGCGCGTCCATCCCGTCATAGGGATACGGCGTGAGCAGAGGCCCGATCAGCGCCGTCAGCACGATCAGTGCCAGGCAAACAAGGCCCAAAAGTGCCAGTCTGTTTTTGGAAAAACTGTCCCACACGTTCCGCCCGAAGGACCTGGTCTCGACGGCGATGAATTCCGTGTCCCGGTCTTCCGGCGGCAGAGGGGCAAAATATTCCTCTGGTTTCAGCATGTTCCGTTCTTTCCGTTCAGTCAGTCAGTTTGATTCTGGGGTCAATGAGCGCGCATAGCAGGTCCGCAATCAGGTTGCAGAGGATGATGAGCGCCCCGATGAAGATGGTGAGCCCCATCACCACCGTATAGTCGCGATTGGACACCGCCGTCACGAACTCACGCCCGATGCCGGGGATGGTAAAGATAGTCTCGACCACAAAGCTGCCCGTCAGCAGGAAGGCGATCATCGGCCCGGCGGCCGTGATCACCGGGATCATGGCGTTTTTCAGGATGTGCAGCATCGTGACCCGGACGGGGGCAATCCCCTTCGCCTTCGCCATCACGACATAGTCCTGCTGCATGGCCTCGGAAAAGCTGGACTTCACGAGGCGCGAGATCTGGGCCAGCGGATACACCGCGAGCGCGGTCACCGGCAGCACATAGTGTACCGGCGTCCCCAGCCCCAGCACCGGGAACCACTTGAGCTGGACCCCGAAGACCAGCATCAGCACCAGCGCCAGCACATAGTTCGGCACGCTGATCCCCAGCGTCGTGAAGGTCAGGACCGCCCCACGGACGGCGTCATGACCCGTCACCGCCGCGTGGATGCCGCTCAGCGTCCCCAGCACCAGCGCCGCCAGGAAGGCGATCCCGCCGAGGCGCATGGTGGCGGGGGCCTTCTGGACGATCAGGTCGCTCACCGAGACGCCGGATTTCTTAAATGAGATGCCGAAATCGCCGTGCAACAGGTTCCCGATATACTGTCCCAGCTGTTCCAGGACCGGCCGGTCCAGTCCGTAGTGGTGCATCATCTCCTCCTGGTTGGAGGGGGTGAGGTTCGCGATATCAAAGGGGTTACCGGGCATCAGGTGCACCAACAGGAAGGTGACCACGATCAGCGCCAGCAGCGTCACCAGTCCGATCCCGATGCGTTTGAACACGTATCTCAGCATGCCGTTTCGGACTCCTGCCGCTTTACCGGGACAAACCGGGCCTGGTTCATCAGCGGATGCTCCAGACGGATCGCCCCCTCCCTCGGGCAGACCATCACGCACGCGCCGCAGTAATAGCACTCCCCGGGGTACATCACGACCGGGTGCTCGCCCTTGACCGGCGACGGGATCAAAACGTCGCACTGGCAGACCGCCGCACAGCGGTTGCAGCCGATGCAGAGCCCGCTGTCATAGCGGATGGGCCGCGTGCTGCAGGGGACCGGCGTCAGTTCGGGGATCACAAAGCCGGGTTCACGCCTGGATGCTTCCGGTTTTCCGGCTTCGGCGCTGCTCCTTTCGGTTTTGCTCCCGGATGCCGCCTGCTCTCTCAGGGCTTCCTCTTCAGCCGGATAGCCGCTGTTTCGCCGCTCATATTCTGTTTTCAGATCGCCGAAGTAGTCCAGCGGCACTTCCCGCACCCGGACTTCCCCACTGCTCTGCCGGATGACCAGATGCCGCTTCTGCGCCTGCGTCTCTTCGGGATAATCGCTGCGGACAAAGGAAAGCGTCTCTGAGCCGGCCTTTCGCGCAAGGGAGGCATGCAGCACCATCTGCGCCACCGTCAGGATGTCCAGCACCTCGTGGGTCCGCATCAGGTCGTGGGGATTGGCCGCGGCGAGACGCGGCACCCAGTCCCTCTCATAAGCAGTGAGAAGGTCGAGCCCTTCGGTCAGCAGCGCGTCGCACTTGACGCCGCCGCAGTAATTCTGCATGGCCTTGGCGATGGCCTTGTTCAGTTCCTTCCAGTGGATGCCGTCCTCTTCCGGCACCGCGAGCGGAGCGAGAAGGCGTTTTGTCTCTTCTTCGATCTGCGCCGCGTCCGCCGCGGGCAGCCCCGGGAGCCCTTCAGCCCAGGCGGTCGCCTTTCTTCCGGCATAATAGCCCGTTGCGCAGGCAAAGCCGGCGCAGTCGGTCGCAAACAGCTGATCCCCGCCGGCGAACACGCCCGGGATGTTGGTCATCAGGTCCCAGTCGTGCATGATGCCGCCGGGCGCGCCGAAGAACTGGCGCTCCTGATCCAGAAAACTGGCGGACTGCCAGCCGGTTCCGTAGCTCTGCAGCATGTGCTTCGCCGGATCGAACCCGCGCCGGGTATAATTGTCATAGATCGGGATCTTGGTCTTGCCCTCTTCCCCAACCATCAGGCCCCAGATGGCCTTGCGCTCCATCTCAGGCATGCGGCTGAGGTCGGCGTAGAACGGCAGCTGATAGCCGCGTTTTTCGAGCTCTTCATAATCCAGCGTCTCAGGCCCCCGATACTCGTACTTCGGGTTATCGATGACGCCGCCCTTCAGGAAAAATTTCTGTCCTTCGACCGGGTAATAGCGCTCCCGGACGGTCTTCAGCTCCCGCCCGTCCCGGTCCACATAGGGGATCTCCACCCCGCGCGCGTCTACCATCGTGGCGGCGTACCAGGTGTTGTGGTTATTGCCCGTCCCGTAGGGCGGAAAGCTGCGCCCCGCCGCCGAGAACTCCGCCCGGACGGTCTTCTCCATCATCGTAAATTCCATCCCCGCGCGCCAGCCCATGGCATGGCCGCTGCCGATCGACTGCATCGGGCGGAATTCGCAGAGCCCGACCTGGTCCGAATCAAAGAGCCAGACCCGTGCCGGCCGCGACATGCACAGGACGGTCGCCTTTGCGCGAAAGACCGTGATCTTCCCGGTGTGGACATTCATCCCGATTGCGCCGGCGCCGCGCAGCAGTCCGCTGGCGCAGTCTGTTCCCGTCCCGCCGGAGCCGCCCGCATCCATGTGTTCGGTCAGAAGGGCCGTCGCCTCCGTGCGGTCAATGATCCGGACGCCGAGGCGGCGCATCTCACGGACCAGCGCCGGCTTGAAGGTTGAGCCCCAGACCCGGAAGGTAAAACGGTTCTTATAATCATAGGCAAACAGGAACCCGGTCTCTTCGTCCCGGAAGTCCGCTCCACGGAAGGCGTTCTCCGTATCCCGGATCTTCCCACCGAAGCGCTCCATATCCAGCAGTCTGTCATAGCCCTCCCGGCAGCCGATGTAGTTCACAATGCCGTTGGAGTAGCCGTTCTGTTCATCCACAAAAGCCCAGGCGATCTCTTCCGGTGTTACACCGGAGCAGGGATTGGTACAGGCGTTTTCCCAGTGGTCAAAGCCGGTCCCGGCAGAGCCGGATTTCTCCGTCGCGCCCTTCTCCACAAGGATCACGCGCTGTCCGCGCCGGGCTGCCGCGATGGCGGCAAAACACCCCGCCATGCCGCCTCCCAGCACCAGCACGTCGCACTCCGCGGTCTCGGTCAGACCGAATTCATTCTCATATGGCCAGTCATATACGTTCTTCATGATCTATCTCCCGTGTTCTGAAACAGCCTTGCTATTTTACTCCATTCTCTTTCTTAATGCAAGGCTTTAAACCTTTAAATCGGCAAAGTTTTTTGCGGCAGACATGTGGAAGCGGCGCCGCGTGATGATGCGGCGCCGCATGGGCAGATAACAATTTGTACTCCGGCCCGGCCTCAGAACAGGCTCATCTGTTCTCTTTCCTTTACGTCAAGGCCCAGCTCCTGCGGCAGGAAACGGGGACAGACGCTCTCCGGCACGGTGATGGTCGCTGTTGCCAGCCTTGTCCCGATGACGCAGGCCTCCGCCAGGGTCTTGCCGTAGCTCAGCCCGATGCTGACCCCGGCGCAGAAAGCGTCTCCCGCGCCGGAGGTATCGCATACCTGTACCGGCACCGACGGGCAGACGCCAAACCCGCCCCGTGCCTCGGCCCAGACCGCCCCCTGCGAACCCATTGTGACAACCATGGCGTTCAGCCCGGCGGCCTGTACTCTTCTATGCAGCTCTTCCGCCATCTGCTCCGGGCTGCAGCCCATGAAATCATCCGCGAAGAAGATCCCGGCCTCTTGCTGGTTGCAGATAAAGCAGTTGGTGCGCTTGATCAGATCCCTCCGCTGCAGGGCGATGCTCATGTTCGCCACCAGCGCGTAGGTCGGCACGCCGTACTTCTCGGCATAATAGAAGGTCTCCTTGGCGACATCCTTGTCGATGTCGACTTCGATCACCACGCTGGTCGCGTCGCAGAAAATTTCGTCCCCGTGCTCCTGCAGCAGCTTCAGCATGGCGTCCATCTTCGGCCGCTTGGAGATGGAGCCGACCACGTCCCCGTTGTGATCCATCACCGCGAGCCAGATTCCCATGCCGTCCGGCACCACCGAGATAAACTTGGTATCCACCTTGTGGTTCTGTAGCTTGCGCAACACTTCCGCCCCCTGAGCGGTGTTGTCCACCATACTCACAAAGCGCGGCCGCAGCTCGACATTGGCGATATCCTCGGCCACATTACGCCCCACGCCGCCGTGGACGATCTCCACCCGCCCGGCGTTGCGCCCGGCCGGGATATACGTTCCCTCCGGAAAGCCTTTGAAGTCTACAAATACGTTCCCCACAACCACCATCGGCATAGCAGAATTCTCCTTCCGGATCAGATTTACAGTACGTGGACAGACCTTGGATCAAACACCAGCGAGCAGTGATCCCCGACCGCGTAGATGTGCTTGTTCTTCGGGTTGTGCTCCTCCAGCTTCACCAGCGTATCGCCGACCTTGACATGGTAGTTCTGGTACGAGCCCATGAAGCAGGAGAGAACGACCTCGCAGGGCAGGCCTCCCTCATCGGCGAGCGACGCCGCCTCAGGCCGGAGCACCAGCGTATACTCCCCGCCGGCTTCCATCTTGCCGTTATCCTCGACGGGAAGGGCGTTCCCCTCGATGTCCAGGACTGCGTGTCCGGCATCCTTCCCGGTCATTTTGCCTTTCAGGAAGTTGGCCTCGCCTATGAAGTCGGCGACAAACTCGTTGACGGGATGGTAGTAGATCTCCTGCGGCGTGCCCATCTGGGCGACGACGCCCTTGTTCATAATGATGATTTTGTCTGACAAAGCCATGGCTTCGGACTGGTCGTGCGTCACGTAGATCGCCGTGATGCCGACCTCCTGCTGGATGCGGCGGATCTCGGTACGCATCGAGACACGCAGCTTGGCGTCCAGGTTGGACAGTGGTTCGTCAAACAGGAGGACGGAAGGCTCGATCACCAGCGCCCTTGCCAGCGCCACGCGCTGCTGCTGGCCGCCGGAGAGCTGGTTGGTCATGCGCCCCTCCATCCCGGTCAGCTCCACCAGATCCAGGATTTTCATGACGCGCTCGCGGATCTCGTCCTTCGGGATCTTGCGCAGCTTCAGGCCGTAGGCCACGTTGTCAAACACGTTATAATGCGGCAGCAGCGCATAGCTCTGAAAGACCATGGCCGTGTCGCGCTTGTTTGGCGTGAGCTCGTTGATGGGCTCGTCACCCAGATAGATCTCGCCCTCGTCCGGGCTTTCAAAGCCCGCGATCATGCGCAGGGTCGTCGTCTTGCCGCAGCCGGAGGGGCCCAGCAGCGTTACAAAGGAGCCCGGTTCAATATCCAGCGAGGTGTCCCTGACGGCGTAGAAGTCCTTTCCGGTCTTCGGGTCCTGGTAGATTTTGGAAATATGCTCCAGCCTGACGCCTTTTTTCATCTTTTCCATGGATTAGTCCTCCTTGATCTGTTTGCTGGTGCCGAAGTGCTTGATAAACAGATTCATCAGCAGCACAGCGCCGTAGGTAATGAGAATCAGGATCGTTGCGAACGCGCAGGCAAGGCTGTAGGAGCCCTTTTCCGCAAACTCGTTGATCTGTACGGTGATAAGCAGATACTGCGGCGTCACCAGCAGGATGATGGCCGAAATGGCCGTGATGCTGCGGACAAAGGCCGTCACCAAACCGCTGAGGAACGAATCCTTAATGAGCGGCAGTGTTACGGTCATAAACACCTTGAAGCTGTCCGCGCCCATATCGTAAGCCGATTCCTCAATGGACTTGTCGATCTGCCGCAGGGCGGAGATGCCGCTTCGGGTACCCGTCGGCAGTGACCGCACCACGAAGACAATGACCAGGATCAGACCTGTCCCGTAGATGCCCTGCAGGATTCCGCTGTGGAAGAGGCCGCCTGAGAAGCCGCGGATATATCCGACGCCGAGAACCGTGCCCGGCACCGCCATGGCCAGCATTGAGACTGCCTCGATGAAGCCCTTGGCTTTGAACTTGCGTTTCACCACGAGGTAAGAAATGATCATGCTGAGCAGCGCCGTAATGGGTGCCGAGATAAAGGAGAGCACAAAGGAATCCCGGAAGGCCTGAAAGCCGCGGTAGCGGGTGAAGACCTGCTGGAACCACTTCCCTGTCAGCGGGAAGAACTTGTAGCCCCAGGTCGGGAACAGCGCTCCAATGGGCACACAGATATACATCAGGATGACAAAGGCCGCCACCAGTGCGCAGAAGATGGTCAGAGGGACCTTTACGCTGTTATCCTCGATCAGCATACGGCCTCGGCTGGCCTTGCCGGTCAGGGTCGCGGCGGTCTTGGCCTCGAGGTAATACTTTTGTACCGCGAACATCGCAAGCGTGATGCACAGCAGCACCACGGCCATCGCCGCGGCGCCCGCCTTGTCATAGGCACCGGTGATCTGAAGATAGATCGTCGTGGCGAGCGTATCGTAGGAACCGCCGATGATCATCGGGTTTGCAAAGTCCGCGATCGACTCGATAAAGGTCACGAGAAAGGCATTCCCGAGGCCCGGCAGCAGCAGCGGCAGCGTCACATCGGCAAACACCTTCCAGCGGCCTGCGCCCATGTCTCTCGCCGCCTCCTCGAGGGAAGGGTCGATGTTCTTGAGCAGGCCCTTCAGCATCATGTAGCACACCGGGAAGAAGGTCAGCGTCTGGACAATGACGATGCCCCAGTAGCCATAGACGCTGTTGTCATAGATGTGCAGCAGGAAGCGGGTGATGATGCCCGCCTTGCCGAAGAGCATGATCATCGAAAGGCTCAGCACGAAGGGCGGCGAAACCACCGGCAGCATGGACACGACCTTGAACAGGCCGCCCACGAAGCGGTTCATCCGCACATAGACCTCCACATAGGCAAACAAAAGGCCGATCAGTGCGGACAGGATCCCCACTACGAAGCCAACTTTCAGTGTATTTGTGATCGCGCGGGTAAAGCTTGGCATGGCAAAGATCCGTTTGAAGATACTGAATCCGAAGCTCCCGTCGCCCACAAAACTGTCCACCAGCAGGATCGCCAGCGGATAGAGAATAAACAAGGTTAAAAACGTTATCAGCAAGACAATGGTCGTCACCATGATCGGATCTGCCATCAGCTTCTTCCGATCCAGCGCCGCTCCCTGGCTTTTGGCCATAAAAACAGCTCCTCTCTGTTCTGCTTGTTAAGCTGCCTGTAAAAGAAAGGATGGCGGGAAACCCGCCATCCTTGCGGATGCTATAAGCCTAAGTGTAAAGTCTCTTCCGATACGGAGATCAGGAGGTCTGGAAACGTCCCTCGCCGACATCTGCGCCGGAATTCTCAATTGCGGTCATGACATCCTCGACATTCTGAGCAGTGTCCTCAACCGCGGCTGCAAAATCATAGCCGTCCCATACCAGGCTGGGATCCAGGCCAAACTCCGCGGCTGCTGCCGGCTGCTCGGCATTGTCGATGACCAGGAACTGATAGGAACCGGTCTCGTCCGCCAGCTCTACGCAGTCCGGGGACAGGGCATACTCCACAAACAGCTTCGCAGCATTGGGATGCGCGGCGCCCTTGAAGATGGCCACGGGGCCGATCTCGCAGGTGGTGCCGTCCTGCGGAACGATGAGCTTGACGTTCTCATAGCCGTTGTCCACAATCTGGGTGATGCCGTCATGCAGGAAGCCGATGCCGATGACGCACTCGCCGGTGCCGACGTTCTTGGACGGGCCGGAGCCGGACTTGGTGTAGACTTCAACGTTTTTATCCAGGTCGACGAGATACTGGATGCCTTCGTCATGGCCCTTCAGCTGGATCATGAGGTTGGCGACCAGTTTCGGCGTGCCGGCGGTCTTGTAGTTGGAGAGCCAGATCAGGCCCTTGTATTCGGGCTTCAGCAGGTCGTCCCAGGTCTGGGGCGCTTCAAGGCCGAGACGGTCGAGCTCGTCCGTGTTGACCATGAAGCCCAGCAGGCCGGTGTAAATGCCATACCAGTAGCCGTTGGGATCCTTATACTCTTAACTCCTGAGAAAATTAACTCTCAATTGCCTGCATGACTTCACCACTGGCAAACTACCCAAGTAAACAGGGCGTTTTTCTACTTTTCTTCTTGCAATTTCAGAGGAAATATGCTAAATTATTGAGTGTTAAATAA